>NZ_CP135435.1:1276704-1915057 GCF_032341175.1 Bacillus sp. DTU_2020_1000418_1_SI_GHA_SEK_038 | reverse complement strand
GGTAAAGAATAGAGCTTAATTTTGCGCATTTTTAATACTTCATATAGTGCAATAGATGCCAATAAATAGGCTAGAATAATGAATGGAAATCCACCATAAATCGTTAAAGGCAAAAAAATTGCACCAAATATGATCGCTGAAATGATTCGTTGCTTCATCTATGTCGTCACACCTTTATTAAACTCCGCCAAACCGCCTCTGACGGTTCTGGAATACCTCAATCGCTTCAATAAAATGCTCTTCGCCAAAATCTGGCCATAGAACATCAGTAAACCAAAACTCCGTGTATGCAAGCTGCCAAAGCATAAAATTGCTTAAACGGATTTCCCCGCTTGTTCTAATTAATAAATCAGGATCATTTAGATCTTTCGTCATTAAATAATTTGAAAAAACTTCTTCATTTAAATCATTTTCATTTATTATACCACTATTGCAATCTTTTAAGACAAGTTTGATTCCCTCAATAATTTCCGCCCTGCTCCCATAATTAAGAGCGAAGTTCAAAATTAACCCGGTATTATCCTTTGTATCTTCCATTGCCTTCTCAATCGCATTCCTTGTATGTGTAGGCAGCATTTCCTTATAGCCCATCATTTGTACCCGTACATTCTCTTCGACTAGCTCAGGAAGGAATGTACCTAAAAACTCCTCCGGGAGCTTCATTAAAAAATCCACTTCCATTTTAGGTCTTTTCCAATTTTCAGTCGAGAAAGCATATAGAGTTAAGGTTTTTATTCCAAGCTCATTAGCCAATTTTGTCATTTTCCGAACTACTTTCATTCCCTCATGATGCCCCGCAACACGCGGCAGCGCTCTTTTCTTTGCCCATCTGCCATTGCCATCCATTATAATCGCTACGTGTGAAGGAATCTGAAGCTCTTGAATTTTCAAGATTCTCTCTCGGAGATCTGTTGAGCTATTCTGATTTCTCCATTGTTTCATTTTATTTAACATAAAAATGCTCCTTTAGATAGGTTTTCTTACCTCCGAAAAGAAAACTTGCCGATTAGTACATCTGGTAAGGACAAGATAGAGTTCATTTTCCGCATGATTTTATCATACCAAAAATAAAGAAAGTTATCTCTATAAAAGGGTATGTATAGATAACTAAATTAAGAATATGCTTTATATGTATTTATTTTTCTATTGCGGGAATTAGTACCTAGAAGATTGAAAAAACCCCCTAATGATAGAGGGTAGATGATGCATTACACTTCAAGTACTTCTTTTTCTTTATCCTTTGTAATGGAATCGATTTTAGCAATTTGCTCATCTGTCAGCTTTTGGATATCATCAGAGTAACCACGTAAATCATCTTCTGTAATTTCTCCATTTTTCTCCAGCTTTTTTAAATCATCATTCCCATCACGGCGAATATTACGAATAGCAATTTTTGCTTCCTCTGATTCCTTTTTAACCTGTTTAACCAACTCTTTCCGGCGCTCCTCTGTAAGCTGCGGAATAGAAAGTCTAATAATATTTCCATCATTTGATGGGGTTAAACCGATATCTGATTTAAGGATGGCTTTTTCAATATCACCGAGAATCGTTTTATCGTAAGGTTGAATGACTAAAAGTCGTGCTTCTGGAACAGATACACCTGCTAATTGATTAATAGGCGTTGGCGCCCCGTAATAGTCAACAGTAATCCTATCAAGTAAGGAAGCATTGGCTCTCCCTGCACGGATCGCTGCTAATTCACGAGTATATGCTTGGATTGCTTTTGTCATTTTTTCTTTTGCATTCGCAATTACTTGTTTTGGCATTATTTTTTCCCCCTCACAATTGTTCCGATTGTTTCGCCCATAACAGCGCGATTAATATTCCCCTGTTCCATAATCGAGAAAACAATTAATGGAATATCATTATCCATACACAAAGAAGATGCCGTAGAATCCATTACAGCCAACCCTTCTTTTAATACGTCTAAATATGATAATTCTTCATATTTTTTGGCATTTTTATCAACACGCGGGTCAGCAGAGTATACACCGTCAACATTGTTTTTCGCCATTAAGATAACTTCCGCTTCTATTTCTGCTGCACGTAAAGCGGCAGTTGTATCAGTTGAAAAATAAGGGTTACCTGTACCAGCTGCAAAAATAACAACTCGCTTTTTCTCTAGGTGGCGAATTGCCTTTCTGCGAATATATGGCTCTGCGACTTGTCTCATCTCAATTGAGGTTTGAACCCTTGTCTCAACTCCTAGCTGCTCAAGGCTATCTTGAAGTGCTAATGAGTTCATAACAGTTGCAAGCATGCCCATATAGTCAGCATTTGCTCTGTCCATCCCCATTTCTTCCCCAATCTTCCCACGCCATATATTTCCACCGCCAACAACAACTGCAACCTCTACTCCTAATTGAGCTAAGTCTCTTACTTGTGCTGCAACTGATTTAATGACGGCAGGATTAATTCCAAAGCCTTGCTCTCCTGCTAAAGCTTCTCCACTTAATTTTAAGACGACGCGTTTGTACTTTGGGTTGCTCATAAAGACCTCCATATGTAAAAATCGAAATGCGTATACGCACTTTGAAAAATAGGGAACACTGTGTGTTCCCTAGATTAAGCATTTCTTGATAGTAAGTTTATTATTTCTTAACCTGGCTCATTACTTCTTCTGCGAAATTGTCTTCACGCTTTTCTAAGCCTTCTCCAACTTCGTAGCGAACGAACTCACGGATTTTTCCGCCTTTTGATTCAACAAATTTTCCAACCTTTTGGTCAGGGTTTTTAACAAACGCTTGGTCGTTTACACAAACATCTTCGAAATATTTGCTTAAACGGCCTTCTACCATTTTAGCAACGATATTTTCAGGTTTTCCTTCATTTAATGCTTGTTGTGTTAATACTTGACGCTCACGCTCAACTTCTTCAGCAGAAACCTCGTCACGTGATACATATTTAGGATTTAATGCTGCAATATGCATAGATACATCTTTAGCTGCATCTTCATCTGTTGTACCTTCAACTACAGTTAACACACCAATACGTCCACCCATATGCAAGTATGCACCAAATGCATCGCTGTCTGTTTTTGTTTTAACAGCAAAACGGCGAAGTGTAAGCTTCTCTCCAATTTTTGCGATAGCAGAATTAATATGAGTTTCTACAGTTGCACCATTATCCATTGTTTGTCCAAGAGCTTCTTCAACTGAAGCTGGTTTTTTCGCTAAAAGGTGATCAGCTAATTCTTTTACAAGAACTTGGAAACCTTCATTCTTTGCAACGAAATCTGTTTCAGAGTTTACTTCAAGAATAACAGCTGCATTCCCTTCAACTTTGATAGTTGTAAGACCTTCTGCTGCAATACGGTCGCCTTTTTTAGCTGCTTTTGCAATTCCTTTTTCACGTAAGAAATCAATTGCTTTTTCCATATCACCATCAGTTTCTTGAAGAGCTTTTTTACAATCCATCATACCTGCGCCTGTTTTTTCACGAAGTTCCTTAACCATTTGTGCAGTAATAGCCATTATGAAAATCCTCCTTAAATCTATGTATTAATATTTTTACCTATATTTTCACTTACAAACAATAACCCTTTAAAAAAAGGTGATAAAGGGTGCTCCCTTATCACCTTTATTATTGTTAGCCTTGATTCTTAGCCTAATCCCTCAAAACTTAAAATAGATTTGATTTCATAAACCAGAATAGCTTTTATTAAGCAGTAGTAACTTCTTCGCCTTGTTTTGCTTCAAGGATCGCATCAGCCATCTTAGCAGTTAATAATTTAACAGCACGGATCGCATCATCGTTTGCAGGGATAACAACATCAATTTCATCCGGATCACAGTTTGTATCAACAATACCTACGATTGGAATATTTAATTTATGTGCTTCTGCAACAGCAATGCGCTCTTTGCGAGGATCAATGATAAATAAAGCATCTGGAAGAGTCTTCATATCCTTGATTCCGCCTAAGAATTTTTCTAAACGCTCTTGCTCTTTCTTCAATTGAACTACTTCTTTCTTTGGAAGTACTTCAAACGTTCCATCTTCAGACATTCTTTCGATATCTTTTAAACGGTTAATACGCTTTTGGATTGTTTCGAAGTTCGTTAAAGTACCACCTAACCAGCGTTGGTTAACAAAGTACATACCAGAACGGATTGCTTCTTCTTTAACAGAGTCTTGAGCTTGTTTTTTCGTACCAACAAATAGGATTGTACCGCCGTTTCCAGCAAGTTCTTTAACGAAATTGTAAGCTTCTTCTACCTTCTTAACCGTTTTTTGAAGGTCGATGATGTAGATACCGTTACGCTCAGTGAAGATATATTTCTTCATCTTAGGGTTCCAACGGCGTGTTTGGTGACCAAAGTGTACACCAGCTTCAAGCAATTGTTTCATTGAAATGACTGACATTGTTTTTCCTCCTAATGGTTTGTTTTCCTCCGCTTATTTCATTTTCAATCGGGAACTGAAAGGGTTTCAGCACCGTCCGACTAAATCAATAAGCGTGTGTATTAACACCATTTGTTAATATAGCATAAAAATAATGGACTATCAAGTTATTCCTTATTTCTTTTGATTAAATTTTAATAAAAGATTAATTTCTGTCTTACCTTTATTTAGCTTTTGAGCAATTTCTGTCTCATTATATCCTTGCTTTTTTAATTGAAGAATATCATTTAATAGTGATTGATCCTGTGAATTCTCTTTTTCATTTACGTCTGCAAGAATAGTATTGGTTTCTAGAGGCGGCAAATCTACCTTATCATTTGCTATTACTTTGGAGTTATTACTGGCATGACTACTTGGAACAACAGCGTTTTGTTTGTATGCATTTGCAGCACTATAAGCATTTGCTTTTCCAATTCGGTTTTGAAGACTTACATTTTTTTCAAGATGAGAGTCATCTTTACTTTTCTTAATCGTTACCCGACTTTCTCCGTTCGGGAAAGTTTGAGCATTCCTTTCAATTTTCCCCATTCGCTTAATAAAATCTTCGTTTTCTTCCTTCATCTGAACTAGATAAGCAGAAATGACTTCTTCCATTTCTTGAAGCATTTTTTCCTGTTTTTTCTCTACTTGTAAAAAACGGTTTTGACGCAAAAATAATATGATAATTGAAAAAAGGGCAAGAACATTTAAAAATAAACTGATAAATAATAAGAAAGTGGTCATATAATCCCTCTATCCACTGTAATCAATGACATTACCTTTATATGGATGTTTCTCCTTTTCAATAAGCTTGCTGCTTTTCTTTTTTTGTGGAGTATCTTTATCTTCCCCAGCATTGCCATTATGCTCATCTTGGGTAAGTTTGACATTCGCTTTTTGTTCGTGTTTTATAACAGTTTCTCTATGCTGTTTTTCTTCTTTATGGGTTCGCTCTGTGGCAAAATCATTGATGTTTTGACCTCGCTGCTGCAATTGCTCTTGTATTTTCCCCACTTCCATTGTCCTTGGTAAGGCAATTTGCATTTCAATCGACTTCAAACTCATAGTTCCACACCCATCTCTAATAAGTCAATTTTATTGTCTATAGAATAGGCTCAGTCACGATTTCCCCGCCTTGAAGTAAAAAACGTGCTGATGATTGTTTGTGCTGCAATTGCTTGGCATACTTCCCAAAACGCAAAGTACTATTTGGAAATACTGTCTCATAAATATAAATGGAAGAGTCTTGTCTTTCATTGAGTGCTTCCTCCAATTGTCTTAGCTCTTCATCAATATTTGTGATCTGCCCAACAATATGTTGTTTTGTAGATTTTTGCTTGAGAATAACTACTTTTTGTTCTTGAGTTAGATTCCCAGTCAGCTTTGCAATTCCTAATAGCTTTCGCTCAATATTTGATAATTTCTCAAGATTATCAATTAATTTCGCTCTTTCTAAATGTAACTCTTTCTCTCTATCAGCCAAAGACGTATCTAAGTGAGCTTGTAGTTCCGTTTTTGTAAACAAATGGTTTCCAACTTCTTTTACATGTATCTCTTTATTAGCTGTAAGGAATCCACCGATAACGAATGCATTTTTGCCTAAGATGGAGGAACCTGCCCGAATTTTACTGTGTAAAATAGAGGACTCTATAATGACATCATGACCAGCTTGCACATTTGCCTGATTTAAGTAGGTTGCCTGAACATTTCCTACGCTTGAGATCATCCCTTTATTTCCTCCCGTAACCCCTCCAGAAATAATGATATTGCCTTCAGCATGAATATGTGCAGCCTCTACTAAACCAAATATTCTAACATCTCCACCAGCTTTTATTTCGTATCCGCTAGGTACATTTCCTCTAATAACGACATTGCCAATAAAATCAACATTTCCTGTCTTTAAATCAAGGTCACCATTGACTTCAAAAACGGGATTGACGGAGATCATTTTGTCTGTAAGGCTTAATTGCCCATCAGAAGTTGAATAAAATCTTGAATTATTTAAAATAACATTTTTTCCTGGTCTTATTTTAAGGGGGTTTCCATTTTTAGCGGGAATCCTTTTTCCAAATACATCCATTCCGTCTGTACCTGGAGTAGGCGGGACAACTGAAGCAAGAGGCTGGCCACTTGAAACAGATGGGATTTGAAGAACTTTTCGGAAGTTGAATTTTTCTCTTACCTCTTTTTTCTCATGCTGAACTTCATTTAGAAGATAGGCATCCACCCCATTTTTAGGCGGGATGCCTTCAGCAATAATGGATGGATAACTTAAGGATTGTGGGTTTTCAAAAATCTGATTTATCACATCCTCAATGATTCCGAAAGATATCTTTTCTTTAGAAAGAAATTGTTCAACATCACTCTTTTTAATGGAAAAGTCATTTGCTACATTCGAAACTAAATCAATTTTTGCTGTTAAACGATCCTTCGTTATGATTATTCGATAATGCTTTTCCATTTCGGTTCCCCTTTCAAACTACAATCTAAATAACTTTTATTAAAGCATTCCTTAATTTAAAAATTGCCTTTGAATGAATCTGAGAAATTCTAGAAGTCGATAGACTCATCACTTGTCCAATTTCTGTTAAGGTTAATTCTTCTTTATAAAACAAGCTAATAACTAGCTGTTCTTTTTCATTTAGTAAAGAAATCATTTCGATAAGCTCACGGATCATTTCATCTTTTACTATTTTATCTTCAGGAATTTCTGCACGATCATCTTTAATAATATGTGAGTGGCCTTCTTTATCATCTTGATCATTAAACTTTTCATCCATTGAAAGAATATTTGCAAAGAAATGTTCATTTATGACAGATTGCACTTCTTCTTCACTCATATTTAGTTCAGATGAAATTTCCTCGATACTTGCATTTCGCATTAGTCGCTGCTCGAGTTTTTCAATTGCAGCTTCAATTTTTTTTGCCTTTTCCCTAGTATTTCGCGGGAGCCAATCCTCTTTTCTTAAACCGTCTAAAATAGCACCTCTAATTCGGAAGGATGCATATGTATCAAACTTCAGATCCCGATTTGGATCAAATTTTTCCAAGGCATCATATAAGCCTATCATTCCCAGACTTCGTAAATCATCCCGCGAAACATTTCTAGGAAGATTTACGGAAATCCGCTGGACATGATAACTCACTAACGGCAAATATTTCTTTACAAGATAATCCCCTGCTTGATTATCACGTGAGTCGACCCAATTATGCCAATATCGTTGCTCCTGAAGTGTTTGATGCGCCATGGTCATCCTCCTCAAACGTTTCCTTTTCCATAAACGATGATTACAATCCTAGTAAAAAATCCTTTGCCTTTCATTAACTCCATTACCGAGTAAACTCTTTTAGGAAACAGCCCACACATCTGGTATGAGGCTGATTATATTTCCTGTACACCCTTATTTACTGTCCGAATATGTAGTATACATGTCTGTGGATCAAATTCTATTGTTCTTCCACTATTTCCGCCAACATCTTCAGAAACAATAGAAATTTTAAGTGCTGCTAGCTCTGCCTTTACAGCATCTACATTTCTAGGACCGATCCGCATAATATCACTGCCAGAAGAAAATTGAAACATTTGAGCCCCTCCAGCAATTTTCGCCTTTAAAGAATAGGCTCTTGCACCATTTTGAATAAGCTTAGACACTAAGTCTTTAACAGCCGTATCTGCATATTTGGCAGTATTTATATTACCTGCCTTTGCAAGGTTCGAATCTGGAAGCATAATATGTGAAAGCCCTGCAATCTCCCGTTGCTGATCATAGACTACCACTCCAACACAAGAACCTAATCCAGAGGTGCGAATCGTATTAGGGGTTTTAACAATATTCATATCAGCAATTCCCACTTTTATAACTTCTTTACATTGGATCATTTTGTTATACTCCCAAAGATTTAAAAATCGTATCGAAGGATTCTGGATCTGGCAGTAAGAAAAAATGGCCCTTGACCGCTTCTTTATCTGCCCCATCATCATTAAGTGCTGTATCTATTACAATGGCGAAATCGCTGACTTGTGATAATTCGATCAGTCCATAGCTAATTATTGCACCAGCCATATCAATGCTTAATGCTGGTACAGAAGGATATAATGATAAATTGGTGAAATCAGAGAGAGAGGATAAATATGAACCAGAAAGGATATTTCCAAGCTCCTGATAAGCAGATAATCCTAATTCACTATAAGGCGGTGAATCAAAGCTGAAGTATTCATCACCAATCATTTCACGAATAAATCTGGAAGCCTGTTCAACGGGTAAGACAAAAAACATGCTTCCAGGGGCATCGCCTTCAATTCTTAGGAACACTCCAGCAACAACATTATCTGAACCACCCATCATATTCATCATTTCATCAAATGAAACGATCCTGACGTCTGGCACTTTCATGTCTATTTTCTTATTTAATAACTTAGAGAGCGCAGTTGCTGCATGTCCAGCTCCTATATTTCCAATCTCTTTTAATATATCAAGATGCATGGATGAAATTTTTTCAATAAAATTCATTTGTTCATCCTTCATTTCCTTGTAATATTAAACGTTCTTCTATATTTAAGATCTTCTCAAGGTCAATAAGAATTAACAAACGATTTCCGACCTTGGCAACACCATTAATGTAATCGGCCTCTGCTACCCCTACAACTTCAGGTGGCGGTTCAATCGAGTTAACTGGAATGTCGATTACATCATTAGCTAAATCAACAATGAACCCGACCTCCAAATCATTAAGTCCTGCGATAATGACCCTAGTACTATCTGAATAGCCAACCTCTTCTAGCCCAAATCTGCTGCGAAGATCAATAATTGGCGTAATGACTCCGCGTAGATTAATGACACCTTTAATAAACTTTTCTGTTCTTGGCACTCTCGTAATATGCTCAATTTTCTCAATGGACCGAACTTGATTTACCGGGATTGCATACTCTTTATTCATAAGCTGAAAAACGATTAATTTAATATCAGAAGCTATAGTCTCAGCCATACTGATCCACTCCTTACTAGACAATCTATAATTAATGGTACGAAGATAATGGTTTACTTAATTAACGAGTTGCAATCTACAATTAACGCTACCTGACCATCACCAAGTATGGTAGCTCCCGATATAGCAAATACATTTGTTAAATAGTTTCCTAGAGACTTTAAGACAACCTCCTGCTGGCCAATAAAAGAGTCAACAACTAGGCCTGCCATTTTGTCTCCTTTTCTAACAATGACAACAGAGTAGAATTCATCCCCTTCTTCAAATACCGGTACTTCGAAAATTTCTTTTAGGAAAAGAAGCGGAACAACCTTGCCTCTAAAATCGATAACTCTTTGATTATGGGCATTTAGTATATCAGATTTTTTTACAATCGCCGTTTCAATAATTGAAGATAGTGGGATAGCGAATTTTTCTTTTTGTATTTCAGTAAGCATAACCGAAATAATCGACAATGTAAGCGGTAATTGTATCGAGAAAATCGAACCTTTGCCTAGATTTGAATCGATAGATACCGTACCGCCTAATGATTCAATTGTGCTTTTTACAACGTCTAGACCCACTCCACGGCCTGAAACATCAGAAATCTTATCAGCTGTTGAGAAACCAGAAGCAAGTATTAGCTCAAAAACCTGCTTGTCAGTCATTGTTGCTGCCGCCTGTTGCGTGACTATACCTTTTTTGATCGCTTTTGCAAGCACTTTATCCCGATTAATTCCAGCACCATCATCTTCTATTTCAATAAAGACATGATTGCCACTATGATAAGCTTTTAGAATAACTGTTCCTTCTTCATTCTTTCCATTAGCTTTTCTAATTTCAGGTGTTTCAACTCCATGGTCAAGTGCGTTTCTAATTAAATGAACGAGCGGGTCGCCAATTTCATCAATAACTGTTCTGTCTAATTCTGTTTCAGCACCAATTATCTCAAGATTAATCTTCTTGTCTAAATCACGGGCTAATTGACGAACCATCCGCGGGAATCTATTAAATACTGTTTCTACTGGAACCATGCGCATGTTTAAAATAATATTTTGTAAATCACCTGAAATTCTTGTCATCCGTTCTACCGTTTCATGCAGCTCCTGATTATTTAAATCGCGGGAAATTTGTTCAAGACGCCCCCGGTCTATGACTAATTCTTCAAATAAATTCATTAGGATATCAAGTCTTTCAATATTCACCCTGATTGTTTTGCTGTTAGAATTCTTAGCTGATGAGGATGATGCCCCCGCTTTCTTTTCTTCTTGCTTTTGAGGAATATTATTTTCAGTCGTTTCCTTTTCTTCAAAAATCGGTGCAAGACTTTCAATAAGCTCATGTGCATCTAATTCAGATTGACGCAATGCTTCCAATGATAAAACCTGAACATCAACTCTTTCTACCTCTGAAACCTTCATCACTTTCTTATGGATATCTTCTTTAACCTCTTTAGATACGATTGTGACAGTAAATTCCTGATCAAATTGTTCTTCCTCTAATTGCTCAACCGAAGGATTTGCCTTTATCACTTCACCGATTTTCTCAAGAATTTCAAATACCATAAATACTCTTGCTGCTTTCAGTAAGCAGTCTTCCCTTAACGAAACCGTTATTTCAAAAGTTTCAAATCCCTGTTCCTTTGATTGCTGCATGACTGTCAGTTCAAACTCATCGTAAACACTTTTTACTGTTGGATTGAGCTCTGCAACAGCAACTGCTGCCTCAGCTTTTGCTATTTGGGAAATACTTTCCCCTTTTTCTATCATTAATAGCTTTTCTACTACTTCGGCTACGTCTCTTTTTCCGTCTCCGCCTTCAGCAATGGATTGAACCATAGCTTCAAGGTCATCAACAGCAAGGAAAATAACATCAAGGATCTCTGGATTAAAAGTAAGCTTATGATTTCGAATGGCGTCTAGTACATTTTCCATTTGATGGGTTAATTTTGCTAAGTCTTCATAGCCCATCGTTGCTGACATTCCCTTTAACGTATGTGCCGAGCGGAAAATCTCATTAACGATTGATATATTCTCAGGGTTCTTTTCAAGCTCAAGCAGCTGTTCATTACAAGCCTGTAAATGTTCTTTACTTTCTTCAATAAAGACTTCTAAATATTGGTTCATATCCACGAGCTCTCAGCCCTCCACATTAAACATATTTCAAAATTGATTCTGCAATTTTATCCACATCTTGAATTTCGTCTATTAATCTTGTGGCAATAGCAGCTTTTGGCATTCCGAAAACAATTGACGTTTCTTGTGATTCAGCTATGGCAGTAACTTTACCAGTGTTTTTTAGGGCAATAAGTCCTTGAGTTCCATCTGACCCCATTCCAGTCATGATGACTGCTACCTTCTTGTAATCCTTAATTTCACTTACTGATTCAAAAAGAATATCTACTGCAGGTCTGTGCCCGTTTCTAGCATCTGACTTTTCTAAAAATGTAAGCAGATTATTACCCGATTGCCTTACTTTTAAATGAAAACCGCCAGGAGCTATATAGGCAGTTCCCTTTTGTACTATTTCACCATCAATTGCTTCCTTTACAGATATTTCACATAGTGAATCTAATCTGTTTGCTAATGATTTCGTAAAACCAGCGGGCATGTGCTGAACAATAAGAATGGCAGCATCAATAGTTGGAGGAATTTTTGTTAGAACCTGTTGCAGAGCTCTCGGTCCTCCTGTAGAAGTTCCAATACAAATTATTTTTTTTGTGTAGGGATCCCTATTTTGTTTACTAATTTCACTAGATTCACTTAGTTCTATTTTACTATATCTTTCTTCATGATTTATAGGTATTTTTCTATTAGATGCTAAATTTATCAATTGTTTCCTGCTTAATTTGCTTGCTAAGATGACTTTTCGAACCAATTCTTCTTTAATTTTATGTAAATCAAGAGATATCGCACCCGAAGGCTTTGCAATAAAATCAAAAGCGCCATTTTGAATAGCCGTTAACGTATTTTCTGCACCTTCTTTTGTTGTACTAGAAAGCATAATGACTGGAACCGGATGTTCAATCATGATTTGTTTAAGAGCATCAAGCCCATTTAATAGGGGCATTTCAACATCCATAGTGATAACATCTGGATTCAAGTCTCTTACTTTTTTCAGTCCATCTTCACCATTTCTCGCCGTTCCAATGACTTCAATTTGTGGGTCTTCTTTAAGAAAATCAGAAATTAGCTTCCTCATAAAGGCCGAATCATCAACAACTAGCACATTAATTTTTCTCAATGAAGACGCCTACCTTTCGAAGAGAAATCGCTTTAGTTTTGAAATAAATGAAAAACTATTTCCTAACGGTTTATCATGAAAATACTTTTCTTTATACCGATCAGCAATTTCAATAATTGATTTTGAAGCAGGTGACTTTTCATTGTTTAGAATAAAAGGGGTTTGCCTTCTAACAGCTTGCTGAATCGATCGGTCATCCGGGAGCATTCCAAGATAGAATGATTCCCTTCCAAGAAAATTCTGTAACACTTTAGCTATTCGGTTATAGGTCATCTGCCCTTCCTTTTCATTCTGAACACGATTAATGACAATATAGTAGGGGATTGATGAATCAACTAAATGAATATGTTTCAGCATCGAGTAGGCATCTGTCATGGCTGTAGGCTCTGACGTTGTGATACACACAAGCTCTTGGGCTGATAGAATAAATTTAATTGATTCATTTGTGATGCCGGCACCCATATCGAAAATGACATAGTCATACTCAGCAAATAATACTGAGAGCTCTTGTGTAAAATGTTCTACCCTGTTTTCATCTAAATGTACGATGTGGGAAAGTCCAGAACCGCCTGCAATATATTTTAGCCCCTCAGGCCCATGCATTATCGCTTGCTTTAATGAAACTCGGCCTTCAAAATAATCTACGATTGAATACTCTGAAGACGTTCCCATCAATATATCAAGATTACCCATGCCTAAATCCATATCGAAAAGCAATACTGCGAAGCCCTTCTTTGTTAAGGATATTGCAAAGTTGAGAGAAAAGTTAGATTTTCCAACTCCTCCCTTACCGCTTACAACCGCTAAAGTTCTAGGATTTTTCCTTAGTTTACTTGCTCTTAATCTTATTCGTAAATCTTCTGCCTGGTCTTTCATTTTATTCGACCCCAATAATTGTTTTTGCTATCGTACTAGGTTTCACTTCAATCATATCGTCAGGAACATTTTGACCATTTGTCAAGTAGGCAACACCCTTGTTGTATTTTGTGATCAAATTATACATCGCTCCGTAGCTTGAGGTTTCATCCGATTTTGTAAAAATAAATTTATCGATTTCAATAATGGAGAACTGTTCATATATATCTTCCATATCCCTTTGTTTTGAAGTAAGAGAGAGAACTAGAAAGGTTTCCATGTCATGATCAAAATCAATAACCTGTTTTAAATCTTCAACATATTGCTTGTTTCTAAAGTTTCTGCCTGCCGTATCGATTAGAACAAGATCATATTCATTGAAGTTATTTGCAGCCTTTTTAAAATCATCGATTGTATAGCAGACCTCCATTGGTACATTTAAAATTTTGGCATAAGTTTTTAATTGATCAATCGCTGCAATCCGGTACGTATCTGTAGTGATAAAAGCAACTTTCTTTTTATGATTAATTACACATTCTGCCGCAATCTTTGCTAGGGAAGTTGTTTTTCCAACCCCTGTAGGACCGACCACATTTAAATACTTTTTCTTAAAGGAAACTCCGCCAAAGTTTATTCCTCTAAGCTGGTCAACCATGTTCTTTTCAAGCCAGGAATATACCTCATTAATTGATGCAGTTGCCCCATTTACATACCATTTTTCAAGAAGTGAAGTTAGTAGTTTGTTTTGATTAGCTTCATTGATGTCCTGTTCATTTAATAATTTTTGCATCAGCTTTAAATGTTCAGGGTAAACAGGTCCAAATTCTGGATTAGAAACGGACATTGCCTTTAACTGCGACTTTAACTCATTAATTTCCTTCATTATGTCTTCAGAAGGCTTATGTTTTTCACTAATCTTATTATTATTATTTGCGTTCTCCATCTTAAAATTCCGGTTCGTATCAGGTGCAGTTGATAGCTTTTGTTTTGTGATTGTTTTCGTTTGAGAATTTGCCAGTTGATCAGTAGCTGCAATTACTTCTATACTACGTTTTTTAAAAAGCCCTAGAAAACCGCCTGACTGAACCTCTCTAGAATTTAATATAACTGCATCACTTCCAAGCTCGGCTCGGATATGCTTCATAGCTTCAGCCATGGAAGGTGCAATATATTTTTTTACCTTCAATCTATGTTCACCACCCCTACACTCTGTACTTCTACATTAGCTTCAAGTTCGTTATACGAAAGAATTGGAATTTGCGGGAAATATCTTTCGGTTAACTGACGGACATACATTCTTACTGCAGGAGAGCATAAAACAATAGGTGTTTGTTCAATTAAAGACAATTGCTCTACCTGTGAAGCGATTGATTCTAAGACGGATTGAGAAACTGTTGGATCCATAGATAAATAATTGCCATGTTCTGTTTGCTGGATACCTTCAGCAATTAGCTTCTCTACTTTACCAGAAAGTGTTACCACTTTTAGTGAATCAGAACCTTGAGAAAATTGATTTGTGATTTGCCGTGCCAATGCTTGGCGAACATATTCTGTAAGTAATTCTGTGTCGCTAGTTACTTTTCCAAAATCAGCTAGTGTCTCGAAGATGATTGGCAAGTTTCGAATGGATACATTTTCTTTTAACAGCTTTGCCAATACTTTCTGCACTTCTCCAACTGAAAGCGGGTTTGGTGTAACTTCCTCAACAAGAATTGGATAGCTCTCATTAAGATGGTCAATCAGTTGTTTCGTTTCCTGACGACCGATTAGTTCATGAGCATTCCCCTTAATCACTTCTGTAATATGGGTGGAAACAACAGAAGGCGGATCCACTACTGTATAGCCAAATATTTCTGCCTGTTCCTTCATATCCTCTGTAATCCATTTTGCAGGCAGTCCAAAGGATGGTTCTATCGTATCAATCCCTTCAATTGAATCATCTTCAATACCAGGGCTCATTGCTAAATAATGATCAAGCAGCAGCTCGCCTCTTGCCATTTCATTTCCTTTGATTTTTAGTCTATATTCATTCGGTTGAAGCTGAATATTATCTCGAATTCGTACAACAGGAATAACTAAGCCTAATTCTATTGCTAGCTGCCTGCGAATCATTACAATACGATCAAGCAGATCTCCACCTTGATTAGCGTCTGCTAACGGGATAAGCCCATAACCGAATTCAAACTCAATGGGATCCACGTTTAATAAACTAACTACGCTTTCTGGACTTTTCATCTCACTTGCTTCCAGTTCTTCATCGATTTCCTGAAGCTCTTCCTTCCCTTGATCAGGGGTACGGTTGATCATATATCCCCCAAAACAGAGAAGCCCAGCAATCGGAATCGTTAGCAAATCACTAATTGGAGTAAACAGCCCTAATAAAAATATCGTTCCTCCAGTAACATATAGCATTTTTGGAAAAGCAAATAATTGAGTTGTAATGTCTTTTCCTAGATTACCATCAGAAGCCGCTCTTGTTACAACAATGCCCGTTGCAGTTGAAATAAGAAGTGCAGGAATTTGGCTGACTAAGCCATCCCCTACTGATAATAATGAAAATTTTGATGCAGATTCAGCTACCGACAACCCTAGCTGCATCACACCGATCACAATCCCAAAAATCAGGTTAATTAAGACAATAATGATTCCTGCAATTGCATCCCCTTTTACAAATTTACTTGCACCATCCATTGAACCATAAAAATCCGCTTCTCTACTCACCTTTTCACGTCGTGCACGAGCTTCCTGCTCTGAAATCATTCCAGCATTTAGGTCCGCATCAATACTCATCTGTTTCCCAGGCATCGCATCAAGGGTAAATCTCGCAGCGACCTCAGAAACACGCTCAGCTCCTTTTGTAATAACGATAAATTGAATGATAACCAAAATTAAAAACACAACTAGACCAACAACAAGATTACCGCCGACAACGAATGTACCGAAAGTATGGACAACTCCGCCCGCATCACCTGTTGAAAGGATTGAACGTGTTGTCGAAACATTTAATCCTAAGCGGAAAAGCGTCAATAATAATAATAATGACGGGAATATCGAAAATTGAAGCGGCTCACTCATATTCATTGTCGTCAATAAGACTATGAGTGCCAATGTAATATTAATTAAGATTAGTATACTTAGAAGCCACGATGGAAAAGGGATAATAAGCATAGCTACAATTAAAATGACAGCTACTAATACGGATAAATCTCTTCCTGACATAAAATTCCTCTCCTAAAAAGAAAAACCTGGCAAAAGCTTATTTACTATTGGTTTCCAAAGTTTTTCTATAGCACTCTAAAAATGTATAGAGATCATTAAATTTTCTTTTTCATTCTATATACATGGGCAAGAATTTCTGCGACTGCCTTGAAAAATTCTTCAGGAATTGCATCTCCAATTTCTGCCTGACTATATAAAGCTCTCGCAAGAGGCCGATTTTCAACAGTTATAATATCCTTTTCTTTAGCTATCATTTTTATCTTTTGAGCGACAAAGTCGACCCCTTTTGCGACAACATAGGGTGCATCGAGTTTTGCCTCATCATATTTTAATGCAACGGCGAAATGAGTTGGATTGGTGATAACGACGTCTGCATTCGGAACCTCCTGCATCATTCTTCTCATAGCCATTTCCCGCTGTTTCTGTTTTATTTTTGATTTAATAAGGGGATCCCCTTCAATATTTTTATACTCGTCTTTAATATCTTGTTTTGACATTCGAATGTTTTTTTCAAAATCATATTTCTGATACAAGAAATCTAATATCGATAGAAATAGCAGGGCACCTGAGGCATACAAACCCATTTGCACAGTTAAGCTGCCAATCGTTGCCAGTGCAGCTCCAACTGTTTTTTGTGATAAGATCAGGATCTCATCTATTCTGCTCCATAAAACCAAAAAGGTAATAATGCCAACAAAGCCAATTTTTAAGATTGATTTTAAAAGTTCAACAATGGCTCTAACTGAAAATATCCGTTTAAATCCTTTAATTGGATCCAGCTTCTCTAGCTTCGGCTGAATCGCCTCAGTAGAAAATAAAAATCCTACCTGGGCATAATTTGAGACTATTCCCGAAAGCATTGCAACTAGCATGATCGGACCTAAAAATAGGACAAGCTCCTTTAAGATAGCTAAAAAAACAATTTGTATATTTGCTTCTGTCAGTTCCATAAGCATTAACTGATTAAAAGTATGAGTCATAATATAAAAAACAATATCCTTTAAATAGGATCCCGCAAATAGAAGGAATAAAAAAACACCTAAAAGGACAACGGCTGTGTTAACATCCTGGCTCTTAGCTACTTGTCCCTTTTTTCTTGAGTCCTGTCGTTTTTTCGGTGTTGCTTTTTCCGTTTTTTCTCCTGCAAAATATTGCAGGTCTAACGCAATTAGTCGTTTCATCTGTTAAGTTCCCCCAATAATTTCCATTAGACCACGCATTGTATTTAACATCATTTCGAATAATTGGGAAACTACTAGCAGCATAATACTCATCACTGCTATTAATACAATAAAGCTCACACCTATTTTCAATGGAAGTCCCACAACAAATACATTTAGTTGGGGAACTGTTCGAGCAACAATCCCCAAGGCAATATCCACTAAAAATAAACTGCCCACGACAGGGATTGACATTTGAAAGGCAATAATAAACATCGAATTAAATGCCTTTACTACATATTCCACCATGCTTTCATTCCCAAATGAGATCCAGGACTGTTCTAAAGGAATAAACTGATAGCTATAAAACACCCCATCCAGCAATAGATGATGGCCATTCACAGTAAGTAAAAAAAAGAGTCCAATCGTATATAAATATTGACCCATAAGCGGGCTTTGTGCACCTGTTTGCGGATCGATGACGTTTGCAATGGCAAACCCCATCTGAAAGTCAATAAAACCGCCGGCGATTTGTATGGCCGATAGAATCAAATAAGCGATAAATCCAATTAAGAGTCCGACCAAAGCTTCCTTAATAATTAATAAAAAATAATGACTGTCTATTTCTAACACAGGGGCATCCAAAGTAAATACCATAATGAATGACATAAAGAAGCCTAAGCCAATTTTTGCAGCAGTTGGAATAGATCGATATGAAAAAAGGGGCATCATCAGAAAAAAAGATGTTACCCTTACTAAAATAAGTAAAAACACTGGGAATGCAGGTAAGAAATTCACCATATGATCATCCTATAAATCTAGTTAAATTCGAAAATATCTCGCCAGCATATGAAAGCATATGACTGAGCATCCATGGACCGAAGAAAACAAGTCCGGCTAACACAGCAACAATTTTTGGAATAAACGCCAGTGTCTGTTCTTGAATTTGTGTAGTTGCCTGAAAGATACTGACGATTAACCCTACAACTAGGGCAAGCACCAACAAAGGGCCACTAATCATTAATACCGTTATAATGCCTTGTTCTGCAATTGTTATTACGGATTCAGGAGTCATTTATTATTTTCACCTGCTTAAAAGCTTTGTAAAAGAGATTTGACAACGAGATACCATCCATCTACTAGAACAAATAATAATATTTTAAAGGGCAATGAAATCATCACTGGGGGCAGCATCATCATACCCATTGACATAAGAACACTAGCTACCACCATATCAATTACAAGAAATGGAATAAAAATCATAAATCCAATTTGGAACGCCGTTTTTATTTCACTAATGGCAAAAGCCGGGACAAGAGCTGTTAATGGAATGTCCTCTATTGATTTAGGTGCTTCTGCTTTTGAATATTCAAGGAACAAAGCTAAATCCTTTTGCCTCGTATGAGCACTCATAAATTCCTTAAATGGAATCGCGGCTTTTTCGTATGCTTGTTCTAAGTTAATTTCTTCATTAAAAAGCGGTGTAAGTGCTTCTTCATTTACCTGCTGAAAAGTAGGTGCCATAATAAAAAATGAAAGAAATAAAGCCAGTCCGATTAGAACTTGATTAGGGGGCATTTGCTGTGTGGCAAGCGCCGTTCTGACAAAGGAGAGAACAATTATTATTCTTGTAAAGCAAGTCATTAAAATGAGAATACCGGGTGCCAATGATAAAACTGTAAGCATTAATATGAGCTTCACAGATGTTGAAACATTGGCAGGCGAACTATTGTTAAAAAACTCCATAAATTCATTCATTGCTCGTCTGTCCCTTTCTTCTCCATTTCTTTATATAATTGCTTTCTTCCTTTTGTGATATCTTCCAATTGTTGTTTGAGTAAACTTTGAAAGTGGTTCCCTGGTTTTTCATCTGGCTGTACATTTTTTCTTAGTTGAAGAACCTTTGTCACAATATCGCTTGGTTGTACAAGCTGTTCCATCTTTTCGTTATAATCGGATAGGAGCTGATTATACTCCTCCTGATCTTCAATTTCCATCAATAGCTGGATATTTTCCCCTACACCTACAACTAAAATCCGGTTTCCTACCTTTATTAATTGAATGGAACGGTTTGTGCCAAGTGCCGTTCCGCCTAAATTCTCAACAAGCTGCGAGCTTTTATACATCTTACTTTTTTTATTAATGAATTTAAGCAGAAAATATAATAGTCCGACAACAAAGACAGTGGCAAAAATCATTTTGACAAAATCAAAAGCATTCAATCCAACCTTAACTGGCTGTTCATTCTTGGTTGTTTCCTGTTTTTGAGGAATCTGATCTTGATCACATGTATCTGGATGTTCTATACAATCTTTTACGCTATTTACTTGCTCTGCATAGGCTGGTGCATGAATCCCTAGCAGAGCAAAGCTTATTAAAAACAGCGAAAAAATTGTCCGCTTGAAATATTGCAATATACTGCACCCTCTAAATGAAATATTCATTAGCCCAAAGTTTTGGAAATAGCCTCAATCACACGGTCAGCCTGGAATGGTTTTACGATAAAATCCTTTGCCCCAGCTTGGATTGCATCAATAACCATTGCTTGCTGCCCCATCGCTGAACACATAATAACCTTCGCATTCGGATTAATTTTTTTTATTTCTTTAAGAGCAGTAATTCCATCCATTTCCGGCATCGTAATATCCATTGTCACTAAGTCAGGCTGTGATTCTTTATATTTTTCAACTGCCTGTGCACCATCGGCTGCTTCTCCGACTACTTCATATCCATTTTTTGAAAGAATATCCTTAATCATCATTCTCATAAAAGCTGCATCATCTACAATTAAAATTTTGTGAGCCATCTCTGTTAACCCCCGTGCTTATTTAAGTTTTTTAATTCGGTCACTTTGACTAATAATATCTGTTACACGAACTCCGAAGTTCTCGTCAATCACAACGACCTCTCCTTGAGCGATAAGGCGATTATTGACTAGAATATCTACGGGTTCCCCTGCAAGTTTATCTAATTCAATGATCGATCCAGCAGATAACTCAAGAATTTCTTTCACTGATCGTTTTGTTCTTCCTAGTTCAACAGTTACTTGCAACGGTATATCAAGCAGCATGTTTAAATTTTTTGATTCAGATTCTTGGAGCGAATATGGTTCAAAGCTTGAAAATACTGCAGGCTGAACAGTCGGCTGTACTCCCCCAGGCAAAGCAGAACCAAAATGCTGTGGACCATTTTGATGGTTCACTGCTTGTGGCGGCGGGTAGAATGCTGGTTGCGCCTGATATGCTTGATGTACCTGTTGAGCTTGTTGAGCTTGAGGCGCTTGCTGCCAACCCCCATTTGATGGAACCATTTCTCTTTCTGAATAATTGTTTTGTGAATAGACATTGTCCTGAGCGTATATCTCTGCAGGCTGTTTATTTAGTGTCAATTCAGAGTCCTGATAGGCTGGGAAGGAATCCTCGGCTTCTTTCATTGTACCTGAAATATTCTCTGGTTCTCCTCCCGGATTTAACAATTCATTGACTAAACTTTTAGCAAATTGCAGTGGCAAAAGCTGCATAATATTAGAGTCAATTAAATCCCCGATCTTCAACCGGAAGGATATTTTTACCAATATATCTTCTCCAGGAATTCGATTTGTTCCCTCTCCCTGCGGAATATCTAAAATATCAATCGAAGGAGGTGAAATATCAACTCTTTTGCTAAAAATGGTAGACATTGAAGTTGCTGCAGATCCCATCATTTGGTTCATTGCTTCCTGCACAGCACTTAGCTGAATTTCCCCCATAAGATCAGCAGGGTTTTGTCCATTTCCGCCTAACATTAAATCTGCAATAATCGCAGCATCTGTTTGTTTAATGACTAATAAATTACTGCCTGAAAATCCTTCTGTATAACTAACTTGGATCGCAACGTATGGATGCGGGAATTCTTCATGCAATTTTCTAGGCGGTATGGTCGTTACTGATGGTGTCGTTATTTCTACTTTTTGGTTCAGTAAGGTTGACAATGCTGTTGCTGAGCTTCCAAATGAAATGTTCCCAATTTCTCCTAAAGCATCCTGCTCCATTGGAGATAGGAAGTCTTCTACATTTAAGGTTTCATCAAATAATTCAGTCTCATCATCGTCATCTACCCCGCGTAATAGCGCATCAATTTCATCTTGTGAAAGCATATCATCGCTCATCATCGTCGTCTCCCCCTTTCACGATGTCTAATACTTGAATAGCAAGTTTTTTGTTTACTTTGCCTGGCTGTCCGATAAATTTAGGTATATCGCCCACTTTAATGAGTAAAGGCTGATCAATTGGTTTATTTAGCTCGATCACATCACCGATATCTAACATAAGAAAATCTTGAATGCTGATTTCAGAAGTGCCAAGTTCTCCAACAATGGATACTTCTGCACGATGGATATGCTTTTCAAGCCTGTCTAACTCCTCAGGAACTCTATCTTTTTTATCTGTTTGCATCCAATAATGGACAGATAGCTTCGGAATAATTGGTTCAAGAACGACATGTGGAATACAAATATTCATCATACCGCTCGTTTCACCAATTGTCGTATTTAACGAGATCACTACAACCGTTTCATTCGGCGATACCATTTGCAGAAATTGAGGATTCACTTCAAAATCCATTAGCTGCGGATCAATTTCTTCAATGGTGCTCCAGGCTTCCATATAATTCTCAAATGCTCGTTCAAAAGTGGCAGACATAATTTTTGTTTCTATTTCTGTTAAAGTATCAACCTTATTTATACTCGAACCTTTTCCGCCCATCATTCTATCCATTAATGCGTAAGCAATATTAGGATTGACTTCCATCAGGATTCTGCCATCCAAAGGGGGCACCTCAAAAACATTTAAAATTGTCATTTTTGGGATGGATCTAATAAACTCTTCATATGGAATCTGATCGGCTGATGCGACAGTAATTTGGACATAAGTTCTTAATTGTGCAGAGAAGAAAGTAGTTAATAGCCTTGCAAAGTTTTCATGGATCCTTGTTAAACTTCTAATTTGATCCTTTGAAAAGCGCAGCGCCCTTTTAAAGTCATAAACCTTTACTTTTTTCTCAGTCTGCTCTTTTTTAAGTTCCTCTGCATCCATTTCTCCTGTTGACAATGCAGAAAGCAGCGCATCTATTTCACTCTGTGATAAAACTTCTCCTGACATGAAATCTCACCTCCAGCCTTTGACTATAAATTTTAATAATGATGTTCTATTGGAGGAGATTTTCAGTAATATATACCTGTTCCACTTCACCTTTTTGCAAAATCGTATTAATTTTTCCCTTTAAATCATCTTTTAGCTTTTTTTGACCCTCTTTACCTTGAATATCTTCGGCTGTCATTTCAGATAGTTCTTGGATAATGATGTCTTTAACTTGAAAATCTCTTTTTTCTAGTTCCTCTTTTGCTTTTTTACTATCTGTTTGAATTTTAAATGAAATACGGATGAAATCATTGCTTGCTAAATTAGTTGTGATTTGCGGAACGTCCACAGATGCCTCTAAAACTTCATCAATTGTCGGTTCTTTCGGACCAGAATTATCATTAAGCTGCTTAACAATAATAACCGCGACTGCTCCAACTAAGGCAATAGCCACAAGCAATATTAACATGATCATGACCAGCTTATTATTCTTCATTCTCTCTTTCTCCCATTTGCTGCTGCCCGAAAAGGCTGACAGATTGATAGAATTCCTTTACTAGTTTCGAAACAGCATCCTCCGATTCTTTTACAACATATTTACGCCCATTCGTTAGTGTGATGGTTGTATCGGGAAATGACTCTATCGTTTCGATAAACACTGCATTTAGTGTAAATGGTTTTCCATTTAGGCGACTAACTTTAATCAATGTTATGTTCAGGGCCCCGAGATCCAAGCCTCAAGACCCTGTCCCTCCCTTACCTATCGTTTTAGGTTAACTAACTCTTGTAAAATTTCGTCTGAAGTTGTGATAATTCTTGTATTTGCCTGGAAACCACGCTGGGCTGTGATCATTTCAGTGAACTCTTCGGAAAGGTCTACGTTGGACATTTCGAGAGCTCCAGCAGCGATTGAACCGCGACCACTTCCAGGGACATTAATATTTGCGGTACCTGAATTAATTGTTTCTTGAAATAAATTGTTGCCAGCTTTCAATAATCCAGAGGTATTACTAAATTTTGCTAATGCTAATACACCTTGATTTCTTATCAATCCATTTGAATATACTCCACTTACCTCGCCAGTTGGTCCAATACTAAAGCTTTCTAATTTACCTGATAAATTTCCATTAGGATTTGCTTGGGCTGTAATAGAATCGCCCTCTTGTTTCAAAGTGTCTACGCTTATATTGACTGTCCCTGTTGGAAGTCCAAGAGTTGTCAAATTGAAAGACGTAGGATTACTAGTATATGGTGGTGTATTTGCCGCATTATAAGGTAATGCAATTACCTGTGCTGGTACCGGAGGGTTCGCCATTTGGTTTGATAAATGAATTTCCCAGGCTCCGTTATTCTCAACATACTGATAATCTAAAGTATGTTCAACACCATTAGTATCAACAACTTTCATTTGTTGCACCTCACTAGTTGCTCCAGCTAAAACAGTTGTTGGATCAGGTAAACTTCCTTCCAATTTTATTTCATCAGTTGCCAATGGAGGCAATGTAGCATTAACATTCACTTTAATATCCTCAAGTACTCCATTATTATAGGCTTGTACTTTTAAGCCATTTGCATTAACAAGGGTCCCGTTATCATCTAAATAAAAATTTCCTGCTCTTGTATAAAAAGTTTGTTGACCATCTTTAACAACAAAGTATCCATCCCCATCAATTCCTAAATCAAGGGTGCGATTAGTAGTTTGTAAACTAGAACCAGTATGAATGGTATCAATTGTTGCTAGCGAAGACCCTAAACCGACCTGTATTGGATTTGTACCTCCACGGTTCTCAGTTGCGGCACTTGCTCCAGTTACCATTTGATTCATTGTATCCTTGAAAGTTACACGACCTTTTTTAAATCCCGCAGTATTAACGTTAGCAATATTATTCCCAATAACATCAAGCTTTGTCTGGAAATTTTTCAATCCGCTTATCCCTGAATACATTGAACGTAGCATTATAGTTTTGCTCCTTTCGTATGTAGCTGCTTCTGTCATTCCGCAGCTTAGGCTTCCTAAAAAAGGTCCAGCCCTTATTTATTGATCTAAAAGAATAGTGCCATTAATATTTGTGAATATTTGTGTTCGGGCTTCTTCCCGATCCATTGCCGTGATCACTGTATTGTTTTTGGCGCTGACAATGAGTGCCGCATCTTTAAGCAATACGAGTGATTCATTTACACCCTTTTGTCTAGCTTCGAGAACTTTGTCTGCAATTTGCTTCCAGTGAGATTCATTAATTTGAATGCCTCTTTGCTGCATGCGATCCTGTGCGTGTTTACTCACTATTAATTTACCTTGTGGATGAAGAGCCGTTTGTAGATGGGCGGCAAATTTTTGAGAGCTTTGCAATTCTGGCTTAAATGGTTTGGCCTTCGGGCTTAAAACGGCTTTCGATTGAATCGGATGAAACATCATTTTATCCATTCAATCACCTTCTCATTATTCTATTTTTGTTATTTGTGAAGCAGTGATGGTTGTTGTTTCATCATCTAGCTGAAACAGAGTTTTTCCATCTTTAAAGGAAACTGATTTAACTAATCCTGTTTTTTCTGCTTTATCTGCTAAGTATGTAACGGATTTTCCAATCATCATGCTCGCTTGAACCATCGCATTTTCTTTTGATGTTTCATTAATTTGCGAAATATTGCCCGGTTCTAATTTCGTTCCATCATCTAAGATAAAAAGAACATTGTTATCCTTAAACTGAACGGATGCTACTCTCCCTGTTCCTTCTTCTATTACAGGAGTTCCACCCTGTTCCTTTGCTTCAGAGACTTTATGCCATGTAATGTCCTTGCCGACAAATTGGTTATAGGCAATTAATTGACTTTGCTCCTGAACCTTCACGAATTTATCCATTGATTTTCCCATATTCGTTATTTGCTCTAATGTTGAGAATGTTGCCATTTGGGCAATGAAGTCTTTATCCTGCATCGGATTCATCGGGTCCTGATTTTGCAGCTGGACCATTAGAATTTTTAGAAAATCATCTTTCCCTAAAACATCCGAGCCAGTTTTTCTCTGTTCTTTCTGATAGCTTGATAGCATTAAAGACGAATCAATCGTATTAGTCATTTTTATCACACCTAAGCTTCTGTATTAAGAAGTGCTTCTTCGAATGAGTGGTTAAAATCTCCTGATTGTTTTTCTTGACGCTCATCCTGTTGCTGTCTTTCCTGACCTTGATGTTGCCCTTCACGGTTATAGCTGCGTTCCTGAGAAGTAAAAGCTTGAGAAATTTCAATTCTCTCCACTTGAATGTTTTGCGATTGGAAGGCTTGTCTTAACCCGTTCAAATGCGACTCCATCAAATCTTTTGCATTACCTGTGGAAGTAAGAATTCGGGCAATGATATTTGAATCCTTTTGAATTAGCTCTATTCTAAGTGAACCGAGATGTTCTGGATTTAACTTAAGGAATAACCTTTGAGTCCCTCCGCTTTTCAGCAATTGGCTTTTAGATAGAATGGATTCAAACTGTTCAATCAGCTGCTCGGCTGAAACAGGTCTGCCAGTACTTGATAGCATAGTTAGCTGCTCAGGTTTTGATAATTGCTGAAATTGAATGAATCCTTGATGATTAACAGGCTCAGATTTATTCAAAGCTTTAGCAATATGTTCCCCCGCCTTGTCGGTGACCGCAACAGCCTTTCCATTCAATTCATTTACAAGGGCTTGAAAGGTTTTCTTTGCAAACTCCCCTCTTTCAGAGGAATTTGTATTATTTAATGCCATTTCTAGCTTTTCAGAGATATTCTTCATGAATTCTTTTAACTTAAACTGATTACCTAAAGAATCCTGATGTGCAGATAACAGCTCAAATAGTTTGATTGCTTTCATTGCTTGTCCAAAGTCTCTATTCGGTTCTATTTTCATTTCTTGCTTTTGAATAGAAATAATCGATCCGATGAGTGCAAGGATCATATCTATTTGTGATTCATCCTCGTCTCTTGATTTTTCAATCTTTGCTGACGGACTGATATCACTGTAAAATTTACTTAATAGCTCCAAAAGTTCATCAGATGATAGATTCAGCTGATCTTCAATTATTTTGATGATCTCTGCATTACCTATTGAGGTTTCTCCAAGAAGTTCAGCCCCATTTTCAAGTTCAAATACATCTGTTATCTGTAGAAATTGAAGTAAATGTCCAAGTTCATCACTTGGTAAATTATTTGTAGAAATATCAGTTTGTACTGGGGTTGGTGAATTCCCCATTAATCCTGCAACCAAAGCGCCAAATCCGCTTGGGACTTTACCAGGTGAAGCTGAATTTCCGTTATTGGATACAATTGTATGAATTGCTCCTAGTCCGGTCATTTCCATTTTTCCACCCCCTTTCATTTAACTCTTTAACATTATGGAGAATTTTGCAACTGATTTTCAGCGTTCGCTGTTAACAGTTCCGTGTACCGGGCTGCATCTTCCGGATTCATCTTTTCCATAATGGCTGCTAATGTATCAGCTTTAATGCTTGAAAGGATTTGCAAAGCCTCTTCCTCACTCATTTGTGAAAGAATAGGAGCAGCCTTCTTTGCTGAAATCGTTTCATAAGTTTTGATAATATCCTTGAATGCCCGTTTATTTTCTTCTTTCATTGCTGTTAATTCGATAATTTCTTCTTCAAGTCGTTCTTTTTCAATTTGTACTTGTGAAATTTCTTCGTCTTTACTCTCGATCTGGGTTTCAAGCTTGGAAATTTTCGCTTCCCGGTCTTTAATTTCCGCTTCAAGTTCAATCATTTTTGACTCCAGCGCCTCAAAGCTTTCGGGACTTTCATCATTGATTGCAGATGATATAAATGGAATTTTCTGACCGTATTCCTTTGTTATTTCAAAAACATTAACCCCGAGGATGGTCATCACTATAAGGGCTACTGTAATCGCAAATAACAGCGGGATAAAGACAACAAATATGAAACCTTGGAATCTTGATTGTTTTTTTTCTTCTTTCTCTTCTAGTACCTTATCCACTTTACCACCTAATTTCCCCGATACATATAATGCTGAATCGAGATATCATCCATTTGCCTTCCCTCTTGCAGCCTTACATCTTCAGCAAAATTCGTCATGTCTTTTTCTTTAATTTTTTCATACTTCTTCACTTCTACATTTTTCTCAAGCAGCCTCTCCTGCTGAAAATTCATGTGATTTCGTGCATTCATAACAATTTGCTGATAATGCTCGATCGTTCTTTCCAATTGATGAATAAAGTGCTGATGATGCCTAATTTCTTGCACTGGCAACCCATTGACTAGCCTGTAAGATTGATAGTCTTCTAAATCCTCTTTCTTCTTAAGGAGTTCATATAATTTTTCAGCAGCAGTTTCAAATCTTTTGACTGATTGATTATAAATGTTAAGTGCTTCATCCTTTTCTCTTTCTTTAATCGTAAGGATTTTTTCAAATTTGAATTGGTATTGCATGAAAATTAATCTCCTTTCCCTAAAATGCTCTTTAATTGGTAAACACTTTCTTGAAAAGTTATTTTTTCATGCGTTCCCTGCTTTAAAAAGGAAATAATATTAGGGTAGAGCCTAATGGCTTCATCAATTTCAATGGATGAGCCTTTTTTATAGGCCCCGATATTTATTAAATCTTCGGCATTTATATAAGTACTTAATGCTTCCCGTAATTTCTCCGCTGCTCGTACATGTTCGGTTGGAACGATATTATTCATGACCCTGCTGACGCTTTTTAGCACATTAACAGCAGGATATTGACCTTTATTAGCAAGTGCGCGATCAAGAACAAAGTGTCCGTCTAATATCCCGCGCACCGTATCAGCAATTGGTTCATTCATATCATCGCCATCTACTAAAACAGTATAAAATGCTGTAATGGACCCTTTTTCATTTGTTCCGGTTCTTTCGAGAAGCTTCGGCAAAATGGCAAAAACAGAAGGAGTATACCCCTTTGTTGTCGGGGGCTCACCTATTGCTAGTCCAACCTCTCTTTGCGCCATTGCCACCCTTGTAACTGAATCCATCATCATCATGACATTTAAACCTTTATCTCGAAAATATTCAGCAATTGCTGTTGCTGTATAGGCACCTTTAATTCTCATTAATGCTGGTTGATCAGACGTTGCTACGACAACAATAGAACGGCTTAAGCCTTCTGGACCGAGGTCGCGCTCAATGAATTCACGCACTTCTCTGCCGCGCTCTCCGATTAGAGCAATGACGTTCAAATCCGCTTTCGTATTCCTGGCAACCATGCCTAGCAGAGTACTCTTTCCCACACCACTCCCTGCAAAAATTCCAACCCGCTGTCCGATTCCAACAGTTAATAAACTATCGATCATCCGAACTCCTACCTCCATAGCGGAAGAAATAGGGGGTCTTTTGAGCGGATTTGGCGGAGCTTGCTCAGTTGGTGCAGAAGAAAGTCCTTTCGGCAATGGCGTTCCATCAAGAGGCTGCCCTATTGAGTCAATGACTGAACCAATCAGCTGCGCCCCAACTTTAATTTCCAATGGCCTTGAGGTCGCTTCTACTAAGCTGCCAGGTGAAATATCATTAATGGTTGTATACGGCATCAAAATAACTTCTTCGTTTTTGAAACCGACTACCTCTGCCTGTATGGTTCTTTTTCGCTTACTGCCTACATGAATATAACAAACATCGCCAATGGAACTTTCAGGGGGGCCCTGGGACTCAATCATTAAACCTACCACTCTTTTTACACGTCCATAGCGTTTAAAGGAGTCTAGCTGATCAATTTCCTCAATGACATCCAAGAGCTTCATTCCTGCTCACCCTCTAGCATTTCAACAAGCTTTCGTTTTATTTCTTCTAGCTGACTATCAATACTTGCATCAATTCTCCCATTAACGGATTCAATAATGCAGCTTGACTCTCCTAATTCATCGTCTGGATAGATAAATAAATCAATTTCTCTTGGAAAAAGTATTTTTAGTTCTTCCTTATTTGAAAGAAGATAATCATAATGACTTGGATGAACATGCAATTGAATTTCCTGATTATCCCGTGCTTCCTTTAACGCTCGCTTCACGATAGGTAAAAATTCTTCCTTATTTTCTTGAATCGTTTTCCCTAAGATTTTCTGAGCAACTTTGAGACCGATTTCGAGAATCTCCCTGTCGGACGATTCAACATGCATTCGATAATCATTCTTTGCGGAATCAACTACTGCTCGTGCAGATTCAATAATTTCAAGATATTCTAAGTAGCCTTTCTCTCGGCCCTCTTCATATCCGGAAGCATACCCTGATTCATGTGCCGCTGCAGCGATGTTTTCTTTTTCAATTTCAAAAGATTGAACATCTTGCTCTAGCTGCTGACGAATTAACTCAGCCTCATGCCTAGCAAGGCTTATTATCGATTCTGCTTCCATTTCAGCTTCTGCAATAATTGATTGTGCCTGTTCTGAATGATTTATAGGGGTAGGTTCAAAGTCATCTTCTTGTTTTTCCGGCTTAAAAACTTTAATAGAAATAATCTTTTTTTCATTAACATTATTGTCAGCCAAAGAGGGAACCGCCTTTATTAATCTAGACAATAATATCATCTCCCCCGCCTCTAGCAACGACTATTTCCCCAGCTTCCTCTAGACGTCGAATGATTGCCACAATTCTAGATTGCGCTTCTTCTACATCACGTAGTCTAACAGGACCCATGTATTCCATTTCGTCTTTAAAGGTTTCAACCATACGTTTAGACATATTTTTGAAAATAATTTCCTTAACTTCATCACTTGAAACTTTAAGCGAAAGCATAAGATCCTCACTTTCACAATCGCGGATAACTCGCTGAATGGCACGGTTATCGAGGGTAACAATATCCTCGAATACAAACATTCTTTTCTTAATTTCTTCTGCAAGCTCGGGATCCTGAATTTCTAAAGCATCCAAAATTGTTCGTTCAGTAGAACGGTCAACTCCATTTAGGACGTCCACAACTGCTTCAATTCCGCCAGTTTGAGTGTAGTCCTGTGTAACAGTTGCTGAAAGTTTTCTTTCGAGTATTTGTTCTACTTCATTAATAATTTCTGGTGCTGTGCTGTCCATGACTGCAATTCTTTTCGCAATATCTGCTTGCATTTCCTGTGGGAGCTCCGATAGAATTTGCCCTGCTTGAGCGGCATCCAAATACGATAATATTAGAGCTATCGTTTGCGGGTGCTCATTTTGAATAAAGTTAAGGATTTGAGCAGGATCTGCTTTCCTTGCAAAGTCGAAAGGTCTCACCTGCAAGGATGATGTAAGCCGATTAATGATAATAGCTGCCTGCTCATTCCCAAGCGCTTTTTCTAAAACCGTTTTTGCATACCCAATTCCGCCTTGTGAAATATAATCCTGAGCCAACGCGATATTGTGAAACTCCTCTACAACTTCTTCTTTTGCCTGTGAATCAACTTTTTTGACACCAGAGATCTCTAGAGTTAATTTTTCTATTTCTTCTTCACTTAAATGCTTATATACAGACGATGCAACATCAGGTCCAAGTGATATAAGAAGTATGGCTGCTTTTTGCTTACCTGACAGCTCTTTTTGATCTTTCCTTGCCATTACCCATACCCCCTAATCTTCAGCAATCCACGTACGCAGGAGCTTTGCAAAATCCTCTGGCTTTTCTTTTGCCATTTTTTCAAGCTGTTTTTTGCGCATAGTACTTTCTGTCTCAAGCTCCTCATTTACGTCTGGAACATGAATGACTTCCTCAACTTCCAATAGTTCCTGTTCTTCTGCTTTTTGTTTTCTTCTTGCCCTAATAAATAGGAAGATTAATAGAGCGATAATGGCAAGAAGCACACCACCTACAATGTAAGCCCATAGCGGAAGAACTTGCTTAACATCATTAGGGAATTCTACTTTGCCTTTGAATGGCTGAACTGACACTACGACCTTTTCATTAATTGCTTCTTCCGTTAATTCATCTGATCCGGCCTTTTTATCGATTGTTGTGCGAACAATCGTGGCAAGAATTTTTGTAATATCATCTACTCTTTCCTGAGGAAGAGTAGTTGGATCATCAGGCTGTGGAGGTTCAACCATAACTTGAATGCCTAAATCTCTAACTTTATATGGGCTCTCAACAATTTCTTTGCGAATTTTATTTACTTCATTATTTATGGTTTCTTCGATTTTTTCATAATCACCATTCGCCCCATTTCCTTCTAAATAAGAAGAACCTGGAACATCTGCAGGATCCCCGGCAGCTGTTAGACCGCCTGCTTGATCTGCATTTCCTGTAAAGGTTTCTGTTATTTTTTGGGCGCTAATAGCAATCCCAGCCATATTTTCTTCATCGACTGGAGTGACGAGATTTTCTTCCCTGTTCTCTTGGGTAAAATCAACATCAGCCGTCACAGACACAACAACCTTGTCATGTCCCATTAATGTACCAAGCATTCCTTGTACTTGGCGCTGCACATCTCGTTCAATTTGCTTTTTAATTTCATGCTGTTCAGCAAATGTTGAACCTGGTGTAGAATTTTGATTATTTTTTAGATCAAAGTACTCAAAGAATTGATTAGTAATGACGATATTATCAGTAGGCAAATTGGGAATACTTTTTGAAACTAAATGATAAAGAGCTTGAATTTGGGAATCTTCAAATTGATAACCTGGCTTTGTATTTAGAACAATGGAAGCTGATGCTTCTTCAGAAGGGTCTTTAACAAATATCCCTTTTTCGGGAAGGTTTATCATGACCTTTGCGTCATTTACCCCTTCAATCCCTCTTATTAAATTGGCTAATTCTGTTTGCATTGTATCTAATTTGATCATTTTAAATTCATTTTCCGTTGTTCCAATGCCTGCGTTCTGACTGAAAAATGAATAATCAATATTGCCGGATTTTGGAATACCCTCAGCCGCAAGTTCTACCTTAAGTGTATCCACAACTTCTTCTGGTACTTTAATTGTTGTTCCGCCATCAGCAATTTCAGATTTGATACCTCTTCCGTCTAGGCTTTCTTTAATAGTCCCTGTTTCAGAAGGTGTAAGATTGCTATAAAGCGGAACTAGTGTACTTCTAGTCGCTAGTATCGATGCACCTGTAACAATGATTATAAATAAAAGGACGGAACCAAAAAGCATAATTTTTTGCTTTTTGGTTCGATTTTGCCAAAATTCTTGGACTTTTTCTTTATAATTCCGAAACGATTCTTTCATTTCAATCCCCCGGTTATTCTGTCTCATTCTTTGGCAGCTAATAACCGCAAAACAGAAGTTTTTAGCTTTAATAAAATAATATAAACAATGCGTTCTAAGATATAGATTAATGTCTAGCTTCAGTGCCTAGGGGCTCGAGGTCATAAGCCAATCCGTCAAGAAGGTTAAAGAACAACCTTCCTGCCGTCTCGTCTTATGCTTGTCGCCCCTGGGCACAAAGGAAAGCTTCTGCGAATATTCATCGCAGGAACAATTGCCCTTTAATTGTTCCGAAGGCACTTCCGCATTTCTATTACACTTGCATTCGCATAGTCTCTTGATAGGCTTCGATTACTTTATTGCGAATTTCGAGTGTAGCCTGCAATGTAACACTTGCTTTTTGAGAAGCAATCATAACTTGATGTAAATCAACGTTTTCACCTTTTACGAGTTTTTCAGTCATTTTGTCTGATTCATTTTGGAGATTATTTAATTCCTGAATTGAATTCTTAAGTACGGACGCAAAACTCTTGTGAGCTTCGTATGGTGTATATGTATGAGTCTGTTTAGCCCCTTGAGGCTTTAATATATTGCTAACAGCAGGAAATCCAACATTATTCATTTATACTGCTCCTCTATTTTCCAATCTCTAATGCTTTCATCAACATGCTTTTAGAAGCATTAAGAACTGTCACATTCGCTTCATATGATCTGGTAGCACTTATGAGGTCTACCATTTCCCTCAAAGGATCAACATTTGGCAGCTCTACATATCCTTCAGCATTTGCATCTGGGTGCTCCGGATTATATACGAGCTTAAACGGAGTTTGGTCTTCAATAATTCTTGTAGCCTTTACTCCATTGCCGGCAATTGATTGGTTCATGGCTTTATTAAGAAAATTGGAGAACTGTCCCTCTTTCGGTTCAAGGACGACTGATTTACGCCGGTAGGGCTGCCATTCGCCATCGACTAGCTTTCCTCTAGTCGATTCTGCATTGGCCATATTCGATGAAATAACATCCATCCTTAATCTTTGGGCAGTTAGGGCAGAAGCAGAATTATTCATGCTATGAAAAATTGACATTTCTACTTACCTCCCCTTATAACAGTCTGCAAGCTTGAAAACTTTCCGCTAATTCGGTCAATAAGTGCATTGTAATAAATTTGATTACCGGCTAAGTCAGTCATTTCCTTATCGATATCTACACTATTCCCGTTATGGTTATAAGACACATTTTTCCTATTAATGATTCCAGCGTTAGAAAGCGGGCTGCTTTTAAAATCAAAATGCCTTTGATCTGTTCGATTTGCTTCTAAAGATCGGCTAACTGCGGTTTCCAATGACTGCTTAAAGCTAACGTCTTTTGCTTTATATCCTGGTGTCGCTTCATTTGCTATATTTTGTGATATTACCTTTTGTTTAAGGGAGGAATAATTAAGACCATTTTCAATATTCGTTATCGAATTAGAAAACAATTTCATAAAAGCACCTCATTATTGCTATTTTCATTGTCAAAAAAACCCATCAATGTAATATGTAGAATTTTGAAGAAAAAGAATACAATATGTCGCATACCTTTTATTGTAATGAAAATGAAATAATATGTCTATCATACTTGGAATACTTTTAACATGACCTTCTTCCCATTTTTAATTATAAAATGAGATATTTGTAATGAAAACATTAAATCATTGTAAATTACAACAATTTAACGAACAAAAACTTTTTCATCCTTTGTGATAATAGGAAAAAAGACCTCAGATTAATTAAAAATAAATTGTAATAGAAATAAAATAATTTTTTATTTTGTTTAAAGCCCGTAAAACAAATGTAATAAAAAAACCCCTTTTCTTGTCGAAAAAGGGGTTTAACAAAATGCTATTAATGAGATTTTAACTTCTCAAGCTCGAATAAAAACTTATCATTTAGAACCTTAATATAGGTTCCTTTCATACCAAGTGATCTTGATTCAATTACTCCTGCACTTTCTAATTTACGTAAAGCATTTACGATTACTGATCTTGTAATCCCAACACGATCAGCTATTTTTGAGGCAACGAGCAAGCCTTCACTGCCGTTTAATTCTTCAAAAATATGCTCAATTGCTTCTAATTCACTGTAAGAAAGGGAACTAATAGCCATTTGGACAACAGCTTTACTGCGCGCTTCTTCTTCAATTTCCTCTGCTTTTTCACGTAAAATTTCCATACCAACTACTGTTGCTCCATATTCGGCAAGAATTAAATCATCGTCATGGAATTGATCATTCAATCTTGCAAGAATTAGTGTTCCTAGACGCTCTCCACCACCAATAATTGGAACGATAGTCGTAAGCCCTGTTCTGAAAAGATCTTTATTTTCAGCAGGGAAAGCTGAATATTCACTTTCAACATCAAGGTTTGGCGAAGTCTCCTGAAGATTGAAAAGATTATTCGTGTACTCCTCAGGGAATTGGCGATCTGCAAGCATTTGCTTCATGCGATCATTTTCAATTTGCTGGTTTACAGCAAAGCCTAATAACTTACCACGTCTGCTTACAACGAAAATATTAGCAGTAATAACATCACTTAATGTTTCCGCCATTTCTTTAAAGTTAACAGGTTTACCTGCTGCTCTTTGCAGCATTGCATTAATTTTTCTAGTTCTTGATAATAAATCCATCAGTTTTTCCTCCATTTGCTTAACAAAAAAGCCTTATTCTATTTTATCTTGAAATAATAAAAATTATTTGTCTATCTATTCACATATAACTTAACATAAACTTTACAAAATAAATTGACTTAAATCCTTGTTGCGGGAAATTGCTCCTAATTTCTCTTCAACATATTGAGGAGTAATCGTTATCTTTTCCATCGTTACATCTGGTGCTTCAAAAGATAAATCTTCAAGCATCTTTTCCATTATCGTGTGAAGACGGCGTGCTCCAATATTGTCGGTATTTTGATTCACTTCAAAGGCAAATTCAGCAATCCTACGAATAGCATCGTCAGAAAATTCAATTTGTATACCTTCAGTTTCCAATAATGCTTGATATTGTTTGATAAGAGCATTATCAGGCTCAACTAAGATGTTAAAGAAATCCTCAACAGTTAGCTTCGTTAATTCCACACGGATTGGAAAGCGCCCTTGCAGCTCTGGGATTAAATCGGAAGGCTTCGCCATATGAAACGCTCCAGCTGCCATAAACAGTACGTGGTCCGTTTTTACTGTACCATATTTTGTTACGACTGTAGATCCTTCTACCACTGGAAGGATATCCCTTTGAACACCTTCCCGTGATACATCCGCAGATGAGCCACCGTTGCTGCGGCTTGCAATCTTATCTATTTCATCAATAAATATTATGCCAGATTGTTCAGCACGGAAAACAGCTTCCTGAGTCACTTCATCCATATCTATTAATTTTTGTGCCTCTTCATTTGTTAAAACCTTTCTTGCTTCACTTACAGTCAGTTTTCTTTTCTTCCTGCGCTTTGGCATTAAACCGCTTAAAGCATCCTGCATATTCATACCCATTTGTTCCATACCAGAACCTTGCAGCATATCAAACATAGATGGTGGCTGTTCTTCAAGCTCTACAGTGATAAATTCATTTTCAAGTTCACCTAAGGCGAGTTTTTCTTTTACAACCTTACGTTTTGCTTGAATATTCATATCATCTGAAGCGGTTGTATCTTGATCTGACCCATCATTGCCTCCACCGAAAAGCATTTCCAATGGATTCTTATAATTAACAGTCTTTTTGTTTGAAGGAACTAATAATTCTACTATGATCCGATTGGCACTGTCTTCTGCTCGTTCCTTCACGCTATTCATCTTTTCTTCTTTAACAAGTCTGACAGATGTTTCTACAAGGTCTCTAACCATTGATTCAACATCTCTTCCAACATATCCAACCTCAGTAAATTTCGTTGCCTCCACTTTAATAAAAGGAGCCCCGACTAACTTCGCCATTCGGCGGGCAATTTCAGTTTTACCAACACCTGTAGGTCCGATCATTAATATGTTTTTAGGGCTAATTTCATCACGGAGCTTTTCATCAAGTAATCCACGGCGATATCTGTTCCTTAATGCTACAGCTACTGCTTTTTTTGCATCCTTTTGACCAATAATAAATTGATCAAGTCTTTCAACAATTTGACGTGGCGTTAAGTCCGTTCCTTTAACCATCGGTCAGCTCACCTTCCCTTAAAGTTCTTCTACTATAATATTGTGATTGGTGTAAACACATATTTCAGCTGCCATTTCGAGAGAGGCTTTGGCAATTTCTTTCGCAGTTAAATGATCCCCAGCATACCGCTTTAAAGACCTTCCAGCTGCTAGTGCATAATGTCCGCCAGAGCCAATCGCTAAAATACCATCATCAGGTTCAATAACTTCACCTGTGCCTGATATAAGCAGGAGGCTTTCTGCACTCATGACAATAAGCATTGCTTCCAGCTGTCGCAATACTTTATCGCTTCTCCATTGCTTAGCAAGCTCCACTGCGGCTCGCTGCAAATTTCCATTGTATTCTTCAAGCTTGCCTTCAAACATTTCAAATAGCGTAAATGCATCTGCAACAGAACCTGCAAAACCTGCAATCACCTTTCCATTAAATAGCTTCCGAACCTTGCGTGCTGTATGTTTCATGACGACTGCATTTCCAAAGGTTACTTGACCGTCTCCAGCCATTGCGCAATTACCCTTGTGGTGAACAGCGAAAATAGTTGTTGCATGAAATTGAGACATTCTAACATCCTCCTTTTGCCGTTTAACGTAAACCAGGGCTATGATTTACAAATTCAAGGTATCGTAAATCTGTTTATTAAGCTCTTGGATGGTGCGCTAAATAAGAATTTCTTAAATATTCGCTAGTAACATGTGTATATACTTGTGTCGATGATAAATAGGCATGACCTAACAATTCCTGAACCGTTCTCATATCCGCTCCATTAGCTAGTAAATGTGTGGCAAATGAATGTCTAAGCATATGCGGATGAATTTTGCCATTTAAAGACGATTGTTCAATTAGCTTATTCAGAATATATCTTATCCCTCGAGCTGTTAGAGGTTTCCCTTTATTATTCAGAAATAAATAATCATTCGGGGCTTCCTTTTTTAGCAAGCTTCTGCGACCGTTATTTATGTAATATTGCAAGGCATCATGTGCAAAGCTTCCAAAAGGAATATACCTTTGCTTATTTCCCTTACCATGAACCAATACAGTTGATAAGTACATATCAATATCCTTTAATTGAATATTGCTGCATTCGCCGACACGCATACCTGTTGCATATAGGAGCTCTAATAACGCTTTATTTCTTTGCCCTAATATCGTTTCCGTTTCACATGCATTAAATAACTCTTTCATTTCTTCCTCATAAAAAAATTCCGGAAGCTTTTTTTCAAGCCTTGGAATGGAAGCAAGGGCAAAAGGGTTTTCAGTGACTACTTTCTCTCTGACGAGGAATTTAAAAAAACTCCGCAAACAAGAAATTTTTCTGGCAACAGATTTTCTCGCAAATCTTCTTTCAAAGAGCATTGTAAGATAAATACGGACATCAGAATACTTAACATCCTGCAAATTATTTATTGCTTGTTCATTTATGAACATAAAAAATTCGTTAATATCTTGCTGATAATACTCAATAGTATATTGTGAATAATTTTTTTCAATTTGTAAATATTCAATAAACATCTTTAACGAATTGTTCACATTTTGGTCCATTCATTATCACCTCACAAGGGCTTCTAAATAGTATCATATTTTAGAAGCCCTTGCAATTAAATCTCCTTACTTTTCACAAAGTTCTGAATTGTTTCTAATGCCCGGTTTGCATGCTGTTCGTTACGCTCTTTTTTTCCTCTAATTTTAACAGGAAGTTCAGGCAGCAACCCAAAGTTAGCATTCATTGGCTGAAAGCTTTTCTCGTTAGCTGATGTGATATATCTTGCCATACTTCCAATGACGGTTTCATGCGGAAATTCTACAAGATCTTCACCACTAAGCAATCTGGCTGCATTTATTCCTGCTACCAATCCGCTCGCAGCAGATTCAACATAGCCTTCAACACCCGTCATTTGTCCGGCAAAAAATAAATCTTCTCTGTTAATGAATTGATACGTAGGCTTCAATACCTTCGGGGAATTTATGAACGTATTACGATGCATAACCCCATAGCGGATAATTTCAGCATTTTCTAATCCCGGTATTAATTGAATAACCTCTTTTTGGGGGCCCCATTTTAAGTGAGTTTGAAACCCAACAATATTATATAGTGTTCCTGCTGCATCATCCTGACGAAGCTGAACTACTGCATATGGTCTTTTTCCCGTTTTTGGATCCTCTAAACCAACTGGTTTCATCGGACCAAAAAGCATTGTTTTCTTTCCTCTGGTTGCCATAACCTCAATTGGCATACAGCCTTCAAAAAAGATTTCTTTTTCGAATTCTTTTAATGGAACGGTTTCAGCGCTAATTAAGGCTTCGTAAAAATTATTGAATTCTTCCTCTGTCATCGGGCAGTTTAAATAGGCGGCTTCTCCTTTGTCATAGCGTGATTTAAGGTAAACCTTATCCATATTAATCGATTCTTTTTCAATAATTGGTGCTGCCGCATCGTAGAAATACAAGTATTCCTCACCTGACAATTCTTTAAGCTTCAAAGATAATGATTCGCTTGTTAATGGTCCTGTCGAGATGATAGTTGTACCATCAGGAATATTAGTAACTTCTTCCTGAATGACAGTCACATTTGGATGATTCTTCACTTTATCTGTTACCCGTGCCGCAAAGTCATGGCGATCAACAGCTAAAGCCCCGCCAGCGGGTACTGCACTAGCATCAGCTGACTCAATAATAATTGAATTTAATTTTCGCATCTCTTCTTTTAGCACACCTACTGCATTCGTAAGTGTATTTGCACGAAGCGAATTGCTGCAAACGAGTTCCGCGAATTTATCTGTGTGATGAGCAGGTGTTTGCTTCACAGGTCTCATCTCATAAAGCCTAACTTGAATCCCTCTATTGGCAAGCTGCCATGCAGCTTCACTTCCAGCTAACCCAGCACCTATGACATTTACTGTTTTATCCTTCATTTTCTAACCTCCGCGTTTCAAAAACATAGCTATCTTACTTTACACCTAATCACTATCATTTTGCAATTAAACTAATTGCATGATTAAGATTTTCTCTAAAAAGATTCCCTAATTGTTCTTAAAATATGGATATCTCAGATTTCCATAAGAAAAGAGTGAGCCGATAGCCCACCCTTAACCTTGCTTCTCTTCCTTGTAATCACATTCGATACATTGAACTTGAACACCTTTTTTCAGCTTCTTTTCAATAAGGAGGTTCTCACATTTTGGACAGCTGCGCGGTAAAGGCTTATCCCAAGAAATAAAGTCACATTCTGGGAAACGGTCACACCCATAAAAAATTCGCCGTTTTTTACTTTTTCTCTCTATTATATTTCCTTCCTTACACTTCGGACATGTAACACCAATCTCTTTAACAATTGGTTTTGTATTTCTGCAATCAGGAAAATTGCTGCAAGCCATAAATTTTCCGAATCGTCCCATTTTAAAGACCATCGGATTTCCGCATTGTTCACAATCTTCTCCTGCTGGCTCATCCTTAATTTCAACCTCTTGCATTTCTTTCTCGGCAATTTTCAGATGCTTTTCAAATTCACTATAAAAGTTATGGATAATTTCAACCCAATTGACTTTTCCTTCTTCTATATAATCAAGGTCCTTTTCCATCTTTGCTGTAAATTCAACATCGAGAATATCCGGAAAAAATTCAAGAATTAGGTCAAGTACGATTTCTCCTAGCTCCGTTGGAACAAATCGTTTATTATCCAATGCAACGTACCCGCGCTTTTGAATCGTATCTAAAGTAGGTGCAAATGTGGATGGACGTCCAATGCCAAGCTCTTCAAGGGTTTTTACTAAACGGGCTTCTGTATACCTTGGAGGAGGCTGGGTGAAATGCTGTTTCGGATCAATATCCTTTTTGATGACCTCATCACCTTCTTTAAGGTCAGGAAGCATTTTGTCCTTCTCCTCAGCTTGATCATCAGTACCCTCTACATACACTTTCATGAACCCAGGGAATTTCACTTTCGATCCTGTTGCTCTGAAAATGACATCGCCGTTCTTTAAGTCCACACTCATCGTATCCATAACGGCTGGAGCCATCTGACTTGCCACGAATCGTTCCCAAATTAACCTGTATAATCGCAGCTGGTCCCTTGAGAGAAACTCTTTTAAACTAGCTGGCTCTTTCGTTACACTTGTCGGTCGAATGGCTTCATGAGCATCTTGCGTATTAGATTTCTTTTTTTCTTTCTTCTTTTCAACCTGCAGAAAATCCTTGCCATAAGTTCCTGCGATATACTGGGAAGCCTCTCCTTGGGCAATTTCTGAAATCCGAGTAGAATCCGTTCTCATGTACGTAATTAAACCGACTGTTCCCTCTTTGCCAAGGTCGATTCCCTCATAAAGCTGCTGGGCAAGCATCATTGTTTTTTTCGCCCGGAAATTTAATTTCCTTGCTGCCTCCTGCTGTAGCGAGGAGGTAGTAAATGGAGCAGCAGGATTCCTTTTACGTTCTTTTTTTGCAACGGATGTTACTTCAAATTTGTTCCCATTCATTTTGCTTAATACAAGCTCGACATCATCTTTTGATTTTAATTCAAGTCTATTAGTCCCTATGCCATAGAAGGACGCTTCAAAGCTCTCATTTCCTTTTAGAAAATCGCCTTCAATGGACCAATACTCTTCAGGTTCAAAGGCTTTTATTTCTTTTTCCCTGTCAATAATTAAACGAACCGCTACAGATTGGACTCTGCCAGCACTTAGGCCCTTTTTTACTTTTTTCCATAGTAAAGGGCTGATATTATAGCCAACGAGACGGTCAAGCATCCGACGTGCTTGCTGGGAATCAACAAGATCCATATTAATAGGCCTAGGATGTTTAAACGATTCTTTTATCGCATCTTTCGTAATTTCATTAAAGACAACTCGGCATTCAGATGAAATATCCATATTAAGGCTGTGAGCTAAGTGCCAGGCAATAGCCTCTCCCTCGCGGTCGGGGTCAGCTGCTAGATAAATTTTCTTTGCCTTTTTGGCTGCTGTCTTTAACTCTTTCAATACAGGCCCTTTTCCCCGTATTGTAATATACTTAGGCTCGTACTGATTTTCTATGTCAACACCCATTTGACTTTTAGGAAGATCTCTAACATGTCCCATGGACGCTTTTACTTTATATTTTTTCCCAAGATAACGCTCAATCGTTTTAGCCTTTGCCGGCGACTCAACGATTACTAAAAACTCAGACATCAATAGTCCTCCTTAAGAGGGGATTTTATAAGAAATATCAATTATTATTGTACAACAGTTTCATCTTTGTCAAACATTATTATCCATTTTAAAACGGTTTCATTAATTATAAGCCGTTTTAATATGGATTTTTTCATTCTTAATTTCGAACGTCTGTTGCACAATGTATAACAGTTCCGAAGTAATTTCAAGTCTTTTGAATAAAATCAGGAAAAATATTATTCTATTTGTATAAATTCTTTAAAAAGCAAATATTCTTTTTTTAGAATTATACAACAATTTCAACCAAAAAATACATATATGTTTAATAAATCAATTCTTCTATTATATCTTCTGAAGATTTGACAAGCTTCGCTCCTTGCTGAATCAGTTCATTCGTCCCAGCACAATAGGGACTAAAGACATTACCAGGAAGAGCAAATACTTCCCTTCCTTCTTGGACTGCATAGTTAGCTGTAATTAATGAGCCACTCTTACTTTTTGCTTGGACAACAAAGGTTCCTTTACAGATTCCGCTTATGATTCTGTTCCTCATAGGAAATTGCCATTTCACTGGTCTTGTATCAGGCGGATACTCTGATATGATTAAATGGTTTTTCATCATTTCAACAGAAAGCTTTCTACTCTCCTGCGGATAAACGTGGTACAAGCCACCCGCAATAACACCGATCGTTTTTCCCTTTAAATGAATGGCAGTTTCGTGGGCAATCTTATCAATTCCTGCTGCCAATCCGCTTACAATCACAAATTTATTTTCAATTAATTTAGGAAAAAAACTATGAATGGCATCTTCTCCATAGTGATTATACTGCCTTGAGCCTACTACCGCTAAATGCAGATGATTTTTCAGCAATGATAGATCACCTTTCCCATAGAGAACCCAAGGCGGCTGATAAATTTCTTTTAATAATTCTGGATATTCGTCATCAAAAATTGTGATCATGCTGATGTCTTTTAATTGATACTGGCGAATTTGTTGAGGGATAAAATCGGATTGAAGATCATGAAGAATGGAGGCAGGAGTAGTAACAGTAGAATTCTGGTGAGGAAAATCATTGACGGATAAGTTGTAAAGCTGCTTGAGTCCTGGGTCAGCCTTTAAAATGTTTAATATTGTTTTCCAGCCTATTCCCCTGCAATGGTGCAAGTGAATTAATTTAAATTTAAAATCTTCCATTTTAATCCTCCTGTTTATTAATAATGCTCATGCAGAATAGCCCCCCTAAAAAAGGGGGGTCTGCATATAGTTCTAGCTAATCATTAAATTATTTTCACTATCAGATTAATGAGTTTTACACTTCTCGTATAGCCCTTTTTCTTTAAGGACTTTAATTAATGTTTCACCCATTACAGAAGGAGTCTCAGCAACTTCAATTCCACATTCATTCATAACGCGGATCTTTTCGTCAGCTGTTCCTTTCCCTCCAGAAATAATGGCACCAGCATGTCCCATACGCTTTCCTGGAGGTGCTGTGCGCCCGCCAATAAAGCCTACAACAGGCTTCGTCATGTTCGCTTTAACCCACTCTGCAGCTTCTTCTTCAGCTGTTCCGCCGATTTCACCGATCATGATCACTGCATACGTTTCTGGATCTTCGTTGAAAGCCTTTAAGGTATCAATGAAGTTTGTTCCGTTTACTGGGTCTCCGCCAATCCCTACAGCAGTAGTTTGACCGATACCAGCTTGAGTTAACTGATGAACGGCTTCATATGTTAGAGTTCCTGAACGGGAAACAACGCCAACATGTCCTTTTGTATGGATATAGCCTGGCATAATTCCAATCTTACACTCATCTGGAGTAATAACACCCGGACAGTTAGGACCAACTAGTCGAGTTTTCTTGCCTTCCATATAGCGTTTTACTTTTACCATATCTAATACTGGAATATGTTCAGTAATACAAATAACAAGATCAAGCTCTGCATCAACAGCTTCTAAAATAGCGTCAGCAGCAAACGGAGCTGGAACATAAATAACAGAAGCATTAGCTCCAGTCGTTTTCACTGCTTCTTCGACAGTATTAAACACAGGAACTCCTTCTACTTCAGTGCCACCTTTACCAGGTGATGTTCCCCCAACAATTTTTGTACCGTATTCTAACATTTGTTTTGTATGGAAAAGTGCCGTAGAACCAGTAATCCCTTGCACTATAACTTTTGTATCTTTGTTAATAAATACACTCACGATTATTCCCCTTTCTGGTTATCCCGAATTACCCTACTAATGAAACGATTTTTTGTGCGCCATCAGCCATAGATTCAGCTGCAATAATTTCAATGTCAGACTCAGCAAGAATTTTCTTGCCTAACTCAACATTTGTACCTTCTAAACGAACAACTAAAGGCACGTTTAAACCTACTTGCTTTGCAGCTTCTACTACACCTGTTGCGATAACATCACATTTCATTATTCCGCCAAAGATATTGACGAAAATACCTTTAACGTTTTTGTCAGAAAGGATGATTTTAAAAGCTTCTGTTACTTTCTCTGCTGTAGCACCGCCGCCAACATCAAGGAAGTTAGCAGGATCTCCACCATAATGTTTAACGATATCCATCGTTGCCATTGCTAAGCCAGCACCGTTCACCATGCAGCCAATATTTCCGTCTAGTGAAATATAGCTTAAATCATATTTAGATGCTTCAATTTCCTTTGGATCCTCTTCATCAAGGTCACGATATTCTAAAATATCTTTTTGACGGTAGATCGCATTGCTATCAAAATTCAATTTAGCATCTAATGCCATAACCTTGCCATCGCCAGTAACAACTAGCGGGTTAATTTCAGCAATAGAACAATCTTTCTCGATATAGGCACTATATAAGCCCATCATAAACTTAACCGCTTGATTTACGAGCTCTTTCGGAATATTAATGTTAAATGCAATACGTCGTGCTTGGAATGCTGTTAAACCAACAACCGGATCAATTTCTTCTTTGAAGATTTTTTCAGGTGTTTTTTCAGCAACTTCTTCGATTTCTGTTCCGCCTTCTTCAGAAGCCATTAAAACTACATGAGAAGTAGCACGGTCTAATACTAAACCAATATAGTATTCTTTTTTAATATCGCAGCCTTCTTCGATAAGCAGGCGTTTAACTTCTTTACCTTCAGGACCCGTTTGGTGAGTAACAAGTGTTTTTCCTAAAATTTCATTTGCATATGTACGAACTTCATCTAAATTTTTTGCGACTTTTACACCGCCAGCTTTACCGCGTCCCCCTGCATGAATTTGTGCTTTAACAACACACACTTCCGTGCCTAATTTTTTTGCGGCTTCCACTGCCTCTTCCACTGTAAAAGCAACTAATCCGTTTGGAACTGATACCCCATATTGTCTGAGGACCTCTTTTCCTTGGTACTCATGTATGTTCATTTCCATCCTCCTATTTGGTCTTTCATAAAAGTAGACTGCGATACCATTTTATATAATGACACAAACCTTGTCCACCTTTATTCCGGAAATATTATTTCTATTTAGAATTTATTTTTCCTGCCTTTTTATCAGCTTTATAGATAAAAGCAAAAACCTCCGCAACTGCTTCATATAATTCTTCGGGGATTTGCTCATTAATATTAAGTTTTCCCAATAGCTCTAATAAAGAGGGGTCTTCTTGGACAGGTATATCATGCTCCCTTGCTTTAGCAAGTATTCCTTCTGCAATTAATCCTTTTCCTTTTGCGGAAACATAAGGTGTATCTGAACCATTCTTATCGTAAGTCAAAGCAACAGCTTCTTTACGATGTAATTCATTTTGCTTTGTCATATCCGAAAATCAACCCCAATATAATGATTTGGAAGCTTAAGACTTGATAAGGCTTTTTTCTTTTCGATATGTGTTTCTTTCTTATCTATTGGTTTTTCGAAATGAATAGTAGATAAATGATATTTAATTTCTTCTAATCTTTCCTTTAAAATCGGGATATATTGCTGAGCCAGTGTTTTCAAATCATCATGATGATTCACTACTGAGATTGAAATGACCCTATTTTGGACATGCAAATCAACAATTGTTTCCTTAAGGTGGTCAAGATTTAAATAAAATAGAATTCGGCAAAAATTGGGATCTATCTGCCCATTTTCATTTTTTCTTCCGCTCCATTGCATCGTTAAATCTGTTCTTTTATCCCAAAAGGTCAATGGGATTTGAAAGATTAATTGCTGGATGGGACCAGCTTCCTGCGAGAGCACCTGATAACCGGTTATTTTGTTTAAAAGCTTTTCAGCAGCATCATGAATGGGGGCGGCTGCTTCCTCACTTAATAGACGCAATAGAATCGGCTTGAGGGCCTCCATTTTATTAACATTTAATGGCTCATTGTCTTTTATAAGCTTTACCGTTTCATTTTCGTATGAAAATCCAATGGTTTTAATAGCGGTCTTTACTTCATCCTTTATGAATTGTGTATTTGGGTCCTCGCTGGTTTGTAACATCGAAGCCGAGGGTTTGCTATCAGGGAAACGAAGCTGTTCCATAATAGAGATCAGACGCCTGGAAGCATCAGATAACTCCCCGTTTTTTAATAGTGCTTGAAGTTTGTCCAATAAGGAGGAAATGGGCTCATCCTCCTGTATCGCGTACAAGGAATTGAACACATTCTTTGTAAATGGCAGCTGCTTTGACAAGACCGCATCAAGGACCTTTAAGCCATCCGACAGTATTTTGCCTTTCAGCCATTGGGCTGCTATATGAACCGTTTCTTTCGTTATTGGGAGATGTTTATTTTGAAAGAATTGTAGTAAGGTAGTATTTACTTTTGAATTCGGGAGAGCAAGTTCTTTTAATACACTTTCACTAGTGGCGTCAGTTCCATTTCCTCCATTTGCCTCTAGCACTCTTAAGTGAACTTTTCCTTCACCTGACTGCACTTGAAACCAATGCCGCTCATTAACCGATAATGGGGCTTCTAGCTGGGCGATTACTTTATTAGACCCAACTAAAACCTCTGCAATCCCATTTGGAAATAACTTCATGACCTTGCCGCTAATGATTTGCCCCGGTCTTAATACTAAAGAAAGATTGTCACTTATTTGGTTCTGATTTAATAGATTTTGAACAAAATTCAGAGGCTGCAAATTTTCACCTTCTTATTTCCGTTTTCCTATGTAATCCTTTACTGGCGCAAAGCTTTTTCGGTGATGAGAGGTGATGCCAAACATTTGAATCGCTGATAAATGTTCTTTTGTCCCGTATCCCATATTTGTAGAAAAACCGTAAACAGGATATTCCCTTCCTAAATCAACCATTAGGCGGTCACGAGTCACTTTGGCAATAATGGAGGCCGCTGCGATTGATATACTTTTGCTGTCACCCTTAATAATCGCCTCCTCGGGATACGGTGTATTTAGTTTAACTGCATCAATAAGCAGAAAGTCAGGTTTTAATTTTAAACCTGCAATGGCTGTCCGCATGGCCTTTTTCGATGCCTCATAGATATTAATTTTGTCAATTTCTTCTGAATCAATTATTCCAACATGATAATCTATCGCCGATTGTATAATTTCCTCATAATATTCAACTCTTTTTTGTTCTGATAGCTTCTTAGAATCATCAAGTCCAGGCAAATAGAATTCAGGTGGTAAAATGACGGCAGCAGCTATAACAGGACCGGCCAAAGGACCTCTTCCCACCTCGTCAACCCCAGCAATATGAACAAAGCCTTCAGATCGATATTTTTTTTCATAGCATGTCATTTGAACATGTTTTTCATAGGCTTTAGCTTCTTTATCTTTTTTGTTATGCCATTTTTTTAATAGCCCATGTACGCCTTTTCGCTCATCCTTTTCCAGCATTTTCACAAATGGACTATGAAGATCATTTTCTTTAGCAAGCCTTTGTTCGATCTCTCGTATGTTTAATTTCTCCATGTTGATTCCCCTTCATTTCTTTGTATCGGCCTTAATCAGAAAATATTAAAGCCCTCTTTTCAAAAGAAGGGCCGTTGATTTATTATTATTTTTCTTCCGTTTTTTCCGCCACCAAGTCTTCAGGCTGCTCTAAAGAAATAGGTCCCCATTTTTCTGTTCGAAACTCCCTAATAACGAGTTCAGTAACTTTATCGTAATCAATCTCTCCTCCAGCCATTAGGCAGCCCCGAAGTTTTCCAATCTCATTAAATAATTCTACAATATCTTCAGGAATCTCATCTAGCTTGTAACGATCTTTGAGCCGGTCAGGGTATTTCTTCTCAAGAAATCTTAAAGCAAAAATGGCAATATCCTGTAAGTTTAAAATGGTATCCTTTATTGCTCCTGTTAGCGCTAACTTTAAGCCGACTTGTTGATCTTCAAATTTAGGCCATAGAATCCCAGGTGTGTCCAAGAGCTCCAATTCTTTTCCGACCTTAATCCACTGCTGGGCCTTGGTAACCCCTGGTGTATTTCCCGTCTTTGCAATATTCTTTTTCGCCAGCCTGTTAATTAAAGTTGATTTGCCTGCATTAGGGATACCTACAATCATGGCGCGAATAGCCCTCGGTTTTACCCCTTTTGCCTTCATTCGGTCAAATTTTTCTTTCAGAATATCTTGAGAGGCTGCCACGATTTCCTTCATGCCTTGTCCTGCCTGCGAATTAATGGCAAGTGCTCTCGTTCCTTCGTCCTGAAAATGTTTGATCCATTGCCTTGTCACTTCTTTATCGGCCATATCAGCCTTGTTTAATAGGACGATCCGCGGCTTATGCTGAATAATCTCATCAATCATCGGATTTCGGGATGAGTATGGGATTCTGGCATCGACCAATTCAAAAATAATATCAACTAGCTTTAGTTTTTCTGTTACTTGTCTGCGGGCTTTTGCCATATGCCCTGGAAACCATTGAATCGTCATAGCTTATACCTCTTTCAAAATTGAATTGCATCCCATTCATCATTTTACAATTCGAATGTCTTCGATTGGCCAATAAATAATGCCTGTATTTCCTAATACTTTCTCCATTGGCACTGTTCCGATATGACGGCTATCCTTGCTGTATCTGCGGTTATCTCCCATTACAAACAGATGCCCTTCTGGAACCGTTTCCTGGCCAATCTTTTCTTGAAGCGTAAACGGCTCTGTTAGTGGTCCGTCAATAATCTGTTGCTTATACTGATCTAAATAAGGTTCATCATAGGCTTTTCCGTTAACATAAAGGACATCATCCTTATATTCAATTCGATCTCCTGGCAGCCCGATTACTCTCTTTATGTAATCTTTATTTTCCGGTGCATGAAAAACAATAATATCAAAGCGCTCTGGCTTTCCAATCTTATAGCTGAATTTATTTACGATCATCCGATCTTGATCATGCAAGGTCGGCATCATTGATAATCCATCTACCACAATGGGAGCAAATAAAAAGTATCGAATAATTGCTGCTAATAGAACTGCAATCACTAAGGCTTTAGACCATTCCCATAATTCATTTTTCTTCTTCGTCATTATTTCCCCACCAATCTCAGTAAAAACCAATAGTATGTCCTATTAATTGAGGGCACTTTTGTACCCGCGTTTTTATTGTACAAAAATCCTAGTCAACATTCACACTTTGGACCTTATGTCATTATTATTTAACAATTATGTAATATTATAAGCTAAGAAAAAGGAGCTTGTAATTACAAGCTCCTTCCTTTTTTCTTAGATTATCGGATTTCTTTAATACGAGCTTTTTTACCACGTAGGTTACGTAGGTAGTAAAGTTTCGCACGGCGTACTTTACCGCGGCGAAGAACTTCAAGCTTCGCAATCTTTGGTGTGTGAACAGGGAATGTACGCTCAACGCCTACACCGTAAGAGATCTTACGAACTGTGAAAGTTTCGCTAATTCCACCACCACGACGCTTAATCACGACTCCTTCGTATACCTGAATACGCTCACGAGTTCCCTCAACAATACTTACGTGTACACGTACAGTATCACCAGGACGGAACGCAGGAACATCCGTACGAAGTTGTTCTTTTGTGATTTCTTCGATTAATTTATGCATCGTTTTCAACTCCTTCCAACAGACGCTCATGCACATCTTCTCTTCTAATTGCAGCGGAACATCTTTATAGGACAAAAAACTGAAATAGTCCAGCCTAAGTCACAAAGAGTATTTTATCATACTTAACATTCAACTTCAATGCTAATTCTGTTCATTTTTTATTTCTTCCAGCCATTTTATTTGCACATCGTTCAAATGAACATGTTCCAATAAATCTGGCCTGCGGGTGAAAGTTCTTCTTAATGATTCCTTCGTTCTCCATTCATCAATTAAGCGATGATTCCCGGAAATAAGAATATCCGGAACTTTCATTCCTCTGAAATCAGCAGGCCGGGTATAATGAGGATGCTCGAGAAGGCCCGTACTAAAAGAATCCTTGCGGTGGGATTCTTCGTTTCCAAGAACACCAGGAAGGAGCCTGACTACACTGTCAATGACAACCATAGCTCCGAGTTCCCCGCCTGTCAGCACAAAATCACCGATGGATATTTCATCCGTCACTATATGCTCTCGAATCCTCTCATCATACCCTTCATAATGGCCGCAAACGAAAATAAGATGATCTAACTCGGCAAGTTCTTCTGCCTTCTTCTGCGTATATCTTTCCCCTTGTGGACAGAGCAGGATGACTCTTGGATCAGATTTGCCTTTCTCACGCAAATCTGCCACAGCATCAAAGATGGGCTGTGGCTTTAAAACCATCCCTGCACCGCCGCCATAAGGATAATCATCAACGGTTTGATGCTTATTATCAGCATATTCCCTAAAGTTAACGACATTATACTCAACCGCCTTGTTTTCTGCTGCTTTTTTTAAAATAGAATGGCCAAAGACTCCATTAAACATTTCGGGGAAAAGTGTTAGAACATCGATTTTCATCATGATAGCAGCCCTTCAATTGGATCAATAATAACCATCTTCTCTTTCACATTTACCTCTTTGACAACCGCTTCAATATAGGGAATTAGAATTTCTTTGCCGCCCTCCCCCTTTATTACCCATACATCATTTGCCCCAGGCGAGAGAATTTCACTGATTTTCCCAATTTCCTCACCGTCTACCGTAGTTACAATACAGCCAATAATTTCATGATAATAAAATTCATCTTCATCTAAAACACCAAGCTGGCTCTCAGGAACCTTCAAGATCCCGCCTTTCATGTTCTCAACTTGATTAATATTATCGTAGCCATCAAAGATAACTAAATCAAAATTTTTATGTGTTCGATGCGATTTTACGGTTAATTCAAGAGGGCTTTTAGATTGAGGCATAAATAAAAATAATCGATTTCCAGACTTATATCTTTCTTCTGCAAAATCAGTCTTAGAAATGATTCTCACTTCTCCTCTAATACCGTGGGTGTTCACTACTTTTCCAACATTAAACCATTTTTCCAATTTCTTTCACCTCTAACGTATGTCCTCAACGATTCCGTCTTTAATAATGATTGTTCCTCCACTCTGAATATCTTCCCAGCGATCTCCAATCTCAATATCAATAATGGCATTGATCTCTTTTTCTTTAAGCTCGCTTCCTAGTGGTAGTATATGTAATTGTTCTATTTGAAAATCGAGCAGTTTAATCTTTTCTTTACGCATTTGAATTTCTTTCTCAAATTGTTTCTTTAAATTAGCTGCATGAAACTTTTTAGACTTTTCTTGTTTTTTCATCTCGAATCGGAGCTGATCACATTCTTTTTGGAGCTGCAGCTTATTTGAGTGATATTTATTTAATAGTTCACTTTTACTATTTTCGGTAAGAACTTGTTTGACCACGACAGATTGAATGATTTTCATCTATATTGCCTCCTAAGGCTTTAATCGTGCATTAGTTCTGAATAAGTGACTGAAGAGTCATGTGATTGGCAAAAAGGAGGGGACCTTAAGGGACCCCTCCTTTTTGCTGATAAGATTGACATGAAACCTGTCAATCCTTTCATATGTTTCAGTTATAGCGCTTAAGAGAAGCATTATTCACTGATTTCTAGAAAAACCTTTTTCTGCTGTGATGATCCTGCTGCATAAACAACAGTCCGTATTGCTTTCGCAACGCGCCCTTGCTTCCCAATTACTTTCCCCATGTCATTCTTGTTGACAGAAAGCTGATAGGTTACGCGGTTGTCTTCTTCAAGTACACTCACATGCACTTCGTCCGGAAAATCAACAAGGGGCTTAACAATCGTTTCGATAAGCTCTTTCATCTTATTAGAAATTACTTGCCGTTTTTAGCGTTATGGAATTTCTCCATAATGCCTTGTTTAGAGAATAAGTTACGAACTGTGTCAGAAGGTTTTGCACCAGTTTGTAGCCATTTAAGAGCAAGCTCTTCATTAATATCAACGATAGCTGGCTCAGCTACTGGATTGTAAGTTCCTACTGTTTCAATGAAACGTCCATCACGTGGTGAACGAGAATCAGCTACAACGATACGATAGAAAGGAGTTTTCTTTGCTCCCATACGTTTTAAACGAATTTTTACTGCCATAATTTAAAGCACCTCCGAATAGTTTCACACAAGATAGTATAATATCAGATTGTTAAATAGTTTGTAAAGGGTTTTTTCTTTACAGCTTAAGAAAATGTTTCATTTTAATTAAAACGGATTGAATGGAAACTTAAATCCGCCCTTTTTCTTCCCTTTTTGCTGCATTCCTGACATTTGCTTCATCATTTTCTTCATATCTTCAAATTGCTTCAGCAAACGGTTGACTTCAGGCACAGTTGTACCGCTTCCCTTGGCAATTCGCTTACGGCGGCTTGCATTAATCGTTTCTGGATGAATTTTCTCATCCTTTGTCATCGATCTAATAATAGCTTCGACCTGTGAAATTTGCTTATCATCCACCTGTAGCTTGTCTAAGCCTTTTATTTTGTTGGCGCCTGGAAGCATTTTCAACAGTTCATCCAATGGCCCCATACTGCGAACCTGGCTTAACTGCTCTAAAAAGTCATCAAAAGTTAAAGAAGCTGTACGCATTTTTTGCTGCATTTCTTTTGCTTTTTCTTCATCAACGTTTGCCTGAGCTTTTTCAATGAGAGTAAGAACATCTCCCATGCCTAAAATTCTTGATGCCATTCTTTCAGGATGGAATGGCTCAAGTGCATCCATTTTTTCACCTAAACCGACAAATTTAATAGGAGTATCCGTGACGGAGCGAATAGATAGAGCAGCCCCTCCACGAGTATCGCCATCAAGCTTTGTTAGCACGACACCAGTTAATCCAAGCAGCTCATTAAAGCTTTGAGCCACATTTACTGCGTCTTGACCTGTCATTGCATCAACGACAAGGAAGATTTCATCTGGGTTAGATAGCTCTTTAATTTGCTTTAGCTCATCCATCAAGGCTTCATCAACATGTAATCGTCCCGCTGTATCAATCAGGACATAATCATGATGATCTTCCTTTGCCTTCGCAATTGCTTGTTTAGCTATTTCAACAGGGCTAACCTTGTCACCTAAGGAAAAAACCGGCAAACTTAGCTGTTTTCCCAGCGTTTCCAGCTGTTTAATCGCAGCAGGGCGATAAATATCAGCAGCCACTAGCAATGGGCTTCGGTTGTATTTCTTTCGAAGCAGGTTAGCAAGCTTTCCAGAAGTAGTTGTTTTACCCGCCCCTTGTAAACCAACCATCATAATGACAGTTGGAGGACGGCCCGCAACAGCAATCTTGCTCTGCTCTCCACCCATTAATTGAGTCAACTCTTCTTTGACGACTTTAACTACCTGCTGCCCTGGTGTTAAGCTCTTTAGCACTTCCTGGCCAACAGCCCGTTCACTTACCTTTTTGACAAACTCTTTGACGACCTTAAAGTTAACGTCTGCTTCTAATAATGCAAGACGAACATCTCGCATCATTTCTTTTACATCCGCTTCATTTACTTTCCCCTTGCCGCGGATCTTCTGGATTGTATTCTGCAGTCGGTCGGCTAATCCTTCAAATGCCATGTTGCCGCCTCCTAATCTAATTTCTCAAGCTCAGCAATCATTGAATCCATTACCTTTTGAATCTCGGGATTTCCTTTAAGAATGTCCTTCATGCGGGCAATCAACTTACTTCGCTCTTGAAATTTTTGAAATAATAACAGCTTTTCTTCATACTCTTCAAGCATTGCTTCGGTACGTTTAATATTGTCGTATACTGCTTGACGACTGACATCATACTCTTCTGCAATCTCTCCAAGTGAAAAATCATCCAGGTAATAAAGGGACATATAGCTTCGCTGCTTAGGAGTCAACAACGATTGATAAAAATCATAGAGATAATTCATTCTCGTTGTCTTTTCTAACATCCCTACTCCCCCTTGTTAAGTGAAAAGCCTTTACAAAGATAGTTTACATAGGACATTTGAATATGTCAAGAAATTATCTTTACATTCCAAAATAGTCAAGCAGTGGCATGAAAAAATCGGCTTAATTGCTAATCCTTTTAATTCTTCCGTTTTTTTGCTTCAAGCAGTCTTTTCATTCTATCAGCACGTTCTTCTGCTGACACACCAGCCTCTTTTTGTACCATCTTCGTCCTAACTTGTGTCATTTTGTTATTTGTTTGAGGGTTCCTAACCGTATCTTCTCTAATCTTTAATTCTTTATGATCAATAGGTTCCTCTCTATTAATAGTAATCTGTTTCGTGTTTTTTTTACTATCTAAGATGCTTCCCCGTTTTTCCAATCTCGTTTTCCTCTTGTGACTGATTGTTGTAACTATCCCGAATCGGCGGATTGCAATCTCGATAAAGAATAGTAAAAAGGCACCTAGAATTAGCCATTGACTTATTGGCTGCTGCTCATGTTTTTTCGAAAGTAGAGGCCTAAAAGTTTCTTTTTCGGTCAATAATGCTTTTCCTCCGGTCTTTTTGGCCAATTCATTAAGCTGGGCTTCATTTGGACCATTGATTAAATACTCATCTGAATATGGGACAGTGAATCCCGTTTGATAAGTATGAATTGATCCGTCTCTATTTGTTTGCTTGACACTTATAAAAAACATGCCTGATGAATTTGGCATAGAAAGCTCATATTTGCCTGGTGCCACAAGCTTCGTATTCGTGTTAAGGATCTCCCCGCTCTCCGAGACGAGAGAAGCTTCAATTGGTAAAGACTGGTTTGCTGCTGATTCTAAAGTTAGAATTGGATTCCCATCTTCCTTTGAGTATTGAATTCGGTAAGGCTCGCTCTCATACTGAGGAAGCGTCTTTGTCACAAGCTGATTAATAAATATCGGCCACGTTTCCCATCGAGCCCAATCCCCTGACCATTTTCCTGAAAAATCAGATGTAAAGGCAATCGTGTGCCCCATACCATATTGCCATTCTGCAAGAATCGGATCTTCCTTTACACTCAAAACAGGCACCTGTGCACGGCTCTTTGGTGTTGTCGCAATGTATGCGTTCATTTTCGGAACCCCATCTTTGAATAGTGTTGACCAGTCAGGGTAAGGCTGAATACTAGGAAAAAAAGGATTGTCCTCAATATAAGTTCTCGTTGCCATTACCGTTTCACGCGAGAGAATGCTTGGTATCACCGAAGAATCTGTCACATCATAAAATCGGCCTGATCCCATATTGGCTAAATCCTCTAGCAGACCTCGGTCAGCATCGCTTCCTAACGCAACTGTTGACAGAGTAATATTTTTTTCCTTTCCTCTCTCAATTAATCCCTCATAGTCTCCGCCGGGTGCTTGACCATCCGTCAATAGGATAATATGCTTTCGCTGCAGCTTTAGGTCTTCTAACTCCTGAAATGCGAGCTCCAAAGAAGAATAAATTTCCGTTCCTCCGCCTGGTGTAACCGACCGGATTTGATCAGCCGCTTTTTCCTTATCCTTTAAAGGCTTTGTTTCCACAATAACCCACGGACGATCATCAAAAGCAATAAACCCAAGTGTATCCTCTTCCCGCAATAATTCAACAGATCTTGCCGCAGCTTCTTTAGCCAACTCGAGCTTTGATCCTGCCATACTTCCAGATCGATCCATCACAATCATCAGTCCTAGAGAAGGCATCTCTTGTTTCCCTTTAAGATCCATATCTACAGGCAAAAGCTTTTCAATTGGAGTTTTAAAATATCCTCCCAAACCGAAGCTTTCTTCTCCTCCTGCCATCACGAAGCCAGTACCAAATTCCTTTACCGCTTTCTCAATCATATTCATCTGTCTCTCTGTAATGACAGTTGCCGGTACATTATTGAAAATGATAGATTGGTACTGAAGATAGCTTGATAGTGAGGTTGGGAGCATTTCCGGCGAAATAGTCTCAACCTCTAAATCGGAATTACCCAAAATTGCTCCTAAATTGCCTCCCTCTTTGCCTTGAACTATAAGAATCTTTGGTGTCCCTTTAACGTTCGCAACAGAATGCATCATATTATTTTCTATAAAAGTATCATTTTCGGCAGCAATCTCACCCTTATATACTGTAAGCCCCGATGTATCAGCTTTGTGAGTAAAAGTATAGACATTCTTTCCTTCCTTCACATGAACGATCTCTTTGAGAATTTCTTGATTATTCACTGAGAGCCGAATGACGGCATTTTTATCAGCATTGCTATCAATTATAAAGGAAACGAGTGCCTCCTCACCTTTATACAGTGATGGAGGAACATTTATCTCAGATAATGACATATCTTCCCCAACATGATTTTTCAACAGGACATAATCAAGTTCAATATTGCGATTTTTAAGAAGATTAGCAGCCTCCCCGCTGTTCCCTATAGTTTCATTTCCATCCGATAGCAGTACAATTCTGCCGCTAGAGTTATGGGGAATTAATGAGGCTGCAAAATGTAATCCTGCTTCCATATTTGTTTCACCATCATGGATCTCGGTATTAAATTGCGAGAGCGGATTTTTCTTGATTCCTGTATTTTGTTCAAGTGAAACATTTTCACCAAAAGTGACTACAGCGAAAGAATCATCCGTTTGTTTGTGCATGACACTCTTCTCGATCCATTCAAGAAGCTGCTGATGGGATTGGCTGACACTTGCAGAACGGTCAGCTAGAAAAACAACTGTTTCGCCCTTTGCTGGAAGCAATATTTGCGGAACCGTCAAGGCAAAAATTAATAAAGCAAATATGACCAGCCTAATACTTGCTATCCAGTAGGCTTCCATAGAATAAATTTGCTTCCTCTGTCTTAAGAATAGAAAAACTGTCAAAACTGCCGGAATTAACAGCAAAAATAGAATGGGATATTTAAATTCTATGCCCACGCCTGTATACCTCCCATTCTAAAACAATAAAACCAAAAGCTAACAAGGCAAGCCAAAACCACAGCTTATCATTCGGATTTCCTCTTTTTCCGTTTTCTTGAGCTTTCTGCTCATTGAAATGAAATGCTGCTTCCACTTTTGGATGTTTCTCCCTCTCATCAAGCAGGACGGAAAAGTGATAGATTTTATCTCCTGCCACAGCTTGATAGGTGCCTGGTTCAATAGGAGCTTTAAAGCTCTCCTGTGTTAAATCTAAAGAATATAAATTCTTATCTTCATTATTAAAAATTTCGATTCTGTGATTTCCTTGACCTATGTTCAGCCATTTTTCCTCACCTGGGCCAAAGTAACCTAGAAAGTCAGTCTGTTTGGAAAGCCAATCATAAGCATTATATAAAAAAATAGGAAAGCTTGGCTGAAGGGGCCAATCAGAATCAGCTAATGAAAAGTTTACAATAATGATGGGGTGGCCATTTACTTGTCCCTTTTGGATTAAAGGAAGAGTGCCGCTCCTTAAAATCGTTTCCCAATCACCTTCCAATTCCTCCGACACAGATTCAATATATATCTTTCCATAATCTACGTATTGTAGCAGCCGATCATCGTTCCCTGCCAATGGATCAGACAACCTTATTTTGTCATTGTTTGTATTAAAAAAAATCGACGGTTGTTCGAGTAATTTTGGAAACTCAGTGCCTTCGGTCAAAAGGATTCCTTGTACAAAATCAGCACTACCTGTACTTGTTTGCAGCAGCTCGGCTCCAATTGTTTGGAAACCTTTTATTGCAAACGAATTTACCTCTCCTACCGTATACACCTTAGGATTGCTTTCTGTATAAATCGAGGTCAAATAATTATCGGCTGCATATCCATCATGACTGAAGATCATTGCTTCGTAATAAGGTTTTTCAGGAAGGGAAGGAATCTGTACAACATATCGCTGCTCCCCTTCAATAGTAACCTGCTGTTCGAAAAGCTCAGATCCTTCACTTTTTATTCTAAAATCAATTTCAATTTTTTCAGGTGTTTGATTTTCAATTAAAGCAACACCGGTAATATGTCCATCAACAGGCGCAACCCCAAAAGAAATGAGTGAGGCATTGTTGACGTCTTCACCGACATTATGAACGACAACATATTGATCTTTCATGGCTTCTTCAACATTTGATTCTATAACTCCATCTGAAAAAATATGTATGGACGTATCCTTTTCAGTAGATAGCGAGGCTGCTAGGTTCATTGCTTTATCCATCTGCTCATGCTCATAGCTAAGCTGCAAGCTATTGACTAGCTTTTTAATTACTGCAACTTCCCTTTCATGGCTTAAAAGGATTTCCGGCTTTTTCCCCGCTTTTATCAAAGTGACCTCCTGGCCTTCAAGCTTTTCTACTAAATTAAGCATTTCCTGCTTTGCAATTTCAAAGCGGCTGCTATTTTCAAATTTAGCTGACATAGTGGCTGAAGAATCAATAATCATTATGATGTGTTCACCCTTTATTACATTTTCAAACCAAAATGGACGAACAAGAGAAAACATTAATAATAAAAGGGCTAATAGCTGGAGCCAAAATAAAAGGTTTTGCTGCAGCTTCTTAAGCCAGGGAGATGCTTGCCATTCATTTAACACTTGTTCCCAGAGAAAATTAGAGGAAACAGATTTCTCCACATATTGCTTCCGGAAAAAATAAAATAATATGACCGCAGCTATAAAAATACTTAATAGGAAAAACCACGGATTTAAAAATTGCATAGCTTCACCTCAGTTGATTAACCCTTTCCCGGAAAAATCATGAAATAGTATTGATTGAATATCCCGGTTATCACTTGCCAGTAAATACTGCCCACCAAATTTTCGGCATATAGCTTTTAAATTCCGATTATGCTCTAGTATTCGTTTTTCGTATTCCGCTAGTATGGACGGACTCATGCTGACATTCACGATTGAATCTGTTTCAACATCAATTAATTTCATGTCTCCTGAAAACTGAGGAGATATTTCTTCAGCACTGAGTACTTGTATAAACCAGACTTCTTGCTTATAGGCTGCTAGTTTTTTTAGTAAATTTTCAATTTCATTTAAAGGCTCTAAACCGTCCGTAATAATGATTGAAAGCTGCTGCTTCTTTACAATTGATTGATTCAAGTTTTTAATAAAATCTCCGGTTCTTTCAGCTTCATCCAGCTGGAGTATTTCTAAAAACGTCCTCCTGCTATAGACTGCCCCCTTTCTCTTAACAGGTTGGACACCCATAGATGAAACTGAAGTGAAAAACAGTCTGTCTTCACTATTTAACACAATAAAACTTAGTGCTGCTCCTATATACTTGGCTAATTCCCACTTTTTATTTATTTTCCTCATTGAAGAGGTTGCATCAAGATAGATGGCAATGGACAGTTCCTGTTCGTCTAGATATCTTTTAATATAATGCTTTTGTGTTCTTCCATAGACATTCCAATCAATTTGCCGTACATCGTCACCAGGCTGATATGCTCTAAAATCCGAAAATTCTAACGAGGAACCGAACTTACTAGATTGCCTTGTGCCTTTATGGAAACCTCTCTTTTTCGTCTTAACCATTAATCTCTTTTTCTGCAATTTACTAATTAGTGCATGCTGATTGTTCATTATCCTCTTGCTCCCTGTCCAAGATTATCTAATAAATGTTCGATAATCTTATCAGCCGTCATGCCATTTGCCTCCCCTTCGAAGTTTAAAATGAGGCGGTGTCTTAATACCGGCTTAGCGACATGCTTGATATCACCTATAGAAACATGATATCTTCCTAAGCTAATTGCTCTTGCTTTAGCCAGGCTAATTAAGCTTTGTAGACCACGCGGACCGCTTCCATACTGAACGAATTGCTTTACTAATTCTGGTGCTTCCTCAGATTCGGGATGTGTAGCTGAAATCATATTTACAGCATAATCAATAATATCTTCTGAAACTAATACCTCTTTAGTCAGCTGCTGAAGTACGATAACATCCTGTACTTTAGCCATTTTTTCTAATTGGACCGTTTCCGTTCCTGTCGTTCGCAAAACAATTTCTTTAAGCTCCTCTTTAGACGGATAATGAACATGCACTTTACAAATAAAACGATCAGTTTGAGCCTCTGGCAAAGGGTAAGTCCCTTCCATATCAATTGGATTTTGCGTTGCCAAAACGAAAAACGGGTTTTCCATTCGTTTTGTTTCACCCATAATAGTAACTGTTTTCTCTCCCATTGCCTCAAGTAAGGCACTCTGTGTTTTTGGAGTAGCTCTGTTTATTTCATCTGCCAAAATAATATTTGCAAATAATGGTCCTTTATGAAAAACAAAATTCTGTCTTCCTGCTTCATCTGGCTGAAGAAGCATCGTTCCTGTAATATCAGATGGCATAATATCTGGCGTAAATTGGATACGGGAGAATTTCAGATCCAAACATTCAGAAATTGTTTTGATCAGCATTGTTTTTCCTAATCCTGGCAGCCCCTCTAATAGCACATGCCCACCCGCCAATATACTCCATAATACTTGATCTATTACCTCATTCTGGCCGACAATAAATGATTGGATTTCATCTTTGACTTTTGAGATAGTTTCGGCCGCAAAGGTGAATTGCTGTTCCTTTTCTGTTGTTGAAGTCATCTTTGTCACTCCTTGTTCGGATCGATATTTGTAAAATAATTTTTAACGATTTCCTCTAAATCCGCTGGCAGCTTGTAGCGGTCCGTACTTTGCCGATATGCTTTTTCATATGTTTCAAAAACCTCATCATATGGTTTAATAGACCCTTTTAAGACTGGCCCCGAACCTTCTGTTTGCTGGGCAGGGCTGCCTTCCCCAAGTCCTCCAGTATCCCTTTCGACATTTGTCTGACCTTCTAACTGACCAGGGATTGTAAGGAGCTCCCGAGAACCTTGCCCTTTTCCTGCTCCTAAACCACCAGCGCCTGACCCATTTCCGGAACCTGCCCCACTGCCGCTACCCGAGCCAGAGCCGCTTCCATTTCCAGAGCCAGCGCCTGAACCGTTTCCTGCACCATTCCCTGAACTATTTCCGCCAGACGATCCTTGTGGGTTTTGACCAGACTGCTGTCCATTGCTGCTTTGTCCGCTTGGCTGCCCCCCCGAAGGATTAGCTCCATTACTAGATTGACCGGGAGGGGAGAAGGCAAACTGACCGGGAGGAATCCCGTTTGATGCCATTTGATTTTGCATCGCTAATCCCGCTTTTTGCAAAGCCTGCTGTGCAGCAGCAAGCTGAGCTAGAAATTCCTCAGAATTTAGTACACTTTCAATCTGTTCCATTAATTTAGCTAGCTCCTCTTCATTAAGCTGGCTATCATTCTCGGCCAATTGATTAAAGGCCTTCTTCTGTTCATCTGTAAGGCCATTCCATTTTTCATTTAACTTAGCCAATTCCTTCTCGATGGCTTCTAAGTTTTTTTCATTTAGGACCTTTTCTAAATCCGACAATCCGTTATTTTTTAATTCATTCTTCCAGTTTTCAATTGTCATTTGTTTTTCTTTTTCTTTCAGAGCCTTTAATTCTAATTCCTTCTTTTGTTTGGCCAGCTCTTTTAAAGCTTCCTCAGCAGATTTCTTTTCTCCCATTTTGTCTACTGCTTCCTGTAGAGTTTTTTTCACTTCTGGATCTTTTTCCTTTTTGATTTCTTCCCTTAGTTTTTTTTCAGCCTCTGTTACAAGCTTGATTTCCTTCTCCTTCTGCTTTGCCAGATTAATGTTTTCATTCGGAGAAACAAATAGAAATATAGCTGCTGCTGTGAATACGAGACTTAAAAACAGCCAATTAGGATAAAAATATTGTTTTTTTCTCTTATAAACCTTTTCACTTGTGCTCTTCATCTGCTTAACCGCATCAGAGAGCTGAATGGCAGCCATGATTCCCTCAGTTTTTAAGAAGCTATAAGCTGTTAAAACCCGATCATCTGGAACAAAGTGATTATAAATAATAACAGCTTCATGTAACTTTGGCCGTTTTCTCCATATACGAATGATAAAAATGATAAACAGCGCAAGTATAAAAGAAAGGAAGTAATAATTAACAAAAGGAATGACAATAAATCTTGCCAGCACTAGAAGTAAAAGGGACAAAGCTCCTGCAAATACAAGCAGAAGCTGAACCTCCTTTATAATTAACTGAACGAGCAGCTGTTTCTGTATTGGCCTTAACAGGTTTTTAAATTGTTTGCGATCCTCCATTGGTTTCATTCCTTATCTATTCATCCCTTTTTCATATTAGGACGCAGTTTTTTAATACTAATGAAGACAGCACCGATAATGATGACTGTATACGATATTAAATAAGCGATCCACAATGGAAATTTAATCCCTGTTGTATTCGTAATTTCCCTTGAGAATTCAGGCTCAAAAGTACTTAGGAGAATGATTGGCGGATTTAGCATCGCCGCAAAATAAGCTAAAGGGCTTGTTGATGGTGTTCCCGTGTATCCGTAACGATTGGCGAATTGCATGAATACAATCGCCAAAAATGCAGTTCCGCCTGCTAAAAATAAAGTAACTCCATAAGCGGACACCATCGACACAATCGTTTTCCTAATAAGTGTTGATAATAGGACACCGACACTGCCAAAAGCAAGCATCGTGAAAATATAAAATGAAATGGTCGTTAACACCTGACCAGGGGATATCCCCCCGAAAAGAAAGACAAAGCTGTATAGAGGCAGACCTGCAATGATTAATAAAAGCAAGTAAGAAATGGAGGATATCAGCTTGCTTAGGATAATGCTGGCCGAGCTTTGTGTCGTTGTCAGCATTATATTCAATGTCTGTCGTTCACGCTCACTGCTAATGACACCTGCTGTAAGTCCAGGAGTAATAAATAGAACTAATGCGAGCTGAAGAAAAGATAGCATGATAAATATCGTCCTGCTTTGATCTGGCTTGAAAAAGCCCTGTGAGTTTGAGAGTGATTCGATAAATACAAATCCGACAATGATTATTCCAAGCGCAAGCAGATAAAAGAGAATGCCAAGAAAGCTTTTGAAAGATCGAAAACGAAGCTTAAATTCCTTATTCAGAACAGGGTTTATAACAAAATTCTTCATGACAGCTCTACTCCCCTAGTAATTTCCATAAATACATCTTCAAGATCCGTCTCAATTTCTGAAAAGCTTGTGATTGCGATGTTGTTTATGATCGCCTTTTTCAGTAATTCCATTTGCTCAAGATCAGAGCCCTTATAAATAAATTGCAGGGAGTTTTCCTCCTCTCCTTTATGTAATTTTGACACATTAGGATCATCTTCAAAGAAGGCTGCCGCTTTATCGAAATCTTTGAATGTCTTAACAATAATCAATTTCTCTCCTTTTAACTTGGCTTGAATGTCTGAAACTGACCCTTCGGCAACAAGCTGACCTTGATCAATAATTCCGATCGTATCGCACATTTCAGCTAGCTCTGGCAGAATATGCGAAGAAATTAATATCGTTTTCCCCATGCTCTTTAATTCCTTTAATATTTCCCGCATTTCTACACGCGCTCTTGGATCCAGTCCAGAGGCAGGTTCATCAAGTATCAGCACCTCTGGATCATGGATTAAGCTTCTAGCCAGACATAAACGCTGCTTCATCCCTCTCGACAGTACGTCTACATAGGAATCCTGCTTATGAGATAAATTGACAAGATCCAGCAATTGAGGAATAAGCTTTTCTCTTTCTTGTAAAGGAATCCCATAGCTCGCTCCATAGAAATGTAAATATTCTATTGTTTTTAGCTGATCATATACTCCAAAGAAATCTGGCATATACCCAAGCTGTCTTCTTACCATTTTCGGTTCCTTTTGGACGTTAAATCCATTTATATAGGCCGTTCCTGAAGTCGGAGCAAGCAAAGTAGCTAATATCGAAAAGGTAGTTGACTTTCCAGCGCCATTCTGCCCGACAAATCCAAAGACAGATCCCTTCTCAATTTGCAGATTAAGTGAATTAAGCGCTGTAAAATTTCCGTATCGTTTTGTGAGGTCGATAATTTCAATCACGGTGTCACATCCCCTTTAATAGTGATCGCCGGTAATTGAACATGTGGATCACCTTTTGCATTTTTTACAAGCATTATTTTTATTTCGCCTTCCTTGGATACATATTGCTGAATGTTGGTTTCATTATTAAGAGTAAGACTTCGTTTATCCGCTTCAATCGGAAGCCATTCACCAGACTCATAATTGAAAACGGAATACTGAATTAATTGGCTATTCATCTTAATAGTCATTTCATTCAGATTTATGGCCTTGTCAACTAATTGTTTTGGAAGCTGAACGAAATATTCATACTCGCCATCATCTATGGCCATCTCCCGTATAGACCCATTTATCATTTTTTCAAAAATATGTCCTTTAAGTACGTTAAGATGGGAACTAAGCATTTCATTATTAATCGTTACAGCCCCAGAGAGTTCATGTTCAGCATGAAAAGATTCTATAACAAGATTCGTATTATCTTGTTTTTCTTTTTTACCGAGCATATTTACATCTAATACAGCATCTTTCGTAAATCCCCCAATAACAGGTTCATTTTCGGTCCCATTAATTAAAATAAAGTTCGAGGCAACATATTGTAATCTTTCTTTTCTCATTATGTTTATATCTGTATTCTGATAGGAATAGCCAGGCCCTCCAGCACCAGTTGGCTTTGATAGAAAGGCCTGTTTCATTTGTTTGTCAACCTGCTTTGACTCACCCTTCTTCAATGGACCTAAGCCAATCTTCTCATTTCCTGACCAGATAAAAATTTCCTCGAAATCATATTCGAAACCGTTGTGAATTGTTCCTGTCAAATGGCTGTTATTAAGTTTAAGATATGCAGTAAAGCTGCCATCAGTTTTCGTGCTCGCCTTCCCATATAGTGTTTTAGAGGACCAATATCCTACTTCAGGGAAGACAATATCAGTTGTCCTTCGTTTTTCCTCATAAACCGCGCTCCTCGCAGCATCATAGCCATTCATATTCTGTGTACTTGTTACAGCTTTAAAATCCTTTGGGATTGAAAGGGTGTATTCTCCGCTTTTATTCGATAATAGAGTTGTTGCTTGTAATCCCGTTAATTGATTGTCCGATACTCTGTAAACGCCCATTTGATTAAGCTGCGGCTTTGCAATCCGATCTTTTGCGCCTATTCCAAAAACAGCGGCAGCCATTAATAGAGCTAGGGAAGGTATAATCCACCATGAATGCTCCCGTTTATCCATTTTCCTCAAAACAAAATATAATAGGGGCACAATGACGATGATATATCCACCCAATAAAGCAATAAGCTGAACGATTGAAAAATGGCTGGCAGGGAAAAACTCATTTGCCTCCACAAATTCCCAATATAGGGAGCCATAAAAATCTGGGCCATATCTGCCTGATAACATATTCGATTTTTCAGCCTCATTCAAAAACTTTGCAAACCAAGTACTATAGCCCTTCCAAGATGCTAAAGGTTCATCACCGAGAGAAAACCCAGTTTGTAAAATTGCTCCATCCCCAACTTTAGTTTTTACTGTTATTGGTATTGAATCACTCTTATCAATGATGTCGGCAGTTTTATCTACTGATCCAGTAAAAATATTTAATTCTTGAAAATCTGGATTTTTTTCTTGGTCGACTAGCTTTAGGAAATTAGTAGAAACCTTCGTTTCACTGTCCATCTTCATCGGAAGTAATGAATAAATATCACCATAAGACCCGCTTCCATTAGGAGAAGCCCCTGCAATTAGAACCCCTCCCCCTGCAATCCATTCCTTAATGGCCGTTTGCTGCTCTTTGTCTAATTGTGACAGAGGATATTCATCAATAAGCAAGAAATCAAGCATCTCAAGGCCTAATGCTTGCTTTGGCAGTTGTTCCTTTTTAAGCTCAATCATCTCCATTTGTGTAAAGGGAAGAATTCTTAATTCCTTTAATCGATCATAGTTCTCACTTAACACTCCAATTACATTTTCATTCATATCTATATATTTGGGTTTAATCATATCATCACCATTAAATTTAATAGATTTCCCTTTTTTCCATTCCCCTTTGTACAATTGAATGGTAGGAAAATTTTGATAGGATGATGGGTGATCATCAGTTAATCCCGGAAGTGTAGCTTGATAGGTTTTCGTGCTATTTGCAGGTAAATCTACGTTAATGGAAAGAACTCCGCCTGTATTCCATGAAGGATTAAAATTTATAAGTAAGTCTCCAGTAAATGCTTCTCCCTTATTTTCAAGTTTAATGGATAGCGGGAATCCCTTTCCCATTTTTGCCTTCCCGCTTAAACCCTCATCAATGGTAATTGTAATATTTTCAGCTTCCGCTTTTACAGTTGGCAGAAAAAAGCACATGGTCAAGAAAAAACTTACAAAAAGACCAAGGACTAATTTAATACTTTTGTGCATCTAGATCTCCCCCAGCAATGAATTTCCATATTAATAGACGAAAAATAATGATGAAAGTTTTCAGTCTTTTAAAAAAAGCTAAATATAATGAAACGCAGTGCAGAAATTTATTTTAAAAAAACAGCCGGATCCTAAGTTCCGGCTGTTTTTTTGTTTATTTTTAATTATTCAGCTTCTTGTTCAACTAACTCTGCAAAAAGCCCATAAACATACTGTTCTGCATTAAATTCCTGAAGGTCATCCATTTTTTCTCCAAGACCAACAAATTTAACAGGGATGTCCAGTTCATTTCTAATAGCAAGGACGATTCCGCCTTTTGCTGTTCCATCAAGCTTAGTTAGCACAATACCGCTAACATCTGTTGCTTCCTTAAAGGTTTTTGCTTGAATCAATGCATTTTGGCCAGTCGTGGCATCAAGTACTAGAAGGACCTCATGCGGAGCGCCAGGAACTTCTCGTTCAATAACCCGCTTGACCTTTTCAAGCTCCTTCATCAAGTTTACTTTGTTTTGAAGCCTTCCCGCTGTATCACAAATTAATATATCAGCATGTCGGGATTTTGCCGCTTGGATCGCATCAAACATAACTGCCGCAGGATCTGAGCCTTCAGCTTGCTTTATGACTTCAACACCGACTCTATCTCCCCAAACCTCAAGCTGCTCAATTGCTCCTGCTCTAAAAGTATCCCCTGCTGCTAATATCACCTTTTTACCTTCATTTTTGAATTTATGTGCAAGCTTGCCAATGGTTGTAGTTTTCCCAACTCCATTAACACCGACAAAAAGGATAACGGTTAACGAATCAGATTGGATATTAAGCTCAGAAGAGGACTTTCCGCCTGCTTCATAAATTTCAACTAGTTTCTCAGAGATCACACTTTGAACATCTTTCGGATCTTGAATATTTTTTCTTTTCACTTCTAATTTTAACTCTTCAACAAGCTCCATTACGGTATCGAAGCCAACATCCGCTTGAATGAGGATTTCCTCTAGCTCCTCAAAGAAATCCTCATCGACTTTGCGATATCTTGCAACAAGATCATTTACTTTATTTGAAAAATTGTCTCTTGTTTTTGCTAATCCATCTTTAAACTTTTCTGTCACACTATCAGTTTGTTTTGTTATTTTTTCTTTTAACTTTTTGAAAAAACTCATTAAGGTTCACTTCCTTTAATTTGGAATTGTATGTACTTGGAGCCAACCTTAAAAGGCCAGCTTCCAAAATTATTGAGTTATTAATTCCTTCGTCTCTTCTAAGCGAACAGACACTAATTTCGAGACTCCTGATTCTTGCATTGTCACACCATACAATACGTCAGCTTCCTCCATTGTTCCCTTACGATGGGTGATAACAATAAATTGCGTTTCAGAGCTGAATCTCTTTAAATACTGACTAAAGCGGAATACGTTTGCCTCGTCAAGTGCTGCCTCAACCTCATCAAGAATACAGAACGGAACAGGTCGCACCTTTAATATCGAAAAAAGCAGTGCTATCGCTGTTAGTGCTCTTTCCCCACCTGATAATAATCCTAGGTTTTGCAGTTTTTTTCCAGGTGGCTGTGCAACAATTTCGACACCGGTATTTAATAAATCATCTGGATCTGTAAGCTTTAAATCTGCTCTGCCCCCGCCAAATAATGATTGAAAAACTGATTCGAAATGAAAACGAATGCCCTCAAAGGTTTGCTGGAACCGTTTTTTCATTTCAATATCCATTTCATCAATAACCTGGAACAACGTATCTTTAGCCGCTTGTAAATCATTTTTTTGCTCTAGCAGGAATTCATACCGTTCTGATACCCGTTCATATTCCTCAATCGCACCTAGATTTACTGTTCCCAGCTCTTCAATGGCCAATTTAATTAGTTTTACTTTTTTTCTGGCTTCATTAACATCAATCGTTAAAGGATATTCTACTTTAGCCCCTTCAAAGGACAACAAATACTCTTCTCTTAAATGAGTCAATCGGGTTTCAAGCTCAACATCTAAACGATTAAGCCTTACTTCCTCGTCCTTAAGTGCTTCGACCATTCCTTTATGAAGCCTTTTTAGCTCTTTTGTTTCAAGCTCTAAATCTTCCAGAGCTGTTTGAAGCCCCATTCGTTCTTCTCTTCTTGAGGAAATTAAGTTAAGTGTTTCCGTTTTGTCTTGAAGCTTCCTTTTGGCAGCTTCTTCTAACTGCTGTTCTCCAGAGAAGCTATTTACCATTTCCGAGGAAAGGAGTTCAAGGTCCTCTTTACAAATGATTAATTTCTCGTTTATTTCTGCAAGCTCTTCCAATATGGCTTCATATTTATCTTTAGCATGATTATATTGTTCACTTTTTGATGCATAGCTGACTTTTAGCTCATTTATTTCAGATAAAAGCGTCTCTTTTGAAGTTTTTTGCATGTTTTTCTGATCTGTCAGCATAAGAATCTTTTCGTCATAAGAAGTTATTTGGGACTGATAAGCTTCAAGTAATGAATGTAAATCAGCTTTTCTATTCAACAATTTCGTCTTATCTTCCATAAATTGTGCTTTATCCATATCATAAAGGGACAATCTTTCATTTATACTTTTCTCCTCAAATTCTAATTCTCGAAGATCGCCTTTTATTGACTGTTCCTTTAATCTTAGCTCTTCCCCTAATTTTCTATGACCATCGATCCTTGCTTCAAGCTTTTGGATATCCGCTTTAAGAAGCTTAACCTGTGATTCCAATCCTGCCGTCTTTGATTCCATATCCGTAATTCTTACCTTTAATTCTTCAAGTTCGCCTTTTCTGCTTAAAATGGATGACGTTTTTTGTTTTAGGGCACCGCCTGTCATTGAGCCCCCTGGATTGACAATATCGCCATCCAGAGTCACGAGCCTTACTCTGTATTGCAGGAGCTTAGCCATTTCATTCGCACCTTTTAACTCCTTTGCAATGACGACATTACCAAGTAAATTTTCCATTGATTCTTTATATTTAGGATCGAATTGAATTAATTTTGCAGCTTCTCCAACAAAGGAAGGATGCTGCTGTATTAATTGCAGCTGACTAAAGCTTAAGCTCTTGCCTTTCATGACATTTAAAGGTAAGAAGGTTGCACGTCCAAAGGAGTTTTGCTTTAAATATTGAATCGCCCTTCGGCCGTCCTGTTCTGTTTCTACAATAATATGCTGCATAGCCCCACCTAAGGCTGTTTCAATTGCAGTTTCAATTTCCTTAGGAACTTGAATGAGTTCAGCAACAGCTCCCTCGATTCCTGAAAGCTTTCCGCCACGGCCCTTTAATACTTCTTTCACACCCTGAAAGAAGCCAGAATAATCATCTTCCATTTCTTCAAGCATCTCTTGTCTCGATTTAGCCTTTTGAAGATATTGATAGGCTTGATAAAGGGTCTTTTCCTGCTTCTGATAATTATCCTTGCTTATTTCGAGCTTTCTTTGCTCATCTCTAAATAGCTTTACTCCATCATCTAATTCTTTTTGTGCAGAAAGAAGCTGAGCTTCAATCTTGTTTTTCTTTTCAAGAATATTTTTTCGACTTTGGATAAAATTTTCATTATCCTGCTCAAGCTTACTGTTTCTCATGTCCAGCTGATTTAGCTGCTGTTCAATATTTTGCAGCTCATTTTTGGCAGCAGCCTGTTTACTTAAAATTTCGATATAATCACTTTTTAATGATTCAATCTTATCTTCCGTATTTTCATTAAATAGTTTTAATTGCTCATGTTTTTGTTTTAATTCATTTTGCAGATTGCTAGCTTCTTTTTCTAATTGCTTTTTACTGGAATATTGCTTTTCCTTTTGACTTATTAGCTCCAGTTCTTTTGCTGCGTATTCCTCAAGATTTTTTTGAAGCTGCTCCTTGTTCTGGGAAGCGTTTTTCTTTCTTTCCTTAAGCACTTCTTTTCTGCCTTCTAGCTTTTCAAGTTCTTCACTTGCATGAAGCAATACATTTTGCAAATCACTGATTGACTCATCAAGAGCCAAAGCTTGGTCTCTTAATTGTTCGATTTTCGCTTCTTTACTATGGAGATTGGCCGAATGCTTCATTTCGTTTTCTTTATGCAACCCAAGGTCTTGAGATAATTTCTCCCATTTTGCATGTAAATCCTCAATTTCATATACTGTTAGCGCCACTTCTATTTTTTCAAGCTCGTCCTTTTGCTCTAAATAATCCTTAGCAATGGAGGCTTGAATCTTTAAAGGCTCCACCTGACTTTCAAGCTCATACACAATATCATTGACCCGATTTAAATTATCTTGAGTCTCAGTCAGCTTTCCTTCTGCTTTCTTTTTCCTGCTTTTGTATTTAAGTACACCCGCTGCTTCTTCAAAAATTGTTCTGCGCTCTTCAGCCTTGCTATTAAGAATTTCCTCTACTCTTCCTTGGCTAATAATAGAAAATGCTTCTCTTCCTAAACCTGAATCCATAAATAAATCGACAATGTCCTTAAGTCTGCAGGATTGCTTATTTATTAAAAATTCACTTTCACCTGATCTGTACACACGGCGTGTAACACTGACTTCATTATAATCAATCGGCAAGGATTGATCCTCATTATCTAATGTTAGCGTAACCTCTGCAAAGTTAAGCGATTTTCTGGAATCACTGCCGGAAAAAATGATATCCTCCATTTTGGCGCCTCTAAGAGATTTAGCTGATTGTTCACCTAACACCCAACGGATTGCATCCGTAATGTTGCTTTTTCCGCTTCCATTCGGACCTACAACAGCAGTAACACCTGGAACAAAATCAACCATGATTCTCTCAGCAAACGATTTAAAGCCAACTACATCTAACCGTTTTAAAAACAACTGCTGCTCCCCCTAATCTAAATGTTTCTTATCTATGCTGTCTTATACTAGTTCAGCTTATTTCTTAGGACCTCAAGAGCCATCTGTGCTGCATGTTGTTCGGCTTCCTTTTTGGAGCGGCCTGTGCCTGTCCCTAATTCCATTCCGTTCATTGATACCCTAGAAACAAATTCTCGATTATGCGCGGGACCTTTTTCCTGCAATATTTTATACTCAATAAGACCTTGACCATCACGCTGAATCAATTCTTGCAGCTGGCTTTTATAATCCATAACATGAGCAAATTTACCTGAATTGACTTTTGGAAAAACAATTTTTTCGAGGAAAAAGACAACTGTATCTAAGCCTTTATCTAAATATAAAGCACCAATAAATGACTCGAAAACGTCTGCTAGCAACGCTGGTCTTTCCCTACCACCGGTCATTTCTTCCCCCTTGCCTAATAGAACAAGCTCTCCAAAGGATAGTTCATGTGCAAATGCTACAAGAGAAGGTTCGCAAACTATAGCTGCCCTTAATTTAGTTAATTCGCCTTCACTCATCAATGGGTATTTTAAAAACAGAAACTGAGAAACCGTTAACTCAAGTACCGCATCACCTAAGAACTCAAGCCGCTCATTATCTTCATTTGGTTTTCTGCGGTGCTCATTTACATACGATGAATGTGTAAAGGCCTGTTTTAAAAGCTTTTCATTTTGAAAATCAATACCGATTTTTTTTTGAAATTCCTTAAAACGTTTATCTATAGATCGAAATGACCTTTTATCCTTGTCTTTTCCAATATTGTGCATAATTAATTGATTCACCTTTATAAGTAAATTGACGAAATATAACATTAACGATACTAATTAAGAGTTTACTGAAAAATAATGAAATATGCAAAAAAGCATAAGAAAGCCCCGTTAATGAACGGAGCTTTAGAGGACAAACGTATTTTCTGTCCGTAACCACCTAATTGAATGTCAAGTAATAATGGACAAAAAATACGACAAAAATGATATACAGTGAGGGTAGATACCCTCACTGAAAAAGTATTTCTTACTTGTTAACTGATGATTTATTGCTTTGCACTTATGTAATTTACAGCGTCACCGACTGTAGCAATTTTTTCAGCGTCATCATCAGAGATTTCCATATCAAACTCATCTTCTAATTCCATTACTAATTCAACTACATCAAGGGAATCAGCGCCAAGATCATCTTTGAAAGAAGCTTCTAATTTTACTTCAGACTCTTCAACACCTAGACGGTCAACGATAATCTTTGTTACTCTTTCTAATACTTCTGCCATGCTTGTTCACCTCCCCTCAAGATATTATAGAGTATTTTAAGGAAATAATAAATGTACTTTATAATTATTTTAAAGGTTTTCCTTTTTTTCTCTCGTTGCCATGGATTACATAACCATTCCGCCATCAACATGGAGTGTCTGGCCTGTCATGTAGCGGCTATCTTCTGATGCGAGGAAAACAACAACATTAGCAATATCTGAAGGCTCACCAAACCGAGCTAACGGAATTTGCTTTAACATCGCTTCCTTTACTTCTTCTTGAAGCTTATCCGTCATGTCTGTTGTAATAAATCCAGGTGCGACAGCATTAACGGTTATTCCACGAGAGGCGAGTTCCTTAGCGGATGTTTTTGTCAATCCGATTACACCAGATTTAGCAGCAACATAGTTTGCTTGTCCAGGATTTCCACTGACTCCGACTATCGATGAAATATTAATAATTCGCCCGCTTCTTTGCTTCATCATTTGTCTAGTCACTGCTTTCGTACATAAGAAGACACCTTTAAGATTAATATTGATTACATCATCCCACTCGTCTTCCTTCATTCTCATCAAAAGATTATCCTTCGTAATGCCAGCATTATTAACGAGAATATCAAGTTTGCCAAAAGCGTCAATTGTTTCCTTTACCATATTCGCAACCGATTCACTATTGGAAACATCACATTGAATCGCAATCGCGCTTCGGCCCATTTCCTTAATTTCAGCAACTACCCCATTGGCTCTTTCTTCACTGCCAGAGTAATTAACTGCAATATCTGCACCTTGTCTAGCTAATTCTAAAGCAATTTCTCGGCCAATTCCGCGGGAAGCCCCGGTTACTAGAGCTATTTTTCCTTCAAGCTTCATTGTATTTCCTCCTTTAAGGAATCGATCACTGCTGTACATGTCTCTTGATCCGAAACGGCAAAAATCCGAACACTTTTATCGATTTTCTTTACGAGACCAGACAGAACCTTTCCTGGACCAATTTCAATAAATGTATCTACCCCTAAGGAAATCATCTTTTGTACGGAATCTTCCCATAGGACAGGTGAATAAAGCTGCTCAATTAATTTTTCTTTAATTTCTTCTGCCGAAATGATTTCATCTGCTGTAACATTTGCAATAACTGGAATTTCTGCATTCTTAACTTCAATTTCATCTAGTATTCCTTTAAACTTCTCTGCCGCAGGCTTCATTAATTCGGAGTGGAAAGGCCCGCTAACTACGAGGGGCATGACACGTTTTGCGCCTGCTTCTTTAGCCCTGACCGATGCAATTTCAACGCCTTTTCTCGATCCAGAAATAACAATTTGTCCAGGACAGTTCAAATTCGCAAGCTGCACTGAATCACCTTCTTCAGTAACCTTTTCAGTTACTGTCCGAAGGGTGTCTCGGTCTAAGCCTAAAACTGCGGCCATTGTACCTTCTCCATTAGGAACTGCTTCTTCCATATATTCGCCTCTTTTTCGAACTGCGTACACCCCGTCCTCAAAAGAAATTGCTCCTGCAGCTACAAGTGCAGTATACTCACCAAGACTGTGGCCGGCAACAAAATCCGGTTTGATTCCAAATTGTTTAAAATACTCAAGGACAGCAATACTTGTCGTAAGTAACGCAGGCTGCGCATTTGTTGTTAAAGTCAGCTCCTCCTGCGGTCCATCAAAAATCAGATTTGAAAGAGAGAAGTTTAATTTTTCATCTGCTATATCAAAGTAAGATTTTACTGTTTGATCAGCATCGGCTAGAGTTTTTCCCATACCAACAGTCTGTGATCCTTGGCCTGGAAATAGAAATGCAATTTTCCCCATTTAGACACCCCTATTCTTAATCAATAATTATTTTGAGTTATGTTTTTCAACGACTTCCTTAATTGTTTCCGATACATTATGAGCAACCATATCCCGCGACTGTCTCACAGCATTGTAAACAGCATTCGCATCTGATGATCCGTGTGCTTTTATTACTGGAGCTTTTAAACCAAATAGACCTGCACCGCCATATTCAGAGTAGTCCATTTTCGATTTCAATTGGACTAGATCTGGCTTAAGAACGGCAGCAGCCAGTTTACTTTTAAAGCTGCTTGTCAATGCGGATTTCAACATTTTAAAAACAGAAAGGGCTGTTCCTTCAATCGTCTTCAGAACCATATTGCCAGTAAATCCATCCGTTACTACAACGTCTGCTGCGCCCTCTAGCAAATCCCGTGCCTCTACATTGCCTATAAAATTCAAATTTGCATTTTGCAGTAATTCAAATGTATGCTTTGTTAGCTCATTTCCCTTTTTTTCTTCTGTTCCAATGTTTAGAAGTCCAATTCTTGGATTAGATATGCCGCGAACTTTTTCTGAATAGATGGATCCCATTATCGCATACTGCAGGAGATGTTCAGGCTTTGCATCAACATTAGCTCCAACATCAAGAAGTAAAAATCCCTCTCCGCCAATCGTTGGCAAAGTTGGGGATAACGCTGGTCTTTCAATCCCGTCTATTCGACCAACTACAAAAAGTCCTGCTGCCATTAAGGCGCCTGTGTTTCCAGCTGAAATACAAGCGTCAGCTTTTCCATCAGTAACGAGCTGAGCTGCTAGCACCATTGAGGCATTCTTTTTCCTGCGCACCGCCCTAACAGGCTCATCAGTTGCTAAGATGACTTCATCTGTATGTAAAATTTCAATTCGATCCGGGTTCGTTAAATATTCTTTTATTTTTGTTTCGTTTCCAACTAGGGTAATTTCAATATCTTTATATTCAGCAGCAGCTTTCATTGCCCCAAGCACGATTTCTTTAGGAGCATGATCGCCTCCCATTGCATCAATCGCTATTTTCATGCTGTTTTTCATCCTTTTTTGTTTTTTTGTGAGAACGATACATATCGAATTCCCCTTTAAAAACTAACTCATTGTTCACATAGCTTGCAACTTCCACGATTGTCCTGCCATTTTCAGAATCGATGCTTATAACTTTAGCCTTTGCAATGACCCTTTCCTTATGCTTCACTGATCGTGTAAATTGAATATTTGCTTTAGCAGTTAACGCAAGCTCATCGTTTATCATAGCTACTGCCAATGAATTTGCCTGAGCAAATAGATGATGCCCTCGGGCAATATTGTTCCGCCTAAAAACATGCTCTTCTTTTATATCTAAAATGGATATAGCCGTTCTATCTAATTCAATATCAATAATTTCACCAATAATTTCTTCAATGGGCAAGGAGCGGACTTCATCCTCAAACCTTTTTTCAGCTACATGTTTTATTCGTTCACGCAACTCAGGAATGGATAATTCCAGCCTGTCCAACCGGATTGTCTGCACACTAACAGAAAACTTTTCAGCAAGCTCTTCATCGGTAATAAAAGGATTTTCCTTTATAGTTACCTTTAATTGTGCCTGTCGCTCTTTTTTATTTCTTCTCATCTATACACACCGTCCCAGATATTAAGACTAGGTACTAATAGTAGTATATAATCAAGAAAAACAGATTGCAAGCATAAAAGCGGAGGTGCCTTGACCAGGGGCGACAAGCATAAGTCAAGTTGGCAGGAAGGGCGCACTTTACCTTCATGACAACTTGACTTATGACCTCGAGCCCCTAGGCACTGGAGCTAGATAAATAAAAGCGGTGGTGCCTTGACTAGGATCTAGACAAAAAAAAGCTCCAGCGCGTTGACAGCGTGGAGTAATTTTTAGCTAATCAAGTTTTTCGCCTTCCAGCACACCGGTTTCCCTTAAGTATTCTCTTAAATAATGAAATTCAGGAGCAGTCCAAAATTCATTTGTTTCAATTAATTGTGCTGCATCATCTCTAGCTGTCTCTAAAGCTCGATAATCATGCACCATATCAGCAACCTTAAATTCAGGAAGTCCGCTTTGTTTTTTTCCGAAGAAATCACCTGGTCCTCTTAGTTCGAGGTCCTTTTCACTAAGAAGAAACCCGTCATTTGTTTCGGTCATTATTTTCATCCGTTCTTTCCCTGTTTCTGACTTCGGATCGGCCAGGAGAATACAAAAAGATTGATCACTGCCACGTCCAACCCTGCCTCTTAACTGATGAAGCTGGGACAAACCAAATCGTTCAGCATCATAAATGACCATCATCGTGGCATTAGGGACATTCACTCCAACTTCAACTACTGTTGTCGAAACGAGCACTTGAATTTCATTATGGCTAAATTCCTTCATTACTGCTTCTTTTTCATCAGAGTGTAATCTGCCATGCATTAATCCAACTTGATAACGCCCATTAAAAAAATGTGTTAATTGCGCATGAACATCGATTGCATTCTGGACGTCCAACTTATCAGATTCTTCGATTAGCGGACAAATAACATATGCCTGATGACCAGCACGAAGCTCCTTTTCAACAAATCCTAAAACTCGCTCAAGCATAGAAGGCTTCGCCCAATACGTTTCTATCACTTTTCTCCCTGCCGGCATTTCATCAATAATGGATACATCCATTTCTCCAAAAACAGTAATCGCTAATGTTCGGGGAATAGGGGTTGCTGTCATAAATAAAACATCGGGATTCTCCCCCTTCTCCCTCAAAACCCTTCGCTGTTCAACCCCAAATCGATGCTGTTCATCTGTAATAACAAGCCCTAATTTCTGAAATTCGACCTCATCTTGTATTAAAGCATGTGTTCCGATAAGAACATCAATCTCTCCTTCTTTAAGAAGCTGCAGGATTTCTCGGCGTCTTTTTCCCTTAACCGAACTTGTCAGCAGCTCACATTTTATCTGAAAGGGATCAAGCATTTGTTTCAGTGATTCAGCATGCTGTTCCGCCAATATTTCCGTCGGGACCATTAACGCACCTTGAAAGCCAGCCGTTCTAGACGCATAAAGAGCAATTGCCGCCACTGCTGTCTTTCCGGAACCTACATCTCCCTGCAAGAGCCGGTTCATTCTAAACGGTGACTTCATATCAGAAAGAATTTCCTTAACAACTCTTTTTTGTGCATCTGTAAGGGAAAATGGCAATGAATGAATAAATAACTTAAGATTTTCGAGATGATAAAGTTGGCTGATGCCTTTTGACTGTTCTCTATCAATCTTTCTTAATGCTTGCATTTTTATTTGAAAATAAAAAAACTCTTCATAAACAAATCTTCTTCTAGCCTGCTTTAAATCATTTTGATCTGCTGGAAAATGCATGATGTTTAGTGCAGTCCTTCTATTCAATAGCTTATATTTAATTAAGTATAATTCTGGTAATGTTTCTTCCACATCTGTCCCAAATTGAGAAAAAGCAAGACTGATAAAGCGTCTTAAGCCTTTAACCGTTACTTTTCCCTTTACAGTATAAACTGGCTCAAAATCTTTACTTTTTATAACCGAACCAACATGCAATTCACTTGCTGTAATTGTTTGCCGATGCTGGTCCCATTTTCCCGTAACCGTAACTGTTTCATTTATTGAGATTTTGTTCTTGATATATGGCTGATTAAATAATACTGTCTGTATTAGATAGTTTCCTACAAGTACTCTTAACGTTAATCTTGAACGCTTTCTTCCATAGTAGACAAGAGAGGGCTCGCTATGTATCTTTCCGATCACAGTCACTCTTTCTTCATGCTTAACCTCTGCCAAATCCTTTTGTCGGTAATCTTCATAGCGGAACGGGAAGTACTCTAGTAAATCTTTTACGGTTTTAATATTCATTTCCTCTAATGCTGCAGCGGTTTCTTCTCCTATCCCTTTTACGGCTGTAACTGGAAGAGTCATATTTGGATTCAATATTTTATAATGATTTGACAAAGATCTCACCTCCAGCTTCCGAATCTATTTCATAAATAAATGATCATCACTAACATATATTTAGCCAAAAAAGAAGGGGAGGCCCCTTCTTTCTGCATAGGTAAATAAATAGATAACTCCTTCAAAATTAAGAAGGCGCTTTCGTTATCATTTTCCTTTATTCAATTGCAAAAATAAATGCATACAACGGCTGTTTTCCATCATGTATTTCAATTTCAATTTCTTCAAACTCTTCTTCAACTAAATTGACGATGGCTTGTACATCTTCGTCAGAAGCGTCCTCACCCTTTAGAATCGTTAAAATTTCCGAATCCTCATCAAGCATGTTAGAAAGAAGGTCTTTTGCTGTCTGGACCTTATCTTTATTTTTGACAAGGATTTTCCCTTCGGCGATTCCCATGAAATCATCCTTCTCAATTTCAAGACCATCAATGCTTGTGTCTCTTACTGCAAATGTAATCTGCCCTGTTTTTACATGTTGAAGTGCTTCTGTCATGCCGTACTTATTTTGGGCTAATTCAGCACTTGGGTTGAACGCAAGCAATGCTGACATTCCTTGTGGAACTGTCTTAGTCGGGATGACAATAACCTCTTGTTCTGCGACTTCGGCTGCCTGCTCAGCTGCCATAATAATATTTTTATTATTAGGAAGAATGATGACCTTTTTCGCATGGACTTCTTCGATCGCCTTCACAATATCTTCAGTACTCGGGTTCATCGTTTGGCCACCTTCAATAACTGCATGGGCTCCAATGCTTCGGAATAGGTCAGCAATGCCCTGTCCCATCGAGACTGTGACAATACCATATTCCTTTAATTCCTTCGATACTGGTGCAGAACTTGCTTGGGTTTGGGTACCTTCAACTAAGTTAGAGTGCTGCTGACGCATATTTTCGATCTTCATATTGATAAGGCTTCCATAACGCTGCCCATAAGATAAGCATTCGCCAGGCTGTTCCGAGTGAATATGAACTTTAACAAGCTCATCATCGGCAATAACTAATAATGAGTCACCAAATTTACTCAAATCCGTTCGAAAAGCTTCTTCGGAGAACGGACTTTTAGCAAGCTTTTCTGGTTCAAATTTAACCATAAATTCAGTGCAATAACCAAATTCAATATCTTCTGTATTCATAAAGCTATGTATGTTTTTGTGATGCTCCGCACTAACCAAATCTTCCATTTTTGGAAATGCGGAAGGACTGTCAGGAAGTTCTTCACCCTTTAATTGAGCGAGGAATCCCTCATATACAAAGACAAGACCTTGGCCTCCGCTATCAACTACTCCTACCTCTTTCAAAACGGGAAGCAGGTCTGGAGTGCGGCTAAGTGATGCCTTCGACTCTTTGACTATTTCTTCCATTAAGGCAATAAGGTCTTTTTCATTTTTGGCTACTTGCACTGCTCTTTTGGCCGAGTCTTTTGCAACTGTCAAAATTGTTCCTTCAACAGGCTTCATTACGGCCTTATAAGCTGTTTCTACTCCACTATGAAGCGCATCAGCAAATTCTATACTATTAATTTCAGCCTTCTGTTCAATGGCTTTAGAAAAGCCTCGGAAAAGCTGGGATAAAATAACCCCGGAGTTCCCACGGGCTCCCATTAGCAATCCTTTGGATAGTGCTGAACCGACCTTACCAATATGGTCTTGAATATTATTCTTTACTTCCTTCGCTCCTGATGTTAGCGACAAATTCATATTTGTTCCTGTATCACCGTCAGGAACTGGGAAAACGTTAAGTGAATCAACATATTGGGCATTCGCAGATAAGTGATTGGCTCCCGTAATGACCATTTCTGCAAAACGTTTTCCATCTAGTGCATTAATTGACACAAGTCTTTCCTCCTCACTACGGGTTCGTCACACGAACTCCTTGAACGTAAATATTAACCGAGTCCGTGCTCAGACCAACTGTTTTATCTAGGATGTATTTTACCTTTGATTGCACGTTGTGAGCAATCTCAGAAATTTTCGTTCCATAACTTACTATAATATACATATCAATATGTACTTCATCTTCATCCTGTCTAACGATGACCCCACGAGTAAAGTTCTCTTTACGCAAAATATCAGTTAGTCCGTCCTTTAGCTGATTTTTGGAGGCCATTCCTACAATTCCATAACAATCAACCGCAGCCCCACCTGCAATTGTAGCAATTACTTCATTCGAAATATCAATTTGACCGAATTTCGTATTAAGTTCGATGGACATTTTACTTCCCCCTTTGGAAAATACTCCTTGGCTAAAATCATTTTACTATATACTTTGTCATTTTGAAAGCTGGACTCTGCCCTCCTTATTATAGCTTACAGCTCTATAGTGTATGTCAAGGATTTTTTCTTGAAAGACACCTATTGCAATATAAAGGGTTGTGTGATAAATTATTAAAGTATCTTTTAATGTCCACAAATTCATTAATTTAGGAGACATTAAATCAAAATGGTCATCTAACATAGCAATGAAAGCATGAAAATAGCTTCAGCTTATGTGTAAGGAGGGAAATAATATGCCACGTAAATGTGTAGTCACTGGTAGAAAAACAACAACAGGTAATGCACGTTCCCATGCAATGAACGCTAACAAGCGTACTTGGGGTGCAAACCTTCAAAAAGTACGTATCCTTGTAGACGGTAAACCTAAACGTGTTTGGGTATCTGCAAGAGCGCTTAAATCTGGTAAAGTAGAACGCGTATAATATTAAAAAGACATCCATTTGGATGTCTTTTTTAATACCAAAAATAAAGCACCCTTGACAGGTGCTTTTTTCTTGCATGAATAGCATCAATTTTTCTTAAAGGTTCCTAACATTGCGCGTACGATGCCGCCCAAAAATCTTGGCAGTTTAATTGTATAAAATCTCATATCACGTGTCCCTCCTCACGATCTCACACATCCAACTTATCTTTCGCCATTATCATCTTATTCAAATAAATATGATAAGTACTAATAATATAGGAACTTAATCTTTACTTCTTACAACCATTATTATGCCTTTTGAAAATGAAAAATTCCCACTATCGTTAATAAGTTCGTTACTAATACATAGCGTGGATCCCATTTGAATATGCTCATCCTGTAATGGATACTTAAACCCATTTAAGGTTAAATCGTGAATTTCCATAGATAGAGGGATGAAGGATACATATTTAAACAGAAGATTTCTCTTAATTTCATGAATTCCCGGTCCTTTTATATAGATGATATTACTGTGATCAATGATTTCGATTTGAGCATCTTCACCATGCAGGAATGGATTAACAAGCAGCTGTATATTGGCAAAAAAGTGATCCAATCTTCCGCCTGTTGCGCCAAATATGCGAATTAATTTTGGCTTTTGTTTAATGGCCCAATTTAATGCTAATTCCATATCTGTTTCATCTTTCTCTGGCCGAAAACGTTTCAAATCTACTATTTGCTCCTCGATAACAGCCATTTCCTCAGCTGAAACTGAATCAAAATCCCCGAAAGCGATCGATGGTTGTATCCCGATTGAAAAAAGTGTTAAGACGCCTCTATCGACTCCAATCCAAATATCCCCTTCTTGCTTGTAAATATCTAGGTTTGGCAACAGGCTTACAGGTCCTCCCGCTAATAAATTTATTATCATGATTACCAGCTCCATTATGTGAAAAAGGCTGACTCATTTTTGGGAAAACACCACGATATTAATGGAGTTTGCATCCCTTGAGTCAGCCTTTATTTTAGTGAATCATACTTCCTTTTATTGCTGCAATTGCTTTAGCACGATCCTCCTGGCTGTATACCGCAGAACCAGCAACTAGAACATTAGCACCTGCTTCAATACAAAGCTTGGCCGTTTCTTCATTTACCCCGCCGTCTACTTCAATTTCAATGTTTAACCCTTTATCGTCAGCCATTTTTTTGACAGCTGTAATTTTCGGAAGAACGGATGAAATGAATTTTTGACCGCCAAAGCCAGGGTTAACCGTCATAAGTAATACCATATCAACATCCTCAATGATGTGTTCAATCGTATTTACCGGTGTTGCCGGATTTAAAACAACACCCGCCTTTACGCCTAAAGACTTAATAAAATGTATAGTCCGATGGAGGTGACGACATGCCTCTACATGGACGGTAATATAATCAGCTCCCGCTTTCGCAAATGCCTCAATATATTGGTCTGGATTTTCAATCATCAAATGGACGTCTAAAGGAAGCTTTGTAACAGGTCTAATTGCTTCTACAATAAGCGGACCAATTGTAATATTTGGAACAAAATGCCCATCCATTACATCTACATGGATATAATCTGCTCCCCCTCTTTCTACATCTTTAATTTCTTCCCCAAGCTTGGAAAAATCAGCTGATAATATCGATGGTGCAACTTTCACCATAATTAGTACCTCGGCTTTCTCTCTTTAATTTCCTGTAAAAAAGTTTTGTAATGCTCATATCGATAAAGTGGAATTTCATGATTGTCTACCGCTATTTTCACAGCGCATTTAGGCTCTGCTAAATGAAGACATCCTCTGAATTTACAGTCCTCACTATGCTGCTGAATTTCAGGGAAACAGAAATTCACATCCTCCATCTCAATATCGGTAAACTCCAAAGAACTAAACCCTGGAGTATCGGCAACGAGACCATTCCCTACTTTTATTAATTCTACATGCCTTGTTGTATGTTTTCCTCTTCCTAAATGTGAGGAAATATCATTTGTTCTTAATTCTAGATCTGGTCTTAAAGCATTAAGCAAGGAAGATTTACCTACACCTGACTGCCCTGCAAAAACGGAGATTTCTCCATCCAAAAATGGAGATAGATCTTTGATCCCTTCTTCTGTTTCAGAGGAAGTTAATAAAACTTGATAGCCCGCTTTACGATAATTATTGGCATAGTTTTGAATTTCCTTATATTGTTCTTCATTTGTTAAATCCATTTTTGTAATACAAATAATCGGCTTAATATGATTAAACTCTACCAATACGAGAAATCGATCAAGCAAAGATGTACTGAAGCTTGGTTCAACTGCTGAAAATACAAGAATTGCTTGATCTACATTGGCAATTGGCGGCCTGACAAGTTCGTTCTTCCGCTCTTTAATTTCAAGGATATACCCTTCCTTATCATTTTCTGCTTGGAATACGACCTCATCACCGACAAGAGGAGTTATCTTGTTCTTTCGAAATACACCCCGACCACGGCATTGTATAGTTTCATTACCACTTAAAACATAATAAAACCCGCTTAATGCCTTAATAATTTTGCCCTCAGGCATAGCAACACTCCTTACCCTTAAGTTTATTTAACATTAGTTTGGGAAGTACCCTTAACATTATTCCGGAAACGGCACGTATTGCTGATCGATAACCACATTGTCTCTTCTTACCTGGTAAACTGCTTGTTGCCCAGCAGCAATAGTTAATTCAATTCTATATGTCTTATTTTCTGTAATATAGTCAGTTATTTCAGGTACATTCAAATCCCTCTCCATGTCATCAATATAAATTTGAATTTCCTGTGGCTGGCCATCCTCAGACGGTTCATACGGAACAATGATATCCCTAGTGACTATTTTTGGGGGTAATTCCTCTTTGCCTTTAGAAATAACGACCTTTACTTTTTTACCTTTTGTTAACTCGGTGCCCGGAAGAGGATCCTGCGAGATTACATTACCTTCCTGAACCTCATTTGAGTACGCCTCTGTTATTTCAATAATTAATCCTGTGGCAGCCTCATACTCCTGTAAGCCTTTTCTATTGTACTCTTTTAAATCTTTTAAAGATATTGGAGTCGGTCCCTTACTTACGATAAATTCTAATTCCGTTTCCCCAGGAACGACTAGCTCACCTTTTTGGATGTTTTGATCGATTATTGTTCCAGAGGGAATGCCCTCATCATAAACTTCCTCTTTATCAATAAATTTAAATTTTTCCTGCTCTAATAACCTTACCACTTCATCATAGGAGTGATCCCTATAATCTGCCAGTTCAAATTTTTCCTTGCCTAAGCTTTCATAAATATCAATATCTGAACCTTCTTTAACTGTTTTTCCAGCTTTAGGTTCAGTCTTAATGACAAGGCCTTCATCCCAATCCTCATCGTTTATCCGAATCGGTTCATTAACATGAAATCCTGCCGCTTCCAGCTCTGCTATTGCTTTATCAATCTCATCACCAGTTAAGTCAGGAACGATCACTTCTTTTGGTGAAAATAAGCCTGGTAGAACAAAAACAATTAAAATTCCCAATATAATCAGGCCAATAAAAGTAGAAACTAATATGGCTGGCCACTTCTTTTTCTTTTCCTTTTCCTTTTGCGGTTTAGCTTCCTCAACATGGTGAACGGCTTTCGCGTGAACAACTGTCTCATCACTCACTGGAAAAGAATGCTCATCTGTAATGATTGGAATAGCCTTTGTTGCATCATTATCAACCGGGATAATAAATTTCGCCTCACCTATTCGTTCTGGGTCCAAGCTTGAGCTTAAATCATCTTCCATTTCTTCTACACTGTCATAGCGATGAAATGGATCTTTTGCCGTTGCTTTTAAAACAATGTTTTCAAGGCTTTGCGGAATGGATGGGTTCCATCTCCTTAATGAAGGTGTTTCAGATTGCAAATGCTTTAAAGCAATGGAAACAGCTGACTCTCCCGAAAATGGCAGCCTTCCCGTCAACAATTCAAACATAACAATTCCGAGAGAATAAATATCAGACTTACGGTTTGCCATTCCGCCTCTCGCTTGTTCAGGCGATAAATAATGAACAGATCCTAGGACTGAATTGGTTTGGGTTATGCTTGTCGCACTTAAAGCTATTGCGATGCCAAAATCTGTGATTTTTACATTTCCGTGCCTGTCTATTAATATATTATGAGGCTTAATGTCTCGGTGAATAATATGATTTTGATGAGCATGTGCAATAGCCGAGGTTAGCTGCTTCATAATCTCAATTACTTTTTCAACACGAACAGGACTGTTTTGCAGTATGTATTGTTTTAATGTTTGTCCATCGACATATTCCATGACAATGTAATAAAGGGAATCTTCCTCACCGACATCGTAAATACTAACAATATTAGGGTGGGCTAGACTTGTTGCCGATTGGGCTTCTCGATGAAAACGACGGATAAACTCATCATCATTAGCAAAATCAAGGCGTAGCATTTTAACTGCCACATCACGGTCAAGAATCATATCATGAGCTAAATAAACATTAGCCATTCCGCCTCCGCCGATGACTTCCAGAATTTTATATCTACCGCTAATTCTTTTACCAATCATCATAGACGTTCACCAGACTCATTATCAAAAAATTCAACTATGACCAACGTAATATTATCCTCGCCGCCGTGATTATTCGCTAATTCAATAAGGGCAGCAGCCTTTTCTTCTAAACCTTGATTATCTTTAAGAATATGAATCATTTCTTTTTCCGTCACCTTATTGGAGAGACCGTCTGAACATAGAAGCAAAAGGTCCTCCTCCTCAAAAATAATTGTCTTAATATCCATATTCACTGTTTCTTCTGTTCCGAGAGCTCTTAATACAACATTTTTCATTGGGTGATGCTCTGCATCCTCTTTTGAAATTTGTCCTGAACGGACTAATTCATTTACAAGTGAATGGTCATCCGTTAGCTGCTGAAACCCATTTTCATTTAGAATATAGCAACGGCTATCCCCAATATTAGCAATGGTAGCAAAATGTTTTGTACAGATGGCGGCGACTAAGGTTGTCCCCATCCCTTCACATTCTGATGTGTTTTTTGAATGCTCGTAGAGTGCTGTATTGCCCTTTTCAATATTGACTCTTAACCACTCTTCCGCTTCATCTGCTGTCCTTACCGCTTCTGTTTCTCCCCATAGCTTTTGCAGATTCGTTAAAGCCATTTCACTTGCCACATCACCCGCGCGATGACCGCCCATACCATCTGCTACAATGGCAAGGCGCTGGCCGCTTCGGTTTAAAAATATTCCACCATTATCTTCATTATGCTGACGAATTCTGCCTCGGTCTGTCTTAAAAACAGCTTTCATCTTGTCACCTCGTCTCCTCTTTTCGCTCCTTCGCACGAAGTTGTCCACATGCTGCATCTATATCATGACCTTGCTCTCTGCGAATCGTTACATTTACACCATGGTTCTTCAATGTTTTTTCAAATTTAAAAATTTGTTCCTTCGGTGTTCTAACGTAATCTCGTTCAGGAACATAATTGACTGGAATCAAGTTTATATGGCATTTAATTCCTTTTACTAACCTCGCTAATTCCTCTGCATGCTCAACCTGATCATTTACTCCACCGAATAATCCGTACTCAAAACTGACACGTCTCCCAGTTTTATTTACATAATAACGGATGGCTTCCATTAAATCTGGAAGCTTGTATGCACGATTAATTGGCATTAGACGGCTTCTAAGTTCTGAGTTTGGTGCATGAAGAGAAAGTGCGAAATTGATTTGCATATTTTCATCAGCAAATTGATAAATCTTCGGAATGATACCACTCGTTGAAACTGTAATATGACGGGCACCAATATTTAGCCCTTTGTCGTGATTGACGATTTTTAAGAAGGAGAGCATTTGATCATAATTATCAAAAGGTTCCCCAATCCCCATAATGACGATAGAACTAACTCTTTCCTCTGTTTCATCTAATGCCTGCTGAACTTTTACGACTTGAGCAACGATTTCTCCTGCTTCTAGGTTCCGCTTTAACCCCCCTAGAGTGGATGCACAAAATGTACAGCCAATTCTGCATCCCACCTGGGTCGTTACACAAACAGAATTGCCGTATTCATGCCTCATTAGAACGGTTTCAATCGAATACCCATCATGAAGTTCAAATAAAAATTTTATCGTCCCATCTGAGGATTGCTGTTGAATTATAGTTTTCAATGTCGTTAAAGTAAAGGAATTGGATAATTTTTCTCGTAATCCTTTAGATAAATTGGACATATCTTCAAAGCTTATAACTCTTTTCGTATAAAGCCAATCAAAAATTTGATCGGCACGAAACGCCTTTTCATTCATTTCTGTTAACCAGTCTTTTAACTCGTGCAGCTGTAAAGAATAAATGGACGGTTTTTGTTCTGTTGTTATTGCTTCCTTGGTAGCTTGTTCCATTCATTATACCTTCTTTCTTAGACAGGCTATGTAAAACCCATCCGATCCAATATCTTGCGGCAAAATTTGAAGCTGAAACCCATTAACAAGCGGACGAATGGCCTCAGGCATCCGGTCCTTCATCGATAGATCCCCTTCAAATTCATCATTCTCATTTAAAAAAGCTTCTACTACATGTTGATTCTCTTCAATGTCAACAGTACAAGTACTATAAACTAGATTACCACCTTTTTTCAATAAAGGGGAAACTGCAGTTAATAAGTTTTTTTGCACTGTTGCCAATTGGAAAATATCTTCTTCCTTTTTCGTATACTTCATATCCGGTTTTCTTCTCATTACCCCAAGACCTGAGCAAGGGGCATCCAATAAAATACGGTCAAAAGATGCTTGTTCAAAATGCTCTTGAACCTTTCTGCTGTCAAGGGCAGTTGCTGTTATATTGGATAGTTTAAGCCTTGCTGCATTTTCATGAATCAATTTTACTTTATGATCATGTAAATCAAGTGAAACAACCTGACCAGTGTTAGAAAGCTGTTCTGCTATATGTGTAGATTTCCCTCCAGGAGCAGCACACGCATCTAAGATCCGTTCATTTTCAGTAACACCTAATGCATATGCGGCAAGCATCGAGCTTTCATCTTGAATGGTGATCATTCCATCTTTAAAAGCACGGGAGTGGGCAAGGTTGCCACGGTAACATTTGATAGCTTCAGGTATAAAAGGGCTTGGTTCAACTTGAAACCCTTCTTCCTCCAAAAGCTTGATGCAATCTTCTACCGTTGTTCTTGTTAGATTGACCCTCCCCGTTTGTAGTGGGGCTGTTAAATTAAGATCGCACATGTCTTTTGTCTTTTCATATCCTAGTTGGGCTTCCCATCTCTTCACAAGCCAGTAAGGGTGACTTGTTTCGATAGAAAGTCTTTCAATCGGATCCTCGATTGTTTCTAAGGAAGGCAAGCCCGACCTTTGAATATTGCGAAAAATGCCATTAACCATTCCGGAAATTCCTTTATGACCGCGGTTTTTGGCAATTTCAACTGCTTCAAATATCGCTGCCCGGTCAGGAATCTTATCCAAATAAATCATTTGATATAAGGTAAGACGTAATAATTGAATGACCCAGCTTTCAACCTTTTTATTCCCTTTAAGAAATGGCTTTAAAAAGAAATCAAGACTCATTCTTCTTTGCAAGGTTCCATATGTCAATTCGGTTAGCAAGCCAATATCCTTTGAGCTAATTTGGTTCTTGTTAATAAAGTTATTAAGAAGCAAATTGCTGTAAGACTGTTTTTTTTCAATGGTCTCCAACAAGTCCATTGCGGTTTCACGGACGTTTTTCTTTTTCATTGTTCAACTCCTAGACGATCCCCAATCGTTACTTGTGAACCAGCTCCCCGTAAAAATTGCTCCGCAGTCATTTTTTTCTTTCCTGCTGGCTGAAGTTCGATAATTTTAATGGCGGTCTCATTCCCAGTTGCGATTACTAGTGCTTCGTTCTCTATTCTTATAATGGTCCCTGGTACCTGTTTTAACTCCCCTTTAACCTTTTCAGCCAACCAAACTTTTATTACGGCATCGTTTAATGTTGTATAAGCAACTGGCCAAGGATTTAATCCGCGTATATGGTTATAAATATCCTCTCCTGTTTTTGACCAATCAATTTTTTCCTGCTCTCTTTTAATATTTGAGGCAAAAGTCGCTTCAGCGTCATTTTGAGGAATAGATTGTAATTCCCCTTTAATCAGTTTAGGCAAAGTGTCGGATAATAGCTGTGAACCTGCCGCACTGAGCTTATCGTGCAGCGTACCAACTGTGTCTGTTTCCGTAATCGGAACCTCCACTTGAGTTAAAATATCCCCCGCATCAAGCTTTTCAGCCATATACATAATCGTTATTCCGGTCTTTTTCTTTCCTTGAATAATCGAATAGTGGATAGGTGCACCGCCTCTTAATTCTGGAAGTAAGGAAGCATGAACATTTATACATCCAAATTTAGGAGCTTCTAATAGCTCCTTTGGTAAAATTTGTCCAAAGGCAGCAGTTATAACCAAATCCGGATTTAGTGCTAGAATTTTGTCTAGCTCTTCTCTCTCTCTAATTTTTTCTGGCTGATAAACAGGAATCCCATGAATTTCCGCCTCTACCTTTACTGGAGGAGGTGTTAGCACCCTTTTTCTTCCTACAGGACGGTCAGGCTGTGTTACAACAGCAATAACCTCAAACCCGTCTTTAATAATTTGCTGCAGGACAGGAACTGAGAAATCAGGTGTTCCCATAAAAACGATTTTTGTCATTTTACTCCGCTCCTTCCAGTTCAGCTTCTTCAAGATATCTAATTACTTTGGAGGTAAATAAAATTCCTTGAAGATGGTCAATTTCATGTAAGATCGCTCTCGCCAAAAAGTCTTCAGCTTCAAGTGTATAAAATTTCCCTTTCCGATCTTGAGCCTTAACTTTCACATAGTCAGGTCTACTAACTTCTCCATATAATCCCGGAAAACTCAGGCAGCCTTCCGGCCCTATTTGTTCTCCCTTTATTTCCAGTATTTCCGGATTAATCATTTCGATTGTGCCACTATCATCATCAATATCGACTATCGCTATTTGCTGATCAAGACCGATTTGTGGGGCGGCAAGCCCAACCCCGTCAAATTCAATCATTGTATCGTACATATCATTTAATATTTTTACGAGTTTTTTATCAAAAAACTTAACTGGTTTACACTGTACCTCTAATATTTCAGAAGGATAAGTGACAATTTTTCTGACTGACAATCTAGTTCCTCCAATGACTTCTTATTTACCTATTTTCAACTATTTTCACAAGATTCATAACAAAATTCATCTAAATCTTTCTTCAATTTCTCGCAGATTAACGGGCTGTAAGACCCCCCTTCAAGAAGTTGAGTAAACAAAAATTTCTTGAAGGGGGATCAACAGCCCGTAAAGGCCCGAAAATATGTACACAGACTAAGAACGCCACATCCTGTGGCAACGTCTGTGTGACCCACATCCTGTGGGCCGCAACTAACAATCAGTGGGGAAAGGCACCCCACTGATTGAAGTTTCACCTTATTACATTAGTATATATGGATTTAGATCTACGGAAATTTGCAGTCCGCTCGAATGAATCTCCTGCTGATAGTGATCAAGCATTTTTTTGAGAGACTCACCTAAAGCTGGTTCCCGCTTGTATTTTATCAAACATTGGTACCTATATCTATTATTAATCCTAGGTATTGGAGAAGCAACTGGTCCAAGACATATAGCTTCTTTAGATAGCCTGGATCGAAGATAGGCTGTGATTTTTTCTGTAACAGATACCGCCTTCATTAATTCCTCATGGCTAACAGTCACTAAGGATATATAGTAGAACGGCGGATATTTGTGGACTTTCCTCACCATCATTTCTTTATCATAAAAACGAGCATAATCCTGTTCTCCTGCTAATTCAACGCTATAATGTTCAGGGGTATACGTCTGAACAATAACCTCTCCTTCAAGCTCGTGTCTTCCTGCCCGCCCACTAACTTGAGTTAGCAGCTGAAAGGTTTTCTCGGAAGATCTGAAATCCGGGAGGTGGAGCATAGTATCAGCAGATAATACGCCAACTAATGTGATGTTAGGAAAATCCAATCCTTTAGCAATCATTTGTGTTCCAAGCAGAATATCAGCATGGCCGTCTTGAAATTGATCAAGAAGTTTTTCATGGGCACCCTTTTTACTTGTTGTATCGACATCCATACGAATAACGGTCGCTTCAGGAAGAATCTTTGCTAACTCCTCCTCGACTTTTTGCGTCCCCGTGCCAAAATAGCGAATATGCTCACTCTGGCATTCAGGGCAATTTTTTGGTGCTTCAGCTTCATAGCCGCAATAATGGCATTTCATATGCTGGTTGAATCGATGGTAGGTTAAAGAGATATCGCAGTTGGGGCAATTAACAACATATCCGCAATCCCTGCACATGACAAAGGACGAGTGGCCCCTTTTATTTAGAAATAAAACAATCTGTTCCTTTTTTTCTAATCGATCTTTAATTTTTTCGAGAAGCATTTGTGAAAACATCGACCTGTTTCCCGCTCTTAATTCTTCTCTCATATCGATAATCGCTACTTCGGGCAAAGCCTGATTATTCATTCTCTTCGGCATCGATAGAAGCTTGTAAACTCCTTTTTGTGCTCTGGCAAATGACTCGAGAGAAGGAGTCGCACTTCCTAGGACGACCGGACAATTATGGGTAGCCCCTCTATGGATTGCCACATCGCGGGCATGATATCTCGGATTTTCCTCTTGTTTATAGCTTGTCTCATGCTCCTCATCGATGATTATGATTCCTAGATTTTGGAAAGGCGCGAAAATAGCCGACCTCGCACCGACTACTACCTTAACTTCCTGTCTTTGAATCTTTCGCCATTCATCATATTTTTCACCTGTTGAAAGCCCGCTGTGAAGAACGGCTACCTGGTCCCCGAATCTCCCCTTAAATCTTTTCACCATTTGCGGGGTTAGGGAAATTTCAGGTACGAGGACAATGGCTTCTTTTCCCTTCTCAAGGACCATTCCAATCGATTGTAGATAGACTTCTGTTTTGCCGCTCCCTGTTACACCATATAATAAAAAAGTATCGTGTACTTCCTCTTCAATGGTTGCTAAGATTGGCTTAATAGCATGTTCTTGGTCCGATGATAGAGGAAGTGGTTCCGTTCTTGCAAAAGTACGTTCCCCATAAGGATCTCTGTAAACTTCTAATTCTTTTTGCCGTAAGATCCCTTTTTGGATCAATCCATTCACTACGGAAGAGGTAATCCCGAGCTTCATTAGAAGCTCACGAAGCTCAATGATATTCTCTCCAGTGTGTATAAAAAAATCTAGCACTTGCTTTTGTTTAGTCGCTTGAGGTGGCAAGCTTTCTATTTCAGCAGATAGCTCTTCCTTACTTAAATTTGTATAGACCGCCTTGCGCTTTTTCTTCCTTATTCGTTCCTTTACCTCATATAAAATTTCAACCGTCCCATTCGTTACTTCTTTTTGCAACAGTGATAAATATCCCATCTCAACTGCTTCCTGCCAGGAAATGATATCCCGATTTGCAAATACCTCTTTAATGTGAGGAGGCAATTCATCCGGATTTTCAGCATTGATTAATTTTAGTTTTTTTTCATATTTAGCCTTTAAAGCAGCAGGCAGCATTACTTGGTATGATGAAATCTTATAGCAAAGTGTTGATTCCGTTAACCAATCGCCAAGAGTTAGAAGTTCCTGATTCAATACAGGATTTAAGTCCATTGGCTCAATTAGCTTTTTTAATTGTTTAAAATGGGATTCAGCTTTAATGTCCGTCACGAAGCCTTGAATTTTTCTCGGTCCAAAAGGAACAATCACCCTCATCCCGATTTGTATAATACCTATTAAATGGCCTGGGATTAAATAATCGAAAGCCCTGTCCGTTTGTCTTGCCGGTACATCAACGATTACACTGGCAATGTTCATTTATGTTCATCCCTTAACAACTGAGAAGCTTCATGGAGTATTTTTTCTGCAACCTTATGCTTTGACATCAGAGGGAGCTCTTCTGATGTACCATCTCGTTTAAATAACGTAACAATATTCGTGTCTGTTCCAAAGCCTGCTCCTTCGGTTTTTACGTTATTTGCGACAATCATATCTGCATTTTTTTTCTTGAGCTTTTCATGGGCGTATTCTGCTACATGTTCTGTTTCAGCAGCAAACCCAATTAAAATTTGATGTTTTTTTACTTTGCCAAGTTCAAAAAGAATATCCTTAGTTCTTTCAAGCTCTAAACTTTGTTCCCCAGGTTGTTTTTTCACCTTTTGATCATAAGTTATTTTCGGACGATAATCAGCAACCGCAGCAGTTTTTATTACAATATCTGCATTTCCGAATTGGGCCATCACTGCCTCGTACATTTCTTCAGCACTTTCCACCTTTATTACGTTCACACCCGCTGGTGCCTGAAGTGAAACAGGACCTGAGATGAGTACAACATCAGCTCCGGTCTTAATGGCCTCCTCGGCAATCGCATAGCCCATTTTTCCTGACGAATGATTAGTAATATATCTGACCGGGTCAATTTTTTCCCTAGTCGGACCAGCTGTAATGACTAGTTTGGACCCAGATAGATTTATATGGTTTGTTTGAAAATGATCCGTAATCAGTTCTGTTATTTTCTCTGGCTCCTCTAGTCTCCCTTTTCCCACATATCCGCACGCAAGGTATCCTTCTCCCGGCTCGATAAACCTATAGCCAAAACTGTGAAGCGTGTCCATGTTCTTCTGAACAGCTGGGTGATTGTACATATGGACATTCATTGCAGGAGCAACCCAAACAGGCGCAGCAGCAGCAAGCAAAGTGGTCGAAATCATATCATCAGCAATCCCGTTTGCCAGCTTCCCAATGATATTTGCCGTTGCCGGTGCAATTAATATTAAATCAGCCCAATCAGCCAGATCGATATGGGCAATGACTTTAGAATTTTTTTCATCAAATGTATCTGTATAAACATCATTTCGAGACAAAGCTTGAAATGTTAAGGGGGTTACAAATTTTCCAGCTGATTCACTTAGAATAACCTTAACGTCTGCACCAGCCTGAGTTAGCTTACTCGTTAAGGCAGCAGCTTTATATACTGCAATTCCGCCTGTTACACATAAAAGAATCTTTTTACCGATGAGCATAATTGGACCTCCATCTACCAACAAGTTCTATCTTTATTATGCAAGAAGTGCCTTTTTTTTTCATCTATTAATCATCATTATCCTTGCTTTATACTTTGAAAAATAAAAATAACAACCATGAAAGGTTGTTATTATCAGTTCCTATTCGTAAGCTTCATCCTTTTGCTTTTTCCCTAGACGGTAGTGAAGCTGGTCCGCATTGATTTCCTCTAATGCTTTGCCAACATTTTTGTGAGATACATATTTATCAAGCTGTGGCTTTGCATTTACTTGCATCATACGGGCACGCTTTGCAGCAACGGACACAAGTGAATATTTGGAATCAATTTTAGTCATTAATGAATCGATAGAAGGATATAGCATTTATTATTCAACCTCCAGCATTTTAATATATCGTGGCTCGACGCGTTCTCTTCGGCAATGTTCAGCAACAACAATTGCTTTAATTCTTTCGCATGCAAGCTCTATTCGGTCATTTTCCACGACATAATCATACAAGTTCATCATTTCAATTTCTTCTTTAGCAACCGTCATCCGGTTATTAATAATATCTTCTGTTTCAGTTCCTCTTGTAACAATTCTGTTCTTTAACTCCGAGAGACTTGGCGGAACAAGAAAAATGAATAATCCATCCGGGAATTTCTTTCGCACTTGGCGAGCCCCCTGTACTTCTATTTCCAGGAAAACATCCTTTCCTTTTTCCAATGTCTCTTGCACATAGTCTACAGGAGTTCCATAATAATTGCCAACGAATTCAGCATATTCAAGAAGCTTTTCTTGCTCAATTAACGCTTCAAATTCTTCGCGAGACTTGAAAAAATAATCTACCCCATCAATCTCACCTTCCCTAGGCAACCTGGTTGTCATTGAAATGGAGTATTCAAAAGCAGTATCCGGCTGAGAAAAGATCTCTTTCCGAACAGTCCCCTTCCCTACACCGGAAGGGCCGGACAAAACAATCAATAAACCTTTCTCCTTCATTATTCAATCCTACCCTTCATCAATAGTATCGTCTCTGTCATCTAAGCGGTGGGCAACGGTCTCTGGCTGAACTGCTGAGAGAATGACATGGTCACTATCCATAACGATAACTGCCCTCGTCCGCCTCCCGTATGTTGCATCTATTAATGAACCGCGATCACGAGCATCCTGGATGATTCTTTTTATCGGTGCGGATTCGGGGCTTACTATAGAGATTATACGATTGGCTGAAACAATATTGCCAAAGCCAATATTAATTAATTTAATCGCCATCAGGTTCCTCCAAGTATCAGTTATATATTTTGGCCCCGCGAGCCTTTTTCTAAACAGTCATTCAATATTTTGGACTTGTTCCTTCATCTTTTCCAGCAAGCTTTTCATTTCTACTACAAGAAAAGCTATAGACGAATCATTTGCTTTCGAACCTATTGTATTCACTTCACGGTTCATCTCCTGAAGAATAAAATCCAATTTTCTTCCAATCGGTTCACTTAATGGCAACGTATGTGTAAATTGATTGATATGACTGTAAAGACGAGTGACTTCCTCGTTAATATCTGACTTATCGGCGAAAATAGCTACTTCCGTTAACAATCTCGTTTCATCTACTTGCCCATTCAAAAAATCAGACATCCGCTTGGCCAGTTTCTCTTGATATTGCTGTACAACTTTCGGGGCATACTCTTTTAATTCAGCAAGTCGCTCAGTTAATTTGCTAAGATTACAGTTTAGATCCTTTTCGAGCTCCAAACCTTCAAATTTACGCATTTGCCATAATTGTTGACATGCCTCTTCGACAGCTGTAAGCAACATTGCTTCTAAATTTTCATTGTTCGTTTCTTTATCTACTATTAGTATAAGCTCTTCTCTCGTTAAATCCTGAAGGGTTACTTCAGTTCCAATTGAAAATTTGTTTTTAATATCCGTTATGTATTTAACATATTCGTCTAATAATGCCCAATCTATTTGAACTTGCCGACTTGCCAAGCTCTGTCCCTCAACTGTGATATAAACTTCAGTTCTTCCTCTTTGGACATATTCACTAATCTTCTTCTTAATTTTATCTTCAAGATAAAGAAGCTGTTTCGGCATTCTAATTTGGTATTCAGCAAATCGATGATTTACCGATTTAACTTCAACTAAGGCAGTAAAAGGACCCTCATTCTTCTTCCCTCTGCCAAAACCAGTCATACTAATAACCATATTAAACACGCCCTGATCTATGGATTACAAAAAAAATTAAACAATTAGTTCGTATTTTACCATAATTAAAGAAAAATGTATTTAAAAATTTTAATACAAAACAAAAAGGCAATAGAAAATGCTCTATTACCTTTTGGATTATAGCATATCTTATTTTCTTTTTCTTGCCAAAAAAGAACCTGCTAATAAAAATGTTGGTAATGCTGCAAGCCCAGTAATCATAAACCAATCTTTCATTTCCACTGGAACTGTATGGAATATTGGCTGTAATGGCGGATAGTAAATAACAACAAACAGTAAGGCCAAGGATGAAATAACCGCCCAAACTAAATATTTGTTTCCGAATGGATTTCTTGCAAAAACTGACTTCTCACTGCGGCAATCAAATACGTGAATAAGTTGTGCCATTACTAAGGTGGAAAAAGCAATCGTTTGTGCATATGCAAGATCTTCTGGATTTTTATTGTAAACGATAATGAAAGCTATTAATGTGACAATCCCAATTAAGAAGCCTCGTGATACTACCTTCCAGCCAAGTCCTCTAGCAAATACTCCCTCCCTAGGATTTCTTGGCTTTCGTTTCATTACATCATCTTCAGGCTGATCTAAACCTAAAGCCATTGCAGGTAAGCCGTCTGTTACAAGATTTACCCATAGTATTTGTATAGGCACTAAAGGAAGTGGGTAACCAAGGAGCATAGCAAAAAGCATAACAAGAATTTCACCAACATTGGAAGCTAGCAAATATCGAATAAATTTTCTAATATTCTCGTAAATATTTCTGCCTTCTTTTATCGCCGCTTTAATCGTAGCAAAATTATCATCCAGAAGAACCAAAGCAGAAGCTTCCTTGGCCACATCTGTCCCCGTTATCCCCATTGCTACCCCAATATCCGCTGCCTTAATAGCCGGTGCATCATTAACGCCATCACCTGTCATGGCCACTATATGTCCTCTGTTCTGCAAAGCCTTTACAATTTTCAATTTATGCTCTGGGGAAACTCTGGCAAAAACAGAAACATCATCGACTACTTCTTCTAATTCATGAACATTCATTTCTGAAAGTGCTTTTCCATCCAAAACCTTTGAGTTGTTTGTAAATATACCAAGCTGCTTTGCTATCGCTTTTGCGGTAATGACATGATCACCAGTAATCATAACAGTTTTAATTCCTGCGTCCCTGCACTCTTTAACAGCATTCTTTACTTCTGGTCTTGGTGGATCAATCATGCCATGAAGACCTATAAAGGTAAGATCTCTTTCTGCCTCTTTTTCATGTAAAATGATGGTGTTTTCAGGGATTTCTTTAAACCCAATCGCTATTGTTCTTAAGGCTTGTGAGGCTAAGCCTTCAATTGCTTCTTGAATTTTTCTAGAAACTTCACCTGACATTAGTTGGCGTTTTCCGTCCCAAAGGACACTTCTGGATATCCCAGCCAACACATCGGGTGCTCCTTTAGTGACAATAAATTGCCTGCCATTGTGATCCTTTACAATAATACTCATCATTTTCCTTGAAGAATCAAAAGGGAATTCCTTTATGATTTGATATTGGCTTAACAAAGTGTTCCGGCTGTAGCCTGCCTTCATAGCCGCAACCAGCAACGCGCCTTCTGTAGGATCTCCATCAATTATATATTCTTTACTTTTTTGTTTTATTTCTGCATGATTACAGAGCATTCCAAACATGAGCAATTGCTGAAGTGACTTTTCATTCTTTAATTCTATTTGCTTATCATTTCGAGAAAACTTCCCTTGAGGTTCATAACCAACGCCATCTACATGCCATACGTTGCCACCGCTCCAAAGATGGGTGACGGTCATTTTATTTTGAGTCATTGTTCCTGTCTTATCTGAACAGATAACCGAGGCACATCCAAGTGTTTCAACGGCAGGAAGCTTCCTTACGATTGCCTTCTGCTTTATCATTCTTTGGACACCGAGAGATAAAGCAACCGTTACAATGGCCGGAAGCCCTTCTGGGATGGCTGCAACAGCTAATGAAACCCCCGCAAGGAACATCGTATATAAGTCTTGCCCTTGTAAAACCCCGACAACAACTACTAGAACAGTTAGTAAAAGGGCCACAGTGATGAGAATTTTTCCAAGCTGCTCAAGCCTGCGCTGCAATGGTGTAGTCATTGTTTCAGCCTTTTGCAGCAAATCGGCAATTTGCCCCATAGCTGTTTTCATTCCGATTGCAACGACAAGACCTACTCCGCTTCCGCGTGTAACTAATGTGCCCATAAAAGCCATGTTTTCCATATCGCCGATTCCAAGATTAGCCGCTTTTATAGAGCCTGTTGTTTTCGAAACCGGCAGAGATTCGCCAGTCAGTGCAGACTCTTCTACTTCAAGGCTATTGGATTCTATCAATCTTACATCTGCCCCGATTCGGTCTCCGCTCGAAAATCTAATAATATCTCCAACGACTATTTCTTTTGAAAGAATTTTTATCCATTCCCCATCTCTTAATACACTAACCTGAGGCGCCGAAAGCTCTTTTAATGCAGCTAATGATTTTTCCGCCTTCCTCTCTTGAAAAAAACCAAGCATACCATTTATTATCACGATCGCAATAATGGCGACAGCATCTATGTATTCACCAAGGAGCCCCGAAACAAGTGTCGCTGCTAGTAAAACAAGGACCATGAAATCCTTAAATTGACTAAAAAACAAAAGTAAGGCAGACTGTTTTTCTCCCTCTTCTAATTCATTATAGCCAAATTGCTTTCTTCGCTTCTTTACATCTTCACTCGTTAAACCGGCTGTTTTATCAGAATTAAGAGCTTGTTCAACTTCTGTTTCGTTCATTTCATGAAATCTCATCAGACATCACACTTCCTCCTTATTGTCTAGCTTCTTGTAGAAAAGCAAATGTTTGTACAAACTAGAGTTATGGCTCTTATAATGAAAAGATGCCTTTTCTGTTACAGCATTCGGACCTACCACCCCTTTAAAATTAGCAAACATCCCCCCGAAAACAGCCTAGTCTAAAGAAAGCTTATTCAGACTCGTCCAAAAAAATGCTATTATATTTAGGTAGCGGGATAAAAACCAATGTGGGGAGAAATAAGCGGACAAAGAATCCGTTATTTCTATATAAATGATCTAAATGAATGGCTAAATGGACACTGAGGCCGCTATTCCCGAAAAAACACAAGGAAATCGAGGCTTTTTATATATTAGCAGAACGTATGTCCGCAAACCTCAGAAATTAACATTCTTTTTCTCAAATAACGGAACTATTGTCCGTAAAGCTGCCTCTTCTTCCTTTTATAATGTGGACACCTTTTAGGGTTAGTGTAAGAAAAATGAAGATATTAAATAGAAAAGGATGTTTCCTTATGTCATTTGACGGTTTATTTACTAGGGCCATGACAGAAGAATTGACCCGTGAATTAAAAGGCGGAAGAATTAATAAAATTCATCAGCCTTATAAAAATGAAATTATTTTAGTAGTAAGAGCCAATGGAAAAAATCATAAGCTCCTATTATCTGCTCACCCAAGCTATGCACGGGTGCAGCTGACAAATGAATCTCATGACAACCCTGCAGAGCCGCCTATGTTTTGTATGCTCCTTAGAAAGCATTTAGAAGGGTATTTTCTTGAAGATATTAAGCAGGTGGACTTAGATCGGATTATTATTTTTGAAGTAAAAGGGCGGAACGAAATTGGGGATACGTCCTATAAACAACTTATTGTAGAGATTATGGGACGGCATAGCAATATTACATTAGTGGATAAAACGAGAAATATGATTCTCGATAGTATTAAGCATGTTTCATTTGCCGTCAATTCACATCGGGCCATTTTGCCTGGACACGAATACATATTGCCGCCAAGTCAAAATAAATTAAATCCATTTGAAGCAGACGAAACCGAAGTTTTGAAGCAATTGGATTTTAATAGCGGGAAGCTAGATAAGCAGCTTGTCTCAAGCTTTGCTGGAATATCTCCACTTTTCGCAAAAGAAGTCATCTTTCAGGCAGGCTTAGCTAATCGGACAACTTTACCGAAGACGTTTTTAACAATTTTGCAAGAAGTAAAGGTACAGCAAATACAGCCCACAATTACGATGAGTGGAACGAAGGAGAATTTTTATCTATTTCCATTGCATTATTTGCAAGGAGACGCAAGAGAGTTTCAAACATTAAGCAAAATGCTCGATCGCTTTTATTTTGGCAAAGCAGAACGTGACCGTGTAAAACAGCAAGCACATGATCTTGAACGATTTATTATGAACGAAAAAGAAAAAAACGAGAAAAAAATCAAGAAGCTTATGGCTACTTTAAAGGAAGCAGAAAATGCGGATATTCACCAGCTGTATGGCGAATTAGTGACAGCTAATATTTTTGCCATCAAAAAAGGTATGAAGGAAATCGAAGTCATCAATTATTATGATGAACAAGGGGCAACAGTGACCATCCAATTGGAGCCGCAAAAAACTCCATCGGAAAATGCGCAAAGATATTTTACAAAGTACCAGAAAGCGAAAAATGCTATTGGTATTGTAAAAGAACAAATCGAGTTAGCTAGAAAAGAGCACGCGTATTTTGAAGCTTTGCTGCAGCAGGTGGAATCGGCCTCACCGAAGGATATCGAGGAAATTCGCGAAGAGCTGATCGAAGGACAATATATAAAAGATAAACAGAAGCGAAAAAATAAAAAAGTCCAAAACGCGAAGCCAGTGCTGGACCCCTATACTTCCACAGACGGAACAGAAATTTTAGTCGGTAAAAATAATAAGCAAAATGATTATTTAACGAATAAACTGGCAGGCAGAGATGAAATTTGGCTTCATACAAAGGATATTCCCGGTTCCCATGTCGTCATTCGCAGCAAGGAGCCTTCAGAAAAGACAATTCTTGAAGCAGCTGTCCTTGCTGCTTACTTTAGTAAAGCAAGAAATTCGAGCTCCGTACCTGTTGACTTTACTCAAATCAGACATGTCAAAAAGCCTAGCGGTGCAAAGCCCGGATTCGTTATATACGATAACCAGCAAACAATATATGTGACTCCGGATGAGGAAACAGTTCTCGCTTTAAAAAAATAACAAAATAAGGTGCCTGACTCCACAATAAAACCAATATCTAGTTCTCATCAACTAATTTGACACTGGATATTGAATCGTGGTGCCTGGCACCTTTACTAGTTAAGTTTATTTTCCCCATTCCGCAGGATCATTTCTCCATTCGGAAAGCTTCTTCATATCTTCCCCTTGGATATACCCTTTTTCTCTTGCAATTTCCGATAAAGTTTCAAAGTCAGTTAAGGTATAGGCGCTAATATTCGCATTTTCCAAAAGTTCCTTTCCCTTTTGAAGTTGATAGGTGAAAATAGCTACTACTCCTAACACCTCGCACCCAGCCTTTCTGAGCGCCTCAACAGCAGTAATGACGCTGCCGCCTGTTGAAATTAAATCTTCAACCACTACGACCTTTTGACCTGCTTGAGCTTTCCCTTCAATCTGATTCCCTTGACCATGGCCCTTTGGCTTTGAACGTACATAGCACATTGGAAGATCCATTAAATCACTCACCCATGCTGCATGCGGAATGCCCGCAGTAGCTGTACCTGCAATAAGTTCCGCATTTGGAAACTTCGCTAAGATCGTTTCCTTCAGCCCATTGGCAATTTCTTTACGGACGGAAGGGTAGGATAAAGTTAGACGATTATCACAGTATATTGGCGCACGAAGACCTGATGACCATGTAAAAGGATCGTTTGGCTTTAATGCGACAGCTTTTATTTCTAGTAGACTTTCTGCTATTTTGCGATTCATTGGTGAACACCCTCCCACGATTGTTTGAACATTAAATATTTCTCCAGCGGATTTGCAGATTTAGTAATCGAACGGCCAACAACAATCGCCGAAACACCTTCTGACTTGGCAAATTCAGGAGTAGCTACCCGTTTTTGATCCTGTACGTCATCTGACTTTAAACGAATGCCTGGCGTCACTGTAAGAAATGAATTTCCTAATAATTGAGTAATAGGCCGTGCTTCATATGTGGAGCATACAACACCATCCAAGCCTGCTTGCTTGGCAAGTGAGGCATAATGAAGGACGGACTCTTCTAATGACAACTGGATTAATTGTTCCTTCTTCATTTGCTCCTCTGAAGTGCTCGTTAATTGGGTAACAGCAATGCATGCAGGTCTAGCTTGACCACTATCGGACCCCGCCTCTAAGCCTTCGAGAGCTGCTTCCATCATTTCTTTTCCTCCGGCAGCATGGACATTGACGAGGTCACACCCAAGTCTGGCAAGTCCCTTCATCGCACTTCCAACTGTGTTGGGAATATCATGAAGCTTTAAATCTAGAAAAATATCATGTCCTTGATTTTTCAAGTCATGAATAATGCCTGGCCCCTCTTGATAGTACAGCTCCATTCCAACTTTTAAAAATAACTTTTCATCTCCAAAATTCTCGAGGAATCGAAATACTTCTTTTTTACCGGCAAAATCAAGAGCAATGATAATCGAACCATTCATGCTTATTTCCAGCTCCTTCCCGTACACTCAGAAATATGCTCAAAGCCGAGGCTATGCAAAAGTTCTGGTAACTCTTCAATAATTGTTGGACAAATAAACGGATCTACGAAGTTGGCTGTTCCTACAGCTACTGCACTCGCTCCAGCATAATAATATTCAATAACATCCTCAGCCGATTGAATGCCGCCCATTCCGATGATAGGCAGAGAAACACGCTGGCTAACCTCATGGATCATACGGATTGCCACAGGTTTAATGGCAGGGCCCGATAAACCTCCAGTTTGATTCGCTAAGATCGGCTTCCCAGTCTTAAGATCAATTCTCATGCCAACTAAAGTGTTAATCATCGTTAAACCGTCAGCACCACCGTCTTCAATCGCTTTCGCCATGTCGACAATATTTGTTACGTTAGGAGAAAGTTTTACATAAACAGGAACTTCAGAAACCTCTTTCACTTTTTTCGTCAGGTTTTTTGCCACCTCTGGAATGGTGCCAAAAGCAATTCCCCCTGTTTTTACATTCGGACAGGAAATATTCAATTCAAGAGCATGTACATTTGGTGCCTTTGAAATTTCTTTTGCCACTGTAATATAATCTTCTTCCTGCGATCCCGCTACATTGGCGATAATCGGAACATCGAATTGCTCCAGCCAAGTAAGTTCTTCTTTCATTACTTTTTCCAAGCCAGGATTTTGCAATCCGATGGCATTAAGCATGCCAGATGAAGTTTCAGCAACACGCGGTGTCGGGTTTCCAAATCGAGGCTCGTAGGTTGTTGCCTTAATCATAATTGCTCCAAGCAGACTTAAATCATAAAGCTTACTATACTCTCTTCCGAACCCAAAACAGCCTGATGCCGGCATGATAGGATTCTTCAACTCTAAACCAGGCAAGCTTATTTGTAATGATTTCATATGACAACCTCCCCTGCCTTAAATACTGGACCATCACTGCAAACCTTTTTATAGCTGTGCCCCGTCGGATCATCACCCGTATGGCATACACATGCGAAGCAGGCACCGATTCCACAGCCCATCCGTTCTTCCAGCGAAAGATAAACTTTTTTATGTTTATATTTTTGTTCTAGTGCTCTTAGCATTGGCGTTGGACCACAGGAATAGAGAATATCAAATTCAATTCTTTCGTCTTCGATTACATTCGTGACAAATCCTTTTTTTCCAAAACTGCCATCAGCTGTAGCAATATACGTCTCGCCTAGCTCTGAAAACCTCTCATTATAAAAAACGACATTTGCTGATTGGAAGCCAAGAACATGGATAACTTTTACTCCCTTTTTAACAAGCTGTTTTGATAGTTCGTATAAAGGAGGGACTCCAATCCCTCCTCCAACTAAAAGGGCTGTTTCTCCAACCTTTGCCTCCTCTATTGGAAAACCATGGCCTAAAGGACCGAGAACATCAATTGCTTCTCCAATTTTCTTATCAGATAATAATTTTGTACCCTTGCCTTCAGCACGATAGATCATTTTAAACTCTTTTTTACTCTTATTTATTTCCGCTATACTAATTGGCCTTCTTAAAAGAGGGTCGAGCTGATTACCTACTTTCAAGTGGATAAATTGTCCTGGCTCATTCATTTCATTAACAAGCTCCCCCTTTAGAGTGAGCTCAAATATATCGTCAGCGATTTTCTCTTGTGAAACAACTTGACATAATTCTTTTTTAATCATGTGAATACCACCTTTTGACTTCAGCAGAGTACTCTCGCTGTTCTTTTTATTCTGTAACAACTTTGTTGCTCCAAGCAATCTCCCCATTAACCATCGTTAATACTGGCCAGCCTTTACATTCCCAGCCACCAAAAGGCGTATTTCTCCCTTTTGATAAAAATTGTTCAGGATTAATTGCTTCACTATGATTTAAGTCAAGTAATACTATATCAGCAGCTGCTCCAATTTCAATTTTGCCCGATGCAAGACCGAACGTTTCAGCAGGCTTTATTGTTAAGAAGTCAATTAATTGTTTTAAGGTAAAAATTCCTTTTTCAACGAAATGTGTATAAAGAAGCGGGAACGCTGTTTCCAATCCAACAATTCCAAAAGGTGCAAGTTGCATGCCTTCCGCCTTTTCCTCCGCTGTATGCGGGGCATGATCAGTTGCAATAAAATCAATAGTTCCATCTAAAATTCCTTCGATGAGGGCTATTTTGTCTTCTGCACCTCTTAAAGGCGGATTCATTTTATAATTTGTATCCAATCCCGGTATGTCATCCTCACAAATCAGCAGGTGATGAGGAGTTACTTCCGCAGTCACCTTAATGCCTGCTCTTTTCGCATCTCTTACAACTCTGACAGATTCCTTCGTACTAATATGGCAAACATGGTAATGGCAGTGGGCTGCCTCAGCAAGTAAAACGTCCCTAGCTATATGCACAGATTCACAAACAGAAGGAATTCCATTCAATCCATTGCTTTTCGAAAATTCGCCTTCATGAACTGATCCTTTATTGATTAATGTATTTTCTTCACAGTGGGCCACGATCGGCATATTAATTTCAGCAGCACGCTTCATTGCGGCAAGCATTATTCCGGCTGATTGAACTCCAACACCATCATCCGTAAAGGCAAATGCCCCTGCTTCTTTAAGCGCTTGGAAATCTGTAAGCTCTTCACCGATCTCCCGAATAGTAATTGATGCGTAAGGAAGAACACGGACAGAAGCCGTTTCTTCAATTCGTTTATTTAACTTTTCCAGCTGTTCTTTAGAATCTGGGACAGGTCTCGTATTTGGCATTGCTGCTACGGTTGTAAATCCGCCCTTTGCAGCGGACTTAGTTCCAGTTTCAATTGTTTCCTTCTTCTCGCCGCCCGGCTCACGAAGGTGAACATGCAAATCAATAAATCCAGGAGCAATTAGCAGACCCGTCGCATCAATCGTTTCTTTCGCTTCTGTTGTAATACCTTCGCCAATCCCAACAATTTTTCCAGCCTCTATTAAAATATCTTTTTTTATGAATTCTCCTTCATTAGTTAGCAACTGCCCATTCTTTATAAGTGTTGACATCTTTTCCGCCCCTTTCAGTTTGTTCAAGCGCTCTTTTCAGTACCGCCATTCTTACAAAAACACCATTTGTCATTTGCTTAAATATTCTCGAACGTTCACATTCTACTAAGCAATCCGCAATTTCAACATCACGATTGATAGGAGCTGGATGCATGATGATGCTTCCTGGCTTCATTTTTCTTTCCCTTTCCACCGTCAACCCAAAAGCTTGATGATATTCTTCAGCCGTTCGATCTCCTTTTACTTCATGTCGTTCATGCTGAATTCTAAGGAGCATAACAACATCAGAAGTAGCTACTGCCCTATCTATATCTTCAAAGATAACCCCATTTTCAAGAATTTCATCATCAAACCATTCTTCAGGTCCTGAAAAAACAACTTCTGCACCTAACCTCACTAATGTATCCGCATTTGATCTTGCTACTCGGCTATGCCTAATATCACCGATTATCGCAACCTTTAATCCATGAAAGCGGCCAAATTCCTGTTTGATGGTTAATAAATCAAGCAGCGATTGTGTTGGGTGATGTCCACATCCATCACCAGCGTTAATGATTGCTGCATCTGTTTTTCCTTCTAGCTCGTCAAAATAACGATCTTCGCTATGGCGAATAATAACTGCATTTGCCCCGATTGCTTCAAGCGTTTTAACCGTATCGTAAAGAGTTTCCCCTTTTTGCACACTTGATGTACTCACTTCAAATGGTATTGTATCAATTCCTAATCTTCTTTCAGCTACTTCAAAGCTGCATTTCGTTCTTGTGCTATTTTCATAAAATAGATTCGCTACAAATATGTTTTTCCCAGGTGACCATGTACCACCGTCTAAAAAATATTGAGCGTCTTCTAGAATTTCGTTAATTTCATTAATGGTTAATTCAGTTGTCGTTAGTAAATGTTTCATTCATAAACCCTCCCTTATCTTCTAAAAAAACACCCTGACATTTTGTCAGGGTGCTGAAGAGTTGAAGAGACAAGTTGGAAAAAGGAAGAATAGATTTCCTTTGATCCAATCACTTCAACACCCTTTCAAATCTCTCTGGACTTACTTAAAAGGCGTTAACTGTTTAATTAATCTAGTTCTGATTCAAACATATTATCCTTTACCGGCTCTCGGCCAGGCAAGATTAAGTTTAAAACCACTCCGCAAATCGCTGCAAGAGCCATGCCCTGAATCTGAAATGATCCGATATCGACATGTGCTCCGCCAATGCCGATGACGAGGATGACCGATGAAATCACTAGATTTCTTTTATCACCAAAATCTACTTTGCTGTCCACTAACATCCTCAATCCAGATGAGGCGATGATTCCAAATAAGAGAATCGATACTCCACCCATAACAGGTGTTGGAATGGAGCTTATCAGAGCTGAAACTTTTCCGATAAACCCGAAGATAATCGCTAAAACAGCTGCACCGCCTAGTACAAACACGCTATAAATTCTTGTGATCGCAAGTACCCCGATATTTTCACCATACGTAGTCTTTGGCGGTCCGCCCATGATCGCTGAGATCATCGTTGCAGTCCCATCTCCTAGAAGTGAACGATGTAGACCAGGGTCTTTAATATAATCCTTGTTTACAACTTTTCCTAAGACAAGCTGGTGCCCGATATGCTCTGATATTGTAACGATTGCAACCGGCAGCATTAAGAGCATAAGATCTGCTGTGAACTTTAAATCATAATCAGCGAATGGGAAGACAAAGTTAGGAACTTCTACCCATGCAGCCTCCCGTACACCTGTAAAATCAACAATTCCTACTGCAAGTGCATATACATATCCCATGATGATTCCTGCTAAGATTGGGATCATGCTGAGCATCCCTTTAAAGTAGACCGAGAAAATAATCGTCACAGCTAATGTTACAAGCGCTACAGAGAAGTGAAGCATGCTATATTCGCTTGTTACCGGGTTATTCATTGCCATTCCTACCGCTGTTCCCGATAAAGCCAATCCGATAACCATAATCACTGGACCGACAACAATTGGCGGCAGAAGATTCATCAGCCAGCGATAGCCCGCTTTTTTAATAATAAGAGCTACAACCCCATACAAGAGTCCTACCATAAAGCTTCCGATCATCATCGCTCCAATTCCGCCCGCTTTTCCAGCCATTATGAGCGGATAAATATATGCGAAGGAGGAGCCTAAATAAGCTGGTACTTTCCATTGTGTAATGATTAGGAAGGCCAATGTCCCAAATCCACTCGAAATTAACGCTATGGCAGGATCTAAATCAACAAGATAAGGAACTAATACAGTTGCGCCGAACATGGCGAATAAATGCTGTAAACTTAAAGTTAACCATTGCATTGGTGATGGTACATCTTTAATGTCTAATACTGGTTTGTTCATAATCTACCTCTCCTACTAGTTGATGTTCATGTCTATTTCTTTTTTAGAGTGTAGCCATAAAAAAACCTCTTTGCCAAATTTGCGCAAAGAGGGTACAAGCATACAGTAAAAGACTATTCTGTATTTGTGTCTCCCCCTTTGTCAGCCTCACAGGACTGCTTTTAAAAAGGGTTATTTAGTTTTCAAATATACTTACCTGATCGACTTGATCGACTTCCTTTAATTCCACAACAATTTTCTCTGAGCTCGATGTTGGAATGTTTTTCCCAACAAAATCTGCCCTGATTGGCAATTCTCTATGTCCACGATCCACAAGGACTGCTAGTTGGATTGTAGACGGTCTGCCGATATCCATCAATGCATCAAGGGCAGCCCTTACTGTCCTGCCTGTATAAAGGACATCATCAATCAGTATAACCTTTTGGTCATTAATATCCTTTGGTATATCTGAACCTTTGACTAGCGGTTCTTGACTGTCTGTAATTTTTGTTAAATCATCTCTATATAGCGTAATATCTAATTCTCCAACAGCAATCTTTGTTCCTTCAATTTGCTCGATTCTTTCAGCAAGGCGAGTTGCAAGGTAAATTCCCCGCGTTCGAATCCCAACGAGTACACAGCCTTCAATACCTTTGTTTCTTTCTATAATCTCATGGGCAATCCTTGTTAATGCTCTTCTTATTGCTTGTTCATCGAGTACGATCGCTTTCTGTGAAATATTAACCACCCCTTTACAAAAAAACTCCCGCCGCGATGGCGAGAGGATATAGGCGTATCTAAAGGTAACAAGACATTGAATACACGTCTTGAATCTTATCCGCTTCCTTCTCAGCCTCACGGGACTGTGATTAAAGGACTTATTCAACTATAGTAATTTTATTTTACATACACTTAGATGTCAATCATTATTTTTGCAGCTGTTCAATTAGTTGCCCGAAATAATCCGGTAATGGGGCTTCAAATTCTAGGTATTCACCTGATCTAGGATGGACAAATCCTAAAATTCCCGCGTGTAATGCCTGTCCCCCAAGATCAAGTGTTTTTCTCGGTCCATATTTAGGATCCCCCACAAGCGGGTAGCCTATATACTTCATATGTACACGAATTTGGTGCGTTCTTCCCGTTTCCAGCTGGCATTCAATGAACGTATAATCGTTAAACCGATCAAGCACATGAAAATGGGTAACGGCTTTTTTTCCATTATCAGTGACAGCCATACTTTGCCTATCTTTCTGATCACGTGCGATAGGTGCATCAATGGTTCCGTAATCATGAGGAATTACGCCATGAACGATCGCCTTATATTTTCTTGTTACAGTTTTTTCAACAAGCTGGTTTACAAGACTTTCATGGGCAAGATCATTTTTTGCTACCATTAATAATCCAGAAGTGTCTTTATCAATTCGATGAACAATCCCTGGTCTCATGACCCCGTTAATTCCGGACAAATCTTTACAATGTGCCATTAGTCCATTAACAAGTGTCCCAGTTAAATGGCCTGGTGCTGGATGTACAACCATTCCTTTAGGTTTATTGACAACTAATACATCCTGATCCTCATAAAAAATTTCTAAATCCATTTCTTCCGGTACAACATCTAATTCTTCTGGTTCAGGAATTTGAATTACTATTTGGTCATTCCTATTGCATTTATAATTTGTTTTTATTTTTTGTCCGTTGATGAGAACATGCCCATCCTTTATCCACAGCTGAACCTGTGTTCTAGACCATTCCTCATTTAAAGATGTAAGAACTTTATCTATTCTTTCACCCGTTTGTTCCTCAGGAATGATGTGTTCCATTTTCTCCATGAGATTTCTCCTTTTTCAACGCTCTCTCTTCTAGCAGCATTTGTATCATAAGCATAGCAACACCGATCACTAAAGCGGAATCGGCAATATTAAAGACAGGGAAATCATAGCCAAAAATATAAGTGTTAATAAAATCAACGACTTCTTTGTGAATGACCCGATCAATAAAATTCCCAATCGCCCCTCCTAGCATAAAGCCTAGTGATACACCTAGCAGAGGTTTGCCTTTTGCAGCTTTTTGCATGTAATAAATGATTCCGATAATAACAATAACGGTTATTATATAGAAAAACCACATTTGCCCTTGCAATATTCCCCAAGCAGCCCCTTTGTTTCGATGAGAGGTTATATAGAGGAAATTTTCGATTACTTCCACACTTTCTCCTAATTGAAAGTTTTTGACTATAAGCCATTTCGTGAATTGATCAAGCGCAATAATAAATAAAGCTATTATGTAATAAAACACAAAGGCAACCCCCACATTTTCATTGTATTACCTTTGCATTTTAGCACATTCTTTATAAAAAACACAGTAATCCTGTTATTAATGAAATATCCCCTTTCTGAAATAACTGTCGATTTTTCCATAGTCGTCCAAAGATTTTATTGTTGGTACCATAGTTAGCAGCTCTTCAGGAATAGGCTCACCTGAAATTTCGCATCTGCCAAAAAGACCTAATTCAATTTTATTTAATGTATCTTCCACATCTAATAGTTCTGCTTTAATAATTGGTTTAATGAGGGACGAGGAATTATTGTCCATTAACCTTTCTAAAAGTTCCATTCGTGTTTTACGGAGTTCCGAATAAAGGGGTTCTGCTTTGGCATCCATTTATGCTCCTCCGTTCTATTTATTTCTACCTATTATATCCGCATGCACTTATTAAAGTCAGTGTAAGTTTTTACAGTGAGTACAACAATTAACAAAGGGTCAGATCCCGCAAGAAATACGTTGCGGGGTCTGACCCTCCTCGTGAAAATATTAAGCTAAATGGCTGTATTGCGTTTTAACAACATCCGCACATCTAGAGCATAATGTATTAAATTCTTCAACCTGCCCGACTTCTGGTGTTACAGTCCAGCAGCGTTCACAAGTTTCCCCTTCTGCTTTAGAAATAACGATTGCTGTATTTTCAAACTTAAGGGCATTTTCAGGTGCATCCTCAATCAAGCCAGCCACTTCAAACCCTGAAACAATGAAGAGTTGTTTGACATTCTCATCAATAGAGTCAAGTAAGCCCTTCGTCTTATCATCCACAAACATCGTCACTTTCGCTGTAAGTGATTTACCAATTACCTTTTCATTACGCGCTTCTTCAAGAGCTTTCAAAACATCATCACGCAGTGTCATGAATGATGTCCATTTTTCTTCCAGCCCTTTAGCGTTAGGCAGTTCCTTATATTCTGGCATATCTGTTAGCTGAACACTTTCTTCTTTTACTGATGGGATAAAGCTCCAAACTTCATCAGCTGTATGAGAAAGAATAGGTGCAACCAATTTTGTCAAGGAAATTAAGCACTCATACAGAACCGTTTGAATAGCTCGGCGATCAGGATGATCTTTTCCTTCAATATATAGAATATCCTTTGCAAAATCGAGATAGAATGCACTTAAATCAAGTGTACAGAAATTATTAACAGCATGATAAATGCCTGCATACTCGTAATTGTCATAGGCTTCTCGGACAGTCTTAACTAATTTATTTAACTTAACAAGCATAAACTGGTCTACTTCACGCAGATTTTCAAATGCAACTGTATTTGTGCTTGGATCAAAGTCAGCAAGATTTCCTAATAAGAATCGGAATGTATTTCTAATCTTGCGGTACACCTCTGTTACTTGCTTTAGAATCGCATCAGAAACACGAACATCGGCCTGATAATCTACTGAAGCCACCCATAGCCTTAAAATATCTGCACCTAATTGATTCATTACCTTGGCTGGAATGACAACATTGCCTAATGATTTACTCATCTTTCTTCCTTCACCATCTAAGACAAATCCATGGCTTAGAATCCCTTTGTATGGTGCCTTTCCTGTAACAGCAACTGCTGTTGACAGGGATGAGTTAAACCATCCTCGGTACTGGTCTGATCCTTCTAAATATAAATCAGCCGGTCTTTGCAGATCATCTCGCTCTAATAATACAGCCTGGTGTGAAGATCCTGAATCGAACCAAACATCCATAATATCTGTTTCTTTTGTAAACTTTCCATTTGGACTTTCAGGATGGGTAAAGCCCTCAGGCAGTAAATCTTTTGCTTCTTTTTCAAACCAAATGTTTGAACCATGCTCCCTAAATAATTTAGAAACATGATCAATTGTTTCATCGGTAATAATAGGTTCTCCATTTTCTGCATAAAATACAGGAATTGGCACACCCCATGCTCGCTGACGTGAAATGCACCAATCTCCACGGTCGCGAACCATATTAAATAATCGTGTTTCTCCCCAGGCAGGCACAAACTTTGTTTCATTTATTGCATCCAATAGCTCTTTGCGGAAATCTTTAATGGAAGCAAACCATTGTGCTGTTGCGCGATAAATCACTGGCTTTTTTGTTCTCCAGTCATGTGGATAGGAATGGGTAATGAATGAAAGCTTTAATAACGCACCAGCCTCATCAAGTTTTTCCGTAATTGATTTATTGGCTTCATCATAAAATAACCCTTCAAAGCCCTCCGCTTCTTTCGTCATATATCCGCGGTCATCAACAGGACATAATACATCAAGGCCATACTTCTGACCAACATAGAAGTCGTCTTCCCCGTGACCAGGTGCGGTATGAACACATCCGGTTCCTGCATCAATCGTAACGTGTTCCCCTAATACGACAAGTGAATCGCGTCCATATAATGGATGGATAGCAACAATATTTTCAAGCTCTGAGCCTTGAACTGTTTTTACTACTTGAGGATCTTGCCATTCTACTTCCTTCGTAACAGCTTCTAAAAGGTCAGCTGCAACAACATATTTTTGACCTTTTTCTTCCACAACAACATATTTAAGCTCAGGATGAACAGCGATCCCTAGATTAGCAGGAATTGTCCAAGGTGTCGTAGTCCAAATGACGATTTTCGTGTCTTTTTCTAATACATCCTTGCCATCAGCTACTTTAAAGCCTACATAGATAGATGGAGAACGCTTATCTTTATACTCAATTTCTGCTTCTGCTAATGCAGATTCAGAGGATGGGGACCAATATACTGGCTTTAAGCCTTTGTAAATATAGCCTTTCTTCGCCATATCTCCAAAAACCTTGATTTGCTGTGCCTCATATTCAGGCTTTAAAGTAATATATGGATTTTCCCAATCTCCTCTTACACCCAAACGTTTAAACTGAGTACGCTGGCTGTCAATTTGTTCATATGCATATTGTTCGCAGAGCTTTCTGAACTCTGCTACCGTCATTTCCTTACGCTTAACACCTTTATTCGTCAATGCCTGTTCAATAGGAAGACCATGAGTATCCCAGCCTGGAACATATGGGGCATGGTAACCACTCATTGACTTATGGCGGACAATCATATCTTTTAAAATTTTATTTAAAGCATGGCCAATGTGAATATCACCATTTGCATATGGAGGCCCATCATGCAAAACAAACATTGGACGGCCTTTCGTACGTTCTTGAACTTTCTCATAAATATTCATTTCTTCCCATTTTGCCTGAATTTCAGGCTCACGGTTCGGTAAATTTCCACGCATTGGAAATTCTGTTTTTGGCATTAATAAAGTATCTTTGTATTCCATTTGCTTTTCCTCCCGTAGCTTTAACTAGCTTCATGATTACCATTTTTAACAACATTAAACCAATTGTTGATGTGGCAAGAGCTTATAAAAATAAAAAAAACCCCTCATCCCAAAAAGGGACGAGAAGGTATTATTTCCCGCGGTACCACCCTTGTAGATAGAATAATAATTAATTTTCTATCCGCTTTAAAAATTCTTAACGTGAATGACTCGCCTTTATCTACTAATCCTTAAAGGATGTTCAACAAAGGAACTCAAGGGTGATCTTCCAAATTTCCGCTTACTCCAGGCTCTCACCTTCCCTGGTTCGCTGACAATGCTTTTCTTAGCATTGATCTAAGCTATGAAATTTGTACTGTCCCTCTCACAGTTAATGTTCATAATTTACATTCTTTTTAAGATTATATGCGATATATTCTGCTTTCGTCAAGCTAATGAATCCTCTTCTTGAGCGGATTTTAATTCTGTAGCATCAAGCTTATATTCGAGCAAATGATCCCAGTCATCGTTATTTAACAAATCAAGCTGAGCTTCGATCAGCATTTTAAAGCGAGTTCTGAACACCTTTGATTGCTTTTTTAATTCCTCAATTTCAAGGGCAATTTTTCTTGCCTTAGATAATGATTCATTGACAATTCGATCCGCATTTTTCTCAGCTTCTTTAATGATAAGCTTTGCTTCCTTTTGTGCGTTTCTTCTTACTTCTTCTGCCGCCTCTTGGGCTACTACAATTGATTTATTTAACGTTTCCTCGATTGTGGTAAAATGGCCAATCCGTTCGTTTTGATCATTCAGTCTTTCCTCTAAGTCCTTCTTTTCTCTGATCAGAATTTCATAGTCTTTAATTACTTGGTCAAGAAATTCATTTACTTCATCTTCATCATAACCTCGGAATCCTTTGCTGAATTCTTTATTATGAATATCCAACGGTGTTAATGGCATCTTGGCCACCTCCCAAATTCGGTAGTTATATTTATGTATATATTTAATAAATTCCTATCTAAATAAATTCGACAACTTGCAGCAAAATCCTGCATTTTTAATAATTATTTTTGTTTTCCCGCAGTTATTTTCCATTTATCCCTTTTGGTCTTTCCTTCCAAAGCAATAATTTTTGCTCGTCCATACCCTCTTATAGAAATTATATCACTTTCTCTCACTTCAAAAGCTGGATTTTCAATTAAAGTCCAATTTACTTTAGTAAGACCTTGTTGAATTAAAGTTTGAGATTTCTGCCTTGAAATATTATGAATGGCAGAAGCAACAGTATCTAACCGTAAAGATGTTGAGGTTACAGATTGTTCAGACCATATTTCCTTCGACTGCAGTGCTCTGTTTAAAGGCTGATATATTAAGCTGACTGAGGCCTTGCCAATTGTGTTCAATTGAGTAGAAATATAGTGTTCAATGTCTCTCGTAACAAAAAACTGGATACTATCACCTTCAAAGAGGATATCACCATATTTCACCCTTTTTAGTCCAAGGGACATAAGGCTGCCAAGCACTTGAGGATGTTCCAAATTAACAAACTTTTTGGGATAGTCAACTTCAAATAAAGATATTTGAAAATCTTCCTCCTCGGGCTGTAAGTATTCAGGATATAGCAAAGCACGCTTCCTTTCAGCTAGTTCAAATCCGCCAAACAGATGTATCTTTACATCATTATTCATTCCAATCAATTGTCTGATGATTTCCTGCTCTCTTGGATCCAGAAATTCAGTTAATTTCGGTGCATATGTAATTTCTACAGAATTCTTCCAGTTTAGAACCTGATCAATGAAACCTTTTTCTTCAGGTCGAAAGTGCTGATAAACAGACATTTACTTAATATTCCCCTTTAAGTAGCTTCCTTGATTATTCTTTTCACAGCCCTCGAAATTCAAAAACAAAAAAGGGCCTTTGAAAGAGCCCCAATACTTCTTAAATTATGCAATCCAAACGAACAATTGAGCTAATCCGCTGGATGCAAAGCGCAGAACTAAAATAGCCACAATTGGAGATATATCAATCATTCCAAGTGGGGGAATAATTTTTCTAAATGGCTCTAAATACGGTTCACAAATTCTTCCTAAAAACTGCCCAATTCCTGACTCCCGTGCATTAGGAAACCAGGACAATAAAATATAAATGATTAATGCCCATGAATAATAGTAGATAATCGATGTTAACACACTAAGTATAATTCCCATTAAATTTTACCACCTCGAACTTTCGTATTCAGTTTCTTGCATGATTTGCGAAATATTACCGGAGACCTCGATATTATCAGGTGTACATAAGAAAATATCAGTCCCTATTTTCTGGATATCCCCGCCAATTGCATAGACGGTCCCACTCAAGAAGTCCACAATTCTTTTTGCCTGGTCCCGATCAATTCTTTGTAAATTAACGACAACTGCTCTTCTGTTTTTCAATTGATCAGCAATGTCTTGGGCTTCAGCATACACACGTGGTTCAATTAAAACCACCTTGGAGGACTTTTGAACACTTTGAAGACTGACTACATTATTCTTCTGAACCTGCTGTTTTTGAGATTGAGGCTGTTTTGGTTGTTCGGGCTCTTCTTCCATATATTCCTCTTCCCGATCATCGTATTCATCATCTAGGAAGAAAAATGTTTTAAATTTAGATTTTATGCTCATTTTATTAACCTCCTATTCCTCGTTTCCTACTAGAGCAGTTCCTATCCGAATCATTGTTGCACCTTCTTCAATGGCAATCTCGAAGTCATTTGACATACCCATTGATAGCTCATGACAAGGTGCGTATTCTAATTTCAACTCTTGTATGTCAGTTTGCAGTCTTTTAAGCTTTTGGAAGCATGATCGCAATATTTCATCATCAGAAGTTAGCGGAGCCATTGTCATTAAGCCGGATACAAGAATATTAGGATAATGACTTAGCTCTGCAATGAATTCCTTAACCTCTTCAGGATGAATTCCCTGCTTTGACTCTTCACCTGAAACATTAACTTGAATAAAACAATTAATTTTCTTGTTTGCACGCTTATTTATTTCTTGAGCAAGCGACAACCTGTCCACGGAGTGAATATATTCCACTTTATCAATAATATTCTTTACTTTTCTAGATTGTAAAGTACCAATAAAATGCCATACCGGCTTGTCCTTGATCACTTCCCATTTTTCTAGGAGCCCGTCATCTCGATTTTCTCCTAAATGGATAATACCCGCATCAAGTGCTTCTAAGGCACGTTCAGTTGATACGTATTTAGTTACAGCAATAACCTTAATATCCTCACTATTTCGATTAGCTCTTTCACAAGCTTCGTTTATTTTATGTTGAATTGCTTTTAGATTTTCAATGACCTTCATTTAAAACTAGAAATCCTCCTTCCAGCCAATAAAACTCATCATTCTTCCTGTTTTCCCTTTATCTCTTCGGTGCGAGAAGAAATCATTGTTTTCACAGCTGGTACATAAATTTGTTACACTTATATTTTTTTCCAAGACGCCTGATTTAATTAGGATGTCTTTATTTAATTGCTTTAAATCAAGAAAATATTGATTATCCTCTATTTGAGTATAAGGTTTAGGATGATAATCAGCTAAGTTCTTGTTTATTAATGATATAACACGATTGTCTACAATATAACAATTACCACAAATGGATGGACCAATAACGGCATGAAGACCTTCTATATCCATCCCTTCTTGTTTATACATTGCAACCATTTCTCTAGCAATTCCATTGACTGTCCCCTTCCATCCTGCGTGAGCAACACCAATTGCCTTGGACTTTTCATGGAAGAAATATAGAGGAACACAGTCAGCGTAGCATAAGGTTAGTAGCAATCCTGTATCCGTTGTAAAAAAGCCATCTGTTGCATTGAAAGAATCCTCATATTGTAATGAGCCTCTCCCTCTGTCTTCCTTTACAACCTTTTCTATGTGTATGTCATGGGTTTGTTCTGCACTAACCCAAGTATGAAGCGGGAACCCTAGGATTTCACCCATATGTTCCCGATTTTGTCTAACAGATTGTAATGAATCATTTACATGAAGCCCGAGATTCATAGAAGAGTAAGCACCTTTACTAACGCCGCCTTTTTTACTCGTAAATCCTGCAAGTAAACGAGGAAACTTTTCTTCCCATTCATTAATGACAAAATACTCGCTTTTTTTAAAAATAAATGGTTCCATTCAAATACCCCATTATATGTCTAGCTTAAGCGCCAACCCCCGATGTACAGGACGTACAAGTGTCGACAATGCGACAGGACGTCGCGTTTTTGTCGACCTCGAGGTCACAAGCCAATCCTTCATGAAAGGAAAAAACACCTTTCCTGAAGGCTCGTCTTGTGCTTGTCGGGGGTGGGCAAGGCGCTTACGCATTTCATTTTTTCTATAGTTTACCATAGTCTAGCCTCACTTCACAGCTAAAAAGGCATTATTTACTCATCTTCATCGACATCTTTCTCCATATTACCACTCACATAACGAACAAGGATGACATCTTCCCCAATCTTTAAGATATTTCTCCAAGGAATAATCAGATCCTCGTCCCGACCAAAAAAGCCTAATACCTTTCCTGTTCCTCCAATGATAACAGCGTTTATTTTCCCAGTTTGCACATTAATATCTATATCCCCCACATTACCAAGCTTCTTGCCATTTGCTACATTTATGACATCCTTCATTTGGAAATCTGATATTCTTATCATTTCCTCCCACTCCCATCATTTCGCATCGATATAGAATATATATGACTATCCATAATAAATTATCGTATGTATGATAGAAAAAAGAATAAGCTGCCAAAAAGGCAGCTTAGCTTTGAATATTTTTATTCATTTGTTTGATGGCAGCTTTCTCAAGTCTTGATACTTGTGCCTGAGAGATGCCGATTTCTTCAGCAACTTCCATTTGAGTTTTCCCTTGAAAAAAGCGTTTACGCAGAATTAGCTTTTCCCGATCGTTTAACCTTCTCATTCCTTCTTTTAAGGCTATTTCCTCAATCCATTGAATATCCTTACTTTTTTCATCGCTTATTTGATCCACTACATAAATTGGATCTCCCCCATCATTATAAATGGGTTCAAATAAGGACACAGGGTCTTGAATTGCATCTAAAGCAAATACAATTTCTTCATGCGGCACATCAAGCTCCTTCGCAATTTCAACTGCTGTCGGCTCTCTCGATGTTTTACTCATTAATCGTTCTCTTACTTGCAGTGCCTTATAAGCAATATCCCTTAGTGAACGAGAGACGCGTATCGGATTATTATCACGCAAATATCTTCTAATTTCGCCTATTATCATGGGAACAGCATAGGTGGAAAACTTAACGTTTTGACTTAAATCAAAATTATCAATAGACTTCATTAGACCGATACAGCCGACCTGGAATAGATCATCAACAAATTCACCCCTGTTATTAAAACGCTGGATAACGCTGAGAACTAGGCGTAAATTACCGTTGACGAGTTTTTCCCGTGCGGTTATATCCCCCTTATGCATTTGCTTGAAGAGCTCTCTCATTTCTTCGTTTTTCAAAACTGGAAGCTTTGATGTATCAACACCGCAAATTTCTACTTTATTTCGAGTCAATTCTTTCCCTCCTCACAGGAGCTGCTGTACAAAAACAGTATTTCCTTGAGGAGGAAAAATATGCACGGCTATAAGTTGCTCTAGAACACATAAATTGGAAAAAACACGATGGATTCAAGCTTTAATCCTGAATTTTTTTTGAAAATATTTTTTCGAAATAACAAATTTGCACCCTATACCATTTTATTAAATTCTTTTTTAAGCCGCTTAATAATACGCTTTTCTAATCTTGAAATATACGATTGTGAGATGCCCAGCATATCAGCTACATCCTTTTGGGTTTTCTCTTCCCCTGTTCCGAGACCGAAACGCAGCTCCATAATTTGCTTTTCTCTATCAGATAACTGATGTAAAGCCTTTGATAAGAGTTTCTTATCTACATTTGCTTCGAGATCCTTCGTAATAATATCTTCCTCCGTACCCAATACATCTGATAAAAGCAGTTCATTTCCATCCCAATCAATATTCAATGGCTCATCAAAGGAAACCTCAGAGCGAATTTTATTATTTCTTCTTAAATACATTAAAATCTCATTTTCAATACACCTTGATGCATATGTAGCAAGCTTTATTTTCTTTTCGGGATTAAAGGTATTTACTGCTTTTATAAGGCCAATGGTGCCAATGCTAATTAAGTCTTCAATATTGATTCCTGTATTTTCAAACTTCCTGGCAATATAAACTACCAGTCTTAAATTTCTTTCAATTAAAATGGATCTAGCAGCTTTATCACCGTTCGGAAGTTTTTCTAATAACAGTTCCTCTTCTTCCTTGCTAAGAGGAGGGGGCAGTGCTTCGCTTCCACCAATATAATATACTTCATCTGTTCTAAGTCCAAGCTTCATTAATAATTTATACCAATAGTATGATAAGCGAAGTTTTAACCGTTTCATGAAATATCCTCCTCCTGAATAGAAATGTGTTACTATGCATGCTTAGCATATCCCTCTGTAGTAACCTTTTTTGTAGTGGTTAGCATCTTAGGATGGACAATGCATTGAAATGCATCATCTGCAGATAGCTGCTGCATTGAAAATGATACCAAGCCTTTTTCAACCTTTATTAAATCATTTTCTTTTTCTAAAACTATATAGTCAGGCTTAATCGCAATAATTAGCTGGTGTTCTTGTCCAACTACTTTGTAAGGAACAATTCTCATTCTATACTCCCAATCAGGAGAGACCATTTCATCACCGAGAATGATACTTTCCGGTTTTTGGGCCATTTTTACAATATCGTTTGGAAAATCCTCAATCCGATTTTTTAATGAAATAAACATGACGGGCGTTTTTGTAATTGGATCATAAAGCTGATTCCCACTATCGATAAGACCTATGAACCTGAATAATTCTCCATTTATTGAAACAATGACTTTAATCAAACTATCGTATTGGATTTTTGTCATCTCAATTCGATCCATATTACGCTTAGAAAAATGCCAGGCTAATGGAAACCCAATTAATACAAATACCCAGCTGATTGGATCCCCAAACCCTTTTACACTTGCAACCATTACAGAGGAAGAAAGCTTAAAATCAAATTGAATAAAATAATGTACCCCAATCAGTGTTCCGCCAATTAAAAAGGTTGTTAAATAAAATGTCATCAGTCCGTTAATAAAGTAGCGAAATCTTTTAAAGCCAAAAACCGTTAAAACCATGAAAATAGAGAATAACAATTTAGCAAAGGGATGTGATGAGAACGTACTCAATGGAGTAAGGGATAACAATATGATGGCAGACCCTATTAATCCCCCTGTAAAAAGCCTCCAAAACTTTATATCTCTTTTTAAGATGACAGCAGTTAAGTACAGCAGCAGGCTATCAAATAAAAAATTTAATGCCCAAATAATATCTAAATAAACCTCCAATCTTCTTCCTCCTTACAGATTGGTAGGAACAAAAATATGACGCCTATTAATCTTTTAAAAAAAGTATAACGTACCCTATAAGAGAAAGTGTGTCACTTTCTGTAATCAAAACGATAGAAATTTCCACTTTTCTTTTCGGATTTTGTCAATATTTAGCTTTTCACAGATTATTCACTTTTGGCTTAAAAAAGTGTGATTCAAATCACACTTCCGGATTTTTTATTTCACTATAATTACGTTGAAAATAGAGTAAAGGGGATTTTCAGCATGTTAGATCAAAAAACAATTGACATTATTAAAAGTACAGTTCCAGTTCTCGAACAGCATGGAGAAGAAATTACAAAAAAATTCTATGAATTAATGTTTGGTAATCACCCAGAATTACTAAACATCTTTAATCACGCAAATCAAAAACAAGGCAGACAGCAAAAAGCGCTTGCAAATACTGTATATGCCGCCGCGAAATATATTGATCAACTGGAAGTGATTGTACCGGCTGTAGTACAAATAGCGCATAAGCATAGATCTTTAGGTATATTGCCTGAGCATTATCCAATAGTAGGAAAGCACTTGCTATTAGCTATAAAAGCAGTATTAGGAGAGGCTGCAACTGATGAGATTATTGGTGCTTGGGAAAAGGCCTATGGCGTTATTGCCGATGCATTTATTAATGTAGAAAAGGATATGTATGAAAAAGCGGGCAATCAGCAAGGGGGCTGGGAGTATTTCAGAGACTTTAAAATTGAAAGAATCGTAAAGGAAAGTGAAGTTATTACCTCTTTTTACTTTACACCAGTCGATGGGGAGCCTATCGCAGAGTTTATTCCGGGACAATACATTAGTATTAAATTAACGAATATTCCTAATGAACAATACACACATATTCGTCAATATAGTTTATCTCAATCAAAAGATAAAACATTTTATCGCATTTCTGTAAAGAGAGAGGATTCAATTGGTAATAAACCAGCTGGCATCGTTTCTACATACTTGCATAACAATGCGAAAGTTGGCGATATAATCGAAATTAGTGCACCTGCTGGTGATTTTGTATTAGAAGAACAATCTAATCGGCCAACCGTTCTACTTAGCGGTGGGGTAGGCATTACACCGATGCTTTGCATGCTCCATGAACTAGCTGATAAAAACCAAGAAACTACCTTTATCCATGCAGCAATTAACGGGAACGTCCATGCATTTGTAAATGAAGTTAAGCAAATAACTGAGAAGAATGAATTAGTAAAAAGCTATTACTGCTATGAAAAACCAACTGCTCTTGATAAAGAAAATGGTATCTATAGTAAAGAAGGCTATATTACCTCTGATTGGTTAAATAAAGTGATCACAAACAAAGATGCTACAGTCTATATGTGCGGTCCGATTGGCTTTATGCAAGTTTTGTATGAAGCATTGATGGAAGCTGGCATCAAAAAGGAAAATATTCGCTATGAATTCTTCGGACCGGCCATGGAATTAAAAGAGGCACAAACTGTATAACTAGAAAAGCGCAAGCGCCTTCAGAACAATCAAAGGACAATTGTTCCTGCGATGTTTATTCACAGAAGCTTTCCTTTGTGCTCACCCCCGACAAGCACAAGACGAGCCTCTCGGAAAGGTGAGCTCTACCTTTCAGGATTGACTTGTGACCTCGAGGTCGCCAAAAACGCGACGTCCTGTCGCATTGTCGACACTCGTTCGTCCTGTACTTCGGGGGTAGGCGCTCCTCCTAAAAGCTAACGCTTTTACTCGTGCGATGATTACGCTGCCGAACCGTTCCTTGTGGAGCTAGACAATTCTCAAACTCGAGAAAAGTTATTACTCTCTTATCTTAAAAACAAAAAAAGGCATGATTCCCTACAATAGAGGTCATGCCTTTTTTCATTGCTATACTATTATCTTCTACGATTTCTATTTCTTAAAAATGTAGGGATGTCTAATGCTTCATCGGTTTGTTGAGTATAGTTATTTCTAACTGGTTCATGAGAAACTTCTTCTCTTTTTTGCTCACGTTTTATTGGATTTATTGCAGGTTTTGGTTGTCCAAAAGTTGGCCTTGATGGTTTTGGCTGAGCAATTTCTTCATTGAAGCCAGTAGCAATAACAGTAACGACAATCTCATCATTTAGGTTTTCATTGATAACCGATCCAAAAATCATGTTAACATCCTGGTCAGATGCAGTTGCAACAATATCCGCTGCCTCTTGTACCTCATAAAGGCTTAAATTTGTTCCACCAGTAATGTTCATAAGTACACCCTGAGCACCATCAATGGATGTTTCTAGTAATGGTGAGGAAATGGCTTTCTTCGCAGCTTCCGCAGCACGGTTCTCCCCAGCAGCAACGCCAATTCCCATTAATGCTGAACCTTTGCTGGACATAATTGTTTTAACATCCGCAAAATCCAGATTAATTAGTCCTGGAACAGCGATTAAGTCAGAGATACCTTGTACACCCTGTCTAAGCACATTATCTGCCTCACGGAAAGCCTCAAGCATCGGCGTACTTTTATCTACAATTTCTAATAAACGATCATTAGGAATCACGATTAATGTGTCAACAGCTTCTTTCATAGAAGCAATACCGCCTGCAGCTTGTGTAGAACGTTTTCGTCCTTCAAAGGTAAACGGACGCGTAACGACTCCTACCGTTAATGCACCAAGATCTCTGGCAATTTGAGCAATTACAGGTGCAGCACCCGTTCCTGTACCACCACCCATACCGGCAGTTACAAACACCATATCCGCTCCTCTAAGAGCTTCCTCAATCTGCTCTTTACTCTCTTCAGCAGCTTTCTTTCCGACCTCAGGGTTTGCACCTGCACCAAGTCCACGGGTAAGCTTACCGCCAATTTGCATTTTCACTTCTGCCTTAGATAAATTAAGTGCCTGGGCATCTGTGTTAACTGCAATAAATTCTACACCTTGCACACCATGTTCAATCATACGGTTAACCGCGTTGTTACCACCGCCGCCAACGCCGATGACTTTTATCGTTGCCAATGAATCTAAATTAGTATCAAATTCCAACATGACAAATCCTCCTAAATCGTCGATATCCCAGTGAACACCTTTTCAAAAGCTATTCAAAAAAGTATCCGAGGAACTTCTTCACTCTTGATGTTATTTTTTCTTCCGGTTGCTTTTCCGGCTTTTTTGGTTGCGGTTGTTTTTGAACACGCTTTTCTTTTAATTCCTGAGTATGAACGGGGGCCCCTGCCCCAGCTCCCATAGACATTTTTCTGCCTTGAATTTTCGCATTTTTATATGCAAATTTAATTAAGCCAACAGCAGTAGTAAATTGCGGTTCCCTAACACCAATATAATCTGGGATGGCAATTCGAACCCGATTTTGAAAAATGACTTGTGCTAATTCAAGAATACCTTGTGTATTTGCAACTCCTCCTGTTAGCACAAAGCCTCCTGGGAGATCTTGAGAGCCTAGTCTTCTCACTTCATTTTGGATCAGTTCAAAGATTTCTTCCATTCGGGCTTCAATGATATCCGAAATTTCCAACTGATTAAATTGCTGGTGCTGATCACTTCCAATTATCGGTACACTGAAAACCTCTTCCTCTGAAGCATGGTCATAAAAAGCATACCCATGCTTGATTTTTATCTTTTCAGCATCCTCTGTTGATGTGCGGAGACCGATTGATAAATCCTTTGTTATATGGTCTCCCCCAACTGGAAGAACACTTGTAGCTTTTAAATTTCCCTGTTCAAATATAGCTATTGTTGTTGAACCGCCGCCAATATCAACTAGGGCCACACCGAGATTCTTCTCATCCTTCGACAATGCGTAAGCACCAGCTGCCAAAGGCTGAAGCGTAATATCAAGTATTTCAAGGCCTGCACGTTCAACACAACGTAATGAATTATGTAAAATGGTCTTGGATCCAGTTATAATGGTGCCTTCCATTTCCAGGCGTACACCTATCATTCCTCGCGGATCACTAATTTCATCTAATCCATCAACAATGAATTGTTTCGGAATGACGTCAATAATATCTCTTTCCGGCGGAATTGAAACCACTTGAGCTGCATCGATGACTCTAGCTACATCTTCATCTGTAATCTCTCTGTTTTCACTTGAAACAGCAACTACACCATGACAAGGCTGGAGCATAACATGGTTGCCCGTGATGCCAACTATTACACTTGTAATTTCCATTCCTATCATTCTTTCAGCCTGTTCAATTGCCTTCCTAATTGAATGAACCGTTTCATCTATATCAACAATGGCACCCTTTCTTAGACCTTCAGATTGCACACTGCCGACACCAATTATATTTAAAGAGTCATTGACCATTTCTCCTATGATAACTTTTACGCTGGATGTACCGATGTCAAGACTTACATATATTTCATTGTTGTTCATTCTATGGCACCTCCTTTTGCTCTTCCCGCTTTTTTCTAATTTAATTTATTAAATGTTATTATTAAATAATTCGTCAAAACTAGCAATTTCCCTTTATAAAAATTAATTTTTTTCAGTTTTTTCACGGTTTGCGGACCATTTTGTCAATAATATTCTTCTAATCACGGCAATATTTTGGAATAACCTGACTCCAAATGCAAATACTGCTGCTAAATATAAGTCTACACCAAGATGGACACCTAGAAAAGCCAAACTTGCAGCAAGAAGAATATTAAAAAAGAAACCAGAAACAAAAACCTTTTCATCGTAAATATTCTGCAGCTGAGCTCGAATTCCTCCGAATAACGTATCTAAAGCTGCAAGCACAGCAATAGATAAGTAATTTGAGTACTCCTCTGGAATTTTCACTTCAGTAAATAAACCTAGAATTACACCTATTATTAATCCTAATAAAGGAAGCCACATATCATGAATTGCCTCCTTTGTCTGTGTTAACTGGTTCCATGCCTCTTATCCTTATTGTATTTTCATACGCGGGTATTGTAATGATTCCTTCCGGCTTTTGAACTTTCACTCTTAAATTATCAATAAAGAACTCATCTGCGGACTTTGATACTTGCATCCTTTTAAATAGTTTGTCTGCGGATTTTGCGTCTTCAGCTATTACCTTGATCTCGATTGGCAATCGATTTAGGGAGTGTCCATCAACTTTTGTTTCTCCGTTTATATCTCTAATTACCGTTGTATTAATAAGGCGCTGACCATCTATTGAAATATGCAAGGCATTGTACATATTTAATTCATTAACAAGTCTTTTTAATAAATCTGGGGAAACAGTTGTTACAGGCGTACCAATTAAAAGTTCTTCATATACAGGCTCAATATTTAAAATTATTCCATTTCCTTGGACATTAGTTAACCCTGCTTCTTCTTTTAATTCACTGAGAGTTTCCCTAAGAATTTGTTCTTTGCTTTGCTTTAGTTCAGTTTCGTACTTCGCAATCTTTTCTTCATTTGATCGTACTTCACGAATGAGTTTGATCTGGAGTTCATTTTCCTTCATGACATCTTCCCTAAGCTGCCAAGTATCACGAGTATCACGCACAACAGGCTCTTTAACCGTTCGAAATTGAATAGCTACCATAAATCCAATGACAATAGTAATAAGTGTGAAATTTATATTTTTTTTGAATTTGTCCACGTTTTTTACCACCTAACTTTCCAGCCTAATTTAAAAATGTGGACGATTTTTGTGACTATAATACATAGTACTAATTTAGCTCCCTAACAAAGGCTCCAGCGTAATCTCGGCTTTTTTTTCTAGAGTAAATAGAATATTATCGTTGACTAATGAATCCTTTACTCCACCTGTTAAATTCAGAGCTGAGGCCAAAACATCCCCATCTCCAATAGCTGAAATGACGAAGGGAGCAGGATGCTGGTAGCCATCAACTTCAATAACCGGCCCATTACAGAGAATATATGAATTATGTGATAGCCTTTGTCCATTTATCGCAATAGCAGAAGCACCAGAAATATATAATTCATTTATCACCTTAAACACATGGTGTTCATGAACAATATAATTATTAACATTCACTTCTTCAGGATTATAATCCCCATCTGCCAGCGTTACTTCAACACCTTGCCCTTTCACTTTAACCTTACCTAAATACATTCTATACTTTTCAGCATCTTCAGCGAGGTTGAAGTAAACTTGTGCTTCTTGTGACATCTCCTTCTCGATTTCACGCACTCTTTCTTGCTTATCGTTTAATTCTTTTTGTAATGAACGATTTTTTTCCTCTAATTGAACTAATTGATTGCGTAATTCTAAATCTCTTTCCCACTGTTTCCCTGTTATCGCTGTGTTGTCAAATTCGCTTTTAGTTTGATGATATGAAAAAGCAATGATATAACCTAAAACAAGAAAAACAAGAGAAAAAATGACATGATTACCTGTCACTTTCAGTTTTTTCTTCAACCTGTTCAGCTCCCTCTTGTTCATAAGCTTTGAAATAAGAGCCGACTTCCAAATCAATAACGCCTTTAATATGTGGGTCCAATTGGCTAATAATTGAAGGGTAATGTGACATTTTCTCTGAGAAGCTTTTGACTGTCGCACTTACTTCAAATCCATCATTCATATAAAGAGTCAAATGATAGGAATCTGTTTTCTTTGGGGTATGGTGAATTTCAGAAATAGAATTTAAAACCACCTCAGGGAGCACTTCAAGCTCATTGATCATTCCATTAAGTTCATTTCCTTCTGAAAAGCCAATGAGTAAAGGCGCAGTTGCGGGGATTTCAGCGGTTTTACTCTTTTTAAGAACTTTCCCATTTTCAAGAACCGGCAAATAGCTTTTTTCTTTCATTAAATAAGCGATGCGCTTATATTCATTAATTGTAATGTTAACTGTATTAGGCAAATTTATCTTAATCTTAGCGGATTTTACCTCTGGAAGCTCTTCTAGTTTTCTCTCGATAGCACTCTCTTCCACCTTCCAAATATTAACTTTTTCAGATAGACCAGAAAGAGAAATTAATTCTTCATTGCTGTAGGTAGAACTGCCTTTAACTTCAATTTTATTTATATGGCTTAATGGAGATTGGAAATAAATGATAAAAGAAATAAGCGTGAAGAATAATAGCAGCAAAAAAATTAATCTTCTATTTGCTTTTTTCCGCCTTTGTTGTTTTAGCTTCGGAATTCGGTCCTCAAGAGAAACAACCTTCCCTTTTTCCACATCATTCACCTCGGTTAACACACATAATCTATCCAATAATCCTATATAAATCATAATCTATAAAGGAAGGCTTGTCCTTTCAAATTAACTTTTCTTGGAAGTAAATTTATAAATGAGAAAACAAACGGCATGTAGACATGCCGTCATTTATACTGACCTTAGTCCTAGAGTATAATTATACCATAATAAGCAGCCCAAGTAAGGATTATTTCCCGTTACTTTCGACCGATTATTTCCACTTCGGTTTCTATTTTTATTGTGTACTTTTCATGAATTTTTTCTTTTATGTGCTGGATTAATGCCAGTACATCAGCGGCTTTTGCGTTTCCTGTATTGACAATGAAATTCCCATGCATATCGGACACTTTCGCTCCTCCGATAGAATACCCTTTTAATCCCGCATCTTCGATCAGCTTACCCGCATAATTGGGCAGGGGATTTCTAAATATACTGCCTGCACAAGGATAATTCCAAGGCTGTGTTTCTTTCCGGTAATCCTTATTTCTTTGCATTTCTTCAAAAATTTTGTTTTTATCCCCAGGCTGCAATTGAAAGACGGCTTCAATAACTATACCTGGGCGCTTTTTCTGTAAAACGGATGTTCTATAGGAAAATTCCATCTCCTCATTGGAAAGCCATTCAACTTTCCCATCTTCAAAAAGAATGTGGGCTTTTGTTAATATCTTTGAAATATCAGAACCATGTGCCCCTGCATTCATATAAACAGCCCCACCGACTGAACCAGGAATACCACTGGCAAATTCAAGACCGGATAGGCCCTTTCTGCTTATTTGTGTGGAAAGACTTACGATCGAATATCCACCGCCAACCGTTAGCTCCGATTCATTAATCTCCATATGTGACAGTCCTGATCCAAGCTTAATAACTGCTCCTTCTATCCCTAAATCAGATATTAGCAAGTTAGATCCTCTTCCAATTGCCGTCCATTTAACATTATATTTGTGAAGGATCTCAACAGTTTTTATTATATTTTCGACAGATGAGGGCTCAATAAACAAATCGGCTGGTCCGCCTATTTTCATAGTTGTATGATTAGCTAAAGGTTCTTGTTCTTTAATTTTTCCAATGTTAAATTCATTTAGCAAATCAATTATTTCGTTCATATTTACCTCCCTTTCTATTTTTTATTTCAATTGTAATTTTTATTTATAGATATCATTTTATGCAGTTATTTCTTTTAGGCTACTTCCTACTCTTTTCAACAAGTTCTTCCATTAATCTATAAAGTCTTTGAGCTGCATCAGGTATCCCTAACTTCTTTGCGGCTTTTTTCATTTCTTTTAGCTTTACTTCATCCATCAAGATCTGGTCCATTAACTCTACAAGTTTTTTTCCGGTTAAATCCTTTTCGAGCAGCAATTCTGCTGCTTCATGATCACTCAATGATCTCGCATTCTTCTCTTGATGGTTATTTGTAACATAAGGACTTGGTATAAGTATGCTTGGAATTCCAAGTGAGGTTAACTCAGCGAGCGTTGTTGCTCCTGCCCTAGCAATAGATAAATCTGTTCCTGCAAGTACCTCTGGCATATTATGTATAAAGGGTTTAATGATTACATTTTCAGGATTTCCGATTAGTTCAACCTCTTTTTGGACTTCTTCAAAATGAACATCACCAGTCACGTACAATATTTGATATGGCTTTTCACCAAGTTGGGCTAATGATTTTAGGACTGCTTCATTAATAGGCTTCGCGCCCCTGCTCCCGCCAACGATTAATACGACTGGCAGATTTATTTTTAAACCAGCGGATAGACGCCCTTTCATTCCATCTTTCCCCAAAACCTCTGAAGCTCGCGGATTTCCAGTTAGCACGACTTTTTCTTTCGGAAAAAACTTAATAGCTTCTTCAAAGCAAACCGCAATTTTATCAACATATTTGCTCAGAAATTTATTTGTTAAACCTGGTACACTATTCTGCTCATGAATGATGGTTGGGATTCCTAGCTTTGATGCTGCATATACAACTGGTCCACATACATATCCTCCTGTACCTATCACAACATCTGCATTAAATTCTTTGAGCATTTTTTTACTATCCTTAACACCCTTTAAAAAACGGAATATAGTTTTTACATTTTCTAATGAAAGCTTTCTTTTAAATCCAGTAATATGTATTGATTTAAAGGGAATATTTTCTCTTGGGACAAGTTTGCTTTCCAAACCGCTTTCTGTTCCAATATATAAAAACTCTGCGTCCTTAATATCCTTTTGTATTTCTCTTATGAGGGCGAGTGCTGGATAAATATGTCCTCCAGTTCCGCCTCCGCTTATTGCTATTCTCATGTTCTCACCTCAAAGCAGAGTATATTGATTTATTTTCATAGTCATGCTAACACACTTTACCCTATTCTACTATATAAAAACAAATGATTAGAATGGGATAACATAATGACATGTAAATGTAATAAATTTCAGTTGTTTTTAGTCAATTTCATCATAATGTAATCTATCTATAAGTTTAGATAAAACAAAAAGAAACCCTGTAACCAGGGTCAAAAAATTAATATCTTGAATATCTGCTAATGTTTAATAGAACACCTACTGCTAAAAGCATAAGTGTTAATGATGATCCCCCATAGCTTAGGAATGGAAGGGTAATTCCGGTAACAGGCATGAGTCCAATGACAACCCCGATATTAATCATGACCTGGATCGCAATCATCGCAATGATACCAACCGCTAGGAAACTGCCGAATAGGTCAGGAGCTCCAAGGGCAATTCTAATTCCTCTCCATAATAGTAAGGCAAATAATAAAATAACAAACGATCCCCCAATAAACCCAAGCTCTTCTGAAAGAATGGCAAATATGAAGTCCGTTTGCGGTTCTGGCAAATAAAAGAACTTTTGGCGGCTCTGTCCCAGTCCTAAACCAAATAACCCGCCTGGTCCGATTGCATATAAGGATTGTATAATCTGAAATCCACTTCCTAATGGGTCTTCCCACGGATCTAGAAAGGAGGTTATTCGTTTGATCCGATAAGGAGCAGATAAGATTAAAGCAACAAAGCCCCCAAGCCCCAATAGGCCAAGTCCGACAAAGTGGCTAATTCTCCCGCCTGCAATGAAAATCATTACAATACAAGTACCAACCATGACTGTTCCTGTTCCCAAATCCGGCTGCAGCATGATTAATCCAAAAGCCAAAAACACAATCCCTAATGATGGAATTAAACCTTTTGTAAAGGACGTTATAAGTTTTTGGTTTTCAGATAAATATTTTGCAAGAAAGGCAATCATCGCAAGCTTCATAAATTCCGATGGCTGAATCGAAAAAGCACCGACCCCTATCCAGCTTCTTGAACCATTCCTTACATTTCCAATACCTGGTATTAGGACTAGGATTAATAGGACAAAACAAATAATGACTATAACCTTTGCCCAAGTTCTCCACGTCCAATAATCAACATTCATGATAAAAAACATAGCGACTATCCCTACCGCAGCAAACAGCATCTGTCTCTTTGCAAAGAAAAAAGAATCATCGAATTTATACTCTGCCCAAATAGCGCTAGCACTATATACCATCGTTAACCCCACTGCAAGTAATGTTAATGTCACGATGATTAAAATCAAATCGGGAGTCGTTCTTTTTGTTGGCAACACAAAACACCTCGAATGCTAGTTTTAGGGCCGTGTAAAAAACGAAGAAAATATTGCGAAAGATGACTCCCTATGCTGATTTTTCCCTTATTCGCGTACAAGCCCTCACTTAAGCATATGCACAGCTTGTATAAAAATGTCTCCCCTTACCTCAAAAGTTTTATATTGATCCCAGCTCGCACAAGCTGGAGATAACAATATCACATCACCCTTTTCGGATAACTGATAGGCTACAGGAACGGCTTTTTCCACATTATCGACATGCATTATGGTTTTTATTCCCGCTTGAACTGCAGCACTTTTGATTCTCGGGGCAGTTTGACCAAAGGTTACTACTGCCTTTACGTTTTTAAAGTAAGGAATAAGTTCATCAAATTCATTCCCGCGGTCCAAACCGCCCGCCAGAAGAATAATAGGGTCATGAAAAGCGGAAATAGCATTTTGAGTTGCTAATATATTCGTTGCCTTTGAATCGTTATAAAACTTTCTCCCTTCATGTTCCATAACAAACTGCAAGCGATGCTTGACACCTTTAAACGTATGAAGAACTTTGAAAATTGCCTCGTTATTAACAGATGAAAGCTTTGCTGCGGCAATAGCCGAAAGAATATTTTCTAAATTATGAGCTCCCGGTAAGGCAATATCTTTAGTCGCGATAACTCTTTCATCATTAAAGTAAATCCAGCCGTTTTCAAGATAAACACCGGAATCCAATCTATTCTTAACTGAAAACGGAATGATTGTAGCATTTGACTGTGCAGCAATTTCCAACACATCATCCTGCTCTGCATTTACGATAAAAAAATCATCATTTGTTTGATTACTAGTAATATTTGCTTTCGCATGAACATACTCTTTTCTTGTTCCATGATAATCAAGATGTGCATCATAAAGGTTTGTTAAAATAGCAATTTTCGGTTTAAATTCATTTATTCCCATTAGCTGAAAAGAGGATAATTCTATAACAATCGTATTTTCCCTAGTAGCCCCCTGTGCTACCTCGGAGGCTACTGTTCCAATATTACCCGCAATTAAAGGGTGCTTCCCCCCCTCTTTCAGCATTTCATAAATAAGTGTAGTTGTCGTAGTTTTTCCATTTGTCCCTGTAATGCCTATTAGTGGAGCTTCAGATATATGATAGGCAAGCTCAACCTCTGTAATAATAGGTATCCGCTTTTCAATTGCACCTACAATCATTGGATTATGATAAGGAATCCCCGGGTTTTTAACAATTAGCTCAAACCCTTCTTCAAGGAGTCCTAAAGGGTGCTCTCCGCATATTACCGTAATTCCTTCTTCCAGCAAACTTTGCGCCTCCATATTTTCGGAAAGTGGTTTGTAATCATTTACGGTTACAAAAGCACCGAGTTTATGTAAAAGAGAAGCAGCGGCAACCCCACTTTTTGCTAATCCTAATACTAATATTTTTTTATGACGATAGTGATTGATCGGTTTCAATTACATCCACACCTCGATATAGATTCCAAGAATTGCACAAAGAAGGCCTACAGCCCAAAAGGTCACCACAACTCTCCACTCTGACCATCCAACAAGCTCATAGTGGTGATGTAATGGACTCATCTTAAAGATCCTTTTGCCTGTTGTTTTAAATGAAATCACCTGTAAAATAACAGATAAAGTTTCGATAACAAAAACGCCGCCAATAATTAGCAAGATGATTTCAAGCTTAATTAATATAGCAATTGTTGCAATAGCTCCACCTAGTGCAAGAGAGCCGGTATCCCCCATAAATACTTTAGCAGGATGAGCATTGAAAACAAGAAAGCCTAGCACAGCACCCGCTACTGCCACAGAAAAGATGGCAATTTCAAATTGTGATAAACTCCAAGCTAAAACGGCAAACGCTCCAAAGGCGATTGCAGCCGTTCCAGATAAAAGCCCATCCAAACCATCTGTAAGATTAACAGCATTAGAAAAGCCTACTAGCCAAAATATGATAAAAAGAACATACATCCATCCTAAATCATAAGAAAGATTCGTTAATGGTATATGAATGACAGTTGAAAAATCGTTTTGCTGAAAAATAAAATAAAAAATTATTGAAATGATAATCTGCCCCAATAACTTCTGTATTGAGGTCAAACCAAGATTCCTCTTCAAAGCGACTTTAATAAAGTCATCAAGGAAGCCTAAGAGCCCAAACCCGAGCGTAACTAATAAAAGCAAGTATGTTTTTACGGTTGGCTCTGAAAACTTTCCTGTCATCACAAATGTTGTAATGGCAATGGAGAGAAGGATCATAATACCGCCCATCGTTGGTGTCCCGGTTTTCTTTAAATGCGATTTAGGACCTTCCTCTCTAATGCTTTGCCCAAATTTCAATCTTCTCAAGAAGGGAATAAAAATGGGAGATAGCAGGACTGTTATTAAGAAACTCATAATTATTGTGAAAAAAATAACTTTCTCCATCATTTTGCTCCCTCCCTTCCATCCTGGAGCCTATTGCTAATGTCCTTAATTTTTTCTGCCATCACAGCAATATCATATGTTGATTTGTTTTCTTTAAGAAGTATTTCATCTGAAAAGAGGAAATTAGTCACTTTAATTTCTGCTTCTTGTTGTTGGTTTAATTTTTCTAAGTATAGTTCCATCATGTCCTTTAAGCCTTTCAATAAGTCATTAGTAAAAAAAACTGGAAAATGATTAGGTGTATATCGAGGGATCTCCTTCTCTTCATTCCACAGGGCAGCAACTGCACCATTTTCAATGGCTTTCTTCAACTCCCCTGTATTCTCATCAAGAGGGATGAACATTCCTCTGAATTGGGGCACATCTGAAATTGTCGCGACCGTATGAAAAAAAAGCTTATGATCCTGTATTCCTTTCACTTTCGGAAACAGTTTCGCTAAATCACCATACGCTAATAACATTTTATCGCTCCTCTATTGCCTCTTTTGCAACTAACCGGTCGTCAAAATCAAAAACTTGATTTCCGATCAACTGATAGGTTTCATGTCCTTTTCCAGCTATTAAAATGACATCTCCATCAACTGCCATGTTAATTGCATAGTAAATTGCTTCTTTTCGGTCAAGAATAACTTTATATTTTAGACCTTTTACCCCAGCTTCCATATCTGCCAAAATTGCAACAGGATCCTCACTGCGGGGATTATCTGAAGTGAAAATGGCGTCAGTGCCATACTGGCATGCAATTTTTGCCATTAAAGGTCTTTTCGAACGGTCCCTGTCTCCACCGCATCCAACGATGACAAAAATTCTTTTAGCTGCAATCTGCTTTACTGTTTTCAGCACATTTTCTAAGCTGTCTGGTGTATGTGCATAATCAACGATCACCGTAAATTTCTGTCCTGCATCGACAGTTTCAAAACGGCCTGATACACCCTTCAATCCCTGAATTGATTGAATAATATGTTTCATAGGAATTCCGGATGCTATACCAGCACCAATGGCTGCAAGCACATTATATACGCTGAATTTTCCAACAAGCCCCATAGATACTTGATTTTTTCCAAATGGACTATGTAATTCAAATGAGGTTCCAGAGGCTGTCATTTGGATATTTGCCGCTTGCAAATCTGCAGGCTGATCAATCCCAAATGTTATCACATGAGCTGTTGTTGCTTTTATATAATGATTTGTTACAGAATCATCGATATTTAGAACGGCGTACTTTGGAGGGTTATATCGGAACGCACTGCCTAGCTGGGCAAATAGCAGACCCTTTGCATTTCTATACTCATCCATGGTTTTATGATAATCCAAGTGATCCTGAGTTAAATTTGTGAATACTGCTAAATCAAAATCACTTCCGTGTATCCTGCCTTCATCCAATGCATGTGAAGAAACCTCCATCACTGTGGATTGTACACCGGCATCAGCCATTTGTTTGAAAATCCTTTGTAGGGTAAGGGCATCTGGAGTTGTATTTTTCACATCAGACATTTTATCCCCTATTTTTGTATACATTGTACCAATCAAACCAGTCTTTCTGCCATAATCCGATAGAACTTTTTCAATTAAATGGCTCGTTGTTGTCTTCCCATTTGTGCCAGTAATCCCAATTAAATGCAGCTTCTTACTTGGCTGTCCGAAAAAGGAGTCAGCTAATAAAGCCATTGCCCGCCTAGTATTTCGAACAACAATAACAGGCACAGAAAGGTTCATTTCTTTTTCAGAAACGATGGCAACCGCGCCATTCTTAACAGCTGAGGGAGCAAAATCATGTCCATCTACTGTAAAACCTTTAATACAAATAAACAGGCTGCCTTTTTGAACTTTACGACTGTCATTTTCTATTGAAGAGATGTCAGGATTTTCCCCGCTATATGCCAAATATGGCTGCAAATCATGCAATAGCGTATGTAACTTCATTTCGTCATCCCCTTAACTAAAAGACTTTACATACATACAATCCATGCAATATTAAGAAACAGCCAAAAATCGTAACGATTTTCATTTTACATGAAAAATTGACATTTAGCTATTCGAATTTACTAAGTCTAAAAATGGAATTAATAAAAATGCAGGCGGCGTTACATAATGGGCCGCCCGCTTTTTTAGAATTCCGGTATTTTATTCATCCTTGTCAAAATATAGTCTAATCGTGGACCCTTCTTTAAGTTTTATACCTGGTTCTGGTGTTTGCTTAACCACTTTGTCCCCTTCTCCGCTTGCATCTATTTTTAGATTAATATACAGTTCCCCTAGTTCTTTTTTCGTTATGCCTACTAAATCCGGCACCTCAATCATCGGAACATCAGGCCATGTAAGCTTTTTCTCGATTTGCTTTTCCCTCGGCTTAACTCCCATCGCACGCAGACTATCTTCCATAATATCTCCTACAATAGGGGCAGCAACAACTCCCCCGAATTGGACGGTGCCCTTCGGATTATCTACAGCAACATAGACAACTAGCTGAGGGTCATCTGCTGGAGCAAAGCCAATAAAAGAAACAATATGGTTATTTTCAAGGTATCTTCCGCCTTGGGCCTTCTGTGCTGTTCCTGTTTTTCCGCCTACTCGGTATCCGTCTATAAACGCTTTACCTCCCGTGCCTTGGGCTACAACACTTTCAAGAGCATATCTAATTTGATCTGACGTTTCTTTGGAAATAACTTCCCTTTTGGCTGTAGGAGTTTTTCTCATCACAATTTCGCCAGTTATTGGATCGATGAGTTCCTTTGCCACATATGGTGTATATAATGTCCCTCCATTTATAGCAGCAGAAAGGGCAGCGACCTGTTGGATAGGTGTGACTGAAACCCCCTGTCCAAAAGCAGTGGTTGCCTGTTCAACAGGTCCCACTTTATCAATATTAAAAAGAATTCCAGTTCCTTCACCTTGAAGATCAATTCCTGTTTTTTCACCAAATCCGAAGTCTCTTATATATTTAAATAAAGATTCTTTTCCTAGTCGATCACCCAGTTCAACAAAGCCTGGGTTACAGGAATTTTGAACGACTTCAAGGAATGACTGGCTGCCGTGTCCACCTTTTTTCCAGCAGCGTAATCTTGCACCGCCCACTTTAACGTAGCCCGGATCATGAAAATGATCTTTTTCCAGATCAACCTTCCCTTCCTCCAATGCGGCTGCAAGCGTGATGATTTTAAATGTGGATCCTGGTTCAAAAGTACTCCAAATTGGGAGATTCCGGTTATATACTTCCGGTGAGACATTCCGAAAATTAGCAGGATCAAAATTTGGCCTGCTTGACATCGCTAATATTTCTCCATTATTCGGATTCATCGCGATTGCAATAATTCCATCCGGGTTATAAGTCGCTTGTGCATTATCTAATACCCGTTCCACAATGGTCTGCACCTTAGAATCTATCGTTAGCCTTAAATCATATCCATCCACTGGGGGATCATAATCGTCAGCCATATCATTCATTCGTTCACCTTTTGCATTTGCATAAAACTTGACGGATCCTTTTTTCCCCTGTAATTCTTTATCGTAATAAAGTTCTAGTCCCATTAGCCCTTGATTATCGATACCAGCAAATCCTAATACATGTGACAAATAATTTCCAAATGGATAATGCCTCTTTGAATCCTCACCAAGGTATACTCCATCAATATTCAATGATCTTATTTCTTTTGCCTTTTCATGGGAAATTTTTCTTCCCGCAGTTAATTTTACATCCTTTGCTTTCTTAGTAATCTCTGCATAAATTTTTTCCTTTGATGCATTAAGAACAGCAGCTAGTTTTTCCGCAGCGTCATTAGGGTCTTTAATTTGCCTTGGTACCACATATATTGTAGGTGCACTTACATTTGTTGCAAGTGCAACCCCATTACGGTCAATGATTTCACCTCTTTCAGGTTCGAAGGGTATATCCCGGCTCCATAGTTCCTTTGCGCCATCTGTTAAAGAATTGCCTAAAAAGAATTGAACATATCCGAGTCGAATATCAATAATAAAAAAAATTAACAAGCCTGCGACTAGAGCTATTGTTAATCTTTTTCTCACAGTTACATTAGAAACACGCATACAAGAACGATCCTCCTTAGTTTTTGGCTCGTTTCAATATATGCTTGTACCCATTTAATTAGAATAAGAAAAAGACCAACAGAATATTGGGGTAATAATCAATAGCAAATTGATCATTACTCCAATATTCTGTTTTGGTCTCAAGTGTTACTTATTAATCTTTTACTTCAATTATTTCTTCCTCGCTATCTTCAGATGGCTCTTCTTCATCCACACTGTATTTATCGATCGGAGGTTCTAACTCTACTATTAAATATTCACCTTCATTAAATAATGCACCAGGCTTTAAATTTTGCTTCTTTACATATCCACTTCCAACAGTATTTAACTTTAAATTTCCTAACTTTGCAATCTTCATTACATCTCGCAATGACCAGCCTGTCATGTCTGGAATAGTTAAGTTCCCATCCGTTCGAATTATTACCCTTTCTTTCGAAAGCAAACTTGCTCCAGCCTCAGGCAGCTGTTTTATAATCTGATTGCCTTTTCCGATAACAATCGGTTCCATTCCTTTGCTAGTTAGTTGTTTAATAGCTTCTTCAGGTGATAAATCTGTAACATTAGGAATTAAATCAAAATTAGGTTTGGTTTGTACTGCTGGATCAATATTTAAATATTGCAGACTGCTTTTCATAACCGGATTAAATACATCCGCAACTGGAATAGCTCCGCTAGTATGAATATCAATTTCCGGCTGCTGGACTGCCACATAGACAACTAACTTTGGATCATCCTTTGGTGCCATTCCTAAAAATGAAAACACATAGTTTTGACGGCCAGTTAAATATCCGCCTTGAGGATTAGGTATTTGTGCTGTCCCTGTCTTTCCAGCTACTTCATACCCTTCAATATTGTAATAACGAAAGCCAGTGCCTTTAGGTGAAGATACAACTGTTTCTAAAATATCTCTAACTTGTTTGGCTGTATTTGCAGAAATTGGCTTTCCCGCAACTTCAGGTTCGGTTTTTTTAACAATTTTTTCATCGTCATTTGGATCGACAATTTTACTTATAATATGAGGCTTCATCATATTCCCATCATTGGCGATGGCAGTGGCCGCTTGAACCTGCTGGATAGGAGTAATAGCTGTTCCTTGCCCAAAGCCGGTTGTTATTTTTTCCAATGGCCAATTATAGACGATTTTACCACCAGTTTCTTTCGGCAATTCAATTCCTGTAGGCCGGTCAAAGCCAAAACTCGTTAAATATTTTTCGTAAGTGTCAAAGCCAAGTTTTTCTTTTACAAGTTTTGCGAAAACAACGTTGGATGAGCGTTGAACTCCTTCTAAATAGGAAATTGTTCCCCATCCACGGCCATCGTTCCAGTCTCGAACAGGTCTTGATTTATTATCTGCTGCATATTGACCTGATTTAAATGTATCATTCTGGTTGAATACTCCCTCTTCAATTGCCGCTCCAAGGGTGAAAATTTTCATCGTTGAACCAGGCTCGAATGAGTTCTCAATGATCTCATTATGCCAAGTTTCATTTATCCCTTCCTTAGTCATTGGGTGAAATGACGGCCTTTGTCCCATTGCAAGAATTTCTCCGGTTTTCGGATCTGCCACAACCGCGAAAATTTTCTTCGGTTTATATTCGTTTTCTACTTTATTTAGGGAATCCTCCAGAAAGGTTTGGATTTTCTTATCGATCGTTAAATATACATCCTGTCCATTACGTGCAGGTGTAACACGCTCCTCACTGTCGGACAATAAATATCCCCATAGATCACTTTCATATTTAACCTTGCCATTTTCCCCTGTCAAAATATCATTCAGACTTTGCTCCAAACCGAGCATTCCTACTGTTTCAGTTCTGTTATTTTCAGCTTCCTTTTTTTCTACGTACCCAACTAAATGAGACGCAAATACACCGTTAGGATAAAAACGTTTAGTATCCTTAATAAATGTAATGCCTGGAAGCTTCAATTCTTCAATTTCTCTTTTCTTTTGGTTAGTTAAATCACGTCCAGCTTTGCCAAACTCAACTTGAAAAGGCTTTTCATTTGTTTTAGGATTTACTTTAGTAAGGAGTCTATAAATGTCTGATTCATTCATTTCAATTACTTTTGCTAGTTCACTTGCTGTTTTTTCAGGATTCACAACGTGACGGGGCTTTTTTTCATTGGTTGTCATTTTCTCATCTAAAATCGCAACTAGTTTGTATGAGTTCATATCTGTTGCGAGGACCTCTCCATTCCGGTCATATATTGTGCCTCGCCTTGCTTCTATAACCCTTTCGTTTTCATATTTTTGCTGTGCCTCTGCTGCAAGAACATGTCCCCGGATTTCACCTGTTACTTGTATGGAGATAAAGCGGTAAACTAAGACAAAAAAGAGCAGACCAAATATTACAAATAATATTGCTGCTCCAAAGTTAATATTTGGCTGTTTTTTGATCATTAATCTTGCACAACCTTAACATTGTTTTCATTTAATTTTAGCCCAAGCTCCTTTGCCTTTTCCCATATCCGTTCGTATGTACTTAGTTCGCTTACCTGCATTTCGAGATCTCCATTTACCTTTTTCTGTTCCTGAATAGCTACTTTTGTATCTTGAATTTCTTTATTTATTTCGTAAATCGCCGCTTGATTTGAAACAATATTAACAGCACCAAAACAAACAATCCCTGTGAAAACTAACCCTAATAGTTTTTCTCCTGGTGAAAGCCACGGATTTCGATTTCTGATCTTTTTTGGTGCTTGTACCATTTGTTTTTGCTGTTCATACCTTTGCTCTTGTTGAAGTTTCCGTGCTAGGTTTCCCATTATACCCCTCCTGTTTTGGTTTCTATTTTAGTTTCTCTATAATTTTTCAGCGATTCGAAGTTTTGCTGATCTAGCTCTATTATTTATCTCCAGTTCATCATCAGACGGAGTGATCGGCTTCCTTGTAATTAATTTTATGACCGGTTTATATTCATCTGGAATAATTGGCAATCCAGGCGGGAGATTAGGTGTATCGCTTGCAGCTTTAAATGAAACCTTACAAATCCTATCCTCGAGTGAATGGAATGTAATGACACTTATCCTGCCGCCAGGCTTTAAAATATCAATAGCCTGCTGCAAGGATCTCTCAAATACTCCTAGTTCATCATTAACTGCAATACGAATAGCCTGAAAAACTCTTTTTGCAGGATGGCCGCCTTTTCTTCTAGCAGGGGCCGGAATAGCGTCCTTAATCAATTCAACGAGCTGACCTGTAGTAGCAATAGGTGCTATTTCACGCGCAGCTTCAATTTTTCGGGCAATTTGCTTTGAAAACTTTTCTTCTCCATATTTAAAGAAAATTCTAACTAAGTCACCGTAGCTCCAATGATTAACGACATCATAAGCAGAAAAATCTGCATCCATGTCCATTCTCATATCTAATGGAGCATCATGATGATAACTAAAGCCTCGTTCAGGTGTATCTAATTGGGGAGATGAAACGCCTAAATCATACAAAACCCCATCCACTTGATGAACTCCCAACTTTTCCAATTCCGCTTGAAGATGTTCAAAGTTACTTTTAATAATAGTTATTCTATCACCGTATTTTGAAAGCTTTTCCTTAGCATGTAAAATTGCTGTATCATCTTGGTCAAAAGCATAGAGCTTTCCATTCCCTGATAGCTTGGACAATATTAATTCACTATGTCCTGCCCCGCCTAACGTACAATCAACATACACGCCTTCAGGATGAATATCCAAACCATCTACTGTTTCTTTCAGTAATACTGTCGTATGTTCAAACATGCTGTCCACCTCTTTTTCTGCTGAATGAAGTTAAATATCAAACCCAATCATATTCTCTGCAATTTCAGCAAAGGATTCCTCTGAATCAGAGAAATAATCCTCCCATAATCTTTTACTCCATATTTCAATCCTGCTGGAAACCCCTAAAACGACACATTCTTTTTCCAAGTTGGCATATGAAGCCAGGGGGGAGGTTATATTTATTCTTCCTTGTTTATCAATTTCACATTCTGTAGCACCAGAAAAGAAAAAACGGGTAAATGCACGAGCATCTTTTTTTGTGAGCGGTAAGCCTTTAAGCTTTTCTTCTAGCAGCTTCCATTCATCCATAGGGTAGCCAAATAAACATTGATCTAAGCCGCGTGTTAGGACAAATGATTCTCCTAAACCATCACGGAATTTAGCAGGTACAATTAAACGGCCCTTATTATCAATGTTGTGATGGTACTCACCCATGAACATGCCCACTAACCCCACTTTCTTACTCAAATGTACCACATTCCCCCACTTTCCTCCACATATTTTTAAAATTCTATGATTGGGTTTAAAATCCTTTAGAAAATATCAGCTATTTCCATTTTTTCGTTCGTCTTTTCCCTACAAATCTTAACACCATTTTAAAATCCTCTCTGTTCTTCAACAAAAAAAGACTTCATCCTATAGGATAAAGTCTTTTTTCGGCAAATATTTTATTGCTTTACATTTTAATTAATTTATGTGTGCCATCAAATGTAAAGCTGCACTCTAAAAGGTTATGGATAATGTTGAATCCATATTGATTGATAAAGAATAAACAATTCAACATCCGTTCTTGAGGTGAACCTAGTGGCCTGATGGCATTCTCTACCCTTGCAAACTTATTTAACAATACATCATATTTTAATTGTTCTGCCTGATCAAGCTTTGCTTCCATAAAATCCAGCTGCTTGATCAAAAAGCCTTCATTCTTTTTAAGAAGTGGCACCAAGCCTGTATCTTTTTTCATTAAATAGCTTTCCAGCATTTCGTAATTTTGCAGAAATTCCTGCTTTGTTTTATTGAAAAGCTCTTTCACCTGCTGATCCCTTATTGATTGTAAAAATTGAAGCCTTTCCTTTTCTGTACCCGAAATTAATACTTCTTCCAAATCAAGTCCAAGCTCAAGTATATCTGATTCTATTGAGCGATCTAGGAAGGTAATATTAAGACGAGGTACGATTGGAGGCATTCTTAAATCAAAGTGTTCAAACGCCAATTTTAGCTCAGCCCAGTAAGCAATTTCTCCAGGTCCAGCAATGAAAGCAAGCGTTGGAAATAGCCATTCTTGCATAATCGGTCTAGTTACTACGTTATTGCTAAGTTTTTCTGGAAACTCCTGTGCGAGATCGAGCAAACTTTGCCGGGTGATTTGAAAAGAACCATCTTTTCCGCTGAATGCATCCTTATCCTCATCATACTCTAGGAGGATTCTTTCATAATGGTCTTCGTCATAATAAAATAAGTTTGCAGCAGCATTACTTATTTCAATCATATTTGAAAAGCCATCTTCTTTAAGTTCAGACTGCTGGGATAATACAGATTTCGTGATATCTTTAAAGCTGTTTATTTGTTTGACAAAAAACTCCTTTTCAAGACTTCGAAGTTTTCGGTCACCTGAATCAATAATTAAGAGACCTGTATCCTTAAACATCTGCATAATAAGATGAGCAAAAAAATCAACAAATGAATCAGATTTGCTGATAGCTGTTTCCACTTCTGCCAGAAGGCCTAGCGTATGTTCAGTTTCCCCAAATGTTTGAATAATCGCTTCTGCCCATTTGAGACACTGATCCCGGTCGATGGTAATATCAGAGACCATTCGTTTATCACGTATTTTTTCTGGATATACTTTCTTTTCGATTTTATAGTTATTTTCAACATAAACATGATTAACTTCCTGAAAATCATGATCCTCGCCTGCAATCCAAAAAACCGGGATAACTGGAGCATTTAATTCCCGCTCTTTTTGCTTTGCAAGACTAACTATTGAAATTATCTTATGTATGCTATATAGTGGTCCAGTTAGTATACCCGCCTGCTGACCACCAATAATAACTGTACTATTTTCCTGCTTCAGCTTTTGAAGAGAAGACTGAACCATGTCAGAGCCTGGAAATTTAGACATATACTGTTCAATATGAGCTGCAAGCTCTTCTCTCATAAATGATCGGTTCATTAATTCCCCGCGGCGTTTTTCAAAATCTAACTGATCATTGTAACGATAATGAAAATATCTCTGAATATTCTTTGTCTGTTCTAAATATTCTGTTGCAAATCGGTTTGTCGCCGGTAAGGAGAGATTTTCAATCTCCATTTAAGTCTTCCTTTCTAATACACAATTTTCATTAATTAGCTGAGAACGCTTATTAATCTTTTTTATTCCTTATTCGGATGTTTCCATATGAGTATAGCATTGTCTGATTTGAAATGAAAAAGACTTTGCTCAAAATTCTCGAGTATTAACCTCCAGCTACAAATCCACTCACACTTTGAATTAATCCAATTACCGTTAAAACTACATACGCAGTAAAAAATAGAAGAAAATTAAAACGCCAAAACCCTCTGAAAACTAGTGGTAAATTTATTTCATGTTTAATTTTCCAGTGCAGTAAAACGAATATAATGGCTAAAACAAGTAAGGATAAAAAAATAACCCATAAAAAAGATTGTTCCCAAATTGCAAGAATTAAATAATGGACAGAGATGATAAATAGGAAGGTACTTACATCTAGAGCCATGTGTACTGATTTTTTATGCTGCTTTGTCACTTGCTTACAAATTATGAAAACGAGAAAATAACCTAATAATGGAATGGTAACAAAAGTAGCAATGATCGAAGAAAAAAAAGATATCATTCATACGCCTCCCTTCCTTAATACTCCTTACCTTTTATAGTTTCATATAAAAACTCAGTAAGAGGAGCAGACACTCCCTTTTCACCTGCCTTTTCCAGCACATAGCCTAGAATCGCATCCACTTCCGTTGGTCGATTTCCAACTAGATCCTGAAGCATGGATGAATGATTAGCAGCTGTTTTCCTGCATACATTTTCAAGATGCGTAAGTGTCTCATCTTGATCATTCATATATAAAATGGAACTAATTTCTATAAACATTTTCTTAAAAAGCTTATAGTAATACGGGTTATCAAGAAGTTCACCATTGCGAACATTTAAAACAGCGGTTATAGGATTAATAACCGAGTTAACAATTAGCTTTTTAACCAGCATGCTTTCATAATCCTTTTCTACAGCAAACGGAAAGCGATCTATATATTGATTTGCCAATTCATTTATATTATCTAAGGAATGCCCCTTGTAAATGGCTATTCTCGTAATGCCGCTTCCTGAATGATTAACATGATTTAAACTTTCCTTCTTAGCTCCATGCTCGACAGATCCAACATAAATATTATTTGCCTGTATGGAATCTAACCATTTTAAATGCCCCATTCCATTTTGCAGAAATAAGAATGATCCTTTATAACTGGGAGTTACTTCTGCCATTCTCTGCAAAATATCGGGCAAATGATATTGTTTAACTGCCAGAATTGTTAGATCTTCGTTTCCCTCCCATTCAGAGAATTTTGCAGTGTTAATAGAATGAACGATCTTTTGGCCATTTTTTTCAAATATTAACCCTTCAGTTGATAAAGCGTACTCCTGCTCCTTTGAACGGACATATAAGCGTATCTGATGAAATTCATTTAAATAATGGGAGAATAGCAGGCCTAATGAACCTCCGCCAATAATTGCAATTTCCATAACATTCACTTCACTCTATCTATGTATTTAGTCATATTTTAACAGAAAAAAGAAAAAAGGTAATAAGAAAGACCACTAATAAGAGATAATTATCTGTATATTTAGGATTGATTACAATTTCTTGACTATTTGTTATATAATATTAATAAATAGAAGAAAGCGCCTACATTTATTAGATAAAAAAATCCGATTTTTGACAATAGGATTTACAGGGGAGGAATATTCATGGATTATAAGGTTGAAAAATTGGTCATCAATTATAAAACACTTGAAGAGTTTAAAAAATTTAAAGAATATGGACTTCAAGAGCTTTCGATGCTTGAAGACCTAGAAGCGAATATTATTGAGAACGATAGTAAATCTCCGTTCTATGGAATTTATTTTGGAGATAAGCTAGTTGCAAGAATGAGCCTTTATCAAGTTGAAAAAAACTTTGACAGATACTTTGAACCTGCTCAAGATTATTTAGAATTGTGGAAATTGGAAGTAATCCCTGACTATCAGAATAAAGGATATGGGACGGCACTAGTAGAATTTGCGAAGAATTTTGGTCTGCCAATAAAGACAAATCCAAGAGTAAAATCAGCTGATTTTTGGCAAAAGATGGGCTTTTCCTCAGTTCATTATGACATGGAAAGAGATCGTGGAGAAAACCCGCTAGTATGGTTTCCTGAGGGCGTAAGAGAGCAGACACATTAATCAGAGAGCAGATGACTATAAATCCAAAACAGATATAAATTCGAAGCGGACAAAAAATTGTCCGCTTTATTTTTTCAAATTATATTTTTTGCTGACTATCTTCGTTTTTGATCGCAACCATTTTTCTTGCTCTTTCCATAATTTCGATTAATGACTTATAATCCTTCTCAATTGAGTTTAATTCCTTAATCAATCTTTCATTTTCTGATGCAAGATAATACAGCTGCTTTTCAAGCTGTTGAATCCGAGCCTCATTTGTTTTTAAATCTTCACTTTGTGAACTGGACTCTTCAGCTTTACTATATAATTTTTTTAAGTAGCTGATCAAATCTTCAAATTCCAACGGTTTATCAATTCCATTTGAATTCTCTGCAGGAACTTCAAGATTAGTCGCTACTTCGTCATTTTCCTCAAAATTTCCTGCCTCTTCTGCTTGAGGGTTATGCTTTCTTTCCTTCCGCTGTTTTTTGGCTAACTCTATTCCAGATTTATATTGTTTTCTTACATAGGAATTCCAGCGAAATCCGCATGCTGCTGCTGTCCTAGAGAGCTTTTTTCCTACCTTTTCAAAAGCCTGCAGCTGTGTACCACCCTCTCTAATATGACGAAGCACCAATTCAGCAAGAAGTAAATCTTCATCATGAGTCCAAGCATCCTGTCGAGTTGAAGACATCAGAATATCCCTCCTAGTGTTTTTTATTTATACATATGCTTATGCTAGAAAAGATAGACTGATATCCTAAATGATTATCTATAAAGAATGTAGAAAATTCTTACTTTTTCTCTAAAAACTTGGCTACTTGCTGATGATGCGCTTCACTTTCCCATAATTTTGCACATTTCCTTACTTCTTCCTTTACTCTCTCTTTAAGCCTTGTTTCTTTCCATTTATTAATTAGCATTGTTTTATAGGCTGTTAATACGTCTGACTCTATGCCGAGTATTATATTTAAGTCTTTCCGTGCATTCTCTTGAAGGTCACCCTCTACAATTGATTGAACAAATCCAAGTTCCCTTAATTGCTCTGTATCATAAAGGGAAGCTTCCATTAGCATTTTCATTGCATTAGCCGGCAAAAGCCTTTCAAACAGAAAGGTTCCCCCTCCCCAGCCAGTAGTTATAGCCAAGGATCCTTGAATAAATCCAGCCTTAACATGCTTACTTGCAATACGAAAATCACAGGCTGAAGCAAGCTCACAGCCTCCTCCAACAGCAGTTCCATTCAGCAGGGCAATTGTAGGCTTTGGCAACAGCATGAGCTTGACTAGTAATTCGGACATTCTACTAAGCATCACATAGGCTTCCTCCTCTGTTCTTAGACGATGAAAAGCTGATAGATCCCCGCCAGAACAAAACGCCTTCTCCCCTTGGCCAGTTATCGCCAGAACCTTAATATCTTCTTGACTAGATAGAGTCAGGGCTTTTTCTAAACCATCCATTACTTCATAACTGATTGCATTTCTTTTATCTGGTCTGTTAATCGTAAACATTAATAATCCATCTTCATGTTTTTCTATTATGTATGAGTCCATGTGATCCTCCTTCAACCAAGAAATTGTTCAATACTCCTCCTAATAGTAGCTCAAAACGATAAAAGCACAAGAACATAATGTTCTTGTGCTTTTATCAGATTGGAAATTAGTTGTTAACAACTTCTTTTCCTTTGTATGTTCCGCAAGCCTTACATACGCGGTGAGCAAGTTTCATTTCACCACAGTTTGGGCATTCTACCATACCAGGTACCTGTAATTTAAAATGGGTACGACGCTTTCTTTTCGCAGTTTTAGAAGTTCTTCTAAAAGGTACAGCCATTAGTCCCACCTCCTTAAAGAGATTTAGAGAGTGTAGTTTTCCTCCAATTATGAATCGGAAGAAGGATCACTTTGATCAAAAAAATGAGCAAGTCCAGCAAGACGAGGATCAATTTTATCCTTTTTATCTTGCTCCTGAATGACCTCCCAATCTTTTCCAGATTGAGGAGCTCCTTCTTCACTGCTATCTTCGCAGTATACTTGCATTGGAACCTCGAGTAACAGGATCTCATGAATGACCGGCATTAGGTCAATCACATCACCTATTACTTGGTGAACTTCCTCATCGGTTTCATAATCTAAACCTTTTAAGAGAAAAGTTTCTGTTGTTTCTACATTAATTGGATAGCTTACGTCAACTAACGTACGAGAACAAGGAAGAATTAAGTACCCTTCCAATTTCATATGGAAGGTTGCTTTTGCGGAATCGATATCCACTCGGCCAGTGACCCTCATTGGTGAAGCATCTCTAATTGTCGGATCAATGTTTTTAATCTCGTCAACTTCAACTAATTCATCAATGAGCAATTCCTTGCTTCGATATTTTTGTAACTGACTTAATGTCCATTTCATATAAATCACCCCAAGGCAACAAAGGTAATTATAGCTTTCAAATAATTATTTGTCAATAAAAAATCTTTACAGTATAATGTGTTCATTATCAGATTATTTAAACCTTTTGTCCTTTCTGCTTTTCTATTATCCTTCACCTTCCCACTCCCTTTTAAACTAACTATAAGGAGTTAAATTAAATGAATGCAGTTGGTGTAATTGTAGAATATAACCCTTTTCATAATGGTCATGCCTTTCATCTGCAGGAAGCAAGGAAACTTGCAGATGCTGAAGTCGTTATTGCTGTAATGAGCGGCAATTTTCTTCAGAGAGGAGAACCCGCCTTTGTCTCAAAATGGAAACGTACAGAGATGGCATTACTGGCGGGAGCTGATATTGTTTTTGAATTGCCGTATGCCTTCGCTACACAGCAGGCTAATTCATTTGCAAGTGGTGCCGTTTCCATTCTCGAGGCTGCTGGATGCCATTCCCTTTGCTTCGGGAGTGAATCTGGAGATATCGAAAGCTTTTGCCGGACGATCTCGTTTCTTGAAACTAACAATGATCATTATCAAAGACAAGTGAAACATTATTTAGAACGAGGAAATAGTTATCCAAAGGCTTCGTCCTTGGCTTACCATGATCTATCTCCCTATGAAGAATTACTTGATATGTCAAAGCCTAATAATATTTTGGGTTTTCAATATGTAAAGGCTGTTCAAGAACAGAACGCTTCTATTAAGCCCTTAACAGTATCTAGGAAGAGTGCAGATTATCATGACCCACATTTTTCTTCTGACACCATAGCCAGTGCAACAAGCATTCGAAAAGCTTTATTTTCAGAAAAGGGTGAGTTGGCTAACGTTAAACAATACATGCCTGAAACATCCTACCAGGTACTGCTTGATTATCGACAGGAATTTGGACTTTTTCATGATTGGGAGAATTATTGGCCTTATTTAAGATTTCGGATCCTACATTCCACTTCTGAAGAACTAAGCTGTATATACGAAGTTGAAGAAGGTCTTGAGAATCGGCTAGCTTCTGCTGTGCTTGTATCCAATAGTTTTCACGAGTTTATGAATAATATAAAAACGAAGCGATATACTTGGACAAGACTTCAAAGAGCCTGTGTACACATTTTAACAAATACGAGAAAGAATGAAATGAATAAACAAGTTGAAAGAGCAGAATATTTACGTCTATTAGGAATGACCTCTAAAGGCAGACACTACTTAAATAAAAATAAATCACGGCTGCAGCTGCCTTTAATCTCAAAACTTTCTTCCGTACATATTAAACATTTAACACTTGATATTAGAGCTTCTCGGATTTATTCAATGGGTGCTTTAGGAATTGCGCAGCAGCGTCTGATGGATATGGAATTTAAGCAACCGCCCCTTTTACTTGATTAATAATACTTCCACAATCAAAAATAGCGGTTTTTGCCGCTATTTTGATTTTAGCTTATATAAATAGTCAATGGCTTCATCAAACGTATCGACAGGAATAATTTTCATTTTTGAACCAATATCTTTCGCTGTCTTTACCGCCGCCTTATAATTTGAATCTTCTTCCCCATTTTCATTTGGTGCAAGGAAAATGTCTGCACCAGCTTTGTCAGCAGCAACAATTTTTTGCTCTATTCCTCCGATTCTTCCAATTATTCCATTCGAGTTAATTGTTCCAGTTCCTGCAATTTGATAGCCCCTAGTTAAATCTTCTTTCACTAATTGATTATATATTTCCAACGAGAACATAAAACCTGCGGAAGGTCCGCCAATATCCTCGCTATTAATCGTTACATTAGGCTTTACTTCAATTTCCTTATCGTCCACTAAGGAGATCCCAACACCAGGTTTCCCTGTCTCTTGAAGTATTTGCAAGGCAATCTTCGTCTCACTTATTTTCTTATGGCGTTCAAGAGTAAATTCAACTACGTCACCTTCATTTTTTCCGGCTATATAATTAATAAATTGATCTGAGGATTCGAATTCATTGCCGTCAACCTTAAAGATCCGGTCTCCTGCCTTCAATTTTCCATCAGCAGGCATATCAGGCTTTACATTAAGGACAAAAATGCCATGATATTTATAATGAATCGGAATCTTCGCTTTCTTGTAAGCCGTCTCAATCGCAGACTGTTTTGAAGAAGACATTAAATGCAGCTGCCGAACATTATATTCCTCCTCCGACTCGTTTTCTCTCCTAATTTCATCAATTTGATAAAGTTCATGATATGGATTTAGCTTTGCAATGGCATATGAATATATATTCGCTTTTCCCATTCTCACGGTCGTCAGCATGAAGCTTCCTGCTTCCTTGTATCCATTATCAACTTGAACGATTGGTTCAAGTTCTTTAGCTAATCCAGGCTTTGACACATAGTAGGGCAAGGTATAAAAAGAACTTAATATTAGAATGATTGCTGCGGTCATGAAGGAACGCATAACATATTTATTTCTCATTCACTTGCAGGCTCCTTCCACTGGTTGATTACTTCTTTAATTTCTTTAATATGTTTTCTCGTTTCTTCTTCCCCGATTCGGATGATTTCTTCAATATTTGTAAATGCTCTTGAACTATACATTTCGACCCTCGGCTTAATCATAAAGTCTGATACAATTTCACGATGAGTGACTAATTCCATCTGTAAAATATCCAAACTCTGCATAATTACATCATAAATGGAAGTGATTTCAGCATTTGTTTTAACATGGGATACGTCAATGGCAATGACAATATCTGCTCCCATCTCCTTTACAACGGAAACAGGGACACGATCAACAACCCCTCCATCTACAAGGAGACGGCCGTTAAGTTTTTCAGGAACAAAAATTCCAGGGATTGAAATACTGGCACGGACAGCATCAGCAATGGGGCCTTTTTCAAAGATCACCTTTTCCCCAGTCATTAAATCTGTTGCAACCACCTTAACGGGCAGCACTAATTGCTCTAAATGTTTGCCGTGAGTAAATATGCGTATAAGCTCCTTCACTCTCTTCCCTGCTATAAAACCCATTTTTGGTACAGTAAAATCCAAATAATACTTGCGTTTGAAAGCTGTAGCTAATTTATATAGGCGGTTAATATCGAGTCCAGCCCCGTAAAAACAGCCAACCATCGCACCCATACTGCTTCCAGCTATTAAATCAATTGGAATTCCTTCATCCTTCAGTACCTTAATTGCCCCTAAATGCGCGAACCCTCTAGCTCCTCCTGATCCAAGTGCCAATCCGATTTTCGGCCTTTTCAAAAAGATTCCTCCTTCGAGGCGATTTTTCTCCCATATTTGTAATCTTGAATTTACTTTTTTAAATGAATTGAACGTTTATAGGAAAGGGTAATTAATTATTTCATGTTCAATCTTATGGTCTATTTTACTGTTCTATGAGTATATTGATTTATAGAGGACAAGGCTTATTTGTAGTAACAGTCAGTTCAACTTTTGAGGGAGGCTTTGCCAAGTGTTACGTTCCAAACTAAAAACAATCATTCTTGCCTTATCCGTAACGATGATGGCCATATCACTTATATCTTTTCCTCAAGAGTCTGTAGATGCTTCCATAAGGGGCTTAAACATGTGGTGGGAAATCGTATTTCCTTCCCTTTTACCTTTTTTTATTGTTTCTGAAATGCTTATTGGCTTTGGAGTCGTCAGGTTTATCGGCGTCCTTCTTGAACCGCTTATGCGCCCTTTATTCAAGGTTCCTGGAGTTGGCGGATTTGTCTGGGCAATGGGCATGGCATCCGGGTTTCCAGCAGGAGCAAAATTAACTGCACGGCTTAGACAGGAAGGTCAAATATCCAAAACAGAAGCTGAACGATTAGTATCCTTCACTAATTGCTCCAACCCATTGTTTATTTTCGGCGCTGTGTCTGTCGGTTTTTTTCATAATGCAAAGCTAGGTGTGATTCTTGCACTAGCTCATTATTTAGGCAATATTACTGTTGGACTTTTGATGAGATTTTATGGACGTAAGGAAGAAACAACTAATGAAAACAAACAAAGAAAGCCTTCTATTAGATATGCACTATCTGTCCTTCATCGCACAAGAATTAATGATAATCGGCCGATTGGCAAGCTACTTGGCGATGCAGTCATGTCGTCCATTCGAACATTATTAATGATTGGCGGATTTATTATTCTCTTTTCAGTCATTAATAAATTACTATACCATCTTGGAATTACCACCTTCTTAGCAGGCGGACTGGAAATTATTCTTTCTGCATTCAATCTGCCAATTGAATTAAGCACTCCTTTTATTTCAGGTATTTTTGAAATCACCCTTGGGAGTCAGATGACAAGTCAAGTGCAGGAAGCAACTCTTATGCATCAAGCAATTATTACAAGCTTTGTACTAGCATTTAGCGGCTTTAGTGTTCAGGCGCAGGTCGCAAGTATACTAGCTCAGACCGATATTGATTTTAAACCATTCTTTATTGCACGGATACTTCAAGGTTTTTTTGCTGCTATTTATGCAGCCCTTCTTTGGAATCCCGTTTATGAACGTTTTTACAATACAGAACAGCCTTCGAATGCAGTCCCTGTTGCCTTTTTTGGGGAAGGCTCCTGGATGCACAAATGGTTCTTAATTATGTCAGATGCTGGACCTCTCATCACGATCTTCGCCTTACTATGCTACACCTTCTTACTCGCAAGAAGATTAGGCAGATAGCATTTGGAAATTAACGAGCACGAAATGTGCTCGTTTGTCTTATTCCTTAAATTTTTCCCTTAATGCTTCCTGTACAGCAGGTGGTACAAGCTCTGAAACCTTCCCATCATATTTAGCAACTTCCTTCACAATACTAGAGCTTAAAAAAGAATATTGATTGTTTGTCATGATGAAGAAGGTTTCAATTTTATCATTTAGCACACGATTCATTGAAGTAATCTGCATCTCATATTCAAAGTCCGATACTGCACGAAGACCACGAATTATCGCACTTGCATTTACCATATTCGCATAATCCACTAGCAAGCCCTGAAAGGTAGAAACCGTCACATTTGGTATCTCCTTTGTCACTTCCTTTATCAACTTTACTCTTTCATCAACAGAAAATAATGGATTTTTTGAAGAGTTATTTAATACAACAACATGGATTTCCTCAAATACTTTTGCTCCTCTTTTAATAATATCCAGATGACCATATGTAATTGGATCAAAACTTCCGGGGCAAACCGCAATCCCGCCCATATTTATCCCCCTCGTATATTTATATCGGCAAATGATAGATTGTAATGGAAATCATGCCGTATTTTTCAAATTTTCGCTTTTCTAGCTTACCAACAGTGTCAGGTAATTGAATATCAGAGCCATGCTCACATACAATTGTTCCTCCTTCAACAAGGACATTTGCTTCATTTATTATTTCCAGCAGTTTTAATAGCTGCTGTTTTTTATAAGGAGGATCCATAAAGATGATATCAAATGATAATTCTCTTTTAATAACTGCCTTCAAAGCTCTTTCAGCTTCATTTCGATAAATTTCCACTCTGTCCTCAAAATCGCATGTATTCACATTATCGCGAATAGTCTGAATTGCCTTTCCATCTTTGTCTACAAAAATCGCCTTCTCGATGCCACGGCTTAATGCTTCAATGCCAAGGCCCCCGCTCCCTGCGAATAAGTCAAGGACAATTCCCCCATCAAAATATGGTCCAATAATATTAAACATGGCTTCCTTCACTTTATCAGTTGTTGGTCTAGTTGAACTTCCAGGGACAGCCTTTAATGCCTTTCCTTTTCTATTGCCTGAAACTACTCTCATTTATTATCACCACTAATCAATTCTCTGTCTATTTTTTCCTTCCTATCCTATCATATTTGTATATCCGCCGCCAACCTGTATTCATTTCACTCAATGCCTGTTTGTAAAAAAATGATGATTGACCTTAATAATGGACTGCTGGAAAAAAATATCCCCAATAGTGTATATCCAGAGCTATTGTGGAAATAATGTAATTAACAGCATCTATTCGAGGATGTTGTTGCCAACCGCGGAGAAGACTTACGTTTCCCCATAAGTTCTTCCTCCGGTTTCTCCTCTCCCTTTGCCTTCTATCCTTAATGAGGATATAGAAGGACCCTGCAGAATTTCTGCAGGGTTTTTTATTTATTCGAAATCCTTTTTATCTTAATAAGAAATAATAATTTCATCATCTTCCTCTTCAATCTCAACCTTAAACAATGTTTCAATCCATTGCCCGCTCATATATATATTTCCATTAATAATTGCTAATGGCTTTTCTAATAAACCATAATCATCTTCATTATATATAAAAATATTTCGATTCAGAAAAAAACGGTATGTGTTAGACTCTTTCCTTAGAAGAATGGTCTCCTTGTCAGCAAGAATTTCGACACCATAATCTAATGCTTTCATCGTCTCAATAAAAGGAAACATACTCTTTCCTTCTTCAAAAATAATTTCTAATCCTGTAATAGTATTTCCATTTATCGCAACTTTTCGAGGATCGTAAAAATAAAGAGGGACAAGTGAATCCATTTTCCCTTCATTCAATGTAAAAAAGCGGGTGCTTAATCCCCTTATTTCAGAAACAAATTGATCTAATTTTTGAATGGTTAAAGGTTCAGAACTCGTATTAATCGTGTTAAGGAAAGCCCCTAATTCCTCTTCTGTCAGTTTAATTTTCATTTCATGCAAGACTACATTACCCTTTTCAGTACTTGCTGGCAATTTAGCCGAATAAGAAGCAAGTGCATCAATGACCCACTGTTTGTCCATTGGGAGATTTCTGAATTTTTTTTCGTAAAAGTAGTTAAACATTTTCAGTTTAAAATCATCTTCTTTTATGCCGGGTTTTGAAATTAAGAGTCCATTGCTTGTCTGTTCTTTCATTTGATCCGTAAAAATGACAGATACATAAGGGAAATCTTTAAGACCTTGAAACTCACTTATAAGCAATTTATTTATTTCTCGGCTGCCAAAATAAGTAAATAACTCATTTTTACTTTCTGTTGCTTGAAGAGGTTCATACTGCCAATATACAGCGGGAGCGCCTCCGTTCCCTTCAAAATAATAATAATCTATTAAATCCATTTCTTTAAATCCCTTCAACTTTGCCCCTGCTACCCATGCACCGCCACTTTTCACAGAATCAACAATAATTACAGATGACCTTGTTACGGCAATCTCAGGCAAAGATATGGTCCAATCTTCAAGTAAAAAGGCCTTACTATCCTTTTTAATCGGGATCATGTATTCAAATACTAGCTCATTCTGTTCAGGAATTAATTTTAAAGCATTTTCATCCGAAGATTCACAAGGATTATTACGTATATTTATACATGACCAGCGAAATAGGCTTTCTGGCTTGTCTACCTTATATTCCTTCCCGGCTGTTAGACCTGTCACCTTTTGTGTGATTAGCAGCTCTCTTTCACTAGATTTAACAGTTATTTCCTGGGCTGCGTTTTCAGAAGTTTGAATAGTGGACTCGTTTTCCTTAGAATATGCCTTCCATTGCCAAAACAACATACCGCCGATAACTGTTGTTAATACGATAGAAATTAAAACAAATGTTTTCCACATACAAAAGGTCCCCTTCACTAATCTTTCCTAATAATAACCATAGCAAATCCGAAAGCATCAGTACATGGATTTTGTATAAAAACGACGAAAAAATGATGTTTTTTCTCAAATTTTTCATTTGCTATAACAGTTAATAGCTTCTTATTTAATTGATAAAATAAAAAAGTAAGGACCAATGCCCTCACCTTTTAAATGCCCATCTTATAATCATATTCCTTTGCTTTATCTGGCTTTGAATTCTCAAATTCCATCTTCAGGAAAGGCTTATAAGATGGCTCAACCTTTTTTACAAATGAAAAAGCACTTATTTTTCCCATTATCTCCTCTGTTTCGTCAAGATTACAATATAACACTACATATTTTAATCTTTTAGAAACATAATGAACATTTCCAAATCTTCTTAACATTTTTGCCTGTTTTAAAGAATAAAGCCAGACAATAATCCCTTGCCGTTGACCCAGCATAATTTCTTCCCCTTCAAAAAACAACTATTTTCAATAGTCTAGCATAAAAAAACATTTTCTTTCAATGGGATTAAGGAGGATTGACAAAAAAGAACGGCATCGGAATAATCCTATGCCGTATGTATATTAAGAACAGCCACAGCTTCCTCCCGATCCGCATCCTCCGCCACAGCTAGACAGACTGTCAAAAAACGGATTTCCAGTTGGGACTTTTATTTTTTCAGAAACCGAATGCCCTATGATAACACTTACTTCATCAAGGATAGATTGAAGATCATTTTCAGCCTTCCTAAACTCAGCAACATTTTCATCCAAATCCATCTCTCTTTTTAATTCCCGGATCGATACCATGACCTTTTTATAGTCAGGATGATACTTTCCAAAGCGCTGAACTTCTTCATAATGCTCCTTCATATTTACAAACTCTTTAATTTTCCTTTGTGTTTCCTTGCTTGTCTTTAATCTATATAAACATTGACGGTAATTTTCCGCCTCAACTGAATGTATGATCATGTTAGCAATTTGTTCTGCTGACTCTATAATTTCGACTCTTTCAATTGTAGCAAGCATCCGCTCACCTCCGTTTCATATTTTACCATGAAACAGTGGAAATCAAAAGTTATGGGATCGTTACATAAAATTCCTTTATCATGATTGGAGTCGTATGGTTATCCTTAACTACCTCTAATTTTATTCGATGTGTTCCTGCAGATAATCCTTTAACAATAAACGCTGCTGATGAAATTTTCTCTTTCTTTTTCCCATCAACATATAATATAATCGACCCTTTATTAGGCTCATTTGAATCCCTAAAGGTTATTCCTTGAACTAAACATTCAATAAAGATATTTTTTCCTTTCACATGATGGTTTACATAAAATGGATCATTATTACTTGTAGGAAATGCTAACACAGGGATCTCTTGATCAAGATTAGAAACATTAATTGGCTGAACTATTAATTTCGTTTCTGGTTTTGGCTTGTCATTTTGGCAGCCAGCTAATACCACGAATACTATATATAAATAAATGAATCGTTTCACTCCAAGAACACTCCTTTATTAAAAAAGCCTTTCATATGGGATTATTGTTAGCTTTAATAGCTATTTTTACTCTTTCCTGTTTTAGAAAAATAAAAAAGCTCTCTCAGTTTTCCGAGAAAGCTTTCATTAAGTTTGTGATTTCATTGCTTGAAACATACTCATCATCATTGAGGCCATTTGTACGCTATTTGTAAATTTTTCTACCTTATGCGGGATTGTTCTTTGATAATAGTGTAATGCGGCTATTTCGAGTGCTTGGATATCATGGGGATTACGTGATAATCGCCGATACCAAGAAGGCTGTTCTCGAATATACCTTTGTAACTCCTTATTTTGGCTAATATATTCCATAACCTCTTTTCTCATCTCATACCCCTTTTTATCTAATCTTTTTTAAACTTAAATGGGTTTGGAGGCGGTTGATTAGTATTCGTCAATTTTTGTTGTTGATTACCTCCCTGAAATTGTGATAGAACACCTTGAACGGCTGATAATGCCTGATTGAGATTATGAATATAACCTTGCACCTGGTTTGGATCCATTTTTTTAATTGAGCCTAATATTTGGGACATCCAATCAGACTTTTTTTCTTCTGTTGAGCTTTTTGCCTGCTCTTCTGATCGCACGTTTTCCCATTTCGGATCATCTTCACCTAGTAAATACCAGTCTTCATATAACTCTTGCCAAGTTTTCTTTCCTGTCCGAACCTCTAGAACAATCTTTGGATTCTTTTTCACAAATTCCTTAAATTGTAAAATGGATGGATGGAGTTTCTTTTTAGTCATTTGCCTCATTCACCTCAGTTTGTTACAAATGCCTATCTTATTTTATGTTTGCTTTAATAAAAGGTGAAAGGACAATCTAAATATTCAAGTTCAACCAAAAATGTTAAAATGGATACAGAACAAGATGCTTGAAAGGTGAATATGAAATGAAAAATCAAGTAAGAGAGATAGTAGAAGACTGCTTAACAAATATTACTTCAGATGAATTAAGTGTTCTTACAGAATTATTACGCGGTTTTCAAAAGAAACAAAGAAAATTAAACAACTCGTATGTCGGCGGTTTATTGCAAATGGAAAGAACGATGACCAATGAATTTTGCGAATTAACCATCCCGATTACCCCTCTTCTCTATAATTCATTTGACATCGTACATGGTGGAATTACTGCCACAATTATTGATACAGCAATGGGGGTATTTGCAAACTCATTACTGCCTGATGGATATGGTGCTGTGACAACCCAATTAAATATTCATTATTTAGCTGTCGGTAAAGGGGATTTTCTTCAGTGCAAAGCTCATCTCGATCATAAAGGTACAAAAACAATGGTTTTATCAGCAAATGTATATCGCTCAGATGGCAAGAAAATAGCACATGCTACCGGCAGTTTTTTTATCATTTGGAATAAATAACTAGGTGGTGTTCTAATGGTTACTGCCATTGTTATTCCAATTATTTGTATTTACTTTTACTGGGTTACAAAAAAGGAAATGCGTGAAAGTCACGAAAAGTGGCTAAAGTTAAAAAACACCCCTGAAGAAGCGATAATTTCGGGGACCATCGTCAATTTGAATGAAAGCAGGCAAAGATTTTCTTATCATCGTTTTGTTTATGTAATAGATATTAAAATTAAATCAGAATATTCTTATTGGGATGTTAAGAGATTGATTCCAATGGATAAAGAGGCGGAAATTCCCCACCTTAAAAAAGGCGGAAAAATTCGGGTATACGGTAATTGGAAAGAAGATTATTTTCTAGTAAATAGAATCGAACAATTAGGTTGAAGTATTTTCAATATCTCCTAGGATTTAAAAAGAGCTTGTGGAATCGGAACAAGCTCTTTCTGAAGGGTATGTAAATAATATTGTTGAAGTCCCCCTACGTGCAAATGTACTCGAATGTTTTCGTCCATAATAAAACCCGTACACATATGGCTACATCAAAAACAATAACTAAGTTAGCTTTTTAAAAATATAAAATTATAATTGCTTATTCCTGCCATTTCTCAATAAAGTTTTGTGTATAGTGCTTATTATAAACGCCTACACCTAAGTGGGTGAACTGTTCATTTAATAAACTCTCACGATGCCCCTTACTATTAAGCCAGCCTTCAACAGCAGCAGGTGCATCCAAATAATTAGCCGCAATATTCTCCCCAGCTATTTGGTAAAAGACATTGCCAGCTTCTAATCGGTCAGCCAAATCCCCAAATTCCTCTGATATATGAGAAAACTGCTGACTTTCATACATATCCTTGCTATGTGCAAGTGCTACCTCAGCCGTTTGTTCATCCCATTCTAAAGGGTCTAATTTATTACGGACTCGAAATACATTAGTAATATCAAAAATTTGTCTTTCTTTCCCTCTTTCCACTGCTTCCTCTTTTACGGTCGTTTCCTCATACCCCTCAAGCATTTCTCCTCTATAAACCATTTCGTATGGATGCAGTTTGATCAAAGTTTCAGAATCGATTAGTCGAATACTAGAAAGAGTACCGCTAAACTTGTCTAGATAAAGCTGCGCATAAACATTTCCAATCATAATAAGTGGACGAGTATTCAAATCATCTTCGGAGAGTTCAAATTTATAGGAACTATTATTATATTCAAGGCTAATATTTGTATCAAGAACTGTTAAGGAATAGATCTCTGCCACTGGCTGCCCAATTTTAAATGGCGGGATTCCAACGTCTGTTCCAGTTGCAAAAATAGTAACTATTATATCATTTTTGATGCCTGCCTGAATATATTTTTTATAATTAATGGGGTAAACCCACCACTCATACCCATATAACGAAGGATCGATCCGTGAAGGCTTCCCTAGCTCCTCTATGATAGTACTGGAAGGCTTGCCCATTAAACTAACTAACCCTTCGTTTGGCATCTTAAGAATAGAGGTATTTTCAGATCCTGTTTCATCTAAATCATGATCCACTTTAGGTTTAATGTTAACTTCATTTAATAAAACATCATCTTTAGAAACTGTACTAAAATTAAAGTAAAGGCCTACGACAAGGAGACTGGATATGATAACTAAAATCCTAATCAGGGTCTTCAGAGGCTTGCCTCCTTTCTTTATTAATATTATATATATGATAACTCTTAATGATTAGTATAACATCATTTACATTCTTTTTAATAGAAGGGGCAGAAAATTCTAATAAATTTCACCTATAATGAATAGGGATTCTATGTCCTTATAACTACATTACTTTACTTTTCCCACTATTTAAATCCTAATTATTGTAATCGAGTAGGAGGGAGTAATTAACTCCCGACCTCTCACACCACCGTACGTACGGTCCCGTATACGGCGGTTCAATAACTTGAGTATCGACGTTCATATAAGTGGTTAAGGTCTTTTAGACCCCATTTAATGAGCGTCTTTATTTTAATTGCATTATGAAGCGTTCCGCAGCCTGAAATCCTCCAATAACCCTTTCGGGTATTGGCTACTTTACAAGCCTCATCATGTTTGATTCCTAATCTCCTTAGTTGCTGATACCGTGTTTTAACCCTCTTCCATCTTTTCCATATAATCTGTCTTAATCGATGATTCAACCATTTTGTAACGTCTTCGATAAACCTTTTCATCAAGCTGATTCCATAGTAATTTATCCAACCAACTGTCGCTTGGTTAATTTCCTTGGCTATTTCCTCAAATTTACCTGGGCGATTCCGTTTTGTTAGATTCTTTAGTTTAGTTTTAAACCTCTTCTTAGCTACTTGGTGCGGTCTGCAACTAACACCTTTAGAGGTAGTGTGTATACAGAAACCTAGAAATTTCAATTTTGTTGGACTTCCTATTTGACTCTTAGTGCTGTTAACTGTCAGTTTTAAATCCTTTTCAAGGAAGTTGGTGATACTTTCCATTACACGTTGTCCGGCTCGTTTGCTTTTAACATAGATGCAGAAGTCATCCGCAAAGCGCACGAATTTGTGTCCACGTCCCTCTAATTCCTTATCTAGTTGATTTAAGTAGATATTACTCAGTATTGGCGAAAGAACGCCACCTTGAGGAGCACCAGAGTCCGTTGATTTCGTTAGTCCATTTTCAAGGATTCCACTCTTAAGAAATTTCCAGATTAACTTTAGGACTATATTGTCTTGTATAAATATCTTTAGATATTCCATCAGCTTTTGGTGATTTATTGTGTCGAAGTAACTCTTTAAGTCACAATCTACAACCACTTTATATCCTTGTTCGTAGTATTTGATGGATTGTTCAATAGCTTGATGTTGATTTCTGTTAGGTCTGAATCCATAACTCATTTCCGAGAAATAAGGGTCTATTATCCCACCGATTACTTGATAGATTGCTTGTTGGACCATACGGTCCCTTACACATGGAATGCCTAACTTACGTTTAGACCCATCCGGTTTGGGTATTTCAACTCGTTTAACAGGTAAAGGGTTATAAGTGCCATCCTTCAATTTTCTTTTAAGATATTTGTGGTATTTTTGCACATGACCAAAAAGTTCATCTACTTTCATTCCATCAATTCCGGGTGCACCTTTATTTGCTTTAACCTTTTCACAAGCCCTAAGTAGATTTTCGTCATCAATTATCTTGTCAATTAAATCGATACCATCTTGGCGTCCTACTTCTGTATAGACAGAACTACACGCTTTCGCATACTCTTCAGTTTCCAACCTATCCATTTGCGAATAGCCATCTTTCGATGTATTCTGTGGTCTATGCACTGCCTTTACCTCCGTATTTTCCCAAGATTGTTATTGTTCAGCCCTTCATTCCGATGGAACTACTATGGCTTCTGCTGACTTCTTACAATTCAGTCTATCATCACTAACAGACTTGTTCCTGTGAGATATTCCATCTCTCTTGTCGAGAACCCTTGTAAGACCTCCCCGGGTAAGAGCTATAACCTTCCTCCCATGTAACTGCTATATTTACTGTATAGGATTCGTGCAGTATTGGACTTTGTTTTGTTATGCAAACTCGTCCGTCCTAATTCAGCCTTATATATAGTTTCTGTCCGTCAGTTCGGGATTTTGCCTCCGGCTTCCTTCAGATTCCACCTCACGGTGGACACCCTTGCCATTAGCTAACAGTTCCTACTGCCAAGCCTGTAGTGGACTTTCACCACCAAGTTATAGCCCATGCCGGGCGCACATAAAAAAGGAACACCCAATTAAGGTGTTCCAAACTTTAGTGCTGAATTTCATTGTTCGTTTCAGAAATTTCCGTTAGGGCTTTCCCGGCTCTTTGATCTGTTAAATGATGTACAGCAAAATCACCTAAGGAAACAATTCCAATTAATTTGTCTCCTTCTACTACTGGTAATCGTCTAATTTGGTGCTTTGCCATTAAACTAGCTGCCTCTTGCACATCCATATCTTTTGTAACAGTTACTATATCCGTACTCATGATTTTTTCAACCTTTGATGAAGGCGGATTTTTCTCAGCTACACATCGTAATACGATATCCCGGTCAGTGATCATCCCAACGAGTTTATCATTGTCAACTATAGGAATCGCACCGACATTTAATTCCTTCATTTTTACAGCTACTTCAAACACATTGTCTAACAATGAACAACTGTCAACATTGTCAGTCATAATATCACGGATCTTCTCCATTTAACTTCCTCCTTCATCTCTTTGAATAATGAGTACTGTCCAATAATGGCCATGTAGACCACCTTCTGCATGACCAACACCTATATGGGTAGACAGTTTATCTAATAAATTTGACTGGTTAACGGCTGAATTCATCCATAGTGTGAAAATCTTCTCGGGTGAACTAAATCCTGCTCCAATACTCTCTCTGGCTTTTTCAAATGGAATTTGAAAGGACTTTAGCATAGTTGTAGAATCTCCATATCTTGGTGAAATATGCGACACATATTCATTTTCCATCATATCCAAAGCTTTTTTCCTTGCTGCTTTTGTTAAGGAATAATCTACGATTAATGGCTTCAGTCCTGCATTTGCTCGCTTCATGTTTGTGAGTTCCAAAAGACTTTTTTCGGAAGCAGATAATATAATCCCCTTCTCTACTTTCTTTCGAGCCGGAATCGTGATTTTTTGCCCTGGAAAAATTAAATGCGGATTTGAGACTTGCGGATTGCTTTGAATAATTGTTATCAGCTCAACTCCATTATATAAAGCAATTTTCCATAGAGTATCACCACTATTTACTACATATTGAGATTCTGCATCTGCCTTAGTTGCAGGAGAAATATAAAGCCATAGACATAGACAAATGAAATATTTAATTATCCGCTTCATTCATAACCCCCTTTTCTTTCAATCATTATGTTCTCCAAAACAGCAGAAATAATTTCCTGATATTAATTGTGAATGTAAATAATGAATAAAAGATGAATTTCAATCGTTTTCTTCATGTATACATTGCATCTTCTGGCTATTTCTACTATTATAAGATTTGGATAGTAATTGTTGTTTAATTTAACTTGATATTAGCTGCTGTCAGCTAGACATGGATTGTTTTAGGAGGGACACATATGAAGTTTGAAAATACGGGGATTGAAAACAAGAAAGCGGACCTCGTTCGCTTAGATGAAGTCATGCTTTCTAAAGGTCTTGTCCGTGAGGGGCAATGGGACTATGAAAGAGTTACATATGATCGCAGATTTGATCTAAAAGAAGGAACCTTCTATTTACGTGTATTTGGTCAATCAATTGAAGGGGATGTCGACACTTTTAAAGCAGTCATTCAATTAAAGACACCAGTGCTTGGAAAATATTATTATCCTCATGGTGTTGAATATGGTGAAGATGAGGTTTTCCCTAAGTCACTAGTTAGTCAATGTGAAAAAATTCTAAATGACCTTAATTCAGAAATTGAAAAGTTTGCAAAATAATACAAAAGGACGCATGGCAACCATGCGTCCTCTTTTAATTTTCTACAAAAACTGCTATCAAAAACCTAAAATGGCTTTAATAACTGAGGTTGTTTCCCCTCCATGATAAAAAACATATAATAACAAGTACACAGCAACACCAGTAATGGCAGTAACAAACCATACGATACTAGTAATCGGTCCAAGCCTTCTATGTTTACTCAACTGATTTTTGTAACCAGTAATAAGAGTAACAATACCTAAAACAGCTCCTACAGTCGCTAGAGTTATGTGGAAGATTAGGAATATAGTATAGTATATCTTTATTTCGTCAGGTCCACCAAATGCAGTATTTCCGATAAATATAGTTCTGCTAGCATAAATAATAAAAAATATTATTGCAAATACTGCGGCTAACATCATTGTTTTTTTATGGGTTTCTATTTTTCTTTGACGAATCTGTGCCCATCCAATTGCAACTGCAATGGCACTCAAAACAATAAAAGTCGTACTTATTGTTGGTAAAATCGGCAGCGAATAATTCATAGTAACTCCCTCTCTATTCTCTCTATTCTCATCCACGGCCATTAAAAAATGCCTTTAGAAATAAGAATGGTTCACAACGTTAATTCTATTAAAGTTCAGCTCCATAATCAACAAACATAAACCCCTTTTCACAAAAGTTCCTAATTTGTTCAAATATTAAACAGAAAAGCGTGATTTATTACATAGAAATTTCAAAAAACCTCATCCAAGTAGATGAGGCTTGAATCATTCAATTATGTGAGGATTAAGAGTATGCTGCTTTTCAATTTCGGTTTCTTCCTGCTCTTTACGATACCAGCTAAAGAAAATTTGCGCTAGTGCTACACCGTAAACGACTTCTTGAATAATTTTCATAATAATCCCGCCAAGCTGCTGATCGTTTAGAAGTGTTAAAGAACTGAACATTTCAGGTCCACTTAAAGTTAAGCCAGCAAGTGTGGATGCGGGAACACAAAGTTCTAATGATTTCGCCCAAGCATCTGGATCGGAAAAAGAAGAGTATAAAGGAGTCTCTGCAAATATAATCAAAGCGCATGCAGGCAATAATAACGCACTGCCAGCAAATATATATCCAACCTTCTTAAGGCCGCTTAAAGATTGATGATCTTCAAGTTTATTATCAATTGGCCACCAAAAAATAATAGCCATTACAAACAATAGGCTCGTATAGGCCGCATGCAGCCAAAAACTTGTTTTAACTAAATCAAACACTAGAGGAATATGATAGATGGAGAATATCCCATTAAATAATAATAGGGCTACAACTGGCTTTGTCATAAATGTAAAAACATTCTTTAATGCTGATCTTTTAAAAAGATAACGCCAAATCCAGGCAGGCACTCCTAAAATAATAAATTGTGGGATAACTAGGCAAAGAATTGCCATCTGAATCATATGTGCATAAAACATGAGATGTCCCATTAAATCTATTGGAGAGCCTTTTATGATATATAAAAGGACAATTGCTATAGAAAAGTGAATAGCTTGACCTATCCTTAACGGTTCACTATCAGAAAATTTCTTTCTAAATTTAATAGTTACAAGAAAATAACTAGCTAGCACAAGTGCTAAAAAAATAAAAAAGTATGGGCTCCATAATGCTCGAAAACCAAAAATTTGAATAGCCACTGCATAATCACCCCTCGATTGAAATCCCAATATTAAAACTATTTAGTTAACATAAAAAGAAAACCGGCTAACGCCGATTTCCTTTCTATTTATTACCACCAAATAATAGTCGTATAGCACAAAATTGTAACAAATGCAATGAGCATTCCAGAATACATAAACAACTTAGGTGCTTCATGGCCTTCATTATTCATATGCATGAAGTAATATAATTGAAAAATTACTTGAACACATGCAAGGATTAAAATGAAAGGTATAATAAACCATCCAGAAAATCCTTCATACCCAACTGCCACGAAGGCAACAAGTGTTAAGAAAATCATTAATGCGAATGAAATAATATGGTGCTTCATTTCTTCAGCACTTTTTCTGCGGCGATATTCAATGTCTACTCGAGGGTTGCCTGAGTTTAATTGTTCATTTGTCATCAGTTTATCCCACCATTCCCATTAAATATACAACTGTAAAAATAAATACCCAAACAACATCAATGAAGTGCCAATATAAGCTAGCTACATAAAACTTCGGTGCATTATATAGGCTTAATCCACGTTTACTGTTACGGATCATTAATGAGATAATCCAACCTAGTCCGAAGGCAACGTGAGCTCCATGGAACCCTACTAATGTATAGAATGCTGACCCGAACGCACTGCTTGAAAATGTATGATCAAATTCATGAACATAATGATTAAATTCATAAATCTCTAATCCTAAGAACGACAAGCCAAGCAATACTGTAATACCAAGCCATAGTTGCATTTTCTTAAAATTAAAGTTTTTCATATGGTACATAGCATACACACTTGTTAATGAACTAGTTAAAAGAATCATTGTCATCGCAAAAACAAGTGGAATCTCAAAAAGGTCTTTTGCTAATTTCATATCACTGCTAGGTACTGAGTCCTTTAAAGCAAGATATGTTGCAAAGAGGGAGGCGAAGAGAACAGTCTCTCCACCTAGGAATAACCAAAAGCCTAAAAATTTATTTTTACCCTCGAGGGTTTGCAGTTCAGGCGAAGCAGGCCATTTTTCAACCGTCATTTTCTCTTCTGCATGCATTATGCCTTAACCCCCTTATTGTTATCGTCCATATCATCAATTAACTCTTCTTTATGAATATGATATCCATGATCATCTTTTAATGAACGTACAAGCATTGAACCAAAAGTAATCACTAAGCCAAGAATTAATACTGGAATACCCCATGTATTACCTTCATCTGCCTGATACATTGCACCAAATGCTGCAACGAACAAGCCTAGTGAAATCATGAAAGGAATAAATGAATTATTTGGCATATGAATATCACCTAGCGGCTCAGCAGGCACCATGCCTTTTTTGCCTTCCATCTTCTCGATCCAATATGCATCAAGACCACGAACAAGCGGAAGTTGTTTAAAGTTATAGTATGGAGGCGGAGACGAAATTGCCCACTCAAGTGTACGGCCGTCACCCCAAGGATCATTGCCAACCTTTACATTCTTCACACTAGTCATAACAATGTTGAATAACATGATAACAACAGCAATAGCCATAAAGAATGCCCCGATTGTACTTACAAAGTTTCCAGTTTCAAGACCTTGACCCGGTAGGAATGTGAAAATGCGTCGTGGCATTCCCCATAATCCTAAGAAATGCTGGATAAAGAATGTTAAATGGAATCCTATGAAGAATAGTACGAATGTAATTTTTCCAAGGAATTCATTTAGCATAGTTCCAAACATTTTAGGCCAGTAAAAATGTGTTCCTGCAAGTAAAGCAAACACAACCCCACCAACAATTACATAGTGGAAATGAGCAACAACGAAGTAAGTATCATGGTACTGATAATCCGCTGCAGCTGCACCGAGCATTACCCCAGTTACTCCACCCATTAGGAAGGAAGGAATAAATGCAACGGCATAAAGCATCGGTGTTGTAAATGTAATGCTTCCGCCCCAAAGCGTAAATAACCAGTTGAAAATTTTAATTCCTGTCGGAACCGCAATTGCCATTGTAGCTACTGCAAAGATCGCATTAGCAATTGGACCTAACCCTGTTGTAAACATATGGTGAGCCCATACCATGAATCCTAAGAAACCAATTAAAACGGTAGCAAATACCATTGATGAATAACCGAAAAGACGCTTTCGTGCGAATACAGAAAAAATCTCTGAGAAAATACCGAAAGCCGGCAAAATTAAGATATACACCTCTGGATGTCCGAAGATCCAGAAGAAATGCTCCCAAATGATTGTATTTCCGCCCATTGAAGCATCAAAGAAATTAGAACCGAACATACGGTCAAACATTAGTAAAAAGATACTTACTGTTAATGGAGGAAAAGCAAATAGAATTAACGATGAAGCAACAAAAGTCGTCCATGTAAACATTGGCATACGCATATAAGTCATTCCCGGCGCACGCATGTTAATAATGGTTACAAGGAAGTTAATTCCCCCCATAAGTGTACCAAAACCAGAAATTTGTAATCCAAGTACATAGAAGTCTATCCCATGGCCTTCGGATGCAAGTGATAAAGATGCATAGGAAGTCCACCCAGCATCTGGTGCTCCTCCTAAGAACCATGAAAGGTTCAGAAACACTCCACCAAAGAAGAATAACCAAAACCCTAAAGAGTTAAGGAAAGGGAATGCTACGTCACGAGCTCCAATTTGGAGGGGCATGACGGCGTTCATAAATCCTAAAAGCAATGGCATCGCGGCCAGAAATATCATCGTTGTTCCGTGCATTGTTAGCATTTCATTAAATAAACCTGCACTTACAAAATCATTATTTGGTTTTATTAACTGGATTCGGATAACCATAGCTTCTATTCCACCAAGAAGAAAGAAGAATCCGCCAGCAAAAAGATAAAGGTGTGCAATTTTCTTATGGTCTACAGTAGTTAAGTAATCCCAAAGAACCGCGCCAAAACCTTTTTTTTGTGCAATGGTACTCACAATTTTACCTCCCTTTAGCAATTACACTATTTCCCCTGAACTTTTAATCCCATCAGATATTCAGTTAATGCTTCTAATTCATCATCCGTTAATTCACCATTAGGACCAGAACCAGTATAAGTATTAGTCATTTTATTACCTGGCTTATACTTTTCAGGATCTGCCAGCCAGTTCTTTAAATCCTCTTCTGTATGATCTAAGAAACCAGCAATTTTCTCACGCTCACCAAAGTTTGTTAAGTTTGGAGCTAATCTTGCTGCCTCTGGAGTTGTGTTTGCAGGAGTTACTGCATGACATCCGATACAGCTTTGATTAAAGATTTCTTGTCCGGCTTGAGCAGTAGCAGTAGTAGCCTGGATAGGCTCTTTAACACTTTGCATATCACTTACCCATTGATCGAATTCAGCTCTCGGAACTGCTTTCACTTTGAAATCCATTAAGGCATGTGACGGACCGCAAAGCTCAGCACATTTACCATAAAAAACATTATTTACATCAGATGATTTCTCATCATCAAATTCCAGCCAGAATTTATTCACGTTATCTGTGTTAGTATCAAGCTTTCCTCCAACAGCAGGAATCCAGAAGGAATGCTTAACATCTGAAGCGATTAGGTTAAAGTAGACCCTTTCATCCGTTGGTACAACAAGATCTTGGCTTGTAATAATTTCTTCGTTTGGATATTCAAATTCCCACCAATATAAGTTGGCGCGTACATTTACAACAAGTGCATCTGTTTTGCCATCTTCATTTATCCTTTCCATTGGAGACACATCAGCTAATTTAAATGTAGCTGATACTGTTGGAACAGCTAGAACGAGAACTAATAAAATTGGAATAACTGTCCAAATAATTTCTAATGCATGACTTCCTTCAACCTGCTTTGGAATTTTTTCGTCCTTACGACGGAATTTCACCAAAACAATAATGAAAATCACTGCTACAATTGCTATTACCCCTACCATAATTGCAGTACTTAGCACCATCAAATCATATTGTTTTTGTGCAACCTCACCTGCAGGCTGTAAAGTAGATAAATTCGCATTACCGCATGCAGAAAGTATCAGCGCTAGAATCGTAAACAACGAAACAAGACGCCATTTTGCAAGCCTTTTCATAGCTTAATCAAACCCCTCTTTCGTATAATTTCTGTTTGAAATGTTTGATCGAAAAAATTATATATAAATTCTTTCTAACATTTAGGAAAAGAAAGAATTTCCTAACACTGTTTATTATGTAGTCTATCTTAATAAAGGAAACGAATGCTGAATTCCAAATATTAAATAGGGTTAGAGCAAGAGCACTAGCCCAGTTGCCCTCCCCTGAAACATTTTATATTAATGTGATAATTACCATAGCTACAAACATAATAGTCAGATATTGTAGTGAATATACAAACATTAATGTAGCCCATTTCATATCATCATTATATTTCCTGGCATAAATTCCTGTTGCAATCCAGCCAATATTTAATACAGCTGCAAGAATCAGAAATGGAAGCCCTAATTCCGGAAGTAAAAACGGAAGAGGCAACAATCCTGCAACCCATAAGTAAATAGAGATTTTTGTTCTTCTAAACCCTTTAACTACAGGAAGCATTGGTACATTAGCTGCACGATATTCTTCACATCTCCTCATTGCAAGCGCATAAAAGTGAGGTGGCTGCCAGAAAAACATAATTAAAAACAATCCCCATGCCATGATGTCAAGATTCGCATCAACTGCAGCCCAACCGATAAGTGGAGGTGCGGCACCAGAAATACTTCCAATAATAGTGTTTGAGACGTATCTCCGTTTTGACCAAATTGTATATAGAACAATATAACTGAATACTCCTACTAAACCGATCAATGCTGCAGTTATAGTAGTGAGTAAAAGCAATCCTGTACCAATACCGATTAACAAAAAGCTTAATATTGCCACTCTGGCAGGTGAAACCCTTCCAGTTACCGTTGGCCTATTCTTCGTTCTTTCCATATAAGGATCTATATCTCGATCAATATAATTATTGAGTGCACATGAGCCAGCTATAATTAAAGATGATCCTATTAAAGTATAAAGAACAATATCCAAATTATTCAAAAAGCCTTTTCCTGTAAAGTGAAGTGCAAGCCATAAACCTGTGAAGGTTGTAATTAAATTGGAGTTTACAATCCCAATCTTAATCAGTGATAAAAAATCCTCCCAGACTGTTGTCCTTGGCACATCATTTTCCAGGCTTTCACTGCTGTTTTCTAAACCAGCATCAATGAAGGCCCTCGAGTTAGACATATTTTTTCCTCCTTTATCCCTTATCACAAATACGACATTGTTACTACAACTACTATAATGCATTCTAGCTGGCAATGCTATATTTGCAATAAAAAACGAAGAGTATTTCCAAAATGATTACAAACTAAATAGTTTTCCACTATTATAATAGTAGTAACACTGTTAATTAGATATCATGAAAAAGACATCTTCCTCTGTATATTAAATCACACTTTGATGCATTTTTGTGAATATTTTTCGAATAAATTATGAATAATTTGTGTCAAATCACTTTTTCGCTTAAAGAATTGTTGCTTTTCTGCCATAATATAAATGATGTGTTAGTAAACAATTTATACTCTTAAGTAAGTATATATGATGAATTATTTATGTACATATCTTTTTCATTATAAAGACAGTGAATACTAATTAAATAATTGTAAAACAAGTATAAATGCTGTAGTATTCGATAGGGTTATTCTCATTCTCTATTTCTATTTCCCTTTTATACTTTTAATTAGATATTTAGGTATCATCAGAAAACATTTTCTAATTTGATTATTCTGATTATACTAGTCATTTACCTCCTATTACAAATTGAATTATTAGAAGAGGGTGAAGCACTTTGCAACGATCACTTAAATGGTTCGCTGTATTAACAACAATCGGGATGCTGTTAGTCCTTTTAGGCGGAGCTCTTGTAACAAAAACAGACTCTGGAATGGGGTGCGGGAATTCTTGGCCGCTCTGCCATGGTGAAATTTTGCCAAAGAATATAACACCTGAATTAGTTATTGAACTTGCCCATAGGGTAGTTTCGGGTGGCGTAGGGATCATGGTTCTAATCCTTTCTGTTTGGACATGGCGCTCTATCGGTCAAATTCGTGAAACTAAGTTTCTGTCTATAACTTCTTTCTTTTTCCTAGTCCTTCAAGGTTTAATCGGGGCTGCAGCTGTTAAATGGGGACAATCCGATTTTGTTCTTGCCTTGCATTTCGGTATTTCATTAATTTCCTTTGCTACGGTTCTGCTGCTTACTCTTCTCATTTTTGAAGTTGATAAAAAGTTTGAAGCCGAAAAAATTGTCCTTGACAGTCGAATGAAAAAGCATATTATCGGCATTTCAATATACAGCTATATTGTCGTTTATACAGGAGCTCTTGTTAGACACGTTAACGCAAGTTTAGTGTGCAGAGATTGGCCGCTATGCATAAATAGTTCTTTAACCCTGCCTGCAAATATGCACGAATGGGTACAAATGGGGCATCGTGCTGCAGCAGGGATCATTTTTTTATGGATTGCCTATATTACCTATCTTGCTGTTAAACACTACAAAGATCAAAAAGTTATTTACTGGGGCTGGATAATCTCCTTTATTCTAGTCACTCTACAAGTGATCGCAGGCGCCTTAGTTGTATTATCGAAATTAAATTTATATATAGCACTTGCACATGCTTTCTTTATTTCCTGTTTATTTGGTGTTTTAAGCTACTTTATTCTACTATCCTCCCGCAGCAAGAGGAATGCTCTCTCACTTGAGAAGGTAAAAGATGATAACAAGCTCCCTTCAACACCGCCAATTACAGCGCAGTGAAATACAAAAACAAGAGCTGCAGTTCACACTGCAGCTCTTGTTTTATTTATTTAGAAATTTCTATTAGCAGATCCCCTGTTTGAATGGCTTCCCCATTTGAAACATAAATATCTTCAATTACTCCAGAAAACGGAGCTTGTACGGTTGTTTCCATTTTCATGGCTTCTGTGATCATTAAATGATCGCCTTTTTCAACCTTTTCTCCCTTTTTAACTAATACCTTAATAACCGTTCCCGGCATCGATGCTCCGATATGGCTTTCATTATGTGGATCTGCCATTATTTTTGAAACTACTGTCGCTTTAATACTTTCATCCTTAATAACAACTTCACGAGCCTGCCCATTCAATTCAAAATAGACAATTCTTGTTCCATCCGCTTGTGGCTGCCCGATTGATATAAGCTTTACGATTAATGTTTTTCCAGTCTCAATTTCTATCTCAATCTCTTCACCTAATCTCATACCAAATAAAAAGGTTGGAGTATCAAGGACAGAGACATCGGAAAATTGCTCTACTGTTTTTGTATAGTCTATAAAAACCTTTGGGTAAAGGGCATATGCGAGCATGTCAAAGCTCGTCACTTGTCTGCCAAGCTCTTTGAAAAGCTTTTCTCTCATTGCTTCGAAGTCTACGTCTTCTAAAAGCTCCCCAGCACGAACTGTAATAGGCTCTTTATTTTTCAAGACTACCTTTTGAAGTTCTTTTGGAAATCCGCCATATGGCTGCCCAAGATATCCTTCAAATAGCTCTACAACAGAATCTGGAAAATCTAAAGTCATCCCTTTATTAATAACATCTTCTTCTGTTAATTGATTTTGAACCATATATAGGGCCATATCTCCAACAACCTTAGAAGATGGTGTAACCTTTACAATATCACCAAACATAAGGTTTACACGTGAATACATTTCCTTCACTTCATCCCATTTTTCCCCAAGCCCTACACCTTTAGCTTGCTGCTGAAGATTACTATACTGACCACCTGGCATTTCATGCTTATAGATTTCTGTATGCGGAGAAATCATACCGCTTTCGAAATCTCGATAGTATTTTCTTACATCTTCCCAATAGTAAGATAATTGTTCTAAAGCATCAATATTTATATTTGGTTTTCGGTCGGTACCCTCTAATGCATAATATAAGGAATTGGCACTTGGCTGTGAGGTTAATCCCGCCATTGAACTAACAGCAACATCAACGATATCAACTCCAGCCTCAATTGCTTTTGCGTACATAAATATGCCATTTCCGCTTGTATCATGTGTATGAAGATGAATTGGAATATTAACCGTTTCTTTTAATTCAGAAATTAACTGATAGGCTGCCTGTGGCTTTAATAAGCCGGCCATATCCTTAAGTCCTAAAATATGCGCACCCTGATTCTCAAGTTCTTTAGCTAACTCTTTATAATAATTAATATTATATTTCGACCTTAGAGGGTCGGTTATATCACCTGTATAACAAATAGCTGCTTCAGCAATTTTCCCATTCTGACGTACTGCATCAATGGCTACTTCCATCCCTTTAACCCAGTTAAGGCTATCGAAAATTCTGTACACATCGATTCCAGCCTGTGAAGACTTCTCAACGAATTCACGAATAACATTGTCAGGATAATTCGCATAGCCTACAGCATTAGCTCCTCTTAGAAGCATTTGGAATAAGATATTAGGCATTCTTTCTCTTAATGCCAACAATCTTTCCCATGGGTCCTCTTTCAGGAAGCGGTAAGCGACATCAAATGTAGCTCCTCCCCACATTTCAGAAGAAAACAAACCTGGCAATAATTTAGCAGTTGGTTCAGCAATTTGTTTAATATCGTTTGTTCGAACACGGGTAGCTAATAATGATTGATGTGCATCACGGAATGTTGTATCAGTAAGAAGTACTTCCTTCTGTTCTTTAATCCATTTAACAAGGCCATCTGCTCCATGTTGTTCTAAAATTTGTTTCGTTCCTTGCTGGTATTGCATTTCACTGCTAATTTTTGGTATCCTTGGCTGGTCAAATATTGGTCGTTTTGTTTTTTCAATGCCTGGGAAACCATTCACTGTCACGTTCGCAATATATGAGAGCATTTTAGTTCCACGGTCTTTTCGTTTTGGAAACAGAAACAACTCTGGAGTTTTGTCTATAAAGGAGGTATCGTATTCCCCTTTAAGGAATTTTTCATGTTTAACTACATTCTCTAAAAATGGAATATTTGTTTTAATACCACGGATTCTAAATTCCTGAAGATTACGAACCATTTTGGCAGCAGCTTGCTCAAAAGTCATTGCCTGTGTTGATAATTTCACAAGTAATGAGTCATAGTAAGGTGTTATGACCGCACCTTGAAACCCATTACCTGCATCAAGCCGAACCCCAAAGCCTCCACCAGATCGGTAAGCCATAATCTTTCCAGTATCAGGCATAAAATTATTTAAAGGATCTTCTGTTGTCACACGAGATTGAATGGCATACCCATTTACATGTATATTTTCCTGCGTTGGAACTCCAACCACATCACTATGAAGGGGATGACCTTCGGCAACTAAAATCTGTGTTTGAACAATATCAATACCCGTAACCATCTCGGTGATTGTATGCTCAACTTGGACACGCGGATTCACTTCAATAAAGTAAAATTCATCACCAGATACTAGAAATTCAACAGTCCCTGCATTAATGTAGTCAACCTTTTTCATCAATCTTACTGCAGCCTCACAAATCTCATCTCTTAGTTTTGGAGACAGAGATACACATGGAGCGACCTCCACTACTTTTTGGTGACGGCGTTGAACGGAGCAGTCCCTCTCATATAAATGAACGATGTTTCCGTGTTTATCTCCGATAATTTGAACCTCTATATGCTTTGGCTTATCTATAAATTTCTCAACATAAACTTCATCATTGCCAAAAGCGGCCTTGGCTTCTGATTTTGCACGTTCAAAAGATTCCTTTACTTCCTCAAGATTATTTACAATTCTCATCCCTCTTCCGCCGCCACCGAGAGAAGCTTTAATAATAATTGGAAATCCATAATTCTTTCCAAAGCTAACTACTTCTTCTAAACCGTTTATAGGTCCATCACTGCCTGGGATAACAGGAATTTCTGCAAGCTGTGCTTGTGTTCTTGCTTTAACTTTGTCTCCAAACATATCTAAGTGACGAGACTTCGGGCCAATAAATATGATACCCTCTTCTTCACATCGTCTTGCAAAATGGATATTTTCGGATAAAAATCCATATCCGGGATGAATGGCATCCACATCACTATTTTTAGCAATTTCGATTATTCCATCGATATCAAGATAGGCATCGATTGGTTTTTTCCCTTCTCCTATTAAATAGGCTTCATCTGCCTTATATCGATGATAGGATCCAGAGTCCTCTTTCGAATATATGGCTACTGTACGGATATTTAATTCAGTACATGCTCTAAATACCCGGATAGCAATCTCACCTCTATTAGCTACTAACACTTTGTTAATACGACGGTTCAAGAAAAACACCTCTTCTTTACTATTTGATTTTTCTGGAAATTGAATCTATGCTGCGGCCTTTGCATAGCCGTCAGCAGTAATTTATTAACAAGTGCAGTTAAACTGACACTTATTTACGATAATTATAGATTTGATTAGGAATATTTCTGTATGGCTTCTGCTGCTCTTTCTCTGCAGTGCCTTTATACTTTTGTTCATAAGTAACAAACATCGAAATATTGACAAGAATCCCCATTGCTAAGGAAAGCTGCAAAATAGATGATCCTCCGTAGCTTATAAAGGGAAGCGGAACCCCAGTTAAAGGAATAACACCTGATATTCCCGCTAGATTAACAAAAGATTGAATTCCTATCATACTAGAAATCCCTATTGCTAGTAAACTGCCAAAAGGATCCATGCATTTTAGCCCTATATACAATCCTCGAAGAACAATATATCCAATTAGGAGTAATACGAAACAAACACCAAAAGCACCAAGTTCTTCAGCAATAACGGCCATAATAAAGTCAGTATGGGACTCTGGTAAATATCCTAGCTTTTGAATGCTTTGGCCGAGTCCTAAACCTTTAATTCCTCCAGCACCAAGTGCTAGATATGAATTTACTAAATGGTAGCCAAAGTCAGTTTGAAATGGATCTTGGAATGCTTCAATACGCCCCATACGTACTTTTGTAAAAATCTTATCCTTCATGATAAGGACAAGAGGTGCCACAATTAAGACTCCAATAGTACCAAGCTTCAAGACATTCTTATAGCTCATTCCCGAAGAAAAAATAATTACAGCTGCTATAGCAAAAATGATAGCGGCAGTACCAAAGTCAGGCTGAATAGCTACAAATAAGCAAGCTAGAAACAAATAAGCAAGCGGGGGAACTACTCCCTTATTAAACTCGTTTATATAGGATTGTTTCTTTGCATAAACAGCTGATAGATAAATAATAACTGTGAGTTTTACAAATTCAGAAGGCTGAATACTTCTGGTGCCAAATTTAAACCAGCTTTGAGCATTATTGGTGGCATGTCCAAAAAGATAGATAGCAAATAAGCCGGCTAATGAAAGGAAAACCATTGGTACTAGAATTTTATTGCTTAACATCGCTTTATACGGAAAAATCGCCATAAACGTAAATGCAATTGCTGATAAAATAAGATGCAGCTTTTGCTTATCATAAAAAAAATCGCTTGGATATCCCCAGCGCTGTACAGCTGTAACCATACTTGCACTATAAATCATGATCAGGCCAAAAACCGATAAAAGCACAACCGCAATAACTAAAGAGTAATCATATGATTTTAAGATTTTTTTTAACATTCAGCCTCTTCCCTTATCTTCTATGTAGAGTATTTTATTCGACTAAAGCATTACAACATCCTGCATCGAAGAAAAGTTGTTTTTAATGTAACATACTATTTATAAAAAATCTATAATTATGTTATACTAATTAAAATATTTTTATACAATATAATCGTTTTTCTGTCTGCAAAAGAAGCTTTAGTTATACTAATTTAATGATAAAAAAACTCAAACAATCTATTCAGAATGTTTGAGTTTTTTTGGCTATCTAGCTTTAGCGCCTACCCCCGATGTACTGGACGTACAAGTGTCGACAATGCGACAGGACAAGGAAGACTTCGGAAGCGTAATCATCGCACGACCAAAAGCGGAGCTTTTGGGAGGACGTCGCGTTTTTGTCGACCTCGAGGTCACAAGCCAATCCTCCCAGAAAGGTAAAGAGCACACCTTTCCGGGAGGCTCGACTTGTGCTTGTCGGGGGTGAGCACAAAGGATAGCTTCTGCGAGTATTCATCGCAGGAACAATTGTCCTTTGATTGTTCCGAAGGCGCTTCCGCATTTCTTTTTATTTCCTTACTGAAGCATCATGCAGAATAGAAAGTTCCTTTTCTAATTCAGCCAGAATTGCCTTTCCGTCCTTCTGTTCAATTAGGCCAAGACGGACCGCAAAATCTATTTCCCGTGACAACCCAAACATTTGTGTATCAAGCACCTCTTCATATAGAGGGCATTGCGGCATGGTAAGATTGTCCATCTGCACTTTAATTAATTTCAATATTTTAGCAGCGTCAGCCTTTAATAGGGCATTTGCTCTTTCCTTATGGTCTATAATCATTTCTGAAGCCAACTTCAATCCCCCATTTCCGAGCGATTATCCTATCTATAAATTTTATACGTTAGATGATAAAAAAGCAAGAATAATAAGGATTGAATACTTTTAAAATATACTAAAATCATATTGCACGGCGAGTTCCTCTAACAGCTTAATGCCTGCAATGCTGTTTCCTTTTTCATCTAATGAAGGACCGAATATACCTATCCCGTATTTCTCAGGAACGACAGCAAGAATGCCTCCGGAAACTCCACTCTTCGCTGGAATTCCTACTTTTATAGCGAATTCGCCTGAAGCATTATACATTCCGCAAGTGACCATAAAGGTTTTGCAAATCCTTGCAATTTCTAAAGGCAAAAGCCTTTCACCTGTTTCAGGGTCAAGTCCATTTAAGGCAAAAACCGCTCCTATCCTAGATAATTCAAAACAATTCATTTCGATGGCACATTGTTTAGTATAGAGCATCATTAAATCTTCAATATCTCCTTCAATCACTTTATGCTGCTTCATAAAATAGCATAGTGATCGATTGAGCCATGCGGTGTCCAGCTCAGATGCCGCCACTTCCTCGTCATATGTAAGATCCTTCTTGTTCCCTAAACATTGGACAAAACGAAGGATTCTCTCCCATCTTTCAGCTTCATTTTCCCCTTTTATCATATTTGTAACAGCAAGAGCACCAGCATTGATCATCGGATTTAATGGCTTTGATGGAATAGAGGTTTCAAGCTTTGAAATAGAATTAAAAGGATCCCCAGTCGGCTCCATTCCGACTCTTTCAAACACATAATCAACACCTCTGTCTTGTAAGGCAAGTGCCAATACAAGGACCTTAGAGATGCTCTGCAACGTAAATCGTTTCGTGTAAGTACCAGCATAGAGACATTCATTATTCCTTTTAAAGATGGCAACTGATAAATCATTCTTATTTGCCTTGGCGAGCGCTGGAATATAATCCGCTACCTTTCCTTCCTCTGTTAATGACAAAACTTTATTTATAATTCTTTGTAAGTCTTCATTTGTTCGGCATGCCAACGGAACTTCCCCCAAACATTGGTGATATTTTGGTTGATGCTGGAATTTCCATTTTATCATTTCGGTGAAAGTATGACAATTCCATCAATAATCTGTATACTTACGTTTGTAAATAAGTTTTTTGCCCTTTTTAGGAGGAATTATTAATGGAAAATATTATTTCGTTAAGCGGGAATGTTAAATATTCGATTACACTTGATCCTGGGGTTTGGATATTTGATGATCGGCGAGTTGATTTGCTGTCTTTTTTTGACACGGATAAAGAAATTCATGACGCTCTTGAAGAATACACAAAATCAATCTCCAAGCATTGGGATAGAGAAATTATGGAAGGCGCGATTTATCCTCCGACTTTAAAAACTGAGAAGAAATTTGAAAAGGAAAAAGTATTGAATGGAACTTTTGGCATCCCTTTAAAACCATTTATCCAAAATGCAGAACCTGAAAGAGATGCGGCCACACTCATTATTGTAAGTGAAGAAGAAGGAGAGATAAGTATGCCCCTTCATGAGGGCATGGAGCTAGTTCTTGGCTTTTCCATTAATGGCAAGCCTTTAAAAGAGGATGGTCCGGTTTATGTTTATTATGGAGATGGAAGAAATAAAGATAACCCAATAAAAAAAGTTAAGGCTTTGAAGATCAGGTAATCCCTGCGGAAGGGGCGATAATTCCGCCCCTTTTTCATGCTGGTGCTATAATAAATCAGCTGCTAATTGTGCAAGTCCAGATCTTTCTCCTTTAATCAGCTTAACATGACCCGCGATTGTTTGGTCCTTGAACCTCTCTACCACGTATGTTAATCCATTATTATAAGCATCCAAATATGGGTGATCAATTTGTTCAGGATCTCCCATTAACACTATTTTACTTCCCTCTCCTACGCGTGTAAGAATCGTTTTGACCTCGTGTTTCGTCAAGTTTTGTGCTTCGTCAATGATGATGTATTGATCTGGAATGCTTCTCCCCCTAATATAAGTTAATGCCTCAACTTCAATAGAGCCCATCCCTGCCAAAATCGCATCCAATTCCCCAGGCTTTTTAACATTAAATAAATATTCCAGGTTATCAAAAATCGGCTGCATCCACGGCCTAAGCTTTTCCTCTTTTTCACCAGGAAGAAAGCCTAGATCCTTTCCAACTGGTACAATCGGGCGGGCTACAAGCAGCTTTTTATAATATCCATAATCTTCAGTCTGCATAAGTCCAGAGGCAAGGGCAATAAGTGTTTTTCCCGTTCCTGCCTTCCCTGTTAAGGTAACCAGGGGTAAATCCTTTCTTAAAAGAAGCTCCATGGCAATCGTTTGCTGAACATTTCTCGGTTTAATTCCCCATATATGGTCATAATCAAATATAAGTTTCTTAATTTTTTTTCTCGTTTTATCAACAATTCCTAAGGCTGACGAAGATGATCCTAATGCATCTTTCATTACAAGAAATTGGTTAGGGAATACTGGAAAAGTGACCACCTCTGAAATGTGAAGTTCACCCTTCTCATAAAAACGGTTCAACGTATCCTTCGCGATATATACTTCCAAAAATCCAGTATATACGTGATCATTCTCAATAACCCGATCACTAAGGTAATCTTCACTAATTAGACCGATTGCATCTGCTTTAACCCTTACGAGTGCATCCTTACTTACGATTATGACTGTTTTTCCATCTTCCTTTGCTTCTTCCTCTAAAGATAAATTTTTTGCAACAGCCAATATTCGGTTATCATTCGTCTTTTCAATAAAAATATCCTGTAACTGTTGAAATGAACGATGGTTTAATTCAATTCGCAAGCTTCCGCCATTTTCAAGAGGAATTCGTTCATGAAGTTTTCCTGTACCTCTAAAGCTGTCAATCAGCCTTGATACGTGTCTTGCATTCCTGCCAATCTCGTCCATGTATCTTTTCTTCGAATCAACTTCCTCTAGTACCACGGCTGGAATAACCACTTCATTTTCTTCAAAGGAAAAAATCGAATGCGGATCTTGTAACAAGACATTTGTATCTAACACGTATATTTTACTCAATCTAATGCCTCCTGCTCCTCTTAGGTCTCTATTAAACAGTGGAACGAATGGAACTTTGGTAAAATATATGTTTTACCGTATAAAGATAGACGAAATTTTGCACAATAACCGTTAATGATTCCTTTAATAATGCTTTAGCTTCTGAATTAAATTGCCTAAAGCATTGGAGGCTAAAGCCTAAGTATAGGAGATGGTGAAAATTGAAAAAGCAGCTATTTATCGGACTTGCTGTCGTGCTGATAGCGGGATGCGGGATCAACAATAATCAAAGCCAAGAAAATCAAAATCAAAATTTAGTAAATGTCAAAAACAGTACGATACAAGAGGTTGATCGAACAACCGGGCAGCAAATCTCCCAGCGGCTCGTAAATCTCGCCACGAGCATTCCTAATGTAAACGATGCAACTGCGGTTGTTTTGGGCCGATATGCAATAGTTGGAATTGATGTTAACAAAAACCTGGAGAGATCTGAGGTAGGTGCCATTAAATATTCAGTAGCAGAGAGCTTAAAAAACGATCCTGATGGAGCTAGGGCCATTATCATTGCTGACCCTGATATAACTGCACGTTTAAGAGAAATTTCAGAAGATATTCAAGTTGGGAAGCCTATTCAGGGAATTATGAATGAGTTAGCAGATATTACCGGCCGATTAATGCCAGAAATTCCTGCAGATATTATTGATCCAAATCCAAAAGATGGTCCAGAAGATCAGAAAAAGAATTTAAATAATCCAGAAAAACAAAAACTTGAAAAGCAACAGGAAGAGCAGTCTAATCATTATAAAGATAAGCATGATTAAGTAAAACAGAGGGCAGATCGATCGATAGACATAGTCAACATTTCATAAAATGCAAAAAAGGCTAGTCACTCGACTAGGCCTTTTTCATTGCATCCATTACCTGTTTATCTAGGCGTGCAGCTGCATCTTTATCATATGTTTTGTCATATTGAGGCTCAGAAACAATCTTTGAACCGTAGAACATGACATCTCTCACTTCATGAATAGACAGCTCTAAAAGAGCAAGCTTTAATGGAACGCCATCAAGCTTTTCCTCCTTAACAGTAACATCTCCTGTTATGGAATATGTAGATTCATTTGCTATTAAATTTAATACTGCCTTTTTGTTCTCTTTAATGTTTTGAACAATTCTTGAACGATTATCAACCGCAAAAAGAATGGCCCCTTCATCTTTAGCCAGTACCCATGAAATGGCGCTAACATTTGGTCCGCCCGTTTCGTAATCAATTGTCGCTAACGTGACAAACCTTTCTTGCTGAAGAGCATCAAAAAGTGGTTTAATTAATTTAGGTTCTACTTGATTTGCCATACTAATCCCTCCTTTCATTCTACATCATATTATGCCCATCCTTAACTTTCAACAGATACATATTATTAACACTCGAAAAGAAGTCGAATTAAGGATACACATCATATATAATTATAATAGGTATTAATAAACTTACCAACGAATAAGAATTGCATGAACATCGTTAAAGCATTATGAAAATTTATTTGAGGAGTACGCTATGAGAGTCAAATGTGTTTTATGTGATAAAATTGAATCCATTGAAGATCAATCTTTTCAAGCAAAAAGACTTAGAAACAGGCCGATACATACTTATATGTGCAAGGATTGCGAAGCTAGAATAACAGCAAATACACAAAAAAGAATGGAAACCGGCAACTTTAAATTATACCAAAGCAAAGTGAAAGAAGAAGAATGGTAACAAGAAAAACGCGATCCCCTGTCGCATTGTCGACACTAGTACGTCCTGTACGTTGGGGGAAGGCACTGGAGCTAGACAATTCAAAAGAGGGAGGCACATAGCCCCCCTCTTTTGTCATTTAAATCCTACTCATCCGGGTAGTTTACATATTTTTCAGGTTCCGATTTTATCTGATTCAGCATGACTTCAATAAGTTCTCTTGGGAAACGGGATTTTTTTCTTTCTCCGTCTTGATCAAAGTGAACATAGTACATCATTTCATCTGTCTCAATCTCAATATTTGAAAGTCGGTGTTCATCAATTAGCATTTCCTCAAACATTTTTACTGTATCAGCTGCTGCCGTATCATCAGGCCGTTCCAAACTGACAACTTTAATCGTTAGCCAATTATACAAATTATCCTGTAAAGATCTCATATTATCCACTCCATCCTACATCTGTTTTCCTTCTTGCTTTTTTGACTGATGAAGACGGATTTTGTAGATGATTAAGATTAATGCTGCAACAACTAATCCTTCAGTTATTGGAAGAAACACTGCAAAAAAGGTTAGAACTGTACACCCTAGAATAAGAAAGAGATAGATAATAGCCGATTTTGCTAACGGCAATTTTTTCGCAAAACCTAATTTAAATACAATAATACAGAGCAATATAATGGTCAAATATAACATCCACATTCCTAAGCTTGAATTTTCTTGCACTTTAAATAAAGCAGCGAAAAAAGACAGCCGTTCATTTATATCAACCATTTTCTTCTCCCCCTTAAAAGTTTTTTAGCTCATTTCAGCATATTTTTTCTTTTTAGCCATTCTTTCACGTTCATTTTTATCAAGGATTTTTTTACGTAAACGAATTGATTCTGGTGTAACTTCACAATATTCATCTTCATTCAAATATTCTAAAGCTTCTTCAAGCGTCATTATACGCGGCTTCTTCATCGTTGTCGTTTGATCTTTCGTTGCAGAACGGACGTTTGTAGCTTGTTTAACTTTCGTAATATTAACTGTGAGGTCACTTTCGCGATTATGCTCCCCAACAATCATACCTTCATAAATTTCAGTACCTGGCTCGACAAATATCGTTCCACGATCTTCTACCTGCATAATGCCATAAGTTGAAGATTTTCCGCTTTCCATAGAGACTAGAACACCTTGGCGTCTGCCTCCAACCTGACCTTGTGCCATTGGCTGATAGCTATCAAAAGTATGATTAATAATTCCATAACCGCGTGTCAAAGTTAGGAATTCAGTAGTATAGCCAATTAGTCCACGGGCAGGCACATTAAAGATTAAGCGCACTTGACCATTTCCATTATTAATCATATCGATCATTTCGCCTTTTCTAGCTCCAATGGATTCCATAATGGACCCTGTATGCTCTTCAGGTACATCTATTTGCACACGTTCAACAGGCTCACAGCGGACTCCATCAATTTCCCTTACAATGACCTCGGGCTTAGACACTTGTAGTTCAAATCCTTCACGGCGCATATTTTCAATCAAAATCGAAAGATGCAATTCTCCACGTCCGGATACAATCCAAGCATCTGGTGAATCTGTATTATCAACACGGAGACTTACATCCGTCTGCAGTTGTGAACGTAGTCTTTCTTCCACTTTTCTAGCAGTAAGATATTTTCCTTCTCTACCGGCAAATGGACTGTTATTCACAAGAAACGTCATTTGCAATGTTGGTTCATCGATACGAAGAACAGGTAAAGCCTCTTGGTGTTCAACAGGGCATACTGTTTCACCGACATTAATATCTTCCATACCTGAAAGGGCAATTAAATCTCCGGCACAAGCCTCATCAATTTCCTGACGTTTCAGTCCGAAGAATCCAAAGATTTTCGTTACTCGAAATTGCTTTATAGAACCGTCCAGTTTCATTAAGGCCACTTGTTGGCCAACTTTAATTGTTCCACGGAATACTCGTCCAATACCAATTCTACCTACATAATCATTATAATCAAGTAAAGCTACTTGAAATTGCAACGGTTCTTCACGGTTGTCTACTGGTGCAGGAATATGATTAACAATTGCATCATATAGCGCCTGCATGTTTTCATCTTGTTTCGATGGATCTGTACTTGCTGTTCCATTTATACCCGATGCGTAAATAATCGGAAATTCAAGCTGATCTTCTGTTGCTTCCAGCTCAATAAATAAATCCAATACCTCATCAATTACTTCCTCTGGACGGGCAAAATCACGGTCAATTTTATTGACTACAACAATCGGTGTTAAATTTTGCTCTAATGCTTTTTTAAGAACAAAGCGTGTTTGCGGCATGCAGCCTTCATAAGCATCAACGATAAGCAGAACACCATCAACCATTTTCATGATACGCTCTACCTCACCGCCAAAATCAGCGTGTCCTGGTGTATCAAGAATGTTAATTTTTGTATCTTTATACTGAATCGCGGTATTTTTTGCTAAAATAGTAATTCCGCGTTCTCTTTCAATGTCACCTGAATCCATTGCACGTTCTTCAACATGCTCATTAGATCTAAAAGTACCAGCCTGTTTAAGCAGCTGGTCAACCATTGTTGTTTTGCCATGGTCAACGTGAGCGATGATAGCAATATTTCGAATGTCTTCTCTAAGTTTCAAGGAAGTTCCTCCTACCTGTATTTAACAGTTAACATCAATTTTAATTTTCCAAATCTATAACTGAAACATTATATCATAAATAAAGTGGAAACTTAAATCATTTTTGTGTAAAATAATATTTTGTAGACAATGTTTTTACACAAGGCAAAATAAACACCCAGAATGGGAGGTTACATAAAATGAAACAAATCAAATGGCCATTATTAGCTTTTGCGATTGCGGCCGCACTATGCATGATGGGAATTGGAGTTGCAATTGCTGAAAAAAGTGTTGTAGGGATTTTGGGAGCAATCTTATTATTAATTTTCACAATGGGTTTTGGATTTAAAACAAAGAAAAAAATGAGAGAAAACGGACTTTTATAATGAAAAAAAACGACCGCCAAATCTTTTGGACGGTCCTTTTCACCAATTACCATTATTTAAATACTTCGACATAATTTCCTGATGAAGACCTGGCTTCGAAATAAACACAGTATTATTCTCAAGGAGGCTTAAAGCTTCGCCCTTTAATGTCGTTGCAATCCCTCCTAGCTCTTCGACCAAAATAATACCAGCTGCTATATCCCATGGTGCAAGACGCAATGTAATATAGGCATCTATCCTGCCTGAAGCAATATACGCCATTTCCAAAGCAGCAGAGCCGTAGGAGCGAGTTCCTCGGGCCTCCTTAACTATTGGTGATAACAGAGCCGGATCAACCCGTTTATTTTCAGTAACCCAAGTCGCATTTATTCCAATTATGGCTTCCGAAATAGACACTGGCTCAAGCGGAGGCAATGCTAAATCATTTAGAAAAACCCCGCTCCCTTTTATAGCATGGTAAAGCTCATCATGAACAACATCATAAATGAGGCCAATCTTACCTATACCGTCCTCATATATTCCAATGGAAATTGCAAAATTCCTTTGCTGATGGATAAAATTCATTGTCCCATCTATTGGGTCAATAATCCAAACTACTCCGTCTAAATTATTTATTTTGTCACCAAGACCTTCTTCGCCTAGAATTTTATGTGTGGGGAAACCTTCCTTTATTTTCTTAATAAAGAATTGTTCTGTACTTTTATCAATATCTGTTACTAAATCATTTGCATTCGTTTTTGTTTGAATGACTAGGTTTTTACTAAAAGACGCTTTGATATTTTCACCGGCTTCTTTAGTCCATTCCATTGCACAATTCTTAATTTCTGTCCAATTCATCGTGGTTACACCTCCGCACCATTCAACTTACTCTTCAGTTCACCTAAAGAGGATATTTATAAATCATCTTTAAATAACAATAGCTTAATTGAATGAGATTGACACTTCAAGCTTTATCCTTTCACCGTATTTATAAACTTAATCGCTTATTGTAAAAAACAACAAAACGAACTCCCAAATTTTGTGAAGGAGTTCGTTGTTATTGGTTAAGTCCTATTTCAATATACATTTTCTATTTTCTTTCCCCTTTACCTCTTTCATTCGAACACTTAGTTAAAGTGCTCTAAGGCGTAAAAGCTCTTGTCTGATTTTTTCAAGTTTTTGTTTACTTTTCAATTGTAAATCTTCATTTTTATCATTCATTGCATCAAATAGTGTTGCTAGCTCGTAATCTAATTCTAATCGGAGAACTGCAGTACGCTCTCTTTCGCTAGCTTTATTTTTAACAGTGTTCATCAGTTGTTTCACAAAAATCACCCCTTTCCAAAAATCTAATTTAAATTTTCTGACTATTTATTTATATATAATATGAGGAAATTAAGTCAGTTGCAACAAATATGTGTGAATACCTATAGTTACAAATATCCCGCAAGATAGCGGTTTTTGTTTGTGAACAGGTATGCTACAATATTTCAGAATATATATTTTTGAAATTGATTATATTTATTAGCTGATAAATTAGTTTAAGTTTGAGGAGGTTGCAAATGTCATTTTCAGGATTTACGAATACAGATTTTGATGTTTTTAAGATCGAAGGACTAGAGGAGCGAATGGAAGCCTTAATTACTAGTATCCGCCCAAAACTTGAGGAATTAGGTAAATATTTTGCTCCAATGCTCACCATTGAGACAGGTGATGAAATTTATCCCCATGTAGCCAAACATGCACGCCGGACAGTAAATCCTCCGAAGGACACCTGGGTTGCTTATGCGAGTAATCCGAGGGGCTATAAAATGCTGCCGCATTTTCAAATTGGACTGTGGGAAACACATGTTTTCATCTGGTTTGCCCTTATATATGAAGCTCCTAATAAAGATGACTTCGGTAAAAAATTAGAAATGAACTTAAATAAAATCTATAAACATATTCCTAATCACTTTGTTTGGTCAACTGATCACACTAAACCAATGGCGAATGTACATGGAGAATTGGCTAAAGAAGATTTGCAGTCCATGTTTATTCGTTTACAAAAAGTGAAAAAAGCAGAGATTTTATGCGGTGTACATATTCCTAGCAAAGAAGCAATTGAAATGGATCCTCAAGCTTTTCTTGAACATGCAGAATCTGTGTTTAAAACATTATTACCCTTGTATAAAATGTTTTAAACAAAAGAGAGAGAATATAGGCAGTGGCCCCTATTAATTTTTAGGCGGCCACATGCCATATTTTACATTCTTCACTTCTTCATTTTAACTTCTTTACCTGCTTCTGCCTCTTTCACAGTCTTTAATGTATGATATGCTGAAAAGCCGCTTACCTCTTCAAACTCATTACAAATATTTCTTTCTTGTGCTTTACCTGGAACAATTTCTTTAAATCTTCTATAGGCAGCTAAGTATTTTTCACGATTTACACCTTTTCCATAGCTGAGCTCTACAAGCTGAAAGTATTGTATGACATCAATTATTTCATCTGTTGTCCAATCAGGGTCAATTGGGTATTGGTATTCCATCTCTGCACCTCTTTAATTAAACATTATTTATGTATTACATTGTCCATTTATTACGAATACTCTCTCCCTCCGAGATCATTCGATTAAATAGTTCCTGTACAGTTGGAACATCTTTAATTAGTCCCATTACTTGCCCTGCCCAAGCAAATCCCTCTTCCTCCTTCCCTTCGTATATATACTTTTTATTAGCCTTCCCGCTAATGTAGTCTTTCAATTGCTCATAGCCGCCATTTTGCTCCTCAATAGCAAGAATTTTCTCTGTCCAAGAATTTGAAATGACTCTAGCTGGAGCCCCGATTGTTTTTTTTATAACTACAGTATCGTTTTCACTTCCTTCGACAAGCCTTTTTTTATAGACCTCTGATGCATGGATACACTCCTCTGTCGCAATAAATCTAGTCCCCATTTCGATGCCTTCCGCACCAAGGCTAAGGGCTGCCATAAGCCCCCTGCCATCCCCAATCCCCCCTGATGCAATTACAGGGATAGAAACAGCATCTACGACTTGCGGGGTTAATACGAAGGTCCCAATATCATCTCGGCCTAAATGTCCTCCCCCCTCTTGTCCGACAACCATTACGGCATCAGCACCAAGTTCTTCAGCTTTTATTGCCTGCCTTTTTGCAGCAACTAGAACTAGTTTTTTCACATTTACCCCTTTTAATTGCTCAAAAATTGGTGCTGGGTTTCCTCCAGTCATTGATATAACTGGAACCTCTTCTTCAATGGCCACATCTAAATAGTGTGAAAATGGCCTGCCATGCTGTCCAATAGCAAAATTAACTCCAAAAGGCTGTTCTGTCATTTTCTTAACTTTACGTATTTCCTCTCTTAAAGCATCCGGACTTTCTAATGACATCGCCGTTACTTGTCCTAGACCTCCAGCATTCGAAACAGCAGCTGCTAATTCTGAGTAAGCAAGATGAGCAAGCCCTCCCTGGATGATTGGGTATTTAATGTTTAATAATTCAGTTACTCTTGTATTCCAATTCATATAAATAAGCCTCCTTCAAACCCATATATATGATAACTTCTATTTTACTGTCATATTTTCCTGTTAACATCTAAAACTAAAGAAGATTATATAAATATCACATGAAAAAATAAATCATTCAATACTCATCAAATTTTCTATGCAAAGAAAGGGAATAGTGCTATAATTCAAATGTTTTATGACTTTTTGTGATGCAAAATTATTATTAAAGAGGTGTGGAAATACATTGTCACAATTAGAAACACCGTTATTCAGCGGCTTACTTGAACATGCTAAAAAAAATCCAATTCAATTTCATATACCTGGCCATAAAAAAGGAGCGGGAATTGATTCCGAATTTAGAGAATTCATTGGCCACAACGCGCTTTCAATAGACCTTATTAATATTGGTCCTCTAGATGATCTTCACCAGCCTAAGGGCATGATTAAAGATGCTCAAGATTTAGCTGCTGAAGCTTTTGGTGCTGACCGAACCTTCTTCTCTGTACAAGGAACAAGCGGGGCAATCATGACAATGGTCATGGCCGTTTGTGGACCTGGCGAAAAAATCATTGTTCCAAGAAATGTTCATAAGTCAGTCATGTCAGCTATTGTTTTTTCGGGTGCAACCCCGATATTTATTCATCCTGAAATCGATAAAAATCTAGGGATCTCTCATGGAATAACTACCGAGTCTGTCTCGAGGGCTCTTGAACAGCATCCTGATGCAAAAGGAATTCTTGTGATCAATCCAACCTATTTTGGGATTTCGGCTGACTTGAAGAAAATTGTTGAAATTGCGCATTCCTATAATGTACCTGTTCTTGTAGACGAGGCGCACGGTGTACATATTCATTTCCATGATGAATTACCACTATCCGCTATGCAAGCAGGTGCTGATTTAGCAGCAACAAGCGTTCATAAGCTTGGTGGATCGATGACACAAAGCTCTATTTTGAATATGCGTGGAAACCTTGTTTCAGCCAAAAGGGTACAAACGATTCTAAGTATGCTTACAACAACATCGACTTCATATTTATTGCTTGCATCCTTGGACGTAGCAAGGAGAAGCCTAGTTACTGAAGGAAAAGAATTGATCGATAAAACAATAGAACTTTCGCAATCCATCCGCCATCGCATAAATGAAATTGAGCATGTATACTGTGTTGGAGAAGAAATCCTTGAGACCGATGCTGCACATGGCTATGATCCAACAAAGCTGATTATTTCAGTAAAGGATCTCGGGTTAAATGGGTTTGATGTAGAGAAGTGGCTTCGAGAAAAATACAATATTGAAGTCGAAATGTCTGACCTATACAACATCCTTTGTATTATCACACCTGGGGATACTGAATACGAAGGAGATATGTTGGTAAAGGCACTGCAAGAATTATCAAGGGAAAGACATGGTTTAACGGAAAAGCGTGATACACAAGTATTACTGCCTGATATTCCTGTGTTAGCCCTTTCTCCTCGCGATGCATTCTATGCTGAAACTGAACTAGTACCTTTTGATGAATCAGAAGGAAGAATCATTGCAGAATTTATCATGGTCTATCCTCCTGGTATTCCAATTTTTATTCCGGGAGAAATCATTACGAAAGAAAATCTAACGTATATAAAAACAAATATGGAAGCTGGACTTCCTGTTCAAGGACCAGAAGATTATGATTTTAAATACCTTCGAGTAATTAAAGAGTATAAAGCTATCCGCTAAATACAATTTATAAGAAAAACCTTCCCAAATTTACATTTGGGAAGGTTTATTTATATACATATTTTATTATTTTACTTCATCTTTATGATGGCTTTCTTCACAGCAGCTGCAATCTGCTTTGGAGTATAGGACTGTTACTTTCTCATCCTCGAAATAATCAATTGTAGAATTACATGCCTGGCATACAATTGTACCCATTCTTTCGTTCCCCTTTGTAATCAATTTGAAAACGCTCTATCATCATTAATTACATAATAATATAACACATTTATTTTTACAAGGGTTAATTGTATGACACATTGAGAAAAGCGGAAGCGCCTTGCCCACCCCCGACAAGCACAAGACGAGCCTCACGGAAAGGTGTACTTTACCTTTCTGGGAGGATTGGCTTGTGACCTCGAGGGGGTAGGCGCTGAAGCTAGACAGTACACAAGAATAAAACAGGCTAATTTCAGCCTGTTCTTCTCATTCATATTGGGTGTGGAAAGTAGTCGCTGGTAAGGTGAGCTTAAAAAATTCACATAAGTCTTCTGCTTGATGGCGATTATCCATTTTAAAGGCGTGTTGTAAATGTTCAGCATCTTCGAGGTCCTTAGGGTCGAGGAGTGTTGAGCGGCCAGTTTGCATACAGACAACAAGAGGTTTTCCGAAAAATAAATTTGTATACACAATCCCAAAATCATAGCGGGACTGCTCTGTTGTAAAACCAACGAATCGCACCTTCACATTTTCATGCTCATCATAGAGCTTTTCAAATAGATTCATATTACTCCTCCTTTAAATTTAATATTTAGAATATTATTATAATTTATATTCCATTGTTTTACAAGGTTTTTATGAAAAATCTTTGTTTACGCTGTCATTCGTTTTTATTCAGTGCTAGAATAAAAGGGAAAGTATTATAAGAAAAGCGCAAGCGCCTTGCCCACCACCGACAAGCACAAGACGAGCCTCTCGGAAAGGTGTTCTTTACCTTTCTGGGAGGATTGGCTTGTGACCTCGAGGGGGTAGGCGCTGGAGCTAGACAGTTCTCAAATTCGAGAAAAGTTATACTTTCTTATCTTTTGAAAAAATGGGGGGATGGATGTTGGCAAGCAATGCATACATAAAACTCGTGCCTTCATCAGAAAAAGAACATATTACGACAGATGAAGTAAAAGAATTATTTCAATACTTTAAAGACATTACGGCGAAAACAGGAGACCAGGTTGATTGGAAATACAATGAAGCCGCTTTTCCTTATGAAATAAAAGAAAAACCTGAAGGAAAAGGGAAATGGTTCTACCTACATTCGAACAATGACAGGTATCATACAATTTTACTAGGAATAGATAAAGAAACAATTAGGGACGAAGATGGATCCCAACGTGAACAATCATATATTCAGGTTACATTACCGGAAACAGCTACATATGGTGATAAAGGAAAAGCTAACGAGTTTTGCCGCTACCTTGCAAAGAAACTTAAAGGTGAATTGCATTTATTCAATGGCAGAGTCATGTATTTTTACCCAAGAAAGTAAGAATAAAATACTTTCAGAAGAACAGCAGCTGGCTGTTCTTCTGTTTTGCTGTATGATGAGGTGATGAATTATGTTAAGAAATAAACTATTATTCTTTGGGGTTGTTGCTCTCGCAATTACATTAAGCTCCCCATTTATCTTTTATTCATATTTTGAGGAAAGACCGGCACAATTAAATCAGAGCATATCATTTGGAGGTCCTTTTCCATTCGCTGAACAACAAGTTACTCTACCAGAGGCAAAAAATGAATATCCACTAGAAGTTAAGTTTGTCTCTCCTATTGAAAAAGAAACAAACTTTAAGGTAACACCATTTTTATTTACGTTTATTTGCTTTTTTCTATTTACCTTTTCCCTCTACACTATCATTTCTAATTTTTTCAATGGCCGGCAGAAAAAAGAGCCTAAATGAACTAGGCTCTTTTTCTTATATAAACGCCATTGAGAAATGAAATGATCCATATAAAGTCAGGCTAAGTGCCGTAACAAAGAAGGTTTTTTTTGCAGACTTTACAATGTAGTTTCCAATGATGATGGCTAAATATAAAAATACGAAGAACATCAGCACTTTATAAATAAGCTGATCGTATTTTGAGAGCCATTCAATAAAGGTGTAGCCGCTCCATATTATTAGCTGCAGCAGCAATGCAGTATATACCTTCATTTTTCCACCACCAGATTTGTTATTTCTTATCCCTATCTTTTTTCAAAAATTGATTATAAGTCAAGCTCCAAAAGATATATGTCTAAGTAATATATGTTGAAGCAGCTCATCTTATTTTTCATTTCTGTAACATTTAGGTGACAAGTCATAAATATCCATTTTTTATGATAAAATACTTATTAATCTCTATAAAATGGAAAATAAACGATAGTAATTGAAATGAAATAATGAAAAGGTGAGGAACAGATATGAAAGTGTTTTCGCTTTTTTTCATAGCCTCTTTCTTGTTTATTACCTCATGTAACCATTTTAAACCTCACGATGAGCTGATTTTTGATAAAAATAGTAAGCAAATCTTATTCTTTTCAAATGAGAAGGATTATGAAGAGGAAGCCTCCTACTATGATGCGATTATTGAATTAAAGAAGGAATTTCCAGAAGAAATTAAAAATATGAAAATAATCTCAAGCGACAAAGCCAAAAGATATTATGAAACATTTGATGTCCAAAGCAGCCCAACCATCTTAATCATTCATCAAGAAAAAGTTATCGTTAAAATTAAAGGTGATACTTCGGCAGAACAGATAATCAAACCAATATCAAATGCCTTAAAAGGTGAATTGTCGACAAGCAATTAACATATTCCCAATATACAATAAGAAAAGTCCTTTTCCATTCGGAAAAGGACTTTTCTTATCAAGTTATTTTATAATATGGATTGGACTGCCTAGTGCAACTTCTGCAGCTTCCATTGTAATTTCGCCTAATGTTGGGTGAGCATGAATCGTCATAGCAAGATCTTCAGCCGTCATACCTGCTTCAATCGCTAAGCCTAATTCAGCAATCATATCAGATGCACTGGCTCCTGCAATTTGAGCACCAATCACTAAGCCGTCTTCCTTACGAGTGATCAGCTTCACAAATCCGTCAGTAGCATCTAGAGCAAGAGCACGGCCATTAGCAGCAAATGGGAATTTAGACGCATTAACTTCAATTCCCTCTTCTTTTGCTTGTGCTTCTGTATAACCAACTGAAGCAAGTTCAGGATCGGAGAACACAACAGCTGGGATGCCTAAATAGTCAATTTCAGAATTATGTCCTGAAATGGCCTCAGCTGCAATTTTCCCTTCATAAGATGCTTTATGTGCAAGTGGAGGGCCTTCGATTACATCTCCAATAGCATATATATTCCTGATATTCGTTCGGCATTGTTTATCGGTTTTAATGACCCCGCGATCTGTCATTTCAATACCAACCTGTTCTAATCCTAATTCATCTGTATTCGGACGGCGTCCTACCATAACGAAAACATAATCTGCTTCGATGGATTTCTCTTCGCCCTTAACCTCGAATTTGATAGTTACGCCATTTTCATTTTCTTCTACACCTTTAGCAAGTGCTTTCGTAATGATTTCAGCACCTTTTTTCTTAAGGTTACGTTTTACCAAAGCGGACATTTGCTTTTCAAATCCGCCTAGAATTTCATCTGTACCCTCAAGAATTGTCACTTGTGTACCGAAATTAGCATATGCCCCGCCAAGTTCCGTACCAATGTATCCACCGCCGATAACAACGACTTTCTGAGGGATTTCTTGAAGCGCGAGTGCACCTGTTGAGTCAAGAACTCGCTTGGAATATTTAAATGCCGGAATTTCAATTGGACGGGAACCAGTTGCAATAATGGCATGCTTAAAAGTATAAGTTTGAGCAGAATTTTCATCCATTACCCGAAGTGTATTCGCATCAACGAAATAAGCTTCTCCCCGTACGATTTCAACTTTATTCCCTTTTAATAAACCTTCAACGCCGCCAGTTAATTTCTTAACTACACTGCTTTTCCATTCCTGTACTTTTGTAAAATCAACAGTTACATTCTCAGCTGTAATCCCAATTGAATCAGAATGCTTAGCTGTTTCATAACGGTGTCCAGCAGCAATCAATGCTTTAGATGGAATACACCCAACATTTAAGCAAACCCCGCCTAAATTTGCCTTTTCTACGATAGTCACTTTCTGGCCAAGCTGTGCTGCACGAATAGCAGCCACATACCCGCCAGGTCCTGAACCAATGACAATTGTATCTGTTTCGATTGGGAAATCTCCTACTACCATATTTTAAGCCTCCATTAACAATAGTTCTGGATCATTTAATAAACGTTTAATATGATTTAAAGCGTTTTGCGCTGTTGCACCATCGATGATGCGATGGTCAAAGCTTAATGATAATGTAAGTACTGGAGCTGCAACAATTTCACCATCTTTAACAATTGGCTTTTCTGAAATACGGCCAATGCCTAAAATAGCAACTTCTGGGTGATTGATAACAGGGGTAAACCATTGTCCGCCTGCTGATCCAATATTTGTAATTGTGCAGGAAGCCCCTTTCATTTCTTCTGAAGATAACTTACCATCACGCGCTTTTGCAGCAAGCTCACTAATTTCATTTGAAATAGTAAACATAGATTTACGATCAGCATCTTTTACAACTGGTACTAAAAGTCCCTTTTCAGTGTCTGCTGCTATACCAATATTGTAATAATGCTTTTGAATAATTTCTTGTGCGGCGTCATCAATTGATGTATTCAATACTGGATATTCACGTAACGCACTTGTTAATGCCTTCACTACATATGGAAGGAACGTTAATTTAATTCCTTTATTTGCAGCAACTTCTTTGAACTTCTTACGATGTGCTACAAGCTTTGTCACTTCAATTTCATCCATTAAAGTAACATGTGGAGCCGTATGCTTTGAGTTTACCATCGCTTTTGCAATTGCTTTACGAATGCCGCTCATTTTTTCACGAGTTTCAGGGTACTGCCCTTGTGGAATAATTTTTTGAACTGGAGCAGCTTCCGCTTCTACAGGTGCTGCTGTTGTTTCTTGCTCTGGAGCCACAGGTTGCTGGACTTGAACTCCGCCGCTTAAGAACGAATCAATGTCGGTTTTTAAGATCCTTCCATTATTACCGCTTCCCGCAACTTGCTGAATATCAACACCTTTATCACGAGCATATTTTCGAACGGAAGGCATGGCGATAATCCGGCGGTCAGATTTAGCATCTGTTTGGATTTCGGCTTTATTTACTTCAGCTTCATCCTTTTTCTCTGGGGCTTGGTCTGCTGGCTTGTCATCCTCTAGATTTTCATCGCCTTTGAATTTTAAATTTTCATATCCAGGCGCATCAAATGTAATTAGAACCTGGCCAACAGTTGCAACAGTTCCTTCTCCAACTAATATTTCTTCAACCGTTCCTTTAACAGGTGAAGGAATTTCTACAACTGCTTTATCATTCTGAACTTCGCATAATACATCATCTTCTTGTACTTTATCGCCTGCTTTAACGAACCACTTAACTATTTCCCCTTCGTGGATCCCTTCACCAATGTCAGGCAATTTAAATTGAAATGACATTTAGAATCATCCTCCTACACTAACAATATAAGGAAGGACAGAAGCTGGAAAGAAGAAAATCGGTATTTGTACCGATTTTCTATTCCTTCCCTCATTCTCCCCTTCGAAAGAAAGTAATTACACTCTTTTAGAAAGTTAAAACTTTCTTACCCGTTTCAATAATATCCTTATAGTTTGGAAGCCAAACCGTTTCAGCTTGTGGGAAAGCAAAAACTGTATCCGGTGCTGCAACGCGAAGGACAGGGGCTTCAAGGCTTAAGATTGCACGGTCATTAATCTCTGCTACAACATTAGCAGCAATACCAGCCTGCTTTTGAGCCTCTTGAACGACAATTGCACGTCCTGTTTTTTCAACAGTAGCAATAATAGTTTCAATATCAATTGGTGATACTGTACGTAGATCGATTACCTCTGCAGAATAGCCTTCTTTTTCTAATTCTTCAGCAGCCTTTAATGCTTCATGCACCATTGCTCCATAAGTAATAATCGACAAGTCTTTTCCTTCTCGTTTCACTTCAGCTTTACCTAATGGAATTGTGTACTCTTCCTCAGGTACTTCTTGACGAAAAGAACGGTATAATTTCATATGCTCAAGGAAAATGACCGGGTCATTATCACGGATGGCCGAAATTAAAAGACCTTTTGCATCATAAGGAGTTGATGGAATAACAACCTTTAACCCAGGCTGTTGAGCCATTAGCCCTTCCAAGCTGTCAGCATGCATTTCTGGAGTATGTACGCCACCTCCAAAAGGTGAACGAATGGTTACAGGCGCATTATATCTGCCGCCAGAACGATAGCGCATGCGCGCCAGTTGTCCGGAAATAGAATCCATTACTTCATATACGAAACCGAAAAATTGTATTTCAGGTACTGGTCGGAAGCCTTGTAAGCTAAGACCAACCGCAAGGCCGCCGATTCCAGATTCAGCTAAAGGCGTATCAAATACACGTTCTTCGCCGAATTCATTTTGAAGACCTTCAGTAGCACGGAATACGCCGCCGTTCACGCCCACATCTTCTCCGAATACTAATACATTCGGATCATTTCGCAACTCTGTGCGTAAAGCATCAGTAATTGCCTGAATCATTGTCATTTGCGCCATGGCTTACTTCGACTCCTTTTCTTTATATATTTCAAATTGTTCTTTTAAGTTATAAGGCATTCCTGCATCTTCATGCATGATTGAAATGAGGTCAGTTACTTTTTGTTTAGGTGTGTCATCTGCTTGTTTTATTGCAACTTTAATATCTTCTTTTGCTTTTTCAATTGTTTCGTTTTCCATTTCTTCATTCCAAATTCCTTTATCCTCCAAGAATTTGCGGAAACGGACAAGCGGGTCTTTCTTTTCCCACTCATTATCAAGATCAGCTGTACGGTAACGTGTAGGATCGTCTCCAGCCATCGTATGAGGACCATAGCGGTAAGTAAGAGTCTCAATTAATGTTGGACCTTCCCCGTTGATTGCACGCTCACGAGCCTCTCGTACAGCCACATAAACAGCCAATGGATCCATCCCATCTACTTGAATTCCCGGAATTCCAGCTGCGACAGCTTTTTGAGCAAGTGTTTTAGCAGCAGTTTGTACAGAAACTGGAGTAGAAATAGCGAATCTATTATTTTGAACAATAAAAATTGCCGGAGCACCATAAGAACCTGCAAAGTTAATTCCCTCATAGAAGTCACCTTGCGAAGTACCGCCATCGCCTGTATAAGTCACAGCAACTGCTTTTGCTCCACGTTTTTTCATTCCTAGTGCTACACCAGCTGCCTGGATGTATTGAGCTCCAATAATAATTTGCGGAGCAATAACATTAACACCTTCTGGAATATTCCCACCCTCAAAGTGTCCTCTTGACCATAAGAAAGCTTGAGATAGTGGAAGACCATGCCAAATCATTTGCGGTACATCACGGTATCCAGGAAGTATAAAATCTTCCTTCTCCAATGCAAATTGTGAAGCCAGCTGAGAAGCTTCCTGGCCTGCAGTTGGTGCATAGAAGCCAAGTCTTCCTTGTCTATTTAAAGAAATAGAGCGTTGATCTAGTATGCGTGTGTAAACCATTCTTCGCATTAATTCCTGAAGCTGTTCATCGCTTAAATCAGGCATTGCTGATTCATTTACTACTTTTCCTTCCTCATTAAGAATTTGAAACGTTTGAAATTGTTCTTCAACAATTTCAAGCTGCTTCCCAACATCCAATTGTGCCAATTTTGTTTTAGAAGCCATACGTGTCACCCTTTCCATAGTTTTAAAAGAGACGTAATAATATGAGTTCAATACAATTTCTAGGTTACCCAAAACTAAGTTAAAATAGAAAACGTAAGCAGAGTGAATTGTATTTGGTAAAAATGAAAATATTCAGAAATAAATAATTGCCTGGATTTCTGCTTTTTTAGGATTCCATTTTCTTCAGTTTATAACTTCTATTGTTGTTAACTCATATTCTATCTTATTCTGTATCAATTAAATTTGCAACAAAATTGATACACATTTCTATTAATGATTTTAAGTTTAAATCACATTATTTCTTCCGTCAACTACTTGATATTAAGTTTTTACAACGTTTTCACGTTTTTTAAGTAATTCCCTTCGAGAAATTCTGTATTATAATTCTTTATGCGCTGTTCTATAAAAAAAGTAACACTAGCAGCGTGTTATAGCACATCATTCCAGAGGATAATTTAATATTGTATTGTAAAATATAGCAAGGGCAGCATTTAGTAAATGCTGCCCTTGCTCATTAGTCCTTCATTTTAACGTCTAGTCCGGATTCTTTATAGAAGGATAATTTTAATTCATTATATTGCTTTGTTTTATCATTAAATTTTTTATTAGCATTAATAATATTTCCATATGCTTCATTAATTTTATTGATTTGATCCTCAAGCTGAATCAATTGAAGACTTTCTTCTTTAAACATAGCATAAAGATCTTTATCTAATTGAACCGCTTTAGAGTAATGTTGAAATATTTCTTCATGGGTGGCATATCTTTCCATCATACAATCGAATAAATCTTGAGATAATCCTTTTAGTTTAGGCTCATCAATTTCTTCAATTAGGGATTCTAAAGATTTAAACTCCTTTTCAGACGCTTTAATGCTTTCCTTTTCCTTCACCATATGCTCTTGCCTCTGGTCAACGATATTGGCAGCTTCATTTGACAATATAGAAACTTCTTCAATTTCCTTCATTCCAAGGGAAATTATTTTATCATAAATTTCTTTTTCTTTCTTTTCTAATTCAACTAACGGATCCTGCTGCTTTTCAAATACCTCTTCCGATGCAACAACTCTTTCTAGCACATCATATATTTTCTCAACAGGTGAGCTAGTACTTAAACAGCCAGAAATGATCATAACCGCACTTATACAAATAATTAATAGGCAGCTTTTTATAGGTACCGACACACTTTAAACCTCCTTAATTAGAACAATTTAACTATACCTGCAGCCTTTTCATTTTTCAATACTTAGAAGGCTTGTCCACTAACAATCTATTCCCAATACTTTTCATTTATGACATAGGCAAAGGCCTTCACCAACAAAATCCTCCAAACATAGGCTATATTAATCGTCCTATAGAAAATATTTGTGGGCGGTAATCTACTTTTAGGGAGGTTATCCTTCATGTATGGTTATGGCGGATACGGTTATGGCTGCGGCTATCCAGGGTTTGTTGGAGGTGCGGGCTACGGCAGAGGCTTCGCGCTGATTGTTGTGCTTTTCATTCTTCTTATCATCGTTGGCTGCGCTTGCTGGAGATAATATTCATGGGGAAGGTGCAAAAATGCACCTTCCCTTTTTATTAACATTTTTCATTCATTTTGATAGACTAAATAAAGTAATTAATAATTCGCCGATTGATTTTATGCTACAGGAGTGAAGGAAATGTTAACGATGAAGGATATTATTCGTGATGGGCATCCCACATTAAGAAAAGTTGCAAAAGAAGTCGCACTTCCGCCTTCCGAGGAGGATAAAGGAATACTTCAAAGCCTTTTAGACTATGTAATAAACAGTCAGAACCCAGAGATTGCTGAAAAATACGGGCTTCGTGCAGGCATTGGTTTGGCTGCTCCGCAAATCAATATTTCAAAAAGGATGATTGCTGTTTACCTTAAGGATGAAAAAGGAACTCTTCATAATTATGCGCTGTTTAATCCAAAAATTAAAAGCCATTCTGTTGAACAAACGTACCTAACTTCCGGGGAAGGCTGTTTATCAGTTGATGAATCGATTCCTGGAAATGTTCCGAGATATGCAAGAATAACTGTTCAAGGAACTACCCTTGATGGAGTTGAAGTCAAATTAAGGCTAAAAGGGATATTAGCTATCGTGTTTCAGCACGAAATTGATCACCTGAACGGAATTATGTTTTATGATCATATTAATAAAGAAGATCCATTTAAGCCAATAGAGGGAGCTATTCCAATCGAAAGATAGAACTATGCCTATTGGATTTTAAGACCCATAGGAAAAGACTGAACATTAGCGTTCAGTCTTTTCCTATGCTCTAATTCCCCCTAAATTAATCCTACTTTTTTCAAGCCGTCCCAAATGCCGTTGTTATTTACCGATGTTGTTGTAACATCTGCAGCAAGTTTAACTTCGTCTAATGCATTCCCCATAGCAATCCCTGTTCCAACTGATTGAAGCATTTCTTTATCATTTAATCCATCCCCGAAAGCATAAACATTCTTCATTTCAATTCCCAGTCTGCTAATCATTAGCTTTATTCCCTCTGCTTTTGAACCTCCAGCCGGCAACACATCTGTTGAAAATTGATGCCAGCGAATAAAACGGAAGTTTGGAAAATCTCTTTCATAAGCCGCATCCTCTTTTTCTTCTGAAAATACTAAGGCTTGATAGATTTCCTTATTTTTATAAAACTCAATATCTTTTTCTGGATACGGAAATTTCAAACTTCCGATACTTTCTTCTATTAGTCTGTTATCAAGTTCTGAAGATTTCATTTCTTTTTCATCTAAAAACACTAGAGAATGTCCTCTCTCACTTGAGTAAGTCACTAATTTTTCAAGTTCCGCTGATGGCAGACCATTTTTAAATATGACTTCATTCTCAAAAACCACATATTGTCCATTAAAGCTTACAAAGGAATCGATATCCAGCTCTTTGCGCAGCCTGTCAAACATAAAGGGGGCACGCCCTGTTGCAATTGCAACAAATACGCCGTTATCCTTTAATTGCTCCAGTGCATGTTTTGTTGACTTTGGGAGCTGTTTATCACTATCTAACAATGTTCCATCTATATCAAAGAATACTATTTTTTTCAATTATGTTCCTTTCCCTTCTAAAACATATTAAGCTGCAGCTTTGCCTTCTTTTTGTTTTTCTTTAGTGGAGGTGATATAAACACCAAGAAAAATGATTAGCAGGCCAACAATCATTGTAAAATGAATACTTTCTCCCAATATGAAAGCTCCCCATAAAATGGCTGATCCTGGCACTAGATAGGTTACCAAGGAAGCAAATTCCGGGCCTCCTTCTTTTACTAAATAGTAAAATAGCAGATAGGCAACTCCTGAGCCTAAAGAACCTAAGCCTAGCAGCGAGAAAATGACATGCCATTCCGTAAAAGCAGCAAAGGAATCGGGCGAAGAAAACAACATCACGAAAAAACTAATCAACGCAGCAGAAAATAAGGTAAATAAGGATATATGTAAGCTCGATACTTGACCTAATGTTTTCTTTGTCAGTTGTGTGCCTGCGCCATAACAAATAGTCGCACCTAATAAAAACAGGATTCCCGAAAAATGTCCTGAAAGTAAGTCACCAGATGTTAAATCAGATATTATAAAAATTCCAATAAAACCAAGTCCAATACCGATCCATTGATTTTTTCTTAAAACCGTTGAGAAAAAAAGCGTTCCAATTAGGAGTGTCCAGATAGGTGTTGTAGCATTAATAATGGAAGCTAAGCTTGAAGAGATCTTCGTCTGCCCCATAGAAATAAGCAGCCATGGCAATGTATTGTTTAGTAATCCCACTACGAAAAGCTTTGTTAATGGAAGCTCTTTGTAATGAATTTTTTCCCGTTTAATTAGAACGAAAATGGCTAGAATCAAAAAGCCAAAAAGGGATCTTCCAAAAACAACTCCAGCAGGTCCCAAATCTTCCAGCAATAGCTTAATAAATAAAAATGACGTTCCCCAAATGATGCTTAAAATCGCTAATGCACTGTATAGCTTTCCCATTTTCCTCATCCTTACTTCAAAACTAATTTAAAAAAAATTTCGATTTGCGTAATAAAACACTAAACCCATTTTAGCTAATTGTCAATCAAGTTTATAATAGAGGAATCTTTCACTATTTTATGAGCTGCCCAAAAATATCCACGAGAGATTAACTAAATTTGTCATATAATAAAACAACTAAATCTTTTAATACCATCCTTGAATACTTTACTTTGGACAAGGATTGTTTAAAATAGAAAGTAAGGAGTTGATCCACAATGTTAAAGAAGCTAAGAAAGAAGCTTTTAAAACAGTGGAGAGATATGCTGCGAAAGAAAACTATAGCTTAAAAGAAATGCGGAAGCGCCCTGACAGGGAACATCGATTAAAGACCGCCACGTCCTGTGGCGAACATCGATGTCAGCACATCCTGTGCAAGTCCGACAAGCATAAGACGAGCCGGCAGGAAGGTTGCACTTTAACCTTCATGACGGATTGGCTTATGACCTCGAGGTCGACAAAAACGCGACATCCTCCCAAAAGCTCCGCTTTTGGTCGTGCGATGTGTCGCTGACGAAGCTTTCCCTGTCCTGTCGCATTGTCGACACTAGTACGTCCTGTACATCGGGGCTGGGGGCTGAAGCTAGACAGTTTATACTTGAGCCCTTCATTCTTGCGAAGGGCTCGTTCCTTATCGTATCATGTTGACTTATATTAAAAAACCATTTACATACAAATTTACTCTTTAATAAGAAAAAACATGTAAATCATGTTAATTTTATATATAATAGAAAAAGTTATTCGGATGAAGGAGAGATTTTAATGATTTTTAAAGTTTTTTATCAAGAATCAAAAAAAGAGGTACCTGTTCGTGAAAAAACACAATCTATTTATGTTGAAGGAGAATCTGAAAGAGATGTACGGCTTAAATTAGCGGAGAAACCTTTTAATATTGAGTTCATCACCGTATTAGAGGGACAATTTTTAGAATTTGAAAAACAAAGTGAAGACTTTAAAGTATTGGAGATAGAATAAATTATGAAATTTGTAAAAAATGATCAAACAGCAGTTTTCGCCCTAGGAGGACTAGGAGAAATCGGAAAGAACACGTATGCTGTTCAATTCCAGGATGAAATCATCTTAATTGATGCAGGAATTAAATTTCCTGAAGACGAACTCCTTGGCATTGATTATGTAATACCTGATTATACGTATTTAGTAAAAAATGAAGACAAAATTAAAGGTCTTTTTATCACGCACGGACATGAAGACCATATTGGCGGAATTCCCTATTTATTAAGAGAGGTTAACATTCCTATTTATGGCGGTAAGCTTGCACTTGGTTTGCTTCGCAATAAATTAGAAGAGCACGGACTACTGCGACAAACTAAAATGCATGAAATTAAAGAAGATGATGTCATTAAGTTTAGAAAAACGTCCGTTACTTTTTTTCGGACAACTCATAGTATTCCAGACTCATACGGGATTGTCGTAAAAACACCACCAGGTCAAATTGTTCATACAGGTGATTTTAAGTTTGATTTTACGCCAGTTGGTGAACCTGCCAACTTAACAAAGATGGCTGAAATCGGGAAAGAAGGCGTGCTTTGCTTATTATCTGATAGCACGAATAGTGAAATTCCCGAGTTTACAATGTCAGAACGCCGAGTTGGTGAAAGCATTCATGACATATTCCGCAAAGTAGAAGGCCGAGTGATCTTTGCAACCTTTGCTTCCAATATTCACCGTCTTCAGCAAGTGACTGAAGCAGCTGTTTCAAATGGAAGAAAAATTGCTGTATTTGGACGCAGTATGGAAGCAGCAATAAATATCGGACAAGAGCTTGGCTACATTCAGGCGCCTAAGGACACATTTATTGATGCACAGCAAATTAATCGCTTGCCATCAAACCAAGTAACTATTTTATGTACTGGGAGTCAAGGTGAACCGATGGCTGCTCTATCACGTATTGCTAATGGGACTCATCGTCAAATTCAAATTAACCCAGGCGATACTGTTGTCTTCTCCTCTTCACCTATTCCAGGAAATACAATTAGTGTGAGCAGAACCATAGATATGCTTTCTCGTGCTGGTGCAGAGGTTATTTATGGAAAGCTAAGTGATATTCACACTTCAGGACATGGTGGTCAAGAAGAGCAAAAGTTAATGCTAAGGTTAATTAAGCCAAAATTCTTCATGCCGATTCACGGTGAATATAGAATGCAAAAGATGCACGCGAAGCTAGCTGTTGATTGCGGTGTGAAGGATGAAAACTGCTTTATAATGGATAATGGAGAAGTACTTGCTCTAAGTGAAGATACAGCACAAATTGCTGGGAAAATTCCTTCAGGTTCGGTTTATATTGACGGAAACGGAATTGGTGACATCGGCAATATCGTGCTTCGTGATCGCCGAATTCTTTCTGAGGAAGGATTAGTAGTTGTCGTTGTCAGCATTAATATGAAGGATTTCAAAATATCTGCAGGCCCTGACCTCATCTCACGCGGCTTCGTCTATATGAGAGAATCAGGGGATCTTATTAATGATGCTCAATCATTAATTAACAAGCATTTAAACAAGGTAATGGAACGGAAAACGACCCAGTGGTCAGAAATCAAAAACGAGATTACCGATACACTAGCGCCTTTCCTTTATGAAAAAACGAAACGCCGTCCAATGATTTTACCAATAATTATGGAAGTATAATAAAAAAAGGGCTGTAATTCTCAATGGAATTACAGCCTTTTTTTGCCTGCGTCTAGCTTCAGCTTTTGTTATTAACCCATTACTTTTTTCTCAAAGCGATTAATATCTACGTCTGCTCCAATAACAATTAAAATATCATTAAGCTGAATGACCTCATGTGCTAATGGGGAAACGATGATATCATTTTTTCTTTTAATTGCTACAATATTTATTCCATATTTTGCCCGTATATCTAAATCAATCAGAGTATGTCCACTAAGCTTGTCATTCGCTACAATTTCAACAATACTATGTTCTTCAGAAAGCTCCAAATAATCAAGGACATTATTAGAAACGATATTATGAGCTATACGTCTCCCCATATCCCGCTCAGGATGGACAACATGATCCGCACCAATTTTTCTTAATACTTTCTCATGATAATCGTTTTGGGCTTTAACGGTTATCTTTGTTACTCCCAATTCTTTTAATATTAATGTCGTTAAAATACTTGCCTGTATATTATCACCAATTGCTACGATGACATGATCAAAATTTCGAATACCGAGACTTTTAATCACTGTTTCGTCCGTTGTATCTCCAACTACCGCATGTGATGCGATCATAGAGAATTCATTAACACGATCTTCATCCACATCAATTGCCATGACTTCCATGCCTTCCTCTGCCAAAGCCCTGCAGATGCTTCCACCAAAACGCCCAAGTCCAATCACAGCAAATTCCTTTTTCACAATCATTCCTCCAGCTTTTTAACGATCATTTATCAGATAATTTACATACTTGCTATAATTTATCTATTGTATTATTATCTGTGGAAATTAGTCAAGTGTTGTTCGCTGCTTTAGCATGAAGCTTTACGGAGCTAATTCTCAAAAAAAAGAACCAAACTTTGAGCTTGGTCCATTTTTCACTTTATTCTGCTTTATTCATTTCATCTAATACACGATTGACACGCTTTTCAAGCATTTTCATACCGCTTCCGCCTGCTTGGAAATGACGCAAGCTTCCATCCTTATCAAATACATAATAAGCTGGGACGTATTGATTTTCGAATGCCTCATTTAACTTATGCTCACTGTCTACATAAATAGGCTGTGTAATTTCATGCTCTGCAGCTACTTTTTTGATTGCCTCTAGATCCAAATCGTCCTCAGAGCGAGGCATATGAACCGCAACAACATTTAATTGGTCTTTATAATCATCCCTAAATTTATTAACATGTGGCATAGCTTCTTTACAAAGATGGCAGCTCACAGACCAAAAATGAATTAAAGTTGGCTTTTCACCCACAAGTTGAGCCTTCGTTACCTCTCCATTTAACCATTCAGTTGCACCTGTTAACTCAGGCATTTGCTCACGTAATTTCATTGGTTTATCCCCCTTATTAAGAAAAAAATCCGATCATATTTCAAGAAAAGACCTAACAATCAAGTTAGGCCTTTTCATAAAATTCTCTTAATTATACATTTAATGTGCTTTGTCCTGGCTTCCAGTTAGCTGGGCAAAGTCCGCCAGTTTGAAGTGCTTGAAGGACACGAAGTGTTTCATCCACGTCACGGCCAATGTTGTTGTGGTTAACAACTGAATACATTAATTCGCCTTCTGGGCTGATGATATATAGTCCGCGAAGTGCGATACCCTCTTCTTCAATTAACACTCCATAATCGCGTGAAACAACATGATTTGTATCAGCAGCTAATGGATATTTTAAATCACCAAGCCCGTTGTTCTTGCGATCAGTATTAATCCAAGCTAAGTGAGTATGAATTGTATCTGTAGAAACTCCAATTACTTCTGCATCCAAGTCTTCAAACTCATCATAACGATCTGAAAGTGCAGTGATTTCAGTTGGACATACGAAAGTAAAGTCCATTGGATAGAAGAAAAGAACTGTCCACTTATCATTCTTCATATTTTCTTCAAGGCTTACTTTTCCAAATTCTTTGTTTGCTAATACTGCATCCATTTCAAATCTAGGTGCTTGTTTACCTACCATGCGTTCTGGCATATGTAATCCCTCCATTAATTAATTAAATGAGAATATATTAATCAGTTTCTCATTTAAAGTCTTGTACACAAATACAAGTATAGATGACTAAAGATTTGAAGTCAATGTCAAATTGTAATTAATTTAATTAAATATCTATTATTAAAAATCAAATTAATTAATTTGATAGAAAACCCATTACATGTTTTACCCTTATTTTGCAGTATTTAATCAAATAATTAAAGTCAGTCTTATCTTAAATATCTTTGTTTCATCATAATTTTACCAAATATCTCATTCGGAATAAAATAAAATGCTCCCCGTAACTCTTCTATTCACTGCTCCTATCTTCATTTCCTTCTTCTTCGATAAATTCCTTTATTAACTCAACGAAGGCTTGTACTTGCTTGAGCTGGAAGGCGGATTCATAGCCAAGCAGCCATGTATCCCGTTGTAAGGGAAGATCATGCTCATCCAATAATGGAACCTTAAATATGTTCTTCTCCGCTCCATTTAAAGTAATGGCAGGCAGGATGGCATAACCTATCCCGTTGAATGTCATTTGCTTACATGTTTCAATCTGATCAACAACTATTGTCCTTTTTGGAGCTGTTTTGAATGTCCTCAGCCACCAATCTTGAATTTCCTGAAAATAGTTTGAATCACTTTTAAATTGAATAAATGGCCTATCCGTATTTAAGATCTGTTCAGGTGAAGTGATTTCAGTATCTACTAAATAAAGCGGGTCCTTAAAAAGATGAATTTTTATCCCCTTCCAATCTGGTGTTCCCCGAATAATTCCAATATGTACTTGATCTTCATATATCGATTTTAATATTTCGCTGCTCCAGCCGGTCAGGAGGGAAACTTTTGCTTGGGGGTAGCGGGTTACGAATTTCTTTAATACTTGTGGAAGCCAATTTTGCCCCACAATGGATGCAACAGCTATCTTTAATGTACCATGAACTTCTGAATTGAGAGCATGGATGGATTCTCTAACCTTTTCCTCTTTTGTAATAACCTCATTAATAAATTTTATGACAAGCTCCCCAGCAGGTGTTAAAGATAAGCCCTTTTGAGAACGGACAAATAATTTTTCTCCCCACTCCTTCTCAATCGTTTGCAAGCGTTGAGATAAAGCGGGCTGTGAAACAAATAATCTCTCTGCAGCCTTCCTCATATTCATTTCCTGAGCAAGGACAGAAAGAAAGTGAAACTCAGAAAGTGATGACATATATTCACTCCGTTCTTTTTTTCTTATACTATAACCTAAATAGTTTAAAGTTTCATTTTTGTTGATGAATTATTTTATTACGAAAAAGGCTCTGCAATTACTTTGCAGAGCCTGGTTCTTTTTTCGGAAGTAACATAATCAGGACAAAGCTGACCACAGCAAAAATCAGCACGGTATAATAGACGGATTGCAAAGAAAAAGTAAGGCCATCTTGAAGCAATGCTTTTACTCCTCCAGCAAGCTTATTTCTTTCCTCTTCATTTAAGAGAATATTCGTGGAGTCAATTGTTAAATCTTCTGCAGCCCCTTGCCCTTTTTCCTTAAAGTAGAACATAATGCGATTATTTAGTATACCGCCTAGTAAGGCCGCTCCAATTGTATTTCCTAAATTTCTCATAAACATATTGGCAGCTGTTGCTATTCCTCTTTGATGCCAGCTGACAGTACTCTGGATGGAAACAATAAAGGTCGTTAAGGTTAAGCCCATTCCAACACCGACAAGGAAAGATCCACATGCAGCCCAAAGCGGTCCTGCCTCGGGTGAAAGAGTAGAAAACACAATACATCCTAAAATGAGAGATAAACCACCGATAATTGATGTGCTTCTAAACCCGATTTTTAACAATAATCGACCTGCTGACCATGAAGCGAGTGGCCATCCAATAGACATGGTTGTTAACGTAAATCCAGCTACAATGGGCGAGCGCTCCATCACACCTTGTACAAATGCCGGAAGAAAGCTCGATATCCCTATTAAAATAACCCCAGTCGTTAAGGAAGCTAAGTTTGCGATAAGGATTGAACGCTCTTTCCATATACTGAAAGGCATCATTGGTTCTGGTGTTCTTTTCTCCTGAATAACAAATAATAGGAAAGCTAGTAAGCTGATGCCTATTAAGCTAATGGCCTTTGGAGAAGACCAAGCCCAATTGACTCCACCTTCTACAAGAACAATCATTAATGATGAAATGGAAACCGTCAGAAGAAAGGCACCTATATAATCAATCTGAGGCTTTTTCTTTTCAATATTTTCATGAAGAAATTTCGCAATCCCAATAATGGCCAAAATGCCAAGAGGGATATTAATCCAAAACACATAATGCCAGCTAACATATTCAACTAAAATTCCTCCGACAGCTGGACCCATAATAGCAGATATACCCCATACACTTGATAAATACCCTTGGATTTTGGCTCTCTCTTCCTTCGTATAAATATCACCGACAATTGTAGTGGCAATCGGCATAACAGCACCTGCGCCAAAGCCCTGAATTAATCTAAAGATGATGAGCATTTTCATGGACTGCGCAAATCCGCATAATATGGAGCCAATTAAGAAAATGATAATCCCTATAATTAAAATTGGTTTTCTTCCAAATAGATCAGATAGCTTCCCATAAATAAGCACAGTCACTGCATTCATCAGTAAATATGAAGAAAACACCCAGCTATATAAAGAAAATCCACCTAAATCCCCTACAATCACTGGCATTGCAGTTGACACAATTGTTGCCTCTATTGCCCCCATAAACATAGCTAGCATGACTGAAGCTAGTACTAAAGGTCGTCTTGTTTGTTTTTTATCTTTATGTATGAATGATTTTTCAATAACCTGTTCCAATCAATTATCCTCCTAGAATCTTTTCGCTCCCCATAATTAATTTAGTATACGTACTTATCTGTAAAAAAAATCAAGCTCCCTTAAAAGGGAGCATTAGTTTTTACTATTTTTTCGAATTTGTTTATTTAACTCAATCATTATGGTTCTTCGTGTAAATATTCCTTCAAAAAAACCATCTTCATTCTCAACGCATAGGAATGGATTGTCGATTAATAAAGCAACTGAATCCTGGATGGATGAATTAATGTTTAATCTTGGAATTTTCCGATTCATTACTTCTTCTACGCGCTTTTCTTCTAGCTGTTCAAATTCAATTCTCTCAAGGCCTAGAATTGAGTCCATGATTAACGGGGTACTTATTAAGCCATGAAGTTTATAATACGGATCAAGTACAGGAATGGCCGTGTAGCCGCTTTTTGTTAACACTAAAAGAGCATGCTCTAAATTATTGCCAATTTGCACATGTGCTACCCGTTCTGAAGGTATCATAAAATTACGGATATTATTTTCTAAAAACTCCCCGCTGTAAAGACTGATCATCGCCGAAACCCCTCAAATTATTATTATCAATCTATTTTAGTTTATCACAGTTTTCATTTAGTTGCTCCTATTAAGTTCCACTATCCTCAAAATGATTTGAAAAAGGGAACCTTAATTGGCTCCCTTTCAGATGGTTTATTGAATTAGATCAAAAATTTCAATCGTAATCATATCAATATTATCAAATTGATACCTTTTAGGTTTTTCCTTTTCATTATAGACCTCCAGCTCAAACATTTCACTCTTTGGCTGGTAGGTTACCTGACATTTTCGTTCGCCGTTCACCTCAAAAAAACGTTGCATTGGCTCTCCGCCTGTTGATTGTTCCTGTAAGTTTTTTAAACGTGTTAATATCCCTTGAAGCTGTGACATGCTCCCTCTCCTTTCACAAAAACCTTAAACATTATATTTAGGTTTCTCTTTTGGCATGTTTCTATCCTAAATAACTAAATTTCGAAAATTCAGGTCTCATTCCTCTTCATACCAATATTAACAGCATAAATTAATGTAAGCTGATTGTACAATAAAAAAATATTATTTTTCTCTTTTTTCTTTTGGGAAACGGCTAAATTAAGTGTTAAAGGCAATGAACTGAATGTCATCATTATTGTTTCAAGCTTCATTGATTGAAATTCTCCTGTCTTTTACACTAATATAGAAATGAAAGTGAGGGAGCCTTAATGAAAGAAATTACCATTTATACACAGCCGGATTGCCCGCCTTGTGAAATAACGAAAAGATTTTTAAGTGAATACAGCTTTTCTTTTACCACAAAAGATATTAAAAAAGATCAAAAGGCAAGAAATGAATTAATCAATAAATACCAATCATTTTCTACTCCAACTATCGTAATTGGAGAAGAAGTTATCACCGGTTTTGATTTAGAAAGGTAAAAAGAGATACTAGAGATTAAAGAATAACTACTTATTTCTGTTAAATTGCTCATTTTCCACTTATAAAAGTTGAGCAATAACCGCCATATTTAATTAAAAACTCTAATGGATTCATGCATAAGCCAACCTGGAATGATGACTGGACTATTTTCTGATAATAGGCTTCACGATCTATGCTGGTTGAGTGTGAGTCCTTTTGCTTCTTCTCTGGATGCATTACCTGCTCGGGAATATTATTATAAAGAAATTCAGCTATTCTCCATCCATCAACAGTGTATGCTAATAACAATCCTTCATAATGGCTCTCATAAGAAACAGGACCTTCATCCATCTCAGGGAAAAACTCAAAAAGGTACATTTCATTTTCCTGAGAGACAAGCTTCGTATCATCAGTATAGGTAAAGTAGGGAATATAATAAAATGGAAAATCAGTTCCATATGTAATAAATAAACCATTTTCAGAGAAAAGGTTTTCTTCTAAAAAAATTCCTTTTGCTTCTTCAGTAAAATATGGCGACAGTATTTTATCAATTTCATCCATTGCCCTAGGTTTTTCTCCAAGTGATAGTTGAGCATGATAGGCAGCTTGTACAAATTCAAAGACATCATCACGGTTGGATAAAGTCTCCTCTGCTTTCGTTAATGCCGGAAAAGTGAAAGTTATCGCAACAATTATTGGAAAAATTTTAATGAATAGCTTGTTCATTCTGTCATCCCCTTCATTTCTTAATAATTCTCATTTTATCAACAAACAAAGGGATAGAACGATAGTTTTATTCGTAAAATAACTGCAGATTCTGACAGGAAAAAGCTTTAAAACACTAAAAGCCCCTTCATTAGACAAAAAACACCCAAAACCCAAAGCTGTAAAAATGCACTTGGATTATGGGTATCTTTTACAATGGTTTACAAAAATGAATTCCACCTTCTTCCTTCTATTCATATTGCGAAGGATCAACAAAATGTTTGTACACCAAATAAATTAACAGTGCAATTGCAGTCGTCAAAAACCCCCAACCAAGGGTTAATTGTTCAATTAATAAATAATTGTTGCATAATTGGTCAGGTGACCAAATATATAAAAATCCCATCCCAAAATACTTAATCGTAAAAATGATAATAATGACGTTTTTTCCTGTCGAACTGAGCTTTTTCCAACTATCTCTAAGTGGAACTCCCGCCAAGAAAGGTAAACTGATAAATTTAAAAATCTCTACACTTTGTAACGTCAAGGCCTCATCCATTGTCCTTGGTATTGTCCAATATATAACAATGATCATAAATAAAATAATTCCCGGTATACCATTGCTATTCCATTTTTCGAAAAAACGCGGAAATCGGATTAGAAAAAAGCGTGCCATAAAAAATCCTGAGATAACAAGCAACGGCATTTGCATATGCATATGCGTAATCATAATTGACTCCACTAAATTAGCAACAGGGGGAAGCATTAGGAAAATATATAACAGAAAGGCATAGAAAACTTGTGTCATAAATTACACCCCCGCTTCATTTTCAAGAATGCTTGTTACCTTTGCAGCAGCTTCTTCAATCTCCGTATAATCCATAACATCGATTAAACGGCCTTTTTTATCAACTAAATAAAATGCTGAATTATGTGTGAAATTCCCAAGCCCATCAGGAATTACTATTACGCCAAACTTCTCCAGCAAAGAGTCTAATTCAGCCTGATTAGGTATTCTCGCCATCCTCCAAGTTTCCCCATCGCTATTAAAAGCCTCTCTGTATGTTTCTAATGTCGCTGGGTCATCTCTAGTCGGATCAAAGCTAATACTCAAAAAAACAATGTCTTCTCCAATATATTTTCTTGGCAGCAAATCATAAACTTGAGCCATATTCATTTCTAATTGAGGGCAGACAGTCGCACAGGATGTATAAAGAAATGTAATGAATATATACTTATCTTCAAACTCAGAAATCGGATATTTCCGTCCTTTGTTATCCTCTAAAGTGACATCAGGGAATACGGGCTTTTCCTCCATCAGCTGATTCACTCTCGCGGTTTCTGCCGTAAATGCTCGGAATCCATCTGTCGCTATAAAAAACAACACACAGCCAAACAATAATACAAGGATGGTAGCAATTGTATTATGCCGGTTTTTGATCACGGAAATCACTTCCCAAATCATTATTTTGCTTTTGTTTGATTTTTATAAAAAAGAGATAGCCCTATCTTCGAGCTATCTCAATTGTCAATCAATGTCCAGCTGCAGCGGCTAGCCCCGATGTACAGGACGTACTAGTGTCGACAATGCGACAGGACAAGGAAAGCTACTTCAGCGACACATCGCACGACCAAAAGCGGAGCTTTTGGGAGGACGTCGCGTTTTGTCGACCTCGAGGTGGACTTGTCGGGGCTGAACGAGCCGCCTCCGCTTTTCGTTCTGTCTAGCTCCAGCGCCTACCCCCTCGAGGTCACAAGCCGATCCTCCCAGAAAGGTAAAGAACACCTTTCCGGAAGGCCCGTCTTGTGCTTGTCGGGGGTGAGCAAGGCGCCTCCGCTTTTCTATTTACCAAGTCTTAAATGGCGGTGAACCTGGTGGTGCATTTACAATCATATCAGTCAGTGGCAATACATATGCCATAGCAACAACTATGATCATAACTACAACCCAAACTCCCCAGCGCTCGGTCATATAAGGAGTTTTAGATTCTCCTTCTTCCACTTCAGCAATTGGGAATTCTGTTTCACCTTTAGGAGCAAAGAACATTAAATTAAATACTGCATACACCTGAATAATTACTGCGACCATTAGGAGTGATGCACCAATACCTACCGCAGTCATATATGGATCCCAGCCTAACGTTGCTGAGAAGTCGCCATAAGTTGTAAATGACGTTCTTCTTGGTGAACCAAATAATCCAACAGTGTGCATTGAAAAGGACATAATTACCATACCAATTGTCCAAATAATCGTTTGAATAACACCTAATTTATTCATTTGCGGTGTTAATACTCGTTTTGAAATATATGGGACTAACCAATAACTAATTCCAAAGAATGTCATAACTACGGACATACCTAATGTTAAATGGAAGTGGCCAACAACCCACATTGTATTATGAACAACTTGGTCTAATTGGTTCGTACTTTGAACAATACCGCCTGCTCCTGCTGGTGCAAAGGCAGCCATTGCGATAAATGGAGCTAAGAAACGAACATCTCCCCATGGAAGCTTTTTAAACCAACCTAAAAGTCCTTTTCCGCCTTTTCTTCTACCAGTACGCTCAAATACCGCAAACATTGCGTAAGCAGTCATTAGAGAAGGGAAACCAATTGCTAAACTCATGAATACGTGCATGAATTTAACTGGTTCTGAAATACTTGGGTCTACGATTTGATGGTGGAATCCACCAGTAATATTCATAATAACTAATGCAATTACTACAACACGAGTTAAATAGTCATTAAAACGTGTTCCTCCAATTACTTTTGGTACAATGACGTACCATGCTGAAACTGCTGTTAAATACCAAATATTAACTGCCGTATGTCCAAATGCCCAGAATAGTGTACGAGCAACCATAACATTGATTGTATCAACCCATCCTAGAGACCATGGAATAATCATAAATAGTACTTCAACCGCAACAAAAGCAGTTGCGCCGACTAATAATACAAATACACCAGTAGCAAAGAATGCTAGAATTGGAACATGCTGCCCTTTGTTCATCTTTCTCCAGTGCGCAACATTGATAAATGCTCCAGCTGAAAGCATCCACACACCTAATACGATAAACACTAAACCAAAGTAAAAGACTGGATGAGCTGCCATTGGTGGATAGAAGGTAAACATAACCGATGCTTCATTCATTACGATTGGTATAACTACTAACACAAAACCGAATATCTTCATCCAAAAACCTATCCAAGCCATCTTTCTAACTTTTGGAAGAAGACCGCCTAATGTATGTGAAAGTCCTGCATAAAAATACCCAATTGTAAAGAAAGCTGATAGCACGACAATTAGAAGTAAACCGTGTGCTGTTAATACTTGATAATAATTAAACCATGTTGGTAATTCTAAAAGACCAGCACGATTTAACCCTTGCAATAACCCTAACAATCCGCCAAGAAGTAACGCTATAAATGCAACAGATAGATATGATTTCGATATTCTAGCGTCCTCTAAGCTTATACCAAGCACTTTATTTGCTTTTTCTTTAAAAACTGTTGATTTTCCCTTTTGTTGAATGACCGATTCCACTATACTTCCCCCCTTTATTTAACTGTAATGGTAGTACTCATTAATTGGTGTCCAGCACCACAGTATTCATTACATAGCACTAAATAATCACCCGGTTTATCAAATTTTTGTGTTATCTTTTGAATATGTCCAGGCATGACCATCGCATTAATATTCGTATTTGCAACTTGGAATCCGTGTACAACGTCTTTAGACGTCATTGTGAAATGAACGGTTGATCCTGCAGGTATTTCAATATTGCTAGGAGTAAAACTAAATATTTGTAAAGTCATGACTACTTCATATTCATTTTCACCAATTTTTTTAATACCAGGCTGATCAAAAGGTGCTGTTTCGTCTACCTTTTGCGGGTCAATTTGTTCATTATGACTTGGTGGTGCCATTCCTAAAGCAAATCCTTGATAACCAGTAATAAGCATGAAGCCCATAATCATTCCAAAACTCAATGTCAGCCAAATTTTTTCTCCACGATGCATCATTTTCCCCCCCTATACTCTAGTCATATATAAACCAAATAGTACAAAATAAGTAATCAGAATGACTGCCCCGACTAAGGTTACAGAAAAGGCTGTACCTTTCTGTGAATGCTCTTCTACCTTTGATTTATTATCTTGTTTTGTGGCTCCCATCTGAACACTACCTCCTTTTGTTCTTTATAGTTACATAATAATTGCGAAAGGTTCTCATTGAAGTGAAGTGAATCACACCTATCAAATACGCGCAAAATTTTAAATAATATGTATCTCTTTCAGACAAAATTTAGACAAAAAAGGCCCCCTTTGAGGAGGCCTTGGTATTCTATATTAGAGTAATCCTTCATTTTCATAAAGGAAATCATATGAAAGATCAATAAATATATAATCAATCGCATTTAACGGATACGAAAATGTACGGATTGTTTCCCCTGTCTCCATATCCCTGTATAAATCAGATAAAATACCTCGCTTTTCCTTTTTCATTTTCAAAATATTCTCGAAAAAATAAGGTCGCCAGCTCCAGTTTTTATGCAGGTATTCTGGCTGAAGCAACCAATTATTATCTTCCTTAAAGATATTGGCTGATTTCTGAATTCCATTTTCATCACATACATATAAGCGAAAAGCGACATCTGTTAAAGATATAGAAAGTTCCTTTATTAAATCCTCATATTCGAGCATTCTGCGATTTTTTGTTTGGAGAAACTGAGTAAGCCTTTCGTTAAACTTCTCTGTAACATTATACAATTCTTCGAGTTTTTTCTTTTCGTAAGAGATAAATTCATGCCATTTTTCCTTTAATTTATCCTTTTTAATATCGCGTTCTACAAATTCCTCTGATGGTTTTTGTAAATAATAGCCCTGGTAATATCTCCCCCCATTTCTCCACGCGAATTGAAGCTGATAAACCATTTCAATATTTTTAAAAAGCAAAGTGGCCCCAATTTTTCGCGCTAATAAAGAAATAGAAAGTAAGATATCATGTAATATATGGGCAGAAGCAGTAGACCGAAGCTCATTTAAATCAACCTTTAAAATATTCGGTGAGATTTGCCCAATTCTATCTAAATGGCTTCTCTCATTCCCCATATTATCAATGGCAATCTTGATGTCATAAGTCCGAATATAATTTAATAGATGGTCTAAATGCTCTACATCCCCCTTGTAGACACGCTCAGTCGATTCTAGTACGATCCGGTTTAGTTTTATCCCCTTCTCTTGATATTCAAACAAAATGGACAGAAAAGATTCAGCATTATCAAACATTAATAAATCTGCATCTTTATTAATAAAAAGAAGAATATCATCCTCTAATAAAAGTGCTTTCTCTAACGCCTTTCTTAAGACGGTATGATCGATTTCCAGCCTATATTCTTCAGGTATGCTTTCATCTAGAAAAATAGGGCCTAAGCTTACAACCCCATTTTCTCCTTTATATCTTCCTAATATCTCATAACCTGTGACTCTTAGTTCATCGGCACTAAATATCGGTTGAAAATATGGAAATACATGATCCAAATCCGTTAATATTTCTAGGGCATCCATTTTCATACCCTCCAGTATTAAATTTATCAAATACTTTTCAATAAAGTGAAACTTCAATCAGCGGGAATCTAACAACCCGTTAATCTGCGATAAATGGACAAAAATACCGATAATCCTATCGGTATTTTCGTCCATAAATTAATTACATTATATTGGCAACAACATTACTTATCAAGTAAAGATGCACCAGAGATTCCAGGCTTTGTCATTTCATATGGATCTAGAATCAGATCTAATTCTTCTTCACTTAGCACATCATATTGCAGGCATAATTCACGAATGGATTTCCCATTTACAATTGACTCTCTGGCAATTTCGGAAGCGACATTATATCCGATATGCGGATTGACAGCAGTTAATAATCCTACGCTTTTTTCCACATACTCTTTAAGTCGGTCAGCATTAGCTGTTATTCCTGATACACAGAAGTCAGTAAATACACGGAAGCCATTATTCATGATTGAGATGGATTGGAGCAGATTAAATAATAGTACTGGCTCCATAACATTCAACTCAAATTGGCCCGCTTCAGAGGCAAGAGAAATTGTATGGTCATTGCCAATTACTTGGAAAGCAATTTGGTTAAGGACTTCCGGCATCACCGGATTTACTTTTCCTGGCATAATTGATGAACCAGGCTGACGGGCTGGCAAGTTAATTTCATATAAACCCGCTCTCGGACCTGAAGCCATTAATCTCAGGTCATTAGCGATTTTTGACATGTTCACCATACAGATTTTAAGGGCTGCTGATACCTCTACATAGGTATCCGTGTTTTGTGTAGCGTCAACAAGATTGCTGGCTGGTTTTACAGGGATGCCAGAAATCTCAGCTAAATACTGAACAACTTTTTCAATATAAAGTGGATCAGCATTGAGCCCGGTTCCTACAGCAGTCGCTCCCATATTTACTTCTAATAAAGCTTCCTTTGATCTTTCGATTCTTTTAATATCTCGTTCAATTACATTCGTATAAGCCCTAAATTCCTGCCCAAGACGAATAGGAACTGCATCCTGCAAATGAGTCCTTCCCATCTTAATAACAGAATCAAATTCGATCGCCTTTTGATTAAAAGCTTCCTTCATTTCATTCATGGTAGTTAACAAAGTTTCTAGTGCTCTATAAACAGAAAGATGAATTGCTGTTGGAAAGGCATCGTTTGTGGATTGGGCCATATTAACATCAATATTTGGATTCAAATGAAAATATTCACCCTTTTCTTTCCCCAAAAGCTCTAATCCTCTATTTGCGATAACTTCGTTCGCATTCATATTAATGGAAGTTCCCGCTCCGCCTTGGATAGGATCGACAATGAAGTGATCATGCCATTTACCTGAAATAATTTCATCTGCTGCTTTGCAAATTGCCTCTGCTTTTCCTTTATATAAACGCCCAATACTTGAGTTAGCAAGGGCAGCAGCTTTTTTTACAATTGCCATCGCAATAATTAAATCTTTGTCTAATTTATATCCTGTAATGGGAAAATTCTCAACAGCTCTTAATGTTTGTATTCCATAATAAGCCTCAATCGGGACATGCTTTTCTCCCAAGAAATCCTTTTCAACACGATATGTACTCACGAATAAACATCTCCTAATCAACCAAATATTGAAGAAAGGGAAGCGTCTTCTCCCCTTAAGTTTAGTATACTATATTTAAAAAGTTTTTCAGTTACTTTTACTAAAAAAAAGAACTAGCAAGGAGTGACACCTTTCTCCTGCTAGTTCTTTTTTTAGAACGGAAATTGATTTAACCATTGTCCCCCGTCCATTGTAATACATTCACCATTAATATATGCTGCATGATCAGAAAATAGAAAATAAGCTAATTCTGCAATTTCCTCAGGTTTTCCAAGTCTCCCCAATGGTACACTATTAATTGTTCTTTCTGCAGCCGCTTCTGATTCCCATAACCGCTCGGCTCCTCCAGTACGTTCAATCGGTCCGGGAGCGATTGCATTCACTCTTATTCCATATTTTCTTCCCCATTCCACAGCCAAAGTTCTTGTCATCGATAATACGCCAGCTTTCGCTGCAGCTGAATGAATGACGCCTGCACCTGCATCCCATGCATATGTGGCCACCATATTGATGATACTGCCTTTAATCCCCTTTTCGATCCAGTACTTCCCTATTTCACTAGAGCAATAGAATGTTCCATTTAAGACAATATCGATAACTGAATTCCAGCCATTTACGCTAAGTTTTTCAGCTGGACAAATAAAGTTTCCAGCAGCATTATTAATAAGATAATCGATTCTTCCAAAGGCTTTTACCGTTTCGTCTACCATATTTTTCACATGTTCTATTTCACGAACATCCATTTGAACAGTTAACACTTGTCCCGGAAATGTTTCTATTTCCAATTTCGCTTCATCAAGGCGCTCCCTTGACCTTCCAGTTATAACAACAAAAGCATTCGCCTCAGCAAAACGCTTTGCCATGTATTTGCCCATACCACTTGAACCACCTGTAACAATTACTACCTTTTCCTTCATTATATCCCCCCTAAAAAGTGAATGAACATTCATTCTCTATTTTACCACTAGTAGATTGAATTTTCTAATAAATTTTATGATCCTACAAGTTAAAGTTAAACTCTTAAATCATTTTAAATCGCTTCTTTTTAAGATAAGAGTTTGATAGTATTAGAAGGTATCAATGTATTAAAATGAAAATGAATTAGAATGGTTGGTAATATTCATGCCGAAAAAAGTTACGAGAAGGTCTTTTTTGAAAAAAGTATTCGGCTCATTATTTACAATTTCTGGTCTAGGTGCTGCAGGATATTATTATGCTGGACATATTGAGCCAAGGCTTTTAGAGATAAATAATTTTCCTATTCGTCATAAATCAATTCCAAAAAGCTTCAATCATTTCAAAATTGTTCAGTTCAGTGATACTCATTTGGGCTTTCAATATGATAGGAAGCAATTCATGACTCTTGTGCAGCAAATAAATGAGCTTAAACCAGATCTTATCTTCTTCACAGGGGATTTATTGGACGAACCCAATAAATTTACTGAAGGGGATAAGATAATCCCGCTTCTTAAAAATCTTAAAGCCCCATTTGGTAAATTTGCTATATACGGAAATCACGATCATGGAGGGTACGGATCAGATATTTATAAATCTATTGTTGAGCAGGCTGATATTATTTTGCTGCAAAACAGCCATCAGCAGGTAAAACTGCTTGATGGCAGCAGCTTATATATTATTGGAATTGATGATGCCATGTTAGGAAAGCCTGACATCAAGAAATCTTTAATTGGAGTTCCTAAAGATTCTTTTAAAATCCTCTTATCCCATGCTCCCGATTTAGCAGATGAGGCTTCACAGTATAATATCCATCTACAGCTTAGCGGTCACAGTCACGGTGGACAAGTCCAGATTCCTTTTTTAGGCGCCCTTGTAAAGCCACCTTTTGCAGAAAAATATCATGAAGGCTTTTATGAAATTGGTGATACACCATTAACACTCTATGTTAATCGCGGAATTGGGACTACCCGTCTTCCATTCCGTTTTTTATCCAAGCCTGAATTGACAGTATTTACGCTCATTAGTGAATAGAAAAAGGAAAAGCCATTTGCTTTTCCTTTTTCTATTTATTGCAGTATTCTTTAAGAAAGTCATTTTCAATCTCTTCGGCAGGAAGAGGTCTTGAAAACAAAAATCCTTGTGCTTTGTGGCAGTTGGCATTTAATAAAAATGTCGCCTGATCCGTGTTTTCTACCCCTTCAGCGATTACCTCCATCCCTAGGCTTCTCCCTAAATGGATAATAGTCGTTGTAATAGCTGCATCTTTATCATTCAGTAGTACATCCTTGACAAAAGACTGATCAATCTTTAAGACATCAATTGGAAATTGCTTTAAATAATTTAATGATGAATAGCCTGTTCCAAAATCATCGACAGATATGGAAACTCCAAGTTCCTTTAATCTTGATAGGATAGGAGCTGTATCCTTTGTATCCTGCATAGCTCCTTCTGTAATTTCAATTTCCAAAGCCATAGGACTAATTCGATATTTTTCAATAGACTTTTGAATGATCTTAAGTAAATTATGCTGTTGAAATTGTTTAGGAGAAATATTAATAGCAATTCGAAAATCCTGTTGATATTTAACTGACCAATCACGAATTTGCTTACAGGCAGTATCAATTACCCAGTTTCCAATCGGGATGATTAATCCTGTATCCTCAGCAAGTGGAATAAATTCTCCTGGAGGAATCATCCCAAGTGTGTGATTATCCCAGCGTAATAACGCCTCAAAACTAGATACTCTCATTGTTTTTAAATCAATCTGGGGCTGATAATGCAATAACAGCTCTTCCCGTTCAATCGCCTTCCGCAGAAGTGTTTCCATTTCAACAACATTTCTTAGGATTGAATTCATTTCTGTGCGATAGAATTGAAAATGAGCTTTCCCTTTTTCTTTTACCCTAAATAATGCTTCATCTGCATTTTTGATGAGCGTTTCTGCGTTATTTCCATCATTCGGATACATACTGATCCCAATACTTGGTGTAATATAGTATTCTTGCGAGCTTAAATAAAAGGATTTAGAGAATTTTGATAAAATATTCTGTGCAAATTTGCTAGCTTTATTTCTATCAATTTTAGGAAGAAGAATAATAAACTCGTCCCCACCCTGTCTATACACGGTGCAACTTTTAAATTCAGAAAGCCTGTTTGCAACTTTCTTTAATATTTCATCTCCTAAAATATGTCCAAGTGTATCATTTAAATATTTAAACCGATCCAAATCAATCGAAAGAAGGGCAAATTCATTTCCTGTCTTTTTTGCAGAAGTTATTTGCTCCTCCAAGTCGCCTAATAATGCTCTTCTATTATATAATCCTGTCAGTTGATCATGAAATGCCATATATTTTATTGTTTCTGCATTTTTAGCCTGTTCGGAGATATCACGTATTATTACATATATTCCTACAATATCTTTGTTCACAACAACTGGTGCGGTCTTAAAGTGTACCGTTAAATAATGTCCTTTTCGATGAACAAAACGGCAATCTAGTGTTTCAATCGGATAGCCATTCCTAGTTTTGTGAAAAAGCATTTTTATGTCTTCAATATCCTGTTCAGGAATTAAATCAAAAATTGATCTATTGGTCAGTTGCTTTTCTGACAAACCTGTTAATTTACTTCCTGCAGGATTGACCTCCTGTATGATGCCATTTAGATTAACTGTCAGAATTCCATCTAAATTATGGTCAACGATGGATCGGTATTTCTGTTCACTTTCAATTAATCGCTTCTTCTCTATTATTGCTGATGTTATATCTCTTGTGACTGATACAACATAGCGTACCTCGTTATTTTCATCAAACACAGGAGTCAAAAACGACTCTCCGTTCATTTTGCTTCCATCTGGAAGGATAACCTCATCTGAAAATCCAATTGTTTTTTTCTGCCTAAGAATTCTTAAATATTCTTGCTGTAATATGTAAGCAGTTTTAAACGGGAGAACTTCATCCAATGATTTCCCAATATAGTCAAGTGGCAAATTAGCATGCTCTATCCCTGGTTTATTAGCGAAAAGATAGGTGAAATTAGGACCAGGCTCTACCTTCATGATAAATACCATATCTTTAATATGTTGAAAAATAATATCTAAGATAATGCCTTCAGCCTTATTTGTAATATTAATACTATTTAATTGTGTGGTTAATAATTCCTTTATCTTTTTCATCTAATCATCCTTATACTTATTCCGTCCTTAAAAGAACTTGGTCATGTATACATCATGAGATGCCATGAATGATTTCCACATAACAATCAAATTTTAACAAAATGTCCAGATTGTTTACAAATTCCCCAATATTTTTTCATTATAATACAAAATGACAAAAAAGACATTCCTGTTTGTCATACATACTGCTGATAATATTCGAAAATTTATGTATAAATTATATTTGTTATTTATATGGGATAAGCTTTTGGCAAGGCGAAGAGAGGCCATTAATGGAAATAAGGAGAGCTAAAAAATGAAAACAGGCATGTTTAAGACTCTTAAAATCCCCCCTTTCGCCCCCTGTTTGGAGCACAGGTATTTTCCGATTTAGGTAATTGGCTAGATATCGTTCCTTTACAAGTAATAGTGGCCTATCATTGGGGACTTGATGAAGCGAGGGCCTTACAGCCCGTTAATCTGCGATAAATGACGTAATAGAGTCTACTAGGAGTTATTTTCCTATTTTATTTCATTTTTTTGAAAAAAGGGGTATAATAGCAATATACCCCTAACAAATTGAAAGGAGTCATACTATTGAACTCGGAAAAGAACGACAATCCTCATTATTTACATCCAACGGTTGAAAACCTCTCACAAGCAATCTTCACCGTTAATCGCCATGCAAAGACAGCAACGAACCCAAAGTTCCTATATAAGCTGAAACAGGATGCATTACAAAAGCTTATTAGAGAAGGTAAAGCCAATAAGGTGGGACTTCATTTCTCAGGTAATCCTAAATACAGTCAGCAGCAATCAGATGTACTTGTTGAGTGTGGAAATTATTCATTTCATTTACCGCCATCCAAAGCAGATTTCGCCCAACTGCCTCATTTAGGAAAATTAAATGACCATATTCGCAACCCAAGATCCACTCTCTCCTTAAACCAAGCGAAAAAACTTCTAATATCTTATACAGGACTTAAGGAAGCAAATGATCCACCATCACATAAAAAACGGTCATATAATAAACCCGTATTTAAAAAGCTCGGGGAAAGTTATTTTTAAAAAAAAGCTAGGTCCCTCAAAAGGGAGGCCTAGCTTTTCCTCTTTAAAATCCTTATAGAGATATCTTATCAATAAGCAGGACAAGTTCAGCTATCTCAGGCTTACTTACTTGTGCATCTGCCCCAACCATTTGCCCTTTATGGCGAAGATCATCCGTAATTAGTGAAGAAAAAATAACGACAGGTAACTTTGTTAATTCATGATTATTCTTAATTCGTTTCGTTAAATGATGCCCATCCATCTGTGGCATTTCAATATCTGTAATCACAAGCTGAACTTCGTCCACAATATTCTTTCCACTTTGAACTATGTTTTCCAAATAGTTTAGTGCATCGCGGCCGTTTTCAAAGAACTCAATATATTCGAACCCAGCCTCCTTTAACGTATCATAAAGGAGCTTGCGCAGTAATGGCGAATCCTCTGCCACAACTAGTCGTTTATTAGATCGTTCCCGTTTCCCCAGCTTTTGTACTTGCTGAACGTTTATCCCCGTTTCAGGATTAATTTCCACAACAATTTTTTCAAAGTCTAATAATAAGATCATTTCTCCATTAAGCTTAATAACCCCAATAATCTGGCTCTCAGGACCTTGATACATTTCAGATGGCTTTTCTATTTGATCCCAAGAAATTCGATGAATTTGTGTCACGCTATGTACATGGAATACGATTTTTTGCTTATTAAATTCAGCGACAATAAATTTGTCCTGCTGGGGATTCTCAGATGCAGGAAAACCTAATGCGGTAGCTACATTGACAACTGGAAGCACATCTCCCCGCAATTCAATAATGCCCTCGACATTTTTATGAGCATGGGGTACTTGAATAACAGGAACAGGGTTAATTATTTCCTTCACCTTTATTACATTGATTCCAAATTTGTTTTTCCCAATACCAAACTCAACAATTTCAAGTTCGTTTGTTCCGCTTTCCAATAATATTCCTTTTTTATGTTCCACGCAAACTTCGCCCTTCCTGTTAATAAAATGAACAATTATACCTACTACTATATCACGAATAGAAAATTTTTCTAAAAATAATTTAAAAGATTTAGTGAATAATTTTCTAATAGCTTTTGTCACTATTGAAATGCAAAAAGCAGGCTTTCTGCCTGCTCTTTGCATAAGTTTTACTATTTTTTTATGACAGTCGTACCTGCAATTAAATCATGAAGGGATTGTTTCTTTTCTGTAAAGGCAGCAATAATGAAGCCAATTAAAAGAATTCCTGATAAAAAAGACATAGCTAAATATCTGCCTAAAGCACGCCAAAAGGAAATTCTGTTTCCTTTTAAATCAGTTACCTTTAATCCAAGCAGTTTTTTTCCTACAGTTGCCTGCCATTTTGAAGCGTGTAAACCAGCAAAGTAGGCAACAGCTCCTACAATATTAATTAACAAAGATATTCCGAGTGCTCCTAAATAAGAACCAAGGAATAATAAGGCATCTTCATCTGATAGCTCAGTTGCATAGGGATCGCCCAAAAATAAATCAAGTGCCCCGGTGCCCCCAAAAAAGAGCATAAAAATAATCAAAGTAACGATTAATAATGGCACTCCTATTATGATGGAGTCAATAATATATGCTGCAAATCGAATCCAAAATCCTCCGTATTCCATCCTTTCTTCATAAGGTTGTTTATCCAAAATCGTTTCCACAGTACTACCTCCAAAACTTATTAATCAATAATGACCATCTATTATTCTAAGTGCATTTTATATTATACTCAATAATTTCTAATTTTTAACACTACTAAAAACCATTTTCTTGAATGGAATTACAGATATTAATTAGGAAAAGGTGAGCTTTTTTAAGCTCACCTTTTTTATTAACCTTTATATTTTCCATTATTTTTCGGTGCTTTTTCCTTTTTTGCTTTATCCTTATGAATCTGATTTGTGTCGGTACTTCCCATTTCATGGGCAAATTCCGTGTCTAAAACAGCTGAATCGAATCCTTTTTTATTTTTTTGCTGAGGATCATTTTTTTTCGTTTTCTTTGCCATAGAAGAACCCCCTTTTCATAACAATCAACTTTATTATTAAATAAAGAGGGTTCCTTTATTCATTACCGCTCCCAATACTTATAAAGTGCTTGTGTGCCGCGGTTTTCTTCACCGGCTTCAGCAAGCTGTACATACATTTCCTTTGCTAATGCCAAGCCTGGAGTTTTCATTCCCATTGCCTCGGCTTCTTGTAAAGCAATATTCATATCCTTAATGAAATGCTTTATATAAAAACCAGGATCGAAATTTCCGTTTATCATTCTGGGTGCCAAATTAGAAAGGGACCAGCTGCCTGCAGCACCTGTCGATATGCTTTTCAATACAGTCTCCGGGTCAAGACCAGCCTTTTCTGCATAAACGATCGCTTCACATACCCCAATCATGTTCGAGGCAATGGCAATTTGGTTACACATTTTTGTATGCTGCCCAGAACCAGCTTTTCCTTGATAGACAATATTAGTTCCCATTAAACGGAAGATTGGCTCCAAATCCATAAATGCTTCTTTATCTCCGCCAACCATGATCGAAAGCTTTGCTTCCTTCGCACCGATGTCACCCCCAGATACTGGAGCGTCAAGTGCGAAAATACCTTTTTCTCTTGCCTCTTCATATATTCGTTTCGCAAGGGTTGGTGTAGACGTTGTCATATCGATGACATATGAATTTTCTTGTCCGTTTGTAATAATTCCCTTTTCACCTAAATATACCTCAGCTACATCTGCAGGGTAGCCAACCATTGTTATAATAATATTTGCCCTTTCTGCAACATCTTTAGGAGAGTTTGTCCATTCCGCACCTTTGGCAATTAAATCTTCAGCTTTCGTTTTTGTCCGCGAATAAACAATTAATGGATATCCAGCGTTAAGCAAATGCCCTGCCATACTTTTCCCCATGACCCCAGTACCAATAAATCCTATGACCGTATTTTCACGTAACCCCATCCTTAAACTCCTCTCACAGTTTATATGTATTTATTACCAATTTCACTTCTAATTCTATTTTACTTCAAGTCTAGTTTAAAAAGCATTTTTCTTGTGTTAAAATTTAAATTCTTCCTATCATTCTATTTTTTTGTTGCTATCGTCATTTACTATGAAGATAAAAAAGGAAAAAGACTAGACCATTCAGTCTAGCCCCCCCCAAGTTTCATGCGCTTTACCATTATTCCCAATACGGCTACAAACTAAACAAAGAAAAAAATTATAACTGTGATGAAAAGTTTGTTAGAAAAGCTTTTGCAATAACCTGTTTATCATTAAAAACCTCTACCGAAACTGCATCCTCATTCATGATCATTTCTTCAATTTCAAATACATGAAGATCTTTAAGTAAAGGAATTGGATTCATAAAAATGAAGTTATCCCTATGGTTATTAACTTCAATATACGCGCCGGTAAATTTTACATCTGACCCGTAGATAATTTCACTTGTACCTAGTGCAGATGCAAGTTTTGCATTATGAATGGTTACTTTAACTTTGTAAAGCTTCTCCCCGCTTAATATTTTATCATTAATTTTAAACCGAAATTGCAGTTCATTGTTTTTTGTTAACAAGGCCTCCGCATGACTGTTTACGATCGATTGGCTGGATCCAGTTTGCTTACAGCCTGTCAGCATGAGAGAAAAAAGAATAAGCAAAAATAGAAAATAAACATGACGTTGCATCGCGTTTTCCTCCTTTTTCCTACCATAGCCTTTAACGATTAAAGATAAACCTTTTGTAAATAAAAAAACCAGCCATTGGAATAGCCGGTAAGTAAAACACTTTATCGATCGTTCTTATTAACATGCAAAAACCTCTTTAAACATAGATAAACAGCAAAATTATACCTACAGCGAAAAAAACAGTCCCAATAAGAGTCATGTCTACAGAAATCTGTTTTCCTGCATCCTCCAATTCACTTGGAATGAAAGTGTTTTCTTGGGAACCCTCGTTATTGTTGAATTGCTCTATTTTTTCCGACCACTTTTGTCCTTCTGTCCACTTGAAAAACGGTGATGATGATATTAAAGCAATCACTGTCACAAAACAACGGAATCTCCTTTTTATGCAAGGAAAATGGAACAAAAAGGATATAAAAAGAGGATCCATTTCTACAACATATTAATCGTTGAAGTGAAGCCTCTTTGTTAATTTCATTAATTTAAAGTTATCTTTCATTACCTTTTAAATTCTTTAAGATATTAAAGACAAATAACAATATACCAATCGCTGTGACGGTAGCGCCAACTGCTGTTCCTGGTATAAACGCTTCATTTTGAGTAGTGACTACAATCGCCAATGCAATCATCATAATTGGCAAGCCAAGATTATGCAGCCAAAAATGCCATTTTGCTAACTTTGATGCTGCGAGGTTCGGGAATAAATGATAAAGTATACCCGCTAATGTTAGCGATGTCCATCCAAGCAGATTAATGTGTACATGAACCGGTGTTAGGACATAAGAATGAGAGCTTGACATATAATATCCGATTAAAACACCAACTGCAAAGTATATGGACGAAATTTTTATAAGCCTGATTCCCACTTTAATTCCTCCTTCCATCAAATGTCATCTAGATGTTAAAGAATATGTGCATAAATCCCTCTTTAGACTATGAGACTAAAGTAATTTTCACCTTTTATTTGATAAGGCAAACGGAATAAAAAAGGACACTCGAGTTATCTCAAGCATCCATTTACCAACTATTCGTTTCAACTTCTAGCTCTTTCCATGTAACGATAAAGCACTGCCCCTCCGCGCTGGGCTATACCTCTAAATTGCTTAAAATCCTCTCTATTGACAAGTACATTACGTACTGGAAGAAACTCTTCCTTCGTTACATAGTATTCCGATAGTTCCCCACTCTTTAACTTTTCTAAGATTTCATGAATTTGTTCTTCCTTCATCATTCAGCACCCTTATCAGATTATTACACCTTCATAATATATGAATCTTATTATGTTTTCCACGAGAATCTCAATCCTTTATTGTGATTTATAGATTGTATGCAGAAACGATGAAAATGAAAGCGCAACCAATACTCCGAGGGAAATTTAGGGAATTTCACGAAATAATAACATATTACTTTACGAAAAATAAAAATTAGTGCAAACTGTTATTAATCTCTTAATTCAAATCTTGCAAAAAAGGGGCGAGGCTTTTGAAAAAAGCAGAAGTGGGAAATATCATTGAATTCCGTGATGGATTGCAGGGAATTGTCGAAAAGGTAAACGAAAACTCAGTAATCGTTGATCTTTCCTATATGGGAAATTATCGAGACCTTGATCTTGAACAAAGGACTGTAGTTAATCATAAAAATTATAAAGTTGTGAAGGAATCTGTGTTATGAAAACGCATACTTAACAAAAGAGAGTGTATAAAATAAAAAGCAGCTTACTACTGCTTTTTATTTTATTTTATTTTCTCTTTAAATTTATTCAATATTATTCTTTCTCTTGAGCTATCTCCTTTAGGGACTTTACTTTTCCATGGGGATTCTGATCTTGCTTTCTGACTGTCCAAGCCCGATCCTTTTCTCGCTTCGATTTTGTCACTGTATTTCCCTCCCTTCTCTTACCCTTAGGTTAAGCAATTTTCACTAATTTATATTCAAAAAAACAAAAGAAACCTTTTTTGATTACAATTATTGATTTCTTTTTGCTAAAATAGACTTGTTTGCAGAAAGGAGCTTGGACATTTGAAGAAAATAACTGCAGATTACCGTCTAATAATTGGGCTCATTATTGCTCATATGCTTATGTATTTTACTTTTCAGGATAAAGCCGTTTTCTGGTATATCTTTTCAGCTTCCCTTTTATTTTTAATCAGCCACTCTATATTAAACGAAGAATTAAAGGATGAAGTCCCGTTTGGGCTGTATCTCTTGTATGGAATCGGTTCTGGTCTCTTACTATTTGGAATTTTTTGGGCTGGATTTCATATGATTGATTTTTTAAATCTTCCCATGATGAAGGATATTTCAAAGCTGTATGGGAGGTATTCCCCATCGATGCTTTGGCATTATATTGTTCTCATCTTGATTATTATTCCCGGTGAAGAAATATTTTGGCGTGGTTTCGTTCAAACGAGAATATTAAAATACACAAATATCCCAGCAGCAATCGTAATTTCAGCAATTCTCTATGCATCTGTTCATCTATACTCAGAACAATGGATTCTTGCCTTTGCCGCTTTAGTTGCAGGACTTTTCTGGGGATGGCTATACACATGGAAAAAAAGTATGCCTTTATTAATTGTCTCACATTTAATTTTTGATTTATTCCTATTTGTTATCGTTCCATTAAAGTAAAAATGAGAACTTTTACTCATTTTCCTTAATATATTTGTACCTTTAAATAAGAAAATGATATTGTAGGAATAATTATGTAACTCCTATTTTAACTTTTCGTCTAATTAATTACAGCAGCTTATTAGCATTTACTAGGGGGAATAACAGTGAAACATTTGAAAAAATGGATGTTTATTTTTGGATTATTAGGACTCATTCTTTCAGGATGTGGTACGAGTGAAAACAAAGATGATGATGCAAATGGGTCTAATCAAACTCAAAATGAAGAGATAAATAAGGAAAGTCAGGAAAATCAAAACACAGATACGGAGCAAGAGCCCGTTGAACAGAAGAATGATGAACAAACGAAAGAGGATGAGGGGGTTGTTCGTATTCTTGAACAAAACCTCCAATATACTTTAAATGACGAGGCTAAGGAAGAAACAGCATTCCTTAAATCAAGTGACAACCAGCCATATTCAATGTACGTCCTTCCTGAATTTGAGCTTACAGCCGAAGAGCCTAACAAAGATGTTATCTATCTAACAGAAAATGATCATATCTTTATGCGAATAGAGCTTCTTCCTGAAGACGTACAATGGGACATGATGGAAGAAAATACGAAGGCACAGCTTCAAGCAGTTGACGAAACAATTCATCCCATTGAAGTGCCGAGCGGAGATGAGTTTTTTAAAGATTCTATTGCCATGGAAGCATCAAATGGTGATGATGTCGTTACTTCCTATTTAATAAAAAATTCTGATCAGCCAATTAAATTGTCTCTATTTACAAAGAAGAATTTAGATTATAAAGATGCCTTCCTGCAAATGGGCAAGACAATTTTAAAAAATAAATAATCATTTTCACTAAGGCTGTACTATAAGGTGCCTGACTCCACAATCATACAAGCATCTAGACACTCTCTACTAATTTGAGACTAGATATTGAATCGTGGTGCCTGGCACCTTTGCTTTTAGTACGGTCCCTTATTTTACTTCAAAGGGCTTCATCCATAATAGCACGACAAAAATAATACTTATATAACCAAAGACCGGATATAAATATGATAATAATGTCCCATAGTTTATTAAACTAATAAAGTAACATGCAGTAAAAATAATACATACCGTAACTATACTAGGAACGGATATGTACTTCCTCAACTGGCGCTCAATGCCAAATACATTTCCAATGACTGAGGTGAAAATTTCCCCATAAATAATAAAAACATAAATCCAAAATAATGATGATGCAAATGTTTTCATGATCACTGCCATGGGAATATCGTATGTTTCAAGCCCAGGCAGCATAACTAATGTCAAATGACTTGAAATAAGGATAATAGTCAAAGCTCCACCACCAAGTATTCCCCCCCATTTAATGGTTTTGTCATGCTTAATTTCAGACGCAATTGGAACTAAAACAGCCTGTGCCAAGCTTAAATTCAATGCCGCATATGAAAATGGAGCTACAACAGATTTCCACCCATCTTCTGCAAAAGGTATATACAATATTTGCTCCGTAAAATTAGGAAGTCTCATTGAAATAAACAATAATAGAAAACTAAAAGCAACCATCATTGGAACGACAAAAGAATTTACAGCAAATATTCCCTTCGTCCCTAAAATCATAACGACAATGGATAGGCCGATCGTGACGAAAATCCCTGTATATTTCGATAGTCCTATTTGTTCCTCAAATACTGCCCCTGCACCAGACAACATGACTGCACATACCCCAAGCAACATGAAAAGCATCAATATATTAATGGCAGAACCAAAAAATCTACCAAATAAATATTCGTTCAATTCCTGATAGGAAGTTGCTCCAATACGTGCTGCAATCCTCATTAATTTTGAACCTAGAAAAATAAATATGTAGCCACTCATTAAGATAGAAACTAATCCAATAAATCCAAAACGGGAAAAGAACTCAACAATTTCCCTCCCTGTTGCAAAGCCTGCCCCAACAACAGTCCCTACATATACAGCAGCTATTTGAAAGGCTGCGCTCCAGTTCGTCTTCACTAGATCTCCTCCTTCTCTTCAATATATGAACCTGAGGACAAACTAAGACGAGCATTCTACGGTTATTCATAAATACTTCCAATAATTCACTAAACAAAATCCAAGATAAGCCTCTTGAAAGTCAAAGAAGGTCAAAGTATAATATAGTCAAAGATCAAATATAGTCAAAGTCAAAATATAAATAGGAGGTATTCCATATGCTTTGTCAAAAATGTCGTGATAAAGAAGCAAATGTACAATTTAAAGTAAATGTAAACGGAAATGAAAAAAACCTAATCCTTTGCCAAAGCTGCTATCAGGATGAAAAAGCAAAGATTGGTTCCTCCTTTGGACCATCTTTAAGCGGATTTTCAGGTTTTAATCAGCTTCCATTTGAGGAGCTATTTAATAATATAAACTCAGCCCAGAGTCCCAAAAATAATCCTGCTACAAAGGACGCCAAAGGAACTGGCCGCGGTGGATTTATTGACCAATTCGGCAGAAACCTAACAGGGCTTGCTAAAGCTGGACTAATTGATCCCGTGATTGGAAGGGATGAAGAGATTAACCGTGTCATTGAAATATTAAATAGAAGGAATAAAAATAACCCTGTTTTAATCGGGGAGCCTGGTGTCGGGAAAACTGCCATTGCCGAAGGATTAGCCGCCTCTATTTCAGAGGGCAAAGTTCCAAAGAAACTCCTTAATAAGGAGGTTTACTTGCTGGATGTTGCTTCACTAGTTGCTAATACCGGCATTCGCGGACAATTCGAAGAAAGAATGAAACAAATAATACATGAACTGCAAGAAAGAAAAAATATTATTCTCTTTATCGATGAAATTCATCTACTCGTTGGAGCCGGCTCAGCCGAAGGCTCTATGGATGCAGGAAATATTCTAAAACCGGCACTTGCTAGAGGGGAACTGCAATTAGTCGGTGCAACTACATTAAAGGAATACCGTCAAATTGAAAAGGATCCAGCTCTTGAACGGCGATTCCAGCCGGTACAAGTACTAGAGCCAACCGCTGACGAAGCACTCGGGATTCTAAATGGCCTTAAATCAAAGTATGAAGATTATCATGAGGTATCCTATTCAGATGACGCTTTAAAGGCTTGTGTATATTTATCAAGCCGATATATTCAAGATCGCTTCCTCCCAGATAAGGCAATAGATTTAATGGATGAAGCCGGTTCAAAAATTAATTTGAAATCAGACCTTCCTTCCTCTGATCAGATTGAAAACCGCTTGAAGGAAATTAACAAACAGAAGGAAAAAGCTCTACAAGAAGAGAACTATGAAGAAGCTGCAAAGCTTAGGGATGAAGAAATAAAATTGGAGAAGGCATTAAACGCAAATAACCATATGTCCCGTCCAATTGTTGAAATCCACCATATTCAAGAAATCATTGAGAAAAATACAGGGATTCCTGTTGGAAAACTTCTAGAAGATGACCAAATCAAGATGAAAAACATTGAATCAAATCTCTCTAAAAAAGTTATCGGCCAAAAGGACGCCGTTCTTAAGGTAGCAAAGGCAATCCGCAGAAGCCGAGCCGGTCTTAAATCAAAAAACCGTCCAATTGGTTCCTTCTTGTTTGTAGGACCAACAGGTGTCGGTAAGACAGAATTAACTAAAACACTTGCTGAAGAACTATTTGGCTCTAAAGAGGCACTGATTCGCCTTGATATGAGTGAATATATGGAGAAGCATAGTATTTCAAAAATTATCGGCTCCCCTCCAGGTTATGTTGGACATGAAGAAGCGGGTCAATTAACCGAAAAAATTCGCCTTAACCCATACAGTATTATTCTGCTAGATGAGATTGAAAAGGCACATCCTGATGTTCAGCATATATTCCTCCAAATTCTTGAGGATGGACGTTTAACAGATAGTCAGGGACGCACTGTGAGCTTTAAAGACTCCGTCATTATTATGACAAGTAATGCTGGTGTACAGCACAGGGAGATTCATGTAGGATTTGGTACGAATGAAGCGATGAAGGAAGCAAGTATTTTAGATACTCTTGGTCAGTTCTTTAAACCAGAATTCCTCAATCGTTTTGATAATATCATTGAGTTTAAGTCACTTAATAAAGAACATCTATTACAAATTGTTGAAATTATGCTCAATGATTTAAATCAAAACCTAAGTGAGCAAAACATTAAGCTTACAGTTTCCGATGATGCTAAATCAAAGCTTGCCGAGCTAGGCTATAACCCTGCTTTCGGAGCACGTCCGTTGCGAAGAGTTATTCAGGATCAGCTCGAAGATAAGCTAGCTGATTTCATCATTGATCAGCCCGGTGTGCATCAATTACAGGCAATTTTAGAAACTGATGAAATCATATTAAAAACAAAATAGCTAGCTGCTTAATAGCACTATAAAAAAGGCCGGATATTTTTCCGGCCCTTCTCTTTAACACAAATGCAGCTAGTGCTATTAAAGACTCTTATCATCTATTGTATTTAACCAGCTTTCAATTTCTCCAACTACAGATTCTACACAACCATCTTTAAATGGTGAAATAAGATTCGCCTCAGATACTAAACCGGTAAAGGCTTGACTGCCTCCTAAACTGCATAAATGAACATAATCCTTCCAAGCATCTTCATGGTTTTCCCTTGATCGCTTCCAAAATTGGAATGCACAAATTTGAGCTAACGTATAGTCGATATAATAGAAAGGAGAATTATATATATGAGCCTGCCGCTGCCAGAAGCCGCCATTTTCTAGATACTCATTGCCATCGTAATCTTTATGAGGCATATATTTCTTTTCAATCTCTCTCCACGCTTGTTTTCTCTCTTTTGGGGTAGCTGTATTATTCTCGTATACCCAATGCTGAAACTCATCAACAGCCACACCGTAAGGAAGAAATAATAAAGCACCGCTCAAGTGGGCAAATTTATATTTATCTGTATCCTCTTTAAAAAATTTATCCATCCATGGCCAAGTAAAGAATTCCATACTCATAGAATGAATTTCACATGCCTCATAGGTTGGCCAATAATATTCTGGAATTTCATATTTTCCGCTCGAGTAAACTTGAAATGCATGTCCTGCCTCATGTGTAAGTACATCAATATCCCCGGATGTCCCATTGAAATTCGAGAAAATAAATGGGGCCTTGTAATTCTCAATAAATGTACAATATCCGCCCCCTGCTTTTCCTTTCTTCGCAACAAGATCCATCAAGTTCTCTTCTCTCATATATGAGAAAAACTCCCCTGTTTCTGTTGAGAGTTCATTATACATTTTCTGGCCATTTTCGATAATCCATTCTGGGCTCCCTTTTGGTGCTGCATTACCAGTTTTAAAGTTAAAACCTTCGTCATAGTACTTCAACTGATCAACACCAATTCGTTCTCTTTGGCGTTCCTTTAATTTTGTTGCAATTGGAACGATATATTCCTTCACTTGATCCCGAAACTTAGCAACCATTTCAGCATTATAATCTGTTCTTTGCATTCGTAAATATGCCAACTCTACAAAATTATTATATCCAAGCTTATGGGCAATTTCTGTTCTAACCTTTACTAAGTCATCAAAAATACGGTCAAGCTCTTCCTCATTTTCTGCTAAAAATCCGAACCGAGCTTCGCTGGCTGTTTTTCGGACATCGCGGTCAATAGACTGTGTAAATGGCTCCATTTGGGCAAGAGTGCGCTCTTCGCCGTCAAAATCAATCTTGGCAGAAGCAATTAATTTTGTGTAGTCGGAAGATAGTTTGTTTTCCTTTTGCAGCAGCGGAACAATTTCTGGGGAAAACACCTTTAATTGTGCCTCAGCCAGCGCAAATAACTGATTTCCAAACTTTTCTTCTATTTCATTGCGGAAAACAGATTTGACAAGAGCCTCGTAATACCTAGTTACAAAGCCCTCCACTTCCGGCTGGATTTCATCCATATAATCCTGTTCTGCCTTATAAAACTCATCATTTGTATCAACAGAATGACGAATATAACAAAGGTTAAACATAGTTCCTATGTCATTGCGTAAATCATTAATTTCCTTCATTGCCGAAATTTGTTCCTCACCAGACTTTGCCCCATTAAAGATAGCTAATGCTTCATCAAATTTCTTGCTCAATTCCGTTAAATTTGGACGGGTATATGTATAATTTTCAAAACTCATTTCAAATGCCCCCTTATTTCCTCTGTTATCAGAACCCTTATTATAATTCTACATATATGAATGAATCCCTCTATTTAGCAAAGAAAAAAACGATCCTATTGGACCGTTTTATTATTTTCCGATTGACAATCCGAGCTTTTTCAACAAGCTAATAGCTGTATCCTTTTCTTCCTCGGAAAGTTCAGACATTAAAGCATGTATATGCCCTTCATGATCAGGAAAAATATCCTCAATAAAGGACTTGCCTTTCTCTGTAATTTGTCCATACGTAACCCGTCTGTCTTTCGGACATGCAACTCTCCTTAAGTACCCCTTTTGCTCAAGCTTATCCACAACATATGTAATACTTCCACTTGCCAACAGAATCTTTCCTCCTATTTGTTGCAGAGGCTGATCTCCTTTATGATAAAGAAGCTCTAAGACGGCAAATTCTGTTGGATTTAGCCCATATGTTTGAATGAGTTTATTTACATTTTCATTGATTGAGCGATAGGCTCTTGATAATACGATGAATAATTTTAATGATTGTTTACTTTGTTCCGAATTCACATTAATCCAATCCTTTATAATTATCTTGAAATCTAAGTAAATTATAAAAAAACTATTGGACTATGTCAATTTTCGTATTTTAAGATGCCTAAATATCTATTTTCTCCATTCTGTCATACGGATTTTCAAGTTAAAGCTCTTCTGCAAAATAATGGTATACTATATAATTGAACTATTACTATATTGACGGAGTCCTAATTTGATGAAAAGTCGTAAAAACAATTTTCTATTATACGTAGTCATTGTCATATTCCCCATTCTCATTGGTGTCCTCTACAATTTAAATGATACGATAAATCGTGATTATTCTGAACGCAGGGAACAAGCAATCTGGACGGGTACTGTTCACCAAAGAAGCTGGGATCAATTTATTGCCGAAACAGTCACATCACTTGATATTTTATCTTTCACCGCTGAGATGGCTATTGAAGCCCCTCTGAAACTGGAATCAATTTTGAAAAAAATGCACAGTAAAGAACCTAGATATGGAGGAATTTATTTACTTGACGAAAACGGAACAGTGATAACAGGCTCCAATTCACTGCTTTCAAATATGAATCTATCTGATCATGATTATGTACAAGAAATTATCGAGACAAAGGACATCATAATCTCGAATCATTATGAAGTATTGAAAAATGGCAAGAAAGTAATCGGAATCGGAAAGCCAGTAATGAATGAGAACGGGAAAATAGATTTTATTATCATCGCTCATTTAAGGGTAGATTATTTGCAGAATATCATGAGGCTATTGACTCCTGATACGAGGCTTTCAGTCATAAATTCAAATGGTGCAGTCATCATGGGTATTAATACGGATAACTCAATAAATTTTACAGCAAAAAACTCTGTACTTCTCCCTATTGACAGGCTGCCATGGAGTATTCAAGTTAAAATACCGCAGAGAGAGAAAGGAAATATTTTAAAAACCGTCTCGATTGATTTACTACGATTTATATTTATTTTTCATATTTTGTTCCTATTTATAAAATATATGATGTTGAAAAGAGAAGCAGCAAGAGAGAAAAAGGAAAACGAACTTCAAAAGCTGGAACTTGTTGGGACGCTAGCGGCAAGTACAGCGCATGAAATTAGAAACCCGCTTACTGGAATAAAAGGACTTGTACAACTATTAAGTGAAAAATATACGAATTCTCAAGATCAATATTATTTTGACATTATTAATGATGAAATAAGCCGGATAAATGAGATAGTCAGTGAATTTCTTATTCTTGGTAAGCCTACCGCCCAAAAAACCGAAATTATCGATATAAGGAACATCCTGAAGGAATTGGAGCCGCTCATTTTATCAGAGGCTAATTTAAACAATGTTCAATACGAGCTTACTCTTTCAAAAACGCCACTACTCGTTGATTGCACAAAAGACCAAATAAAGCAGGTACTGCTGAATATTAGCAAAAATGCCTTAGAATCAATGACTAGAGGCGGACATTTAACCATTAAACTTTTCAAAGAGCAAGATAAATGCCATATTCAAATTGCTGATACGGGAACAGGAATTCCCGAAGAAGATATTGAAAAAATCTTTCAGCCCTTCTATACATCAAAGGATTTCGGGACAGGACTTGGTCTTGTCGTTTGCAAAAGAATTCTTCATTCATTTGGAGGAAATATAAAAATAACTAGTTCAGTTAATAAAGGAACAATTGTTGATGTCATTTTACCTAGTCAAAGCTAAAGGAAACTCCAAAAAGTAAAAGAAGCCACATTTGGCTTCTTTTACCTTTTCTATTACATTTCTTAATTAGAAGCAATAAAATTTATATTTACAATGCTTTTCTTCTGTTCAATTCTAGATTTAATCTCATCAATTAAACTAATAATTCGCTCATTGCGATCCTCAGGTGCGATTTTTTTATTAAAAACCGAATACAGTGTAACATCACGTAGCATCAGAAATAACGGCAGCTGCTGCTCCCAACCGTGTGGGAGGTTACATTCTGTTTCATATCCAGCTAAAAATGCGTCTATAAATAAACGGCCAAACTCCTCTCGTTCATTGACTTCATCTGTTGTGAAGCTAGAAAGGCATGAATAATATAAAGGAATGGCAATATCAGACACTAGCCAGTGATAACAGCAATCATCAAAATCAAACACATGAATGCTGTTCCCGTCATAGAAAAAGTTCCCAGCATGAATGTCCGTATGGATAAGTGCGTAATTGTCACTTTCTATAGGAAGGGTCTTTATTTGCTCTAATAAATCAATCGCGTTTTGTATAGCAGTTGTCTCCGTTGTAGGAAAATGTTTTTCTATATCTAGAAGCTCATCTTCATACCAATGCGGCCTTTTCTTAATAAGCGGGGAAGGCATATAGTTTTTTGTAGCGGAATGCATTTTACCAATTTGTTTTCCCCAAGCAGAAAATAGATCTTTATTTATGGAATTATCTTTCATTTTCACCGGTTCTCCAGACGCTTTGGAAAACAGACTTCCAAAAAAAACAGATTCGTCATTAGCAGGAATGAATTCAACAAATTTACCATTAATAGATTGGAATAAAGTCGGAACATTCAATCCTTGTTTCGACAAATAATTCACCCATTCAATTTCTGCATATAAATCTTCTAGCTCCCGATGTGAGCTGTGAGTAATTCTGAGAATATATGGTTTCCCTTCTTTGTACACCTCATAAACGAAATTTTCAAAGTCACCTAAGAGCTTATATTCATCTTCTAAAGAAAAAGATTTCAAAAAGTGAATCATGATTTCCTTTGTACGTAAAACCCCTACATACTTTTCCACATATTCCCTCCTTAAATAACTTTATTTCCTATCAAAAGCAAATTTGTAAAAACCTATTATAATTATAAGAATATTCCTATTAACATTGTACTATATTATGAAAATTATAAAATATATTTCGTAAACCATAATAATCATGTATTATTATTACTTAGAATTACTAAATTATATTTACAGAAAGGGGACCTGAGTGTGAGCAGTACCGCAGCGGCGACCAAGACCCTCCAAAAGAGCAATGAAACTTCATATAAAATATTAATCATCTTAGGCCTCTGTCATTTATTAAATGATTCACTGCAAGCTATTATTCCTGCAATGTTTCCAATTTTAGAGAAGTCGATGGGGCTTACCTTTACCCAATTAGGGATTATTGGCTTTGCCTTAAATATTGTCGCTTCTGTTTTGCAGCCTGCAGTAGGTATGGTTACAGATAAGAAGCCAATGCCCTATGCTTTGCCAATAGGATTAACGTCTAGCATGTTTGGTGTATTAGGGTTGGCACTTTCACAAAGCTTTGAGTTTATCGTCATTTCTGTCATTTTTATCGGACTCGGTTCAGCCGTTTTTCATCCTGAAGGTTCTAGGGTTGCCTTCATGGCTGCAGGCCCTAGACGTGGTCTTGCCCAATCCATATATCAGGTAGGCGGAAATAGCGGGCAGGCAATGGCACCTCTAATTACCGCGTTAGTCCTTGTTCCGCTCGGGCAAATTGGAGCAGCGTGGTTCACAGTTGTTGCAGCTGTTGCAGTAGGACTGCTAACTTATATCGCTTTTTGGTATGCTGGTAAACTTCGTGTAGAGAGAACATTGATAATGAACCATAGCAAGATGACCAAACATGAAAAAATAGGTTTATCTAAACCGGTTAAAATTGCACTCGGGCTTGTTCTATTTTTAATTTTTGCACGTTCATGGTATGTTTCAGGAATGACAAATTACTACGCCTTTTACACAATAGAAAACTATTCTTTTTCTATTAGGCAAGCGCAAATCTTTCTATTTGCCTTTCTCGTTTCGGGAGCACTTGGGACTTTCTTCGGTGGCCCACTTGCTGATCGATTCGGCAAAAAGATGATTATCTTTTTATCGATGATTATATCAGCTCCATTAACTATATTAATTCCATTTGTTCCACCTGTGATTGCTTTTTGCTTGCTTGCAATATCAGGCTTTATCATAATGTCAAGCTTTTCTGTAACAGTCGTATATGCTCAAGAACTAGTTCCTGGTAAAATTGGTACAATGGCTGGCCTTACTGTTGGACTCGCTTTTGGCATGGGGGCTATTGGCTCAATGGTAATCGGTTATTCAGCCGATTTAATCGGAATTACTCAAACTATGATTCTTACAGGCTTTTTGCCATTGCTTGGATTGATCACACTGCTCCTTCCTTCTGATCAAAAGGTCAATGAATGGAATTCATAAGTTGAAGAACTTTTTAGTGGAGGCTACGCCTCCATTTTTTTCAAAAAAATAAAGACGCTGCTATGATTTAAGCACCGTCATATAGGAACCTATTCCCTATCATTCAGTCTATTTATTAACCTCTTTAGCCGCCTTTAATTTATGCCAGCCTAAATACGATGCCATGTCCGCCCTTCGGATATTCCCATTTAATATTTTGGTATGGGCAGCCTATTCTGCAGCTTCCGCACTCATGGCAGCCCTCATAGCCTACCTGCATTCTTAGCCCTTCCCATTTGTATACTTCAGCCGGGCAAAAGACTGTACAAATTTTATCAGGACATTTAGTTATACAAATATCGTGGTCCATTACCGTTAAATGTGACTTCGTATCAGCTTTAAAACGTAAGAGATATTGTTTTTCTTCAATATTCTTCGTTGACATTATTTCACCGCCTTCCATGCTCGATACATATCTTTGATGACCTTGATAGTGCCCCTTTCCCCAGTAAAGCTTTTCATAATTTGTTTTTGCTTATCCTTTTTAGATGTGCCGTCAACGGTAAAGAATTTGCTTGCTGCCTTGTTCATTAATGGAACATACTCTTTAAAGTATTGCGGATGATGCTCAAATACATGAGTAGCATCTTTATATTTTTCCAAGTCCTTCATAATAAAGCTTTCATGTAAAGCCTCTCTGTAATGATTTAAACTTGATTCACTGAAATCATTGCGTTTTTTCGCGTTAATAATTGCTTCCGCAGCCAGTTGCCCCGACTTCATAGCCATATTTGACCCTTCCCTGTGGATCGCATTAACAAGCTGGGCGGCATCTCCGACTACAAGCACCCCATTTCCAGCTACCTTTGGAACAGAATGAAATCCTCCTTCTGGAATAAGATGTGCTAAGTATTCGGCTGATTCTCCCCCTTCCATTAATGGTCTAACCATTGGATGTGTTTTTAAATAATCTAATAGATCATACGGGCGCAACTTTGCTTTGATCATACTGGATAGTGTTGTTCCAACCCCAATATTAATGCTCTCCTTATTTGTATAAATAAACGCAGTTCCAAGATTCCCCTTAGTGGAGTCACCGAATATCTCGATCGTACAACCTTGGTTATCCTCTAAATTAAATCGGTCGTTTATTTTCTCCTTCGAAAGGTTTACAACCTCCATTACAGTTAAGGCAACCTCGTCCGGTCTAAATTCTTTATGAAATCCAAGCTGCTTGCCAAGCAGAGAATTTACGCCATCAGCTAACACGACAACATCCGCATAAACTTCTCCATCGGGACGATCCGTTCTAACCCCAATGACTTTTCCATTTTCCACAATACACTCAAGGACAACCGTTTCATTTATAAGTAAAACCCCTTGCTCAACCCCTTTTTTTGCAAACCATTGATCAAACTGAGCCCTTAATACTGTAAAGTTATTATATGGCTCGACTCCCCATTCAAGCCCCTTATAGCCAAAGGTGACAGCCGATTCTTTATCCATCATCCAAAATCGCTGTTCAATGACAGGTCTTTCCAATGGAGCTTCTTTCCAGAATTCAGGAATGATTTCTTCCATCTGCTTCCTGTATAATACGCCACCCATGACATTTTTGCTTCCAGGATATTCTCCTCTTTCAATCTGTAAAACCTTTAATCCATTTTTTGCACAAGTATAGGCACATGAAGTTCCGGCTGGGCCAGCTCCTACAACAATGACATCAAATTTTTCAGACATAACTTACTTCACCGCCCTTCTCTTTCCGCAGTTCCTTAAATTGCTCGATCAGCTTAGGGACAATTTCTAATGCATCCCCAACAATCCCATATGTGGCGACATCAAATATTGGCGCATTTGGATCTTTATTGATGGCAATGATGAACTCTGAATTTTTCATTCCTACTATATGCTGGATAGCACCTGAGATTCCAATGGCAAAGTATATTTTTGGTGTAATCGTTTCTCCCGTTTGCCCTACTTGCTGTTCATGAGGAAGCCAGCCTGCCTCGACAACATCCCTAGTTCCACCTACGCTCGCTCCGATCGTTTCAGCTAATTCATGAATAAGCTGAAATCCTTTATTGTCTCCCATCCCTTTTCCCCCAGCTACAACAACATGAGCATCCGCTAAACTGACTTTTTTTGTGACATCCTTCACAATTTCTAACACCTTTGTTCTCATTTCTTCTTCATTTAAGGAAATTTCTTCCTCAATTATCTTTCCTTCTCTACTGCTATCTTTCTCAAGCGCCTTCATGACTTTAGGTCTTACAGTAGCCATTTGCGGTCGATGCTTTTTACATAAAATTGTTGCCATTATATTTCCGCCAAAGGCTGGTCGGCTTGCCTCCAGCAGTCTTGTTTTCAAATCTGCATCAAGCATTGTTGTATCTGCCGTTAAGCCTGTGCTCAAGTCTGTGGCAACTGCGCTTGCAAGGTCTTTTCCATTCGATGTAGCGCCATAGAGAAAGATCTCCGGCTTGTATTTTTCCGCAAGAAGCATCACACCTTTCATATATGATTCAGTTCGATAATCATTTAACACAGGGTGGTCAATCACATATACTTGGTCAGCACCATAGGAAATGACTTCAGGGCATAATTTCTTAATATTATGACCTAACAATACACCTGATAGCGGAACCTTTAATTTGTCTGCTAGACTTCTTCCCGCACCCAATAGTTCCAAGGAGACCCCTTCAATTGTCCCCTCATTAACTTCAATAAAGACCCAAACGCCACGGTAATCTTCAAACATCAGGACCTCTCCTTTGTATAAAAAGTGAATAATAGCAGTTTGATAACGATTGTTCATCAACAATAAATAAAATTAACTTGACATAAACGACTAGCCTATTATTTATCCAAGAAGTAATTCCTTTTTATCCTCTAACAAAGAAATTAGCTGCATCACTTGTTCATCAGCATTGCCTTCTAACCTTTTTCCGCCTTCTGGCTTAGGAGGAGTGAACATTTTTCCTACAATAGTCGGGGATCCCTTTAGTCCAAGCTGAGACCTGTCAACATCCTCCAGGTCATTTACCGTCCATATAATAGGCTCGTACCTTGCAGCTTTTATCATATTAGTCATTGGCGAATATTCAATGTCATTAATCTCCTTTGCAACTGTTAGTAGACACGGATATTGAGATTCAATTAATTGATGCCCATTCGCAATTTTTCTTTTTAATAGAACCGATTTTTCTGAAGTATTAAAGCTTGTTACTTCGATTACATTGGTTATAGGGGGTATATCCATTCTCCTTGCTATCCCTGGGCCAACCTGGCCAGTATCCCCATCAATCGCATGCAGCCCGCAAATAATTAAATCAATTGGCTCCTCTTTCGTAATTCTCTCCAATGCCTTAGATAAGGCATAGCTTGTTGCTAAGGTGTCTGCACCCGCAAAGGCCCTGTCTGATATCAAATAACCTTTATCAGCTCCTATTTCAATGCTTTTTTTGATGACGGCTGTTGCCTGAGGAGGGCCCATAGAAAGTACGGAAATCGTTCCTTCCCCGATCATTTTCTTAATTCTTACAGCCTCTTGAACCGCATGTGCATCATATGGATTCAGGATTGCTGGCGCGCTCCTTCGGTCAAGTGTGTTTGTCTTTGGATTTATTTTTATTATTTTTGTATCTGGTACTTGCTTAACACAGACAACGATGTGCATAACTAGCTCACCCTCCTTAATATTGAAAACGTGATCCTTATAACCGTAAAAAAAGATATGTATTAACGATATATGACTCTTGGCACAAGCATAGTACTAACAATTAATGAAAATGCTTCCGTTTACTGCTACAAAACTGAATGAAAGAATCAGCTAAGTCCGGAAAGCTGATTGACAAAAACAGTATTTTTTTTGAACATATTTAATTCTCCTGTATAAAATATATTATTTCCGCTAATGCCCATTCGGAATTGGATCAATTTTATTGCTAAAAATCGAAATAAATATTTGTCAGCCTGTTTAGTTGACTCTTATAATATAGTTATAAATAGAAATGAGGGTAAGAAGATGAATGAAGTCATTGTCGGAACGGTTCTCTCGGCCTTATCAACAGGTGTAGGTGCTTTAATCATTCTTTTTATGTCAAGTACTGTTACCCATAGATGGCGCGATAATTTACTTGCATTCACTGCTGGTATAATGATGGCAGCCTCAATGTTAGGGCTAATACCTGAGGCTTTAAAGACTGGTGGATTTCTTCCACTTGCTATAGGAATATTTCTTGGTGTTTTAACCCTTACCATAATGGAAAAAAACATTCCGCACATAGATCTTAAACATTCGAAAAAAGGAATAGAATTTGATGAAAAGGCCATGCTTATTATTGCGGCTATTACCCTACACAATATCCCTGAAGGTCTGTCTGTCGGAGTAAGCTACGCATCTCACGTTCAGGATACTGGAAATCTAATTGCCTTTGCTATTGGTTTGCAAAATGCGCCTGAAGGATTTCTTGTCGCTTTATTCCTAGTCAACCAGAAGATAAAAAAATTTAAAGCTTTTATTATTGCAACGATGACAGGAGCTATAGAAATTGTCATGGGATTATTGGGCTTCTATTTAACATCCTATGTAGACTTCCTCGTTCCATATGGACTCGCCTTCGCTGCTGGAGCAATGTTATTTATTATTTATAAAGAATTAATACCTGAAAGTCATGGGGATGGAAACGAACGTACATCAACTTATTCCTTCATCATCGGACTTTTATTTATGGTATTGCTTATTGACGTCTTTTCATAATATAGCTTATAGCGGTGGAAAATTAAAAAGTCCCTATAGCGTAATATTGCGCCATAGGGACTTTTTTACGTAATCATTTCAAAATCGGACTCAATTGATGTATTGGGAAAAACAAAAATCAATTTATTAAAGGGAAATCGAGCTTCTTCCTCTATCTTTTCTTTATGTATAGTCAATTGATATTCATAAATCAATTGATCCAGTTCTTGACTGCATTGAATGGTATCCTCACTCGTGTACCCATGTATTTTTGCAGATTTTATCATTTTCTCCCTTTTTTCTTGGATCTGGAGCAGTATTTTTTTACATTTTTCCGCCAAGCTTTTTTCCTCCATCCTATCCTTTTTACACAAAATCATTCTATTTAGTAGGTTACCTTTAGCATTATTGCAAGAAAATATATAAAAGTAAATAGATTCGCAAAATTAGACAGTTTTCTTCCTAATTTAAATTACTCGACATTTTGCCTGTTTATTCTTAGATTTATTTCGACAAAAAAAGATTACTTTACTACATATTTCTTCAATGGAAGATATATGTTAAAAATAGTCCCCACTCCTAATTCACTTTCAACCTCTATGTTTCCCTTATGCTCTTTAATAATTTTGTAGCTTACCATTAGTCCAAGACCCGTACCTTTTTCCTTTGTTGTATAAAAAGGCTGACCTAGCTTTTCAAGTTTATCCTTCGGGATACCATTTCCTTCATCCACAATGGATATATGCAGTCTTCCATCCTTTGTCGAATTCATGTTCACATCAATATAGCCGCCTTTTGGCATGACCTCAATTGCATTCTTAATTAGGTTAATAAAAACCTTTTTCAGTTGATTTGGTTCACAAAATATTGGCGGCAGGCCTTCTTGGTATTTTGTTCGGAACTGAATATTATGTAATAAGGCTTGTGCACTTAAGAAATCTACTGTTTCTTTCATGATTTTTATAAGATCTACTTCAATAAACTTAACCGCTTGTGGTTTTGCCAATATTAAGAATTCATTAATGATAGAGTCAATCCTCTTTAGCTCAGAGGAAATAATATTGAAATACATAGAATGATCCTCTTTAACTGAATCCTCCAATAATTGAATAAATCCTTTTAATGCTGTCATTGGATTGCGAATTTCATGCGCAATACCTGCAGCAAGCTCCCCAATAACATTCAATGTATCTGATTTTCGGAGCTGAGCATCCAGCTGCAGTTTTTCTGTGATGTCTTTAAAGGTTACTAGACTTAATTCGGATAAAACATTGTACCTTGCTGAAAATTCTATATATTTTGTTTCCCCTGTTTCTACTTTAATATCAATAGTCCCCGTTGTCTGGCCACTGTTAACGAGATTTTGGTAATAATAGTTAGTTTCATTAATTGAAAGATGAAGTTTTGTTAATAAATCTATAAAGGAATGTCCGATTATTTCCTTTTTCGACACAGAAAGCATCTTCTCTGCTGCCTGATTTATATCAACAATGGTAAAATCATTCTTCCACAAGATAATACCCTCTAAAGCCCCTTCAAAGATCTTCCTAAATTTTAATTCACTCTCTCTGAGCTCCTTTTCCATTCTCCTAGTTTCACTGACATTTCGAAAAATTGTCATATGAAACTCGTCAATTGCATGCAACTTACTAGTAAATTCCAATGACTTTTCTTGTCCATTGGGCATTAGAAAAACAAGTTCATCCCGGATGGCCCCTTTTCGGCAGAAATTATTGTATACTTGATAAATTTCTTCTTTACTGGCATAAATAAAATCCTGAATCCTTTTTGTAACAAGCTCTTCTTTACTGCATTCAAAAATTCGGCAGGCAGCCTCATTTGCTTTTACTATTTGGCCCTTACCCGTCCAAAAAATAATTCCTTCCAAGGCTTCTTCATATATATTTATATAAATATCTGCATTATTTTTTAACTTGATTTCTAATTGTCTTATTTCATTCTCTGTAATATGAACTTCCTTTAAATAATCAGCATGTACTTGGTTGCTATTCCTGTTCAAATTCACTTCTTCCTTCCCTCCCAAATGGGATTTACATTATATACATAGTTCTACAAAATTGCAAAATTCCCTCTCTTAAATTTGAAAATTGAAATAACGGTGTTTGGGGCAAAGAAAGAGAAAAGGGATTCCCAAATCAGGGAATCCCTTTGTAACAAATTTATAGCTTAAATTTTGAAATCATCACATTTAATTGATCTGCAAGCTCCGATAAACTTTGAGCATTTTCTGAGATTTCTTCCATAGAATGATTGGTTTGTGTAATAACAGCGCTCGTTTGTTCAATACCTGCTGCAGATTGAATGGATACATCAGCAATATTTTCAATTGATTGATTCATAGTTAAAGTAGCACCAGAAACACTTTCAAGATTCATAGATATTTCCAGCACATTATTTGACATCATGTTAACAGCCTGATAGATCTTTTCAAATGTTTCACCAGTCAGTTGGATTTGATCAGTTCCTTTTTCAACTTGAGAATATCCAGTCTGTAGGGATGAAACGACATTACTTGATTCCATTTGGATTCCTTTTACAATCTTTGTGATATCTGCAACAGATAATGAAACTTGTTCAGCTAATTTTCGAACTTCATCTGCAACAACCGCAAAGCCCCTGCCATGTTCACCTGCACGCGCCGCTTCAATAGCTGCGTTTAGCGCAAGCAGATTAGTTTGATTAGCAATATCATGGATAACTTGAATAAGCTTTGTGATTTGCTGTGTTTGTTCATCTAATCCGTTTACACGTTCAACAGATGTCTTCATAATTTCATTAATCATGGCCATTTGTTTTTGTGATTCTTCCATTAGGGTATCCCCAGTTTTAGTCAAAGCTAGAACCTCGTTCGATGCCTTTTGAATCTCTGTACCACTATGTGATGCTTTTTCAACATCTACCATATAGCTTTCCATCATTCTAGCTAAACCATTAGCTGATCTTGCTTGTTCCTCTGCTCCGCCTGATAGCTCCTGAATTGTTGAAGCTCCTTGCTGGCTGGCAGCTTTAACCTCTGATGCGGCAATATTCAGTTCTCCACTCTTTTCTGTAACATACGTTGAAACAGCAGATATTTCCTGTATCATAGCCTGAAGTTTTTCTTTCATTGAATTTGTAGCTTTACCTAACTCAGCTATTTCATCGGTGCCATCATAGTCTATGGCATCTACTTTGAGATTTCCGCTAGCCACTTCGTTAGAAAGATGAACAATTTGACTAAGCTGTGTGGAAATAAATTTTCCAATAACAAGGATGCTTACGATACCAAGAGCAGCAGAAATAACGATTGAAATCCCAAGTATAATCAACGTTAATAATAACGCGGACTTAGCAGAATTTACTGCTTTCTTTCGCTCTGTATTCAGCATTTCGCTTAAAGTGTCTAATTTAACGATTGTTTCAGAAATCATCGTATCTGCTTGCAGCTTTCCAAGACGATACTCTCTTACATGCTGAAGCTTTACTTCCGGTTTAATTGTAAAATGAAACATCGTTGATATTTTTTTGTCATTTTCAATGATTTCATTAAATAAGTCTTTTGACATTTTAGTTGTCAAGGCCGGCTTTAATGCCTTCTTTAATTTATTAAATTCCTTTGATAGTTCATCAAAGGATGTTAAATGCTTCGGATTGGAATCTATTATATAATTTCCAATTGAGCTGCCTTTTTGATGAAAAATGGCCGTAGCTTCATTAAACAATATGGCTTTTTCGCCCGATTCTTCAACCATTTCCATTTTGGAATTCGCAATAGACAAGAAGCCAAATGTGATAATGGTGGAAATTGTAAATAAACCAATTGTTACAAATAAAGCTACTCCATATTTTTGTCCTAGCTTTAATCTTTTCCATAATGGAATGTTTGACAGCCTGGTAATGACTCTATTTAACTTATATTCTTTATCCTTTTTATGATTTTTAGATTTTTTTACTTTCTTAATACGAGTCTTTTTTACCCCTTTCATATTAGGTATTCCTCCCTTGTCTTGACATTGTTGTCAACATATTGTACCAAAAATTATGTAAAAATATCAAAATATTACTAGTACTATTTTATTATAATATAATTAATTAGGCATTCAAGAGGAAGTTGGTACTTTAGGATAAATAAAGGAGATTCTCCAGTTTGCCCCATTAAGGGTTATTACTTCTATTAAATAAAAAAAGCGTCTCATAGCCGCAAATTGACTAGGGAGACGCTTTGTGTATGAAAGAATTATTTATAATAAAGGATTTTCATGTTTAGCTAGAAGACGCTGCCAGCGCTTTTCGATTTCTTCTTCCAATTCCGTTAACATTTCATGATTTTCTTCTTTTAAAAGATGCTTTGTTTTTCCCATATACTTCAGCCATTCGGGCAATCCTACCCTTTTCTTCTTCTCTTCTGGATTATAAGTAATCGCTGTTACCCCCTCCTCAACCTCATATAGAGGGAAGAAACATGTATTAACAGCCGCTTCAATAATTTTCTCACCATAGCGGTCATCCGACTTCCAGTTTAATGGACAGGTGATAAGAATTTTCCCATAAACCGTACCAACATTTTGTGCATACCATTGCGCTTTTGCCGCTTTCTTAATTAAATCCTGCGGGAATGCTTCGGCTCCGGTAAAGACGTAAGGGATATTAGTTGAAGCCATAATTTGTGCCGTATCCTTATGATGGAATGCTTTACCCTTTTGCGTACGTCCGACATTACTTGTACTTGTCATATGTCCTTTTGGGGTAGAATAGGACATTTGTGAGCCTGTATTCATATAGCCTTCATTATCATACTCAAGCATAATAAGGTTATGATTTCTTAGTGCCGTTCCAATTGCTGAACCCATCCCAATATCCATACCGCCATCGCCCGTAATCATGACAAAGGTCGCATCATCTGACACATCAATTTCTCCGCGTTCCTTTAATTCCAAGAAGGCTTCTAATGTTCCAGAAAGGGTTGCAGCGCCGTTTTGGAAAAGGTTGTGAATCATTGTTTGTTTATGTGAAGAATATGGATAAGCAGTCGTTGTAACATACGCACAGCCCGTTTGGAAGAGGACTACTACATCTCCTTCAATCCCTTTAAAAAACAATTCTAATCCAGTAAATATTCCACAGCCCGGACAAGCTCCGTGTCCTGAAGCAATTCGCTTTGGCTTCGATGTTAATGAGCGTAATGGTGGGATTTTCACCTTTAATTTATTTGTTTCGGGATCTTTTTCAACGTGAATCAAGCCTGATTTATAAACATCCCCATGCTGAGGGGTAATAACTGGCTTAAGTCCCTTATCTTTATTTCCGGGAACATGACCAAAATAATCAAATGATTTTTTGGCATATCCATTATTCATTGCCTCGATTGCTTCGTTAAAGAAGTGCTCTGCATCATCTTCATAAAAATCTTTTCCGCCAAGTCCAAATACACGGCTTAAGACAATCGTTTTATTATTTTTATCATCCTGCAGTGCGGACTTTACTTCGTGAGTTAAGTTTGGACCATTGCCGCCATAGGAATCTGCTCTCTCACCAATGAGCAGGGCTTTAATATTTTTCAGAGCTTCACGAATTTCTTTTGCAGGGAATGGACGAATGATATTAGGGCTGATGACACCCGCTTTAATTCCTTTTTCTCTTAGTCGATCGACCGTATCCTTTGCCGTTTCAGCCGCTGAGTTTAATAGGAATAGAGCTACCTCTGCATCTACCATTTTGTATAAGTCTAATACTGGGTATTCACGGCCGGAAATGGCAGCATAATCTATTGCGACTTCCTTAAATATCTCACCTGCTGCATACATCGCCTCAGATTGCTGAAAATGATTATTTATTAAGTCTTCGCCATTCATATGGGCACCAATCGTTACAGGTTTTTTCGGATCCCTAATAAAATGATAATCTGTCGGGCACTCACCAACAAATTGCTGAACTACATTGCGATCTTTAAAATAATTGACTTTTCTCTTCTGATGAGATGTAAAAAAGCCGTCATATGCAACAATCACAGGCAAACGAACCTTTGAATGCTCAGCAATTTTGAGAGCCATTATATTCATATCATAAACAGCCTGTGGTGTTCTCGCCGTTAGTATTACCCAGCCTGTATTAAGGGCAAAGTATAAATCTGAATGGTCCCCTCTAATGTCTAACGGGCCGCTTACGGAACGTGTAACTAAATTCATCACCATCGGGAATCGTGTACCGGATTGAACAGGAAGCTGCTCAAGCATATACATTAGACCATTAGCACTTGTTGCATTAAATACCCTTGCACCTGTTGCAGCAGCTCCGTAACAAATCCCTGCTGAGCCATGTTCTCCATCGGCCGGAATCAACTTAATATTATGTTCTCCTCTAGCCTTCATTTGGTCTAAATATTGGGCGACCTCAGTTGAAGGTGTAATCGGAAAATATCCCATAATATGATAGTTTATTTGGGCTGCAGCCATTGCCGCCATTTCATTTCCGCTTTCAAAGGTTACCAATTGTTCTGCAATATCTTTTTTAATAGGTTGTTCAACTACCATCGCCATTATGAAATCCCTCCCGCTATGTAAGGAAATTTATGTTTCACCCAGTTTGCTTCAGCATAGCCAATTGTTTCGCGCAAATCACTTAATGCCGTTGTCGGACAAGCCTCGACACACTTTAGGCAGCCTTTGCAATATTGATAATCGATGCCTTTAAGAAACATTTGCTTCCGACCGCGCTTATCCTCCCCTTCTTCCCATACAAAGCAATAATCAGGACAGACGGTATCACATGCAGCACAGTGAATACATGTCTCTTGATCATATTTTGGAAGGAACCCTTGTCTGGACCCGCTCAAGTCTTTTAAGATACTATTTCCTTGAGCTGTAATAATCCCGCCAATTTCTTGAGTTTCATATCCTAGTAATGGAAGCGGACGAGAAAATGCTTTTCCCTTTGCATCATCAGGTGTTTCATATGTTTTGAATTGAACCTCATTGTATCCTCGTTCAAATGTTCGAATATTTGGTTCAACAAGATGCGGGTATTTCTTTTCGAATGTTTTTCGAATGACATCCTTCATAGATTCAGGATCAAGGAAGTCACAAATACGGAATAATGCTCCAAGCATCGCTGTATTAACCTTTGTCTTTTCATCAACAGAAATTTGCAAAGCATCGATGATAGCTAATGTGCCTGTTTCTAATTTCAAATCTGCCTTGATTGAATCAAAATCCCTAATGGAATTAACTAATAGAATTCCATCTGGCTCAAGGCCGCTTACTACATCAACTGTTTTATATAATGCCTCATGAAAAACACCGACAACATGTGGTTGTTCAATCGGACTATGAGCACGAATTTCTATATCTTGATCACAAAAACGAATAAAGCTTTTCACTGGCGATCCTTTCTTTTCAGAGCCATATGATGAAAAGTTCGAACCGTTTAAACCGAGCCCCAAAACTCCGGCTTCAGCAAGCATTTTTCCAGCTAGATTAGCCCCCAGCCCTCCGATTGATTCCAGTCTAATTTCAAAAAAACCAAGTCCACTTTTCTTTGGTAAAATTGACATATTGTCCCTCCCAATATTCATCCTTTTTGTCTGTAAAATACAAACATGAAAATTTCCCCTTTTGATATTGTATTAGAATGTTTAAAGTACCGCTGTGACAAAAGTCAAACATTCTAACAAAAATGACTAAAACAGTTTGTATTTTTTCAAAAAATCGCATTAATATCAACGTTGAGAACGCAATCACAATTATATAACAGATGTTTTCATGTATTATAACAAACCATTACCAAAGTATATTTCCTATAATTAGAAAACACCCCTCTCATTTACTAGCCATTAAAGGTTTTAAACATGATAGGGTGGGTATATATATTAAGAATCTTTTTAGGGGGTCTAAAAAGAGGAGGATATATGAAGAAACGGGAGTATTACTTTGATAATGCAAAATTTATTTTAATTTCCTTGGTCGTATTTGGGCATTTTCTTCAGTCTTTTATCGAAGACAGCGAGGGAATCTATACTCTTTATAAGGTAATCTATACCTTCCATATGCCAGCATTTATTCTTATCTCAGGTTATTTTGCCAAAGGATTTAATAAAAAAGGATATGTTTCTAAAATTACTAGAAAGTTAATCCTTCCATATATCATTTTTCAAGTCATCTATTCTGTATTTTATTTCTTTCTATATAAAGAATCGTCCTTTCAGGTTGAACCGCTAAAGCCACATTGGTCTTTATGGTTTTTAATCAGTTTGTTTTCTTGGAATATTATGCTGCTCGCTTTCACTAAATATAAAGCTTCATATTCACTCGGGGCGGCGTTTATCGTTGGGCTGTTAGTTGGATATATTGACTGGATTACAAACTATTTAAGTTTATCTAGAACTTTTGTGTTCTTCCCACTCTTTCTAATTGGCTATTATTTAAAAAGAGAGCATTTTTCTTTCCTTCAAACAGCAAAAATTAAGCTCGCAGCCTTGTGTGTATTGGCGATTGTATTTACGGGATTTTATTTTTCCCCAGATTTGAATCATGAATGGCTACTAGGATCCAAGCCATATACAGAGATGGGTGCAGCATCCATAGGCGCTATGTTAACACGTTTAGGGTTTTATATATTAAGCTTAATTATGGTCTTCAGTTTTTTCTCGCTAGTTCCAAAGGGACATTATTTCTTTACAAACTTAGGAAAAAACACATTGTATGTTTATCTCCTGCACGGGTTTTTTATTCGTATTTTTAGAGAGAGCCCGGTACAACATTATTTCACGGAACCACAAAACTATCTGTTGTTAGCTGGCGCATCCCTATTGCTAACTTTACTATTATCCAGCAAAATAACCGTACCATTCGCACAGCCTCTTATTGAGTTAAAGACAACCAAACTGAAAAACCTGCAAGCTCGGTCATCTGCTATAATGCAATACTATAGGAAGAAGCTTTTAAACTAAAAACGGACGTACTTATGCGTCCGTTTTTAGTCTAAATAATTGACTGTATTGGAACAGGAGTTTATAATAAAAATCTAAATGTCCCAGTAGCTCAGCAAAGCGTACACTTCCCTGACTCACCATCCTTGTAGCTTTGTTCCGACGCATCCAGCTTCCTTGATTAACTAGTAGAGGAAGGAACAGGATCACATCCATTTAGTGAAAACTAGATCACTAATAATACTATCGTGTCCCAGTAGCTCAGCAAAGCGTACACTTCCCTGACTCACCATCCTCGTAGCTTTGTTCCGACGCATTCAGCTTCCTTGATTAACTAGTAGAGGAAGGAACAGGGGCACACCCATTCAGTGAAAACTAGATCACTAATAATACTATCATGTCCCAGTAGCTCAGCAGGATAGAGCGACAGCCTCCTAAGCTGTAGGTCGGAGGTTCGAATCCTCTCTGGGACGTAAAAAACAAAAAACGCCAATTCCTGATTCATGAGGAATTGGCGGTTTTTGTTACTTAGCATAAAATTTCACAGCATTTGCTAAGAATGACTTCGAAGGTGTCTCATATTTAATATATCCATCAATATTTGTAATCCAATGGTTGTCTCCTACGTTATATTGTCCGCCATATAAATTATCGAATCCATATACAGGGTAAACTTCACCAGGATTCAATATTCTAGAAAAAATTAATTTTTTATTTTCATCTCTTCTCCAAAGATTGATCCTTTTCAATATTTTAATTCGTCCTATTTGTCCTTTTTTAAAAACTAAACCATCCCAATTCGGCAGTCTTTCTGGCTTTTTTTTAAGCTTTAAAGCCCTAACCAATCCATTTACATGACCACGCGCTATTCTTTCTATATACGAAGACTGACTAAGTTTTGAGGCATCATTTGGATTATCTATAAATCCATTTTCTGTTAGCATTGCTGGCATATTGGATTCTCGCAGCATATGAAAATTCTCCTGTTTTTTACCTCGATCCTTTAAATCTATTTGCTTGACGATTTCTTCATGAATGACCCCTTGGTAAGAAGGTGAACTTTGTCTATTTCTTGGATGAATATAATCTTCAAATCCAGTGCCCCCGCCAGAATTTATATGGACAGATAATAGAAATTCTGCTCCCCACGCGTTTGCCATGTTCGTTCGTTGATTAAGGGATACAGTTTGATCACTTTCCCGGCTTAATTTTACTTGAATATTTTCGTAAGCTGTCAGCATGGTCCTTATATATTTAGAAATTTTCAAGGTTAAGTTTTTTTCAAATAACCCATTCCCAACGGCACCCGGATCTGCTCCTCCATGTCCAGGGTCAATGAAAATTTTGACCATTCCAAATCAACTCCTTTACATAAAGTATGCAAAAAAACAAGCTGCCATGTGGGCAGCTATACTGTTTGATAATCGATTTCAGCTGGTAACTTATACCAGCACTTTGAAAATTAGCAGGTTAATTGTGTTCTCTTATATATCCTCTACAACAATATAAGCAGCCTTTGTTGGACCATGTACGCCAACAACTAAGTTCAACTCAATATCTGCCGAATTGCTTGGACCAGTTATAAAGTTAACACATGAAGCAATTTCCTCTCCATTCTTTACTTTTTTCCTAATTAATCTTGCTGCTTGTGTCATGCGTGGAACGATGGAACTTTTCGGTATAATGATGACAGATGTTGCTGGTAAGAAGCTAATACTTCTCCCTCTATCTTTACTGCTGAAAATGACTGCTGTACCAGATTCTGCTAAGGTGATTTCACTTATCGTGATCCCGATATTTGCCTTTTCTGCTAGTTTAATATTTTCTTGACCAACGCTTGAGTCCCAGACATCAACTTTTATATTTTTACTCGGCAGAATTTCATTAAACAGGGGTGAAAGCCCAAATGCTTCAAATCGCGGGTCACTCCACGTGATAATCGGCCCCCCGCCATATTCGAAAATAATGCTCTTTATTGTTTCGGGCAGCCCTGAAATATTTGTTGTAAAAAAATCGGTGTGTATATTTTTACATTGCTCTCTTAGGACATGAAGTAAGTCATCACTGCTTGCTCCCTTTAAAACATCATCCTGTGGTTGAAAGTTCCACACAGGGCTTTCTATCGTGGTCGCCCGTTGACCTCTGCCTAATCGCTCAGCAATCTTAGTTAAAAATAACTCCCTATTCTGGATTTTCCCAACCATTATTTATTACCCCCAGTATCCCGATTGGCAAACCAATCACGGAAGCGCTCTTTATTTGGTGCTGGGAAATCACGAATTTCTGTCCAAGCCTTAAGCGGACCTGGTCCTTTTGAAATTTTGTCGCCAACTGTAAATGGGTTCATAGCAGCAGGGGCTACTTTCGAACCGATTTTATACAGTGCAGGCGAAGCTGCTCCAAGCCCAAATGCCTTCATTGCCATTTTCTCGGATATCGGTGCTTTTCCCTCTTTTTCAACTATAACTTGACGATGTTTATGGAGAAGTTCATGCAGCGGAATCTTTACTGGACAAGCCTCAGTGCAAGCCCCGCATAATGTCGATGCATAAGGGAGCTCCTTATAATCATCATATCCTCCTAATAACGGTGACAGGACTGCTCCAATTGGTCCTGAGTAAATCGAGCCGTACGAATGCCCTCCCACATGGCGATACACTGGACAAACATTCACACATGCAGCACAGCGTATACATTGTAAAATAGATTGAAACTCTCCTCCTAAAATATTAGAACGTCCATTATCAACGACGACTAAATGAAATTCCTCTGGTCCGTCAGAATCCTCTTCTTCTCGAGGACCAGAAAGGACGGTTACATAGCTTGGCAGTTTTTGTCCAACCGCACTCCTTGTTAATAAACTAACAAGAACCTCCATTTCTTCAAAGGTTGGAACGATTCTTTCCATGCCCATGACGGTTATTTGTGTTTTTGGCAATGCCGTAACAAGGTCAGCATTTCCCTCATTTGTCACTAAAGTTATGGAGCCGGTTTCCGCAATGGCAAAGTTGCATCCTGTTATGCCTACATCTGCTGTTAAAAATTCATTTCTCAGCATTTTCCGTGAATGTGCGCATAATTCTGCTGGATCTTCACTATTCTCATAGTTTAATTTTTTAGCAAAAACATCTCGGATTTGTTCCTTATTTTTGTGTAATGCCGGAGCTACAATATGTGAGGGCGGATCATGATCATCAATCTGTAAAATATATTCACCTAAATCTGTCTCAATCACTTCGCAGCCAGCGTTTTCAAGGCAAGCATTTAAGTGAATTTCCTCCGTGACCATTGATTTGGATTTTACTACCTTTTTGGCGTTTTTCTCTTTTATTACATCTTCAATATAAGAAGTGGCTTCTTCAGCTGTTTCAGCAAAGAATACATGACCGCCTCTTTTAGCAATATTCTCGCTTAATTCATATAGATAATAATCTAAATTTTCAAGTACGTGCTGGCGGATCTCTTCTCCAAGCGAGCGCCATTCTTCCCAGTTGCCTAATTCTTCTGCAGCAGCTAATCTTCGTGTATGAAGTCTTTCCTGTGCACTAGAAACGGCTCCTCTCATAAAAGAATTATTAATGCCAGCGTTGACTCGCTCATCGAAATTTTCAGTGCCAATTTTCATCGCCATTATACTCCCCTCCTTTAACGGCTGTTTAATACTTCAGCAATATGCATAACCTTTATCGGCTTCCCTTTTCGGTCGATGCGTCCCCCAATATTCATTAAGCATCCCCCATCTGCACCGATAATATATTCAGCTTGCGTTTCTTCAATATGCTTAACCTTCTCATCAACCATTTGCTCTGATATTTGCGTCATTTTCACAGAAAATGTACCGCCAAACCCGCAGCAATTATGCTTGTTTGGCAACTCCGTATATTGGAGCCCCTCTACACGATTTAATAGTTTAAGAGGTGCTTCCTTTACACCAAGTAATCTCGTCATATGACAGGAAGTATGATAGGTAGCATTTCCTTCTAACCTTGCCCCTATATCCTCAACCTTCAAAACATCTACAATAAATTGAGTTAATTCATACGTTTTTCTAGCCAGTTCCTTAGCTCTTGGCTCCCATACTGGATCTTCCTTGAAAATTGCTGGATACTCCTGAAACATATATGCGCATGATCCAGAAGGAGAAACAACATATTCTGATTCTTCGAAGGCCTCGATCATTCTTTTCATCGCTTCTTTTGATTCTTTTACATAGCCGCTATTGTATGCCGGTTGGCCGCAGCAAACTTGATTTTTGGGAAAATCAATCTCACAGCCTAGTCGCTCTAGGACTTCTACAGTCGCCTTCCCGACATTACTTTGGAACATATCTACTAAACATGTAGCAAATAAGCTTACTCTCATAGCCAACCTTCTTTCAATCATTTTTCTTACCTTATTAATATTCTATCTATTTTATTTAATGAAAGATAGTTATGTTTACTAATTTGCCTGAAAATTCTATAAATAAAACAGGACAGTACCACAAAGATACTGTCCTTCCTGAATTAAGCGTTCGTAAAAACCACTTCATTTTTAGATTCATGGCGAATAGTTGCTTGCGCAGCTGCCAATCGAGCTAATGGAACGCGGTAAGGCGAACAGCTGATATAATCTAACCCTGTCTTATAGAAGAATTCAATGGAGCTTTTCTCGCCACCATGTTCCCCGCAAATTCCCGTTTTAAGCTTTGGCTTTGTTTTTCTTCCAAGCTTCACACCTGTTTCTACAAGCTTTCCAACACCATTTTGGTCAAGGGCTGCAAATGGATTTTCCGGTAGAACTTTGTTCTCAATATAGGCTTGAAGGAATTTCCCTTCTGCATCATCACGGCTGTATCCAAACGTTGTTTGTGTTAAATCATTTGTTCCAAACGAGAAGAAATCGGCTTCCACTGCAATTTCATCAGCTGTCAAAGCAGCACGTGGAATTTCTATCATTGTACCAATTGTATATTTAATCTCCTTACCTGTTTCTGCCTGAACATGATTTGCGGCATCGATTACTACTTGACGCATTTGCTTAAGTTCATTCACATGACCGACTAGCGGTATCATGATTTCTGGCTGAACATCTATTGCTTTTTCAGCTAGTTTAGCAGCAGCATAGAAGATTGCCTTTGCCTGCATTTCATAGATTTCTGGATACATCATTCCTAAACGGCAACCGCGAAGACCAAGCATCGGATTATACTCATCCAATTGACGGACTTTTTTAAGCAATTGCTCTTTTTTCTTCAATTCCTCAGATTTAGGATCTAATATTTGAAGCCTTGTCACATCAACGAGAAGCTCCTCTTTGTGAGGTAAAAACTCATGAAGCGGAGGGTCAAGTAGACGGACATTTACTGGATAACCTTGCATCGCTTCAAAAATCCCTTCAAAATCCCCTTGCTGCATTGGTAAAAGCTGCTCAAGTGCTTCCTTTCTCTCATTAAAGCTATCAGCTAATATCATTTTTTGAACAGTTGGAATCCGCTTACTATCCATAAACATATGTTCCGTCCGGCATAAACCAATTCCGGCCGCTCCAAATTCAAAGGCTTTTTTCGCGTCCTCTGGATTATCAGCATTTGCGCGAACAGTTATATTACGAACTTCATCAGCCCAGCGAAGTAAGCATTGAAATTCTTCCGATAGCTCTGGGTCAATCATTGGGACCTCCCCAAGAATAATTTCTCCAGTTGAACCATCAATCGTAATGGTATCCCCATACTTAATTACCTTATCGCCAGCAGCAAAATGTTTTGCTTTTAAATCAATTTTTAAAGCTTCACATCCGCATATACAAGCCTTCCCCATTCCTCTGGCAACAACCGCTGCATGACTAGTCATACCTCCCCGGCTTGTCAAAATGGCTTGTGCAGCGACAATCCCATGGATATCATCCGGGGTAGTCTCAGGACGAACTAGGATTACCTTTTTGCCCTCATTAGCCAATTGTTCAGCTTCATCAGCATCGAAAACTACCTGACCTGTTGCAGCCCCGGGAGAGGCTGGCAAACCTTTTGCTAGAATGGTCTTTACTGCTGATTCATCTATTCTGCGGTGCAGAAGCTGATTTAACTGGTCAGGGTCCACACGAAGAAGAGCGGTCTTTTTATCAATAATTCCTTCATCTACCATTTCCACAGCAATACGAATCGCAGCTTGGGCTGTTCTCTTTCCATTTCGTGTTTGAAGTATAAATAGCTTACCCCGTTCTACAGTAAACTCTATATCCTGCATTTCTTGATAATGCTGCTCAAGCTGCTGACAAATTTGATTAAATTGCTGGTATACTTCTGGCATTTCTTCCTTTAAGGTTCGAATTGGCAGTGGAGTACGAATTCCTGCAACAACATCCTCCCCTTGAGCATTGATTAAATATTCACCGTAAAGAACGGGTTCTCCAGTTGAAGGATTCCTTGTAAAAGCAACACCTGTCCCAGAGTCATTCCCCATATTCCCAAATACCATACTTTGAATATTAACGGCTGTTCCAAGATGATCAGGAATTTTATTTAATCGGCGATAAACGATTGCACGCTGATTATTCCAGGAGTTAAATACCGCATTGATAGCAAGGAAAAGCTGTTCCTTCGGATCCTGTGGAAATGCTTTTCTCGTATGCTTTTTCACAATTCCCTTATAGCCGGCAATGACTTCCTTCCAATCTTCAGCTGTCAATTCAGGGTCAGAGGAATATCCTTTATGTTCACGAATTTCCTCTAATAATTGCTCAAAATAATACGTATCAATCTCGAGAACAACGTTGCTGAACATTTGAATAAAACGTCGATATGAATCATAAGCAAAACGAGGATTGTTTGTTAATTTTGCTAATCCTACGACCGTTTCGTCATTCATCCCAAGATTTAATATCGTATCCATCATTCCAGGCATTGAGAAAACAGATCCTGAGCGTACAGAAACTAGTAATGGATTTTCTGAATCTCCCAATTTCTTTTCCATTTTTGCTTCTAGACGTGATAAAGCTTCTAAAGTCTGTTGCATTACTAGATTTGGAATTGTTTTTCCAGCCTCATAATAAGCACTGCAAGCTCCTGTAGAAATCGTAAAACCATCAGGTACTGGCAAACCGATGTTTGTCATTTCCGCTAGATTTGCTCCTTTTCCTCCGAGCAAATCTTTCATGTTTCCATGACCTTCTTGAAATAAATAAACGAATTTCTCCATAATTAATAGCTCCTCTCCTTTTTTAACACTTCTAGTATTAACCCTGCTGTTTCTTCCACAGCCTTATTCGATACATTAATAATCGGACATCCTACACGCTTCATAATTTTCTCTGCATAATCTAATTCATCAAGAATCCGACCAAAGCTTGCATAGTTCGCTTGCGATGCAAGTCCAAGTGCCTTTAGCCTTTCCTTGCGTATTTCGTTTAGTTTATCTGGCGAAATAATTAAGCCAATACAATTCTTTCGCGGAATTTGAAATAGTTCATCTGGCGGCGGTACTTCCGGGACTAAAGGGACATTGGCCACCTTAAACCGTTTATGTGCCAAATACATCGATAATGGAGTTTTCGAAGTTCTGGAAACGCCAATCAATACAATATCTGCTTTAGTTATTCCTCGCGGATCACGCCCATCATCGTATTTAACTGCGAATTCAATCGCTTCAATTTTCCGAAAATACTCTTCATCCAGCTTCCTCATTAACCCAGGACTATGATGCGGCTCTTTGTTAAACTGTGTTTGAAACGCATTCATTAAAGGGTTTAATAAATCAACAGCTACAATTCCTTCATCTTGCGCTCTTTTATCTAAGTGCTCCTTTAAGGCAGGAATAACAATTGTATAAGCAATGATCGATTGGTCTTTATTAGCTAGAGTAATAATATCTTCAATATCCTCGATATCATCTACATATGAATTTCTGCGAATATCAATTTGACTGCCATTAAACTGAGTTGCTACTGCTTTTACGACAAACTCCGCAGTTTCCCCAACCGAGTCTGACACCACATATACGATTTTCTTGCGCTCCAACTTTTCAGCAACTCCCCTGAGGTTATTTTTCTCCTATTTCTATATATGCGCGAGTTAAGGTCGTTTTCGTTATTCTTCCTAGCAGTAAAAATGCATTGCTTTTCCCCTTAACTTCTTTTACAACTGGTAAAGAATCAATATGATAGGAAATCATTTTTTTCGCGGCTTCGAGTAATGTTTCTTCTGGGTCAACCGTTGTAATATTTGGCATCCTTGTCATGATCACACTTACCGGCAGCTCTTGAAGGTTTTTATTTCCAAGGGATGCCCTTAATAAATCCTTTCTTGAAACAACTCCTGCCAAATACCCCTCTGAATCAACTGCATAAAGCGTACCAACATCCTCTAAAAACAATTGGACAATTGCATCATAAACAGAGGTTGAACTTTCAACTACGATTGGATGTGCTTTAAAATCCTTTACCTTTTGGTTGATAAACTTTTCTGCATGACGCTTGACTTGAAATTCCTCATTATAGAAATAGCCTACTCGAGGCCTGGCATCTAAATTCCCAGTTCTTGTGAGTATTGCAAGATCTGGGCGTAACGCTGCTCTTGAAAGTGAGAGCTTTTTAGCAATTTCGTTACCTGTTATCGGGCCGTCACGTTTTACAATTTGAAGGATTTCATCCTGGCGATCGGATAATTTAATCATCATCACCCCCTAGGGAAGATAAGTATGTATTATTTTATATTACCATTATAAATGTGACATACTTATTTGTATATAGTATATCCTATTTATTTTTTCTAAAATTGACAAAATAAAAAACTATAAATCCTCTACAATTGAAGGCAGGTTTTGCATCTATCCTTTTTGTCAACAATAAGTTATAATAATATGTTGATATTTAATACTCTATAAGGAGTTTCTTTCATGAAAATAATTTGTTCTACACTAAATGCTAAATATATTCACACTAATATTGCCATACGTTATTTAAAGGCTTATGCAAGCCCTGAGTTTCATATAGAAATTGCTGAATATACAATTAAAGACCCAATTATGAATATCGTGACAGATTTAATTCGAAAGAAGCCTGACGTCATCGGATTTAGCTGCTATATTTGGAATATCGAAGAAACGATTAAAGTAGTCAATATGATCAAAAAGATTAATTCGTCTATTCAAATTGTCGTAGGCGGCCCTGAAGTTTCCTATGATGTCCTAGACTGGATGAAAGAGGTTAATGATTTCGACTATATTGTTATTGGTGAAGGAGAAGAGACATTTAAGCAATTACTCTCAGGTATTCAAGGTGAATTAGAGATTGAACAAATACATGGGGTTGCTTATCGTAAGGATGGAGAGGTCAAAATCAATCCTCAGCGAAATAAGCTGGATCTTCGAGAATTACCTTCTCCCTTCAGATTTGAAGAGGATATCCCTCACCTTTCAAAGCGGGTTACGTATATCGAGACAAGCCGTGGCTGTCCTTTTAGCTGTCAATTCTGCCTGTCATCGATAGAGGTTGGAGTTCGTTATTTTGACCGTGAAAAAATTAAGGAAGATATTCGTTATTTAATGAAAAACGGCGCTAAAACGATAAAGTTTGTCGATCGTACGTTTAATATAAGCAGAAGCTATGCGATGGAAATGTTTCAATTTTTAATAGATGAGCATCTGCCGGGGACTGTATTTCAGTTTGAAATTACGGCAGACATTATGAGACCCGAGGTTATTGAGTTTCTAAATAAGGAGGCACCAGCGGGCTTATTCCGTTTTGAAATAGGTGTTCAATCAACAAATGATTATACAAATGAGCTTGTTATGAGAAAGCAGAATTTCGAAAAACTTTCACGTACAGTGACAATGGTCAAAAATGGCGGAAAAATAGACCAGCATCTGGATTTAATTGCTGGACTTCCCGAGGAAGATTATCATTCATTCCGAAAAACATTTAATGATGTATTCGCGATGAGACCTGAGGAACTGCAGCTTGGTTTCTTAAAATTATTAAGAGGGACAGGACTGCGCTTGAGAGCTGCTGAACATCAATATATTTATATGGACCATTCACCGTACGAAATGCTCGGAAATAATGTATTGTCCTTTGACGACATTATCCGGATTAAGCAGGTTGAGGATGTACTGGAGAAATATTGGAATGACCATAGAATGGATTTCACGGTGGAATATTTAGTAACTAAATCATTCTCTTCTCCATTTGACTTCTTTCAGGAATTCGGAAGCTTTTGGGAGGAAAAAGGCTGGTCAAGAATTGGGCATCAGTTAGAGGATTTATTTAGAAGACTTTATGAATTTCTTCAGAGCAAAAAGGTAGCCGACTTAGATATTGTGGAAGGATTAATGAAGTATGACTATTTAATTAGGCAAAAATATAAGCCTAGAAAGCCGTGGTGGGGACCCGATGCCTCTGCTAGTTACGATAAAGCTGAAAGATCAATCATTTATCAGGACATAATCAAAAACCCATCCATTTTAGGGTCCGAATTTGTTAAAATTGGCCTAAATGAAAAGGATATTTATAAGCATACGCTAATCGAAAAACTTCCATTTGATCTGGATAAGTATTTAATTACTGGAGAAATCAACAAAAACCCTGGTACAATCCTGACTTACTTTGATTCAAGACATGAAAAATCATTCATTTTTTCTTTTTCTAATAATTAGTTATTCCATTTCAGCCCCCTGCATAAGCAGAGGGCTGATTTCTTTAGTATTTCTTTTTCCGATTGTTTTTCTTTTCCTTATCTTTACTCATAAAGGGAACTTCATAAAGTTTGCTGGCATTCATATCGCCAAACTCGATGCCAAATTCAACATTGGCATTTTTTTGTTTTTCTTTGTTTTTATCCATTAGGATCTGCCCTTTCTCCCTTGCTTTGAGTTCCGGTTTGCTCCTTTCATCGGGTTTTCACCTTGGCTAAACTCTGCAGAGAATTCCGTTTCCTCTAAGTTTTTCTTTGGGGTTTTCGTATGCTTTAGAGCAGCATCAAATTGCGCTTTTCTTTTTGCCATTTCTGAAGCCTCCTATTGAGAATGGTACATTCTTATTGTTTTCTCACAATATTTTTTCATTCAAAAAAAAATTCCCTTAAATTTCAATTTAAAAAGACTTATAAATGAACTAATTCAACAAAATCTAAAAAAGACCAGCTATTTTTTCTATACAAAGGAAAAGGGATGATTTGAATGGATAATAAGAAGAAGGCAGTTGGAAAGAATATTGGCATTGATGAGACTCTTCCCCATCAAATTGAAGCACCTAGCTTCAAGGGAACAGGAATTAAAATGGAAGCACCTTTTGAAAATTCCCATGGCGTGGTCATAGGCGATAGCTTCTACTCATCAGAAAATTCCCCATTAGAGAACTGGAGCAAGGAAACGGAGCCTTCCATTATGGCTGGTGATGAGTGGGTTCATCCAACGAATGATATTGGCTGGAATACGTCTGAAAACAAGGATTTACTCGAAAGAAAAAAACGGCCACAAGGCAGTCCTTTTATGCACCCTACTCATGATGTGAGTAAGGGAACGGACTAAATCGGATCTGTGCAAAGCAAAGGTGCCTGCTCCAAGATTCAATATCAAGTGTCCAATTAATGGTACAGCCTCTGGATATTAGTATAATCATGGAGTCAGGCACCTGTATTTTTTAACCTATAATCACACGTTCTTTAGGATAATGATAATTGGTCTTCTTCTCTTTACCACCAATAATAAATAAGAAGGATGTTAAACCAATTCTGCCAATAAACATTAGGATCATCAAAATGCATTTCCCAAAGCTGCTTAAATCGGCCGTAATCCCCATGGAAAGACCCGTTGTACCAAAAGCAGAACAAACCTCTACGATAATGGCAATGAGCTCATGCTGACTATCAGAAATACTTAGAATCACAACTGATAAAAAGCACATGACAGTTGCTAAGATTGTAATGGCTAATGATTTATGAATATCATCTTGATGAAGCTCGCGGTTAAATACCTTAATATCTCTATTGCCCTTTGCAAAATGGAAAATAAATAAAATATTTAATGCAAATGTCGTGGTCCTTATCCCACCACCAACAGAACTTGGCGATGCACCGATGAACATTAGGATACTTAAAACCAATAATGTTGGCATAGTAAACTCGCTTATATCCATCGTTGAAAGGCCGGCACTTCTCGTTGTAGCTGCTTGGAATAACGCATAAAAAAAGCCTTTATGCCATGTTACTCCTTTCAAAAAGTGATTAAACTCTAACACTAAAATAAATATTGTGCCTATAATTAGGAGACCGGCATATGTAATGGTTGTTAGCTTCGTAAATAATGAAAATCGGAAGCGCCCGTCAAGTGTTTTATTAAATAAATATTCCTTTACTTCAATTAATACTGGGAAGCCTATCGCTCCAAGGATAATCAATAAGATATTAATTAATTGAACAAAATAATCACTTGCAAAAGGGACTAGCGAAGCTCCAGTTATACCCATTCCCGCATTCGTTGTTGCACTAACAGATGCAAATAATCCATGAAGGAATGCCTCCTCCCATGTCGGATAATATTTCAAAAAATGAAAACCTAGAATTAATGCCCCTAAAAGTTCAATTAGAAGGACAATTTTGATTATTTCTCTAATCAAATGTACGAGACCGGATAACGCCATTTGGTTGTGGTCAATCATAATAAGCCGCCTGCTTCTAAGGCCAATTTTTTTCCCTAATAACATCCAAAAAAACGTGCCGATTGCCATGATTCCTAGACCGCCAAATTGCAACACAATCATAATAATAAAATACCCAAAGACACTATAGGTTTCTGAAATTTCTACAACAGTTAAGCCTGTCACACTTACTGCACTCACTGCGGTAAATACCGTATCAATAAAATCAATTTCAACCCCAGGCTTATGTACATAGGGCAAGCTAAGAAGTATTACTGAAAATGTAATCGCCATTAAATAATAGCTTGTTATTACCTGGGCTGGTGTTAATCTGCTTAAACGGATTTTAACCTTTCTCCACATGGATTATAATTCCTTTCCTTTCTTTTCATACCCTCTATCATAAAGAATATATCTTTAATATGAAAGTAATTTCTAATTGTTATTTATCTTTCAGCAATAAATATAATAATGCTTTAAATTCATAAAGTTTTATCTATAACGAAAAATATTTCCACTTATCAATTGACCATTATTTAAACATACTACAATTACAGAGAAATAAATAACCTCTGTCAAACAATGATAGGAGTTGAGAAGAATTGGCAAATAGCAGCAATAAACTACTAGTTCCCGGTATTGAACAATATTTAGATCAAGTTAAATATGAAATCGCACAAGAATTTGGCGTACAGCTAGGTTCTGATACTGTATCTCGCGCAAATGGTTCAGTAGGCGGAGAAATTACAAAAAGATTAGTGAAGCAAGCACAGGCGCGCATGTCTGGAAATAATATTTAGCTTTAAATGACTTTAATCCAATATAGATGGATTCAAAAAAGTCCGGTTCTCACCGGACTTTCCATTGCCATTTATGTTAATCATTGTCACGATCCTTTTTATCCTTGTCCTGATGCCACTTATCCTTGTCTTTTCTGTTTTCATTGGCTGATTTAGATTTTTCTTTATTATCTTCACGATCATTCAATTTTGAATGAGCTTCTTTTCCATTCCCTCTTTGATAGGAAGGATTCTCATCCTTGTTTTTCTGTTTATTTTTTTCTAATTGCTTCCCATTATTATTATTTTTTTTTTCATTCTCCTGTTTGTTGCCGTTGGGTTTGTTTTCACGTTCCCCTTTTTTTTCCTGCCCAGGAGGAGTTGTTTTTTCAAATTTAATTTTGTTTGATTGTTCAGATCCGTTATTTCGATTTGACGCAGGCTCTTTTTTTAGCTGTCCAGGTGGAATAGTGGAATGTTCACTTTTCGGATTATTATTAGTCTCTTTATTGTTAGGATTTCGAGATTGATCTGATTTCTTGTTATCTTGCTTATCTGGTTTATTTGAACCAGGTTGATGTTCAGTTTTCTTTTTCAATTGAGTTTCTTTATATGATCCAATGGAAAGACCTTTTTCTTTCGCTTCTTTTCTATCATTAGGAGATGCATCCATAACCTTTACTTCTAGCTTTTCTTTTTGAATATTCTCTTTAATTTCAGTTATTTCTTCATTCCACTTTGATTCAAGTGCTTTATTTTCTTTCTTTGTATTTACTGTAGCAATAACGATTTCATAATTATCTTTTGCATACCCTTGATCTTTAATTTCCTCTATTATCTGACCCGTAATAACCTGAATATTTTTTTTCTTCCAATCATGAATGTGTTTAACTATTTGTTCCCCTTCTTCATTGTAAGGCTTTATTTCAATTACTTGAAACTTATCATTAATCGCTAGTTCAATACTTGGATTAATATCGATAGACATATAGGCATAGACCTCATTATTTCCACTTAAAGAAAAAACAGAAGAACATACTAGCATGATTACTAAAGCTGCTGCGATAACGGCTTTAGCTTTAAAGCTTGAAAATATGGAAAATAGTGTCCGATTAGTAGTTTTATCGATACTTAGTGGATAAAAATCGATTTCTTGACCTATTTCGTATTGTCTATTAAGTTTTGCCGCACGCAGAAATTCACCTTCTGGGGTTAATAGCGTTAAAAAACGTTCATTTATTTCCATTATTATTCCTTTTTTCACGTTTCCAACACCCCTTTAATATAATCCCTTAAATACACATAATCACCAATTAAAATAAGTGACATTGCAATTATGTATTTTCTATTTCTCTCAATTGTTTTTCTGCTAATAGAAACAATGTTTTCAAGCTGTTTGATAGGCAATCTTTTCTTTTCAAGTAATATATGTTTTAGTTCATTATTATCAGCAATTAATTGTGCCACCTTCATTGCATTTTTCCTTGCGTCAGCATGCTTTGGGGATTGCTGAATTAAATCATTAAATGATAGCTCGAATCTATTAAGGACTTCATTAAAGTGAATAATTTCTTCTCTTCTTGCTTCTTCATCTGTTTTCCTATTGTAATCGTTTATTGACAGCTCATTTTCAATCGCAGCTCCAGTCTGATCATCCTCTCTATCACTTGCACTATAATCAAGTTTCAAAACTTGATGCTTCGACTGAGTACGAATATAATCAATAACCCTTCTCTTAATTAAGACCTCTGAAAAACTTATTAATGAACTCCCTTTTTCAGGTGAGTATTTTTGTATTGCTTCATTAAAAGCTATTAGACCAATACTGAATTCATCATCTGAGTCATATATATATCTTTTACAAACTGATGATACCGTTTTAGCAATAAATGGTTTATATGAATTTATTAGTTCATCTTGCAGGACTGTATCGCCTTGCTGTATTAAATGAACAGTCTCTTCTATTGTTTTTTTTCGCTTTTTTGCCATGAACAACAAACCTAGCAATAGCCTCACCTCTTTTATCCAAAACACATTATATCATACGGTGGCGAGGAACGTTTTATAAGGGTTGACTGCATGATTAGGAAAAGAGAACTTAATTTAAGTCCTCTTTTTCTAATAAATTTTTAAATCCTTACAAAATATTAGTCATTTTTCCCATTTCCTTTATTTTCATGATCCTTTTTATGTGAGTGTTTTTGATCATGCTTGGCTTCTTGAGCTTGTTTTCTGGCTTTTTTTAATTCTTCACGTTTTTCCTTTGCATCCTCGCGGGCTTGCTTTGCTTCTTGTTTAGCAGCTTCACGTTTTTGTTTTTCTTCTGCTTTTGCTAATTCACGTGCTTGTTTTTCTTGCTGCTTCTTTAAATCATGTGCTTTTTTCGCCTCAGCACGTTCCTCAGCTTTCTTTGTTTTTTCCTCTTGCTTCTTATTGATCACTTCAGCTTGATTAGTATTCTCAGGGATAATAGCTTCAGCATTATCCTTGTTTACATCTTCTTTGGCGGTTTTATCTGTTTCTGCAGCTGTAGTCTCATCCTTGCTTTCTTGGTCATTTGCCACTTCTTCTTCTGAATTAGCCTCTGACTCAATATCTATTCCATATTTTTTATTTAGTTTCTCAATCTTTTTCGCTAGTTTTTCATAGCTTTTATCAATATTTTTTTGCAGTGCAGCCTTTGCAACTGGATTTTTCACCTTTTCCAATGCCGCTTTTAAAGCAATAATGTTTTGTGACATTATTTCTTCCAATTCATCGACTGGCTTTTCTTCTACATCTATATCAACCGCCACTTCATCATTTGCAGCCACTTCTTCAGCATCGGTCTTATCTTCTTCCGTCTGTTCTACTTTTTCAGTATCCTCTTCAGCAGACTCTTCGCTCGTAGGGTCTTCTTGCTCTTTGTTCACTTGATCTTCAGCTTTTGATAAATTTTCTATTGCTTCTTCAATTACTTTCATTGCCTCAGCTTCTTTTTTCTGTGCAAAAAGTGCTTCAGCTTCAGCAAGGCGCTCTGCTGCAAAAGTGGCAAGTAATTTAGCTTCCTTTTCATCGTCAAAGGTAAGGGCTAATTTGATTTTTTCTAAGGCAATTTTTGCGAAATAGAAAAAGCTTCCAGGGACTAGAGATGGCTTTTCAGCACTGACTACATCTATTGTACTTTCTTGATTATTCGTTCCTGCATCAATTTCTTTATTTTCAGTTTGGACATTGTTTTCAGTTGTTTGATTATCCAAAACTACCGTTTGATAATTTTCTGGGTTCTCTGTATTTTCGGCTGCAGATGCTAGTGAGGCAGTTAATGTGAATGTTCCCGCCAAAACTACTGCTAATGTTCCTTTTGCTATTTTGTTGATTTCCTTAGTTGATAAAAATTTCATCTAATTTCACCTCATAGTTATTTTCTTAGCGGCCGCTTTTTTCACTACAACTGTTCGCAGTTGATTAGATGGTTTTTGGGGGTTATTAAACAAAAAAATTTACAAACACAAAAATAGCCTTAACAAAACAGTTGTTAAAGCTTAAAACTACTATAAGACTCTTTGTTTCCTAATTGTTAATATTAACCACCTTACCAAAAACCCAAAAACTAATCCTGGAATTAAAAAAAGCATAGGTAGAAACACTGGCCCAAATAATACCCCAAAAAGGGTTAGTTTTGTTGAATACATTAGCCCAACTGTAACAAAATAAGCACTAAAGACAAATGGGAGGTAGGAAAGCTCTTCGTTTTTTATCATTGCACTTCGATAAGAATCCCACATAGCAAACATATATAAACAAGGATAAAACATTAACCATTGGAAATCAGTTACCTCGATCGCATTTTCAATTTCCCCTAAAAAGCTATACATGATGGCCCTATTGAAATTGCTGAACACATTAATTGTAATTTCAAGTACAACAAAAAGTATGCCCTTCCATATGTGTCCTGATAATAACTGACTAAATCCAGGCAGAGCAATACTCCATAATACCGCTTCCAGTTTTGTAAATGATTTCATCTCATCACCAGCCAAGTTTCGATAGTATTATTTTGCTCTGGATCGATGTTAAATATTTTCCATATCCCAATTAATTTCCAATTTATTTCCTACAACATTCGACAAAAAACAAATGTAAAACAAAAAAGTGAAAGAGCAGCCTTTAATTAGCCACTCTTTCACTTTTTCGCAATGGTAAAGCCTGTGATACCATAAAAAACAGTTAATAATGGAGATAAAAGGCAAAAGAAGGTAAACGGTAAATAGCTAATCGTGTCAACTCCTAAAACACCGGTTAAAAACACACCACAAACTCCCCATGGGACGAGCGGATTAATAACTGTTCCGGCATCCTCCAGCGCCCTTGAAAGATTTTTTGGATGTAATCCTGCCTTTTCATATGCCTTTTGATAAGCATTTCCAGTGAGGAGAATAGAAAGATATTGTTCTCCAAGAAGAAAATTAATGCCTATAGCTGTACCGGCGGTTGAAGCAATTAAAGTTGGAACACGATTTAAGCAGTCTTTTATTCCCTGTAATAATGCTGGTAATATTCCTAATTTAAAAAAGAGACCTCCCATCGAGAGAGCCAACAAAACTAGTGAAATGGAAAACATCATACTTTCCATTCCTCCCCTTGTTAACAGGGAGTCCACTTCCTTTACACCACTATCAGATTGAAATCCAAAAAACAAAAGATTCATCATTTCTTTTAAGCTAAATCCTTTTTGGACAAAGAAACTGATGAATAATGCCGATAAAATACTTGCAGATAATGTCGCAAGGGCTGAAACCTTTTTTATCGCTAAAAAACTCAATATTAAAAAAGGAGCAAGGGAATACCAATGAACAAATCCCTGATCAACTAATGTCTCCTTTAATAAGCCGATTTGAGAAAAATTCGAAACTGCCTCCTCAGGAGATAAAACAGCAAATAGGACGAATGAAATGAGAAATGCAGGAACAGTTGTCCAAGCCATATTTTTAATATGATCAAATAAATCCACCTTTACAATCATCGAAGCCAGATTCGTTGTATCTGAAAGCGGGGACATCTTATCTCCAAAGAAGGCACCTGAGATAACCGCTCCAGCCGTTAATGCTTCTGATAAGCCTAGGGCAGAAGAAACGCTCATAAATGCAACGCCAATTGTTGCTGCTGTCGTTAATGAACTGCCGATACTCAGCCCAATAATAGAGGACACGGCAAAAGCTATGGCGTAGAAAAACTTCCCGTTCACAACTTCTAATGCTAAATATATAAAAGTCGGAATCGTTCCGCTTGCCATCCAGCTGCTAATCAACATGCCAATAAAGAAAAAAATAAAAACAGCCCCAAGACCGGATTTTGCACCACTTGTAAGGCCATCCTCTAAATCTCTCATGCTTATTTTCTTAAAAAGTCCAAAGCCAATTAGGAACATAATAGCCAAAACAATCGGTATGTGAGGGACTACTCCAGCAAAAATAATTGCACTGCTGATTCCGCCTAAAATAATTACTGTAATGAAAAAGGCCTCCAAAGGCTTAAGAGTTATTGATTGTTGTATGTGGTCCATGTTGTGACGCTCCTTAGTATCCCAGAACATTTACACTTAAACGCTTTTTAGCACTAAAGTACAAATTTATAATATTAATATAGTGTTTTTTCAACCTTATGTCAAGTTATGTAGGGGTTTTATCCTAGGTCACTACTAAAATTCGATCATACTAGAAAAGTATTATATACATCAAAAAAGAAAAACGGCTCCTTTAGCAAGCCGTTTTTTAGATAAGCTCTTTATATTATTAATGCTCTGAATCCATAGGATTATACAATTTTACTTCTGGATTTTTTTCTTGAAACCAGCGAAGTGCGAAATCATTTTCGAATAAGAAGACTTTCTTTTCAAATCGGTCATGGACAAGAAGGCTTCTTGAACTTGAAAGGTTTTCATTCACATCCTCACCATCAACCCAACGAACAATTTTCGATCCAACTCTTTCCATAATCACTTCTGTATTATATTCATTTTTCATTCGGTGCTCAAATACTTCAAATTGAAGCTGTCCAACCGCTCCTAAAAGTAAATCTTCGGTTTTCACGGTTTTATACAGCTGGATTGCACCTTCCTGAACTAACTGCTGAATCCCTTTATGAAAATGCTTTTGTTTCATCACATTTTTCGCATAAACCTTAACGAAAAGCTCAGGTGTAAATTGCGGCAGCCGTTCAAATTGGAAATTATCTTTTCCCGATGTTAACGTATCACCAATTTGATATGTGCCAGGATCATATATACCGATAATATCACCGCTAACAGCTACATCAACGGTGCTTCGATCGTCTGCCATGAATTGGGTAGACTGGGCCAGCTTTATTTGCTTGCCTAGTCTAGGGATATTCACAGACATCCCGCGCTCAAAACGGCCAGAACAAATTCTAAGGAAAGCAATGCGATCCCGATGAGCTGGATTCATATTAGCTTGGATTTTAAAGATAAAGCCTGAAAAGCTTTCAGATAAGGGATCAATTTCACCAGCAGTTGACTTTCGGGCTTGAGGAGGCGGTGCGAACTGCAAATAGGATTCTAAAAAAGTCTGAACACCAAAATTCGTTAAAGCACTGCCAAAGAAAACGGGGGTAAGCTCCCCCTCTGCCAATTTTTCAACCGAAAACTCGTTCCCAGCCTCATTTAACAGCATTACTTCTTCAAGTGTTTGCTCATAAAGGCCTGATGCTTTAATAGCATGATCACCATCTATTTCCCCATCTTCATTCAATGGAAGAAATCGCTCCTTCTCCTCTACACGAAATTGCTCAATTCGATTATTAAAACGATCATAAATTCCAAGGAATTCCTTTCCCATTCCAATCGGCCAATTCATCGGGTATGATTGAATGCCCATTACTTCTTCAAGCTCTGCTAGAAGCTCTAATGGTGTTCTTCCTTGGCGGTCCAATTTATTAATAAAGGTGAAAATAGGAATGCCTCTCATTCGGCAAACTTTAAAAAGCTTTAAAGTCTGCTCTTCTATTCCTTTTGCAGAATCAATGATCATCACTGCACTGTCAACAGCAGTTAGTGTCCGATACGTATCTTCACTAAAATCCTGATGCCCAGGTGTATCCAAGATATTGACACGCGCACCCTTATAGTCAAATTGCATCACACTGGACGTAACAGAGATTCCCCTCTGCTTCTCTATTTCCATCCAGTCACTCGTTGCATATTTTCCCGTTTTCTTTCCTTTTACCGTCCCAGCATCTCTGATGGCGCCACCAAATAAAAGGAGCTTCTCAGTTAAGGTCGTTTTCCCTGCATCCGGGTGGGAGATGATCGCAAAAGTCCTGCGTGATAAAACTTCTTCGTTAAACTTATTTACCATTATAGTTCCTCGCTGACTCTCAAATTTAATCATACCTTCAATTTTAGCATTTCTGAAAAACAGATTGCAATACAGTATATTTCCATTACAAATGGGATTTTACAAAATTGTTTAAAATAGCCTTTAAGGCAGATTGTGTCTATAATTAAAATAGATTTTATACTAAGACTATTCTTTTTGGAGGAGATCGTTTTGGATTCGGTTACTCACACCTTATTCGGTCTCGCCCTTTACGGGACTGTTAATAAAAAAGATTTGGATAAAAACCATAAAAGAGCCTATCTTGTGACTGCTGTTGGTGCAAGTCTAATTCCCGATATTGATGTTATTTCCCGGTTTTGGGATACAGAGGGCCTTTATCAAATGTGGCATAGGGGGATTACTCACTCGGTTTTCTTAACACCTATTTGGGCCCTGCTTTTTTCACTCATTTGTTTAGCCATTTTTAAGATTAAAGATATGAAGTTATTCCTGCTTGGATGGCTTGCAGTTTTCATACATGATACGAGCGACCTTTTTAATGCTTGGGGAACTGGCTATTTAGAACCTTTTTCCACTCAAAGGATTACATTTGGGACGATCCCTATCGTAGATTTAGTATTTTGGGGAATTTTAGGGATAGCTTTTATTTTATCAAGAAAAGAGAAAACAAAGTCTCCTTATTATTTTAAGCTTGCATGGGCATTTATTGCCTTACATCTTATCGTTCAAACGGCTCAAGGGTATATAATTTACAATCAGTATGACGATCAGTATGATCAAGTGGCTCTTTCCGCCGGTTTTGTTCCTTGGACCTTTTCTGTCATTACGATGAAAGATGATCAGGTTACTATTTTTCAAGACAATCTTTGGCAGGACCGAAAAGTTCAATATGTCCTTGAATCAGCAGCCGAAGCTGATTTAGACAAATTGTTTGCTGAGCGCCCAGAAGCAAAAACACTTTATGAGTGGTCACCATTCGTTGTACTCGTAAACGATCAGGAGCGTCTCGGCTTATATGATCCGCGATTTTATCGTAATGGGCAATCATTTTTATTTGAATATATTGATAAAAACAAATAAAGTTGAGGGCAATAAACCCTCATCTTTGTTCTTTCGTTAATTCAATTACTTCGCAAATCTGTGATTGCCTATTACGGTTGTCACCGTTTTTGTTCTTAACCATTTACTATTTGTTTTATCGGGATTAAAGAAAAATATTGACTCATTTCCTTGCCCCTGGAGAGCTAAAGCTTCCATCATAGCTTTTTTAGAATCTTCACCAGAAGGCTCATTAATCGATCCATTATCAACTGGTTGGAATTGTCTTTTTTGATAAATAACATCTTTAATCTTATCCGGGAATCGGTCATCTTCTACCCGATTCAATACGACTAATGCAACGGCTACCTTTCCCTCATGCGGCTCTCCTTTAGCCTCTGCATGTACAAGCCTTGCAAGGAGGTCTTTTTCAGCCTTAGAAATTGTTTCTGGTAAGATAAGCTTTTGACCTGGATGAATCTTTTTCGACTTTAAATAATTTATTTCTTTTATCTCTAGCTCAGATACTCCGTATTTCAATCCAATTTTAAAAAGGGAATCGCCTTTCTGAACAGTATATATATCTACATGATCCAATGTTTCAGCATTGACATGTGTATTCTTAGATTGGATAAACTGGAATGAGAGCATCATGAGTCCTGCAAGCATAGCTGCTGCAAGCTTCTTCATTATTTCTCCTCCCTTTAAGTAAAGACTGATTATTATGGTTAAAATCCTTGGCAAGTTATGTGCCAACATTAATTACCCTAACATAGTTTAGTCATAGTCTCCAACTTAATATTTTCCATGGAATGAAAGGAATAAGCAGGAAAAATTAATAGCATATATCCATTTTAATGAGATATTTCATTATAGTTAGTTATTAAGTACTAAAGGTAATCACTAGTTTCGAACCATTTCTTAATTGGAAAAATAAGTTATTCTACTAATAATCGAATATAAGGGGGAATTTAAATGAAAAGGAGCATGATCATTCTGCTAATTTTAATGCTCGTAGGAACTGTTCAAGCTTTTGCATCACAAAACGATGTGAAAAAGCCATTTAATGCAGAAGGTATAGATTCAGAAAACATCAAAGCCGGACAAGTATTCAACACAATTGAAGAGAATTCAAATGCAAAGTCCGATTGGCCGGACGGAACAATAAACAATCTTAACGATGATGAATCAACTAATGGAGAGCCCCTTTGCTGGTACTGTACAAAATATGCTTACGGCGGGGGAGATGGCAATGTTCCGCGATATAAGGTATGTGTCGAAGGATTTTGGAGTAATATATGCCGTGCTCAATAGAATTTCTAATTAAACTCGGATGCAAATAAACGAAGCCCTCCTAAAAATGGACTTCGTTTTTTGTAATGGTTACTATTTCAAAGGCGTTTCGATATATTCATGAATGGAATTTACTTTATCAATAAAAACTGCACTATTTTCCCTAGATAAAAGATAAAAGTTTTCTTGTTCTAATTCTTTTAAGTAGACTAATCCGTCCTCTGCCCATACTTTTATTTTTATTGTTTCATGATTTTTAAAAGTAAGAAGCAGATCATATAACGGCATAGTTTGAGGCTCATAAGAAACGTTTTGAGCATTTTTTATAAATTTGTTAAAAGTAAGATTCCAGTCATCATCTTCAATGAAGTAAATACCCTTTTGATTCCCCCCCTCTTTCTGAGTAAATGTATGATTGGACTTTGCGGGAGATAATGTCATTTGAGTAATCGAATTATTCTCTATTGTATTGAGCAGACTTGTGGTTTGGATTAGATCTTTTTGATGAAAAACAATAAAGGCAAATAGAACACATGCAGCAAACGAAACTGAAATAGTTAATATTTGTGGAAAAAGGTTCTTCGTTCCTTTTGTTTGTTTATTCATCTCATCCAAGATTTTCAATAAACTTAATTGTTTTTGCTGATTTGAGCGAGGTATATGCTTTAATTCTTGAAAAGAATGATCATATTCAGATAACTTCCTCACGGCTAACCCTCCGTTTTAGTAATTCTTTTTTTAACGCTGCCATTGCTCTAGAGGTTGTAATTTTAACTTTATTTTCATTCCAATTTAAAATTTCAGCGGTCTCCTTTATGGAAAACTCTTTAATCTTTCTTAAAATAATCACTTCCTGATAGCTAATCTTTAATTTTCGAATGGCCTCGTAAAGAATTGTAATATTCTCCCCTTTTAGTACAATTTCTAGCGGGGATTGCTTTTCAGACTCGAATTGATATTTATCTATTGAAAAAAATTGATACAACCGCTTTTTTCGTAAAAAATCGATCGTCACATTTCTGGCAATACGAAATAACCAAGTAAACATATGAGACTCTCCATTGAATTGGTTTAGACTTCTAAATGCTTTGATAAAAGCTTCTTGAGTCAAGTCTTCAGCAATCTCTTTATTATTTACTAGGAGAAATATATAGCCGTAAATTTTATCACTATATTCTGTGTATATTTGTTCAAAATGTTCTGCAGAATTTCTTTTCATTTTATCCGCTCCCTCATACAAACTATTAGACGAATAAGGTACAAAAAAGAATCACTTTTCAAAACATATTAATAACTAATGTTGTAATATTCCCTACCTTACCAATTGATAGCAATGATTTCCAGATCAATTTTTCCTTAAATTCAATAGATTTTTAGATATGTATATCTATTTTCCTGCTCAATCATTTGAAAACAGGATAAAAGTATGTTTTTTGATCATTCTATTTAACTAGTACTATCTATCTGTTACTAAATTAGAAAGCAGAAGATTTACATTTTTTCTAAAAAGTTACATGACTTATTTGCTATTTTTGTAACCCGATATTTTTTAAATCCTCCACTAGGATAAAAGACGCATCAGCTAATAACCCACTTCCTTTTCACTATAGGTCTTTTCGGTTAAATTCACTCCCCTTCCCTTTTTCTTATTTTTTCCAAAAAAACATGAAAATTGCCAATTTTATATGTAAATGAACATATTTCTAGTCGTTTAGATTGAGTGTTTACTAGTTCCTTTTATCTTGACCAGTCATCTTACTCTAATTCCTTCCTCTCATTTTAATCTAGCACTCAATTCCTCTCTGATTATTCGACATCTTTTTCGAATTTCATTCGCTAAAGTTTCATTAACAAAGGGTTTTCTTTTCGCCCTTTTTGGAGGTGATTATTTTCATTTAGAACCAGCAGGCAAAATCTTATTTACCAAAACAAGGAGGGATTATTTTGAAGAGGAAAAGAAATACGCGATTTCGTTGGCTTAATATCATGTTCATTGCTTTTTTAATACTCCCGCTTATGTTCCCGAACATGGGTCAAGCGGAAGCAAATGATTCTCCACATACTTCACTTAAGAAAGCAGCTCCTGAGGCTACAAAAAGTAAAATTAGCAGCAGATTACAAGATCAATTCGCTAATCAAGATAAAGTCACGTTTTTAATTAAGTTCAAGGAACAAGCAGACACAGCCGCAGCAGCAAAAAATGCTGAAAAAAATGCTTTAAATCAAAATGTAACACCAGCTAAAATAAAATACATGAAACGATCCGCAGTTCTTTCCTCCCTACGATCTACTGCATTTGAAACTCAAGGCCCTGTTGCAGAATTTCTCCAAAAAATGGAGAAAGAGGGAAAAGCAACAGATGTTGAATCCTTCTATATTGTGAATGCCATTGCTGTTACTGCTACAAAAGAGGTAATGGAACAAGTCGCAGCCTTCCCTGAAATTGACAAAATTCTACCAAACGAAGTTAGACAGCTGAATATTCCAGAAAAGGTTGCCGAGCCCCCTTCACTTCAGCTAGATAAAAAAACAGAAGCTGAAACAAACTCAATAGAATGGAATATTGAAAGAGTCGGTGCTCCAGCCGTTTGGGCAATGGGAATTGATGGATCTGGTACGGTTGTTGCATCCATAGACACTGGTGTCCAATGGGATCATCCAGCACTAAAGGAAAAATACCGAGGCTATAATCCAGCCAATCCTAATTCTCCAACACATGAATTTAACTGGTTTGATGCTACTGCTGGAAGAAATTCAGCTTATGATGATCATGGACATGGTACCCATGTAACAGGTACGATGGTTGGTGCTGAGCCAAATGGAGCCAACCAAATTGGAGTAGCACCAGGTGCAAAGTGGATTGCTGTTAAAGCGTTTACAGCTTCTGGCGGTACAGATAGAGATTTGATTGCTGCTGGTGAATGGATTATAGCGCCAAAGGATGCAGCTGGAAATCCTCACCCTGATAAAGCTCCTGATGTTGTAAATAACTCTTGGGGCGGCGGCCCAGGTCTTGATGAATGGTATCGTCCTATGGTTCAAGCGTGGCGTGCAGCTGAAATCTTCCCAGAATTCTCTGCAGGCAATACAAGAGCCGGAAATCCAGGCGGGCCAGGATCAATTGCCAATCCAGCAAACTATCCTGAATCGTTTGCTACTGGAGCAACAGATATTAACAATGGATTAGGCAGCTTCTCCCTTCAAGGACCATCACCATATGGAGAAATCAAACCTGATATCTCTGCGCCAGGTGTAAATATTCGTTCTTCCGTACCAGGAAGCGGATATGAGGGAGGCTGGAATGGAACCTCCATGGCAGGCCCGCATGTTTCAGCTGTTGCAGCCATGCTTCGTCAAGTTAATTCAAGTCTTTCTGTTGAAGATATGGAAGAAATATTAATCCAAACAGCTACACCTTTAACAAACGGACAATATCCTGAAACACCAAATAATGGCTTTGGATATGGTCTCGTTAATGCATATGATGCCGTTTCTTCTGTCATATCAGGCCTTGGAAAGATTAAAGGCCAAGTTGCAAAAGAAGGCAACGATAGTGAAGCACCTGAAGTGGTACACAATGCTCCGCAAGAAATATACGCTGGAATGGATCTTTCCTTAGAATTAAGAGCAACAGACAATGTAAGTGTATTAAACACTGTCCTTGAATACTTAAAATCTGACGGCACCTGGGCAACTTTACAAGGAGCAAGAATTTCAGGAGACTATAAGGATGGAATTTACAAAGTAACGATTCCTGGAGACGAGATTTCTACGCCATCCATCACATATAAATGGAAGGTCAATGACTTTGGAGGAAATGAAGTTATAACTGATAACTTTGTAGTATCTGTTATGCCTGGCATCACCATAGGCTATTCACAGGATTTTGAATCTGAGCCAACAGGCTGGACATCATTCGGTGAATTTAATAGCTGGCAATGGGGAGTGCCAACCTCCGGGCCTGGCAGCGCAGTATCAGGGGAAAAAGTTTACGCAACTAATCTTGCAGGAAACTACGATAACAGAGCCAATATGACATTAGTTATGCCGCCTATTGACCTCCCAGAAGGAAGTGCATACTTACAGTTCAAGCAATGGTATAACCTTGAAAGGAACTGGGATTACGGCCATGTTTTCGTCTCAACTGACATGGAAAACTGGACACAAATGCTTCGCATCACTGATATTACTTCAGGCTGGGTTGACGGAGAAGTAGACTTAAGCGAATACGCAGGTCAAAGAATCTATATAGGCTTCAATGTAAAAACAGATGGATCTGTCCAGAGACCTGGCTGGTACATTGATGACGTACAGCTCTCAAATACAGCACTTCAGTCTGCAAATAGTAATCAGCTTGGTATTACGAATCAGCCTTTAGCTGCAGAAGATTCCAATGCTACTCTAAAGGGTGAAAAGGTCGATCCTGACAAGATTCTACCTGTAAAAGAAAAGGTAAAACAAAATAAGGACTCAAACAATCTGCCTTTCCCTGCTCTCCTTCCATTAACTGCTGAAGTGAGTATTTTAGAATCAGGCAGATCAGTATTTACAAAACCTTTTGACGGCACATATGAATTTACACATGCTTCCGGATCCTTTACTGTGCAAGCAGAATCTTATGGATACCGTTCGCAGGCACAGACTGTTCATATTCCTCAAGACGGTGAAGTGACAGCTAATTTTGTTTTAGAGCCAATCCCGCAAGGAACAGTTTCTGGTACTGTTACAAATCAAGCTACAGGTCAACCTGTTGCAAATGCAACACTTCTTTTAGTAGAGGATGCTGCCGTTCAGCCTGTTGAAACAAATGCAAACGGTGAATATTCTATTACAGCATATGAAGGAAACTACACATTAAAGGTGATGGCACCTTCATACTACAGCCAGGATATTGCTATTAGCATTAGTGAAACTCCATTGGAATAAAACGTACAGTTAAAGCCGTTCATCGGTTTCCCAGGCGAAATTGGCTATGATGACGGTACTGCTGAAAATGCCCGTGCCTTCTATGATGCCGGAAATGGCTGGGCTGTTAAAATGGCGCTTGCTCCTGGGCACAAAAATGCTATGGTAACAGGCGGGTTATTCCGATTCTGGGATACACAATGGCCGGTTCCAGGCGGTACGGCTTTCAAAGTTGAAGTGTACGATGCAAGCGGTCCAGATGGAGCACCTGGTAAGAAGCTAGCGGGACCATTTGATGCCACTGCATTAAGAAATGGCGAGTGGACACATATTGATTTAAGGGAGCATGGAATAATGGTTAACGGGGATTTCTACATGGTTTACATCCAAACTTCTCCGAATCCGAATGCTCCTGGACTTGCAACGGATGAAAATGGAACAAATGCGAAGCGAAGCTGGCAGCTGGTAGGAGGTGCTTGGTCCCCGTCACCAGAAGCAGAAGGCAACTATATGATTCGTTCCACAGTTAATTATGAAGTAACAGCTCCTGTGATAACCTCTCCAGCAGATGGCGCATTTACAAGTGAAGGAACAGTAACTGTAGAAGGTACAACAGCACCTTCGGCAACAGTCAAAATTTTCAACGATGGAGAGGAAATTGCAACTACAGAAGCGACTGATGCTGGAATATTCTCAGCTGAAGTTTCGTTAACAGAGGGTGAAAACATTCTAACTGCGAAGGTGACAACAGATTTAGGGTCAACGGATGCTTCAAATCCTGTAAAAATCGTTTTCGATCAAACGAAACCAGAGCTAACAATAACTGCACCAGAGGATAAATCAAAAACAAATAAAGAAACAGTAACCGTTGAAGGTACAGTATCCGATGAAAATCTTGATTCAGTACAGGTTAATGGTCAAAGTGCAAATATAGCCGATGGCAAATACTCACTTCGTATTATTCTAAGTGAAGGTGAAAACATAATCACTGTTATTGCTCAAGACAAGGCAGGTAATTCTGAGGAAAAAACAGTAACAGTAAATGCAAAATATACTCCACCAGCTATTGAAAATCTGCTTCCTTCAGAAGATAACGAATTGAAGAAAGGCGAAACGGTCAAAATTGAATTTGACAGCGAACCTGGCCTGAAAGCAACGTTTACCCTCAGATTGCCATTAACTAACACTGGTGGACAGCTATCAGACGCCAATACACTGCCGATGACGGAAACTGCACCTGGGCATTATGTGGGATACTATTCTGTCACATCTAATGTAAAAGCGCCTGGTGCAGAAATAGAAGTACATGTAACAGATGACTTTGGCAACGATGCACGTAAAATTGCTGATGGCAAGCTTTACATTAATGAAAAAAAGAAAAAAGAAAAAGATAACAAAGGAAAGGGAAATAACGGAAATGGCAGCAATGAAGAAGTAATTGAAGAAACCGAAAATGTTGAAAATTAAGTAATCAAAAACAGGCTCAGTTTTCAAGTTGGGCCTGTTTTATACTTGCATTTATTCCATTATTTACCTAAAAAGCAAGAGAGGTTTACTCTCTTGCTTCCTTCTTTATTAAAATCTAAAGCAAGCTGCGCCTACGATGATAAGCAGGATAAATAGGACAACGATTAATGCAAAACCGCCACCATATCCGCCATATCCACAGCCGCCATGACCATAGCCGCCGTACCACATAATCTAATCTCCTCCTAAATATTCATAAATTTTTTTCTATTAATAGTACCCATACCCTCCGAAACCCCATGAAGCTCCTATAATGATTAACAGGATAAACAAAACAACAAGAAGAGCGAAGCCTCCGCCGTGTACGCATCCATCTGACATATCCAAATACCTCCTTTATTTGATTCCTTATATCCTATTCAAATAAGCTATTGTGTGCGATAGACGAATGCACAATTTTTGGGTTATTTCATTAGGACAAACTAAAAATCCTGTATTATCGTCTAATTTTGAAAAATAAAAAAGGAGGTGGATCTAAATAGATCACCGCCCTTTTTGCCAAGCAATATTCAGTTATGAAAAATTATAATTACTTATTTCTCATTCATCTTTTGCTTCATAGTCATTCTTGCTTGCCAACTCATTCGTTAGCTCATTTATGCTTTGACGGATATTTCCCTTTCCGGAAAAGTTCTCAATCAGCTCTTTTACATCAATACCTGAGGATGCCTTAAGACTCTCTTGCATCGTGGACATTAAATTCGTTGCATAGCCTGTGATTTTATTGGCACCGCCATTTTTTCCATCACTGCCTGTATCAACAACTGTTATTTTATCAATATTGGAAAGCGGGGTTGCCACTTGCTTCGCATATTCTGGAAGCATTTCCAATACCATATCCATAATAGCTGCTTGGCCGTATTGCTCAAATGCTTCGGCAATTTTCCTTTTCGCTTCTGCTTCTGCAAGACCCTTCAGTCGAATAATTTCTGCTTCTGCCTCACCTTGTGCCCGCTGAGATTCTGCTTTTGCCAATCCGTCCACACGAACCCTTTCTGCTTCAGCCCGTGCCTGAGCTTCAATTAAGTATTTGTTTGCATCTGCTTCAGCCATTTGCTTTTTCTTATTTGCTTCCGCGGCCTGTTCAACTGCATACCGGTCTGCATCTGCCTTTTTCTTTACTTCGGAATCATATTGACGTTCTCTTCTTAATATTTCTTTTTCTTCTAATTCAATTTGTTTCTGACGTTCAATAATCTTAATTTGCATTTCCTGCTCTGTTACCTCTTGCTTTGCACGAGCAGTCTCTAAATCATAGGCTTGGTCAGCCCGCGCTTTTGCAATATCCTGCTCCCTCCGGTATTCAGCCATTTTCATCTGATTTTCTTTTTCAGCCTCGGCAATTTCTGTTGCTCTTTCAAGCTCAGCCCTTTGTGCGTCCTTATCGGCCTCTGCACGTTTAATCCTCGTTTCCTTCTCAGCCTCTGCTGTTGCAATATCTGCATCGCGCTTCACTTGAGCAATTCTTGGCTTTCCTAAAGAATCTAAATAACCGTTCTTATCACGGACATCTTTAATTGTAAATGAAACGATGATTAATCCCATTTTCGCAAGGTCCTGAGATGCGACCCTCTGTACCTCCTGGGAAAACTTATCGCGATTTTTATAGATTTCTTCAACAGTCATGGAACCAAGAATCGATCTCAGATGTCCCTCAAGAACCTCTTTTGCTTCATTTTCTCGATCTTCCTTTGATTTTCCAAGAAATTGTTCTGCTGCCGTTGCAATCTCTCCAATTGAGCCGCCAATTTTAATAATCGCTGTACCATCCGCCATAACAGGTACACCCTGTTCTGTGTATACTTCAGGAGTAGATACCTCTAGCTTGCTTGAAAGTAAGCTTAGTGGTTCAGCCTGTTGGAACACTGGCAGCACAAATGTACCACCGCCGCGGATGATTTTTATCTTATTTCCTGATTCATCAACATGTACATTTTTACTGCCGAGATAGCTCCCCGTTACAATCAATGCCTCATCAGGTCCAGCTGTTCTATATTTGGTAATGAAGACCCCTAATAATGCAATTAATAAAAAAGCAACAATTCCAATTACAATCCAAATAGTGAGCATAACCCTTCCTCCTATTTAATACTGATTATGAGGCACAACATAAAGAACCCCATCTTTAATATCGATTACAAGCACTTTTTTTCCTTCTTCTATAACTTTATTATCAAAGCTAGCCGCTGGCTTGGAAATCCTCCCGCTAATACTTTCAATCAAAACCTCGCCAAATCCGTTTTCTGGAATTGGGATTATAACATTCCCCAATCTCCCTTTCAATGAATCCTCTGTATACACAAGAGATTCCTCAGAATTGGCTAATGGAATCAGGACAAATACATTAAGCAGAGTATCTAATATGATGGAAACAATTGCAGAAATGACCATGATTAGGATACTGTTTAGTCCTGTTAAAGCCTCAAGGACATAACCGATAGCTGATAAAAAAGTTAAAAAAGCAAGAATTAGTACAGGATTAAGGAACCCTGTTGCTTCAGATATCCCTTCGATTACATCACCGAAAAATAAGTATAAGATAATTAAGCTGCCAGAAATAATAAGCGTATACAAATAGAGTGTTTGAATACCAATTCCCAATACCTCCATCATTATTCAGGACTTTTCCTTAGCATAATGACAACCATCAGTACCTCCCCCTTAATAAACAATTTAATTAAAATCTACCTTACTTACGAGTGAATAGATGAAAATGTTTCATTTTTCAAAAAACAATTTTCAAATAACTATTTTTACAGTTGCCTAGACTCATATAAACTTTAGCCTTTTTCTGTCATCATCGAAATTCTACATGCATACGATACTCAGGAGATTAGTCTTTTCTTACAGGAGGTATGCAAGAAGAATGTCGAGGTCGCAAAGATACTCTAAAAAATCATATTTTGTTATAAAACGCTTCATTCTGTTCTTTTCCTTATGTATTTCAGCTATTACTGCCCTTTATTTTTATTCTCAAAGCTTAATTAAGATTGAGGCACCCAAGAAAGTGCTTGGTGAAAAAATCATTATTAAGCTGCCATCTGGGGATCATGTTTTTACTTATGAGAACTTGATTGTAAACGAGGATGGCAAGCTATATTACAAAGGGGAGCGAAATCAAATTGATCTAACTGGCGGAATTGTGACTTATGAGGAATGGGACGAAAAATAAAAAGGGGAGGCCTTTAAACTTCAATTGAATTTCTTATTGGAGCATCCCCATTGAACATTTCATTTTTACTTAATACCAGTATCCATAAGGCGGGTAAAAAGAATAAGGATAAGGATAAGGTGGATAGTACGGGTAACCATATCCTCCCCATCCTCCACCAAGTGCTGCTCCTAAAGCTAATCCTCCTAAAAACGGAAAACCGAATCCAAAGAATGGTCTGCCAAAGCCAAATCCAAATGGTCGAATCCTTTCGTCATACATATCAATAGAATTTGGTATTACATTCATATTCAATTTTGTTCCTCCTCATTTTCTTCTACAAATTTTTACACCCATTAAATAGTATTCAAAGCAATATATAAATTCTTGGGTAATCACCTAGAAAAGGGAACTATTACTAATCGAAACGAATTAAAGAGACCCTCCAAAGAAAGGTCCCTGCCTTGCAATCTTATTACTGTCCTTGCTGATTCTTCAGCTGCTCCTGTCCCATAGCGACAAGACGCTTTGTCATTTCGCCGCCAACAGAACCATTTGCTCGTGAGGTTGTATCTGCACCAAGTTGAACTCCAAACTCGCCTGCTATCTCATATTTCATTTGGTCTAAAGCATTTTCAACACCAGGTACCAAAAGTTTGTTTCTAGCCATGATACATCACTCCCACCACGATTATTTGAGCAAGTGCCCTTGCTCTTTTGTTAATTTAACCGAATGTATAGTGATCCATTCATTTATGAATCAGAAACCATCCTCTTGAGCAAAAAATGGAATAGCTAAACGATTTTCTACGGCTCTAAGTCTTTGGTTTAATCGATTTAATCTTCGAGTAGTTCGAACATCATTCTGGTTTAGACGATTTATTTCTTGATTGATCCTTCGTATTTCATTATTTATTCTAGCTAACTCTCTTACCTGTTCTTCATTTTGCCTTTCAAGTCTGTTTACTCTTCTTTCCAATTCACGTGTTTGCCCGGGCGGTTGCCTGTCAATCTCATTTAGATTAAATGACTGTGCAGCCGGAAATGGCATATAAGTGCCGAATTGCTGATGGGCATATTCAGGATAATATTGATAAGGATACATAGGGACATATCTCCTTTTATGAATAGTAATGTTTCCCTATAATCTATGTAGGCAGTAGTGAGGTGACACGGCCATAGCCTAAATAAAGTTATGGACATGCTTCATAAGGTGAGTTAATGAACATACGTATTGGTAAATTCAAGCGGTGTATTTACATAAATGGAGGTACTCCCTTACTAAACTCAGATACAAGAGAAGCGATAGATTGAATCTGTTGATCATCTAAATCAAAAGCTTTTTTTATTTTTTCTTCTAACTCAGAAGTTACTCTTCGTTTACCTACTTCTACTAGTGCAATGAGCGAGAAGCTGCAGCTGACAATCTTTGCAAAATCACGCTGATTCATCTCATAACTCTTTCTTAAATACTTAATAATTTCTTTATCCATTCTCAATGCTCATACCCCCCTTTGCAGTATCATATTATTTAAATAAATTATCATTGAATTGATCCTTTTGTAAAGTAAATTATTTTCACCAATGCATTGGCTCTATATTTAAGAAACGAAAAACCTCTGAATAGTTAAAAATCAATAAAACCCTTTGTGAAAGGAGGCTGATATTTTGATTATTATTTCAAATTATGAATTAAAGCCCAGTCAGAACAGGTTTCATGGGACGGAAAGGGAGATATTTATCGCCCTAGAAACTAGCCCTTCTATTCATCAATATAATTCCTTGCATGAATTGCTCTTTGATATAAGATTAAGGAAGCATATTATTTTAGCAGCAAATAACCTTCAAAAAAGCGAGGTAACATTTGCTCCATTTAGTACATCTAAATTTAATCCTCGAATTTGGACAAAAATCAAATACGGTTATTTACTAAAACCCTCTATTCTTCCATCTGATGCAATTAAGGATGTATTTGAAAATGGCAAGGAATATGCGTTTGAATGTACAACAGCCATTGTGATTATTTTTTATAAAGCAGTCCTTGATTTGATCTCAGTAAGTTATTTTAATACTTTATTTCAAAGGCTCCTCGTTTGGGATTGGAACCACGACCAGGATTTAAGTATCATTACCAAAATAGGAAGTAATTTTATCCCCGGGGATGTCGTTTACTTTTATAATCCTGATTATGACCATCCTGTATGGACAGGGGAAAATGCTGTATATTTGGGAGATGGTTTATATTTTGGACATGGAATTGGAATTAAAACGGAAGAAGAGATGATAAATGACCTCAATTCATTAAGGAAGAAAGACGCAACAAAATCCGCCTATTTAATATCCCAGCATAGCAGATTAAACACAAATTATTTATCTCAATTTGCCAAGAGGCATTATTATTAAATAAGCTGAACAGGCGCCACTAATTTGTATGGCGCCTTTCTCTATTCTATTTTTCCCAAGGTTCAAATGAAAATGGAATGCCGATCATTCGGGCTGTAAGCTCATCGTAGGATACTAAATCTTTTCTAGAAAGCTCTTTTAAAGAACGCTTACCCATAGCTCGCAATCCCATTTTCATTTCTTCAGTACTTGCAGTTAAAAACTTTTCAGCTGTTTTAGCTCCTTCTTCCTGATTGAATTGATCCTTAAATTTCCCTTGATTCCAAACAGCTTGTGTCGGCGGCTCAAAAGGCAGAGCATTCAAAGATTGACTATGTGAGACTGCAAATAATATGGCAGAGCCTATATAGACAGCATCTGCACCAAGTGCGATAACTTTTAAAAAGTGTCCCGGCACTAAAAGACCACCTGCTGCTATGAGGGTAATTTGTCCTTTCATTTTTCTTTTTTCTAAATGATTACTCGCCCGGACAATAGCGTGTAAAGTCGGAATACCAACGTCATCTGATAAAATAGGCGGAGCTCCTAGTGTTGCCGCTTGCCCTCCATCAATAGCAATAAAATCGACCCCCATTTCAATAACATGATCAATATCCTCTTCAATTTTTCCACCTGCCCCCATTTTTACACCGATTGGAACTCCACCTGACATATTTCGAAGTTCATCTACAAGATCTGTTAAATCCTTAAGTGTTTGACCTTCAAAAAAATTATCATAAATCACTGCCGTCTCATTTTCTTTTAACCCCATGATATCACGTGCGCGACCTGTTATGTTTTCAGGTGAAATTCTTGCTCCTGTCGAAAACACCGCACCTTGCCCTAGCTTTATTTCTATCGCATTCGCCCGCTTGAATAGTTCCTTTTCCTTGGACCATTCTGTTTTAGAAAATTGCACAATATAATTGCCTGCTGTATTTAGTTCTTCAGGCATAATTCCGCCTTCACCTGAATTAATAGCTGTTCCGGTATTCATAGCCGCTTCTGCCAAAGAAAGCCGCACTTTCTCGCTGAGTGCGATTCCGTAGGCCATCCCGCTAATCATTAGAGGGATTTTTATTTTCATTGGTTTTTTTGCTTTTGGTCCAATTATTACGCTTACATCTACTTCTTCGTCCCCGTCTACAGCAAATGGAGTAGTTTGTGCAGGAATGAATGTGATCGGATCTAAATGCGGCCATTTCTTGGATGAGCCAAGAGGGCGATGCAACACATCTCCACTACTTGCCCTCAAGCTATTTTCGAGCATATTTTGAATGCCCACATGACGCAGGCCCGGCATTAATTCCATAATATTTTCTTGGTAGCTGTCGGTTAAAATGATCTTCCCCATTTTTTTTACGATTTTTTTCACGAGCCAACGCCAGCATAAAAACATGAAGAAAGTAAGGGCAAACAAAATGGTTATCATCGTAAAAGTGACATATATAATGATATTTGGCATTTTCCATCTCCACTTTTATAAATACAAAGTCTATTTTCCTAATATTATTTCCTATTATAGGGAAAATATGTAAACCAATAGTTTGAAATAGTATAAAACATAAAATAGCAGAAAAGACTATGCGGAGTGAGAAATTTCCAGAAAGGGGCCATTTAATGAAGTTAATATATGACAATGCGCACCGTCCTTATCCAATACCATCAGATTATTGGATTATGCGTCAGGCATGGCGGAATTTATTATTTATTCATTGGCCAATTTCCCTAGAAAAAGTTCGGCAATTTGTCCATCCTTCCTTGCATATTGACACCTTTGATGGGGATGCATGGTTGGGTATCATTATATTTGAAATGGAAGGGATTTATCCCCGAGGATTCCCGTCAATTTCCATCATTCCGCCATTTGCTGAAATTAATGTCCGTACATATGTTCATTATAATGGAAAACCTGGTATTTACTTCATGTCATTAGATGTCGGCGATTTAGCTTCCCTTACGATTGCAAAGAGATGGCTGCATTTGCCATATAAGCATTCACATATATCTATTCAGAAGATAGGAAAAGCGTTTTATTACGATAGTATTCGTGTAAAACAAACAAATCCGCAAATTATTTGTAAAGGTTCTTATTCGCCAGTTAAAGATATTTTTTTCCCTATTGAAGGAACTCTTGATCATTGGCTTACCGAACGTTACTGCTTTTTTAGCTCAAATAAAAGAGACAATCTCTATTGCTGCGAAATTCATCATGATCCTTGGCCTTTACAGCAGGCAGAAGCAATCATTAAAAAGAATACATTATTTACTCCATTTCAGATCGACATATCTGATATACAACCAATCTTTCATTTTTCTAAAGGTGTAGATTCGCTTATTTGGAATATTAAAAAAGCCTAGATAATCTAATTTTGATTTTGTCCATTTCAGATACAAATAAGACCTTCTTTAACAAGATAAGAAGGTCTTACATTTGAAACAATTATTTTAAATATACATTTCGAGAATTCGCGATATTTACCATTTCTCTTTATCTGCCTCTAATAATAGATTAGTTAATATTTTTGCACCATAAATAAGTGCTTCTTTGTTAAATGACATCTTTGGATGATGAAGACCAGGCTTTAAGTCACAGCCTAAACCTATCATCGTTGCTGAAATATCCGGTTTTTTCAATGTGTAAAAATGAAAATCTTCCGCTCCTGGTGAAGGGCATTCCTGGATAAAGTTTTCTTTACCAAGGATTGATGTGATGGCTTTTTTTCCAAGCTCTATCGCTCTTACATTGCGTATGGCTGCAGGTGAATATTCACCAAGAGAGTAATTTATCTCTGTTTCAGTTAATTCAGCAATTTTACTGATTGTATGCTCTGCTTTCTTTATTAACTTATCCATTGTTTCATTCGTTTCAGCTCTTAAGTCAAATGTAAACTGAACTTTTTCCGGAATTAAATTTGATGCCTCCCCACCATGCAGTTCTGTTATCTTAATAGAGTATTTGTACGCATCAATCAATCGGATCTGACGAATAGCCTGAATTAAAATGGCTGCTGCTTCAATCGGGTTATTGCCTTCCTCGGGTCTTGCCGCATGGGCTGGAACACCCTGAATAGTTCCTTGAATACTAGCTGTAGATCCGTGAAGAATGACAGGCGCTGCCTTTTGTAAAGGGATTTCTAAAGCTGGACGCACATGAATCCCACCAAGAAACTTTACATTTTTTAACGCTCCTGCTTCAATCATTTTCAATGCACCTTCAGCCTTTTCCTCTGCAGGCTGGAAAATAAACCGAATAGTATGCTTAAAGGTTTGCCCTGATTCTGCTAAGGCAAGGGCAGTATAAAGCACCATAGTACTATGTCCATCATGCCCACATGAATGATTTGCACGGACCTCTCCATCAACCTCCTGAACTAATGCGTCCATGTCTGCACGAAGGGCAATGACATCCTCTGACTCTCCTTGAATCTCTGTGACTAATCCAAAATGGTCTTCGTACGTTTTTACCTTTAACCCTGCGTCTATCAGTTTTTCAATAATATATGATGAGGTTTTTTCCTCTTTCCAGCTTGGTTCTGCAAGATAATGAAGTTCTTGATAGGTTTGAAGAATTTCTTTGTGATTTTGGTCAATCAATTGAATAGGATCTTGCTTCATTGCGTATATCTCCCTTTTTAGCATAAATTGAAATATTAAATCATTATACAACAAATTCTTTTTTGTTTTCTACTTTTCATTACTTTCTGAATAATTCTATCGTATTTTATATTATGATGGAAATAGGAAAACATTAATTGGAAGATGTATTCGACCGCTTATTTTTAAATGGGAGGGTTTTTAATGATTGTCAAATGGATTACGGTAAACGTCCTGACTATCTTTATCATTTTATTTTGGAGTTTTATTAATGGATACGATTCTAATTATATATTAATGGGAAAAATCCTGGCACAAGCAGCCTTTATTTTATTTTTGATAAATATCAATATGTATTTCGTTTTTCTCCTTATTCGAAAAAGCAAGGTCCGACAGGTGAAAATAAAATTAGCAAAAATCTCAAAGGAGATGATGAAATATCATATTCCGATTGGTATCACAGCTACACTGCTCATATTTCTTCATTCGGCAATCATGATATACACACATATAGAGGATTTTTGGATATTAAAAACAACTAGTGGCATCCTCTCAATTGGGATATTGCCCTTACTATTGTATAGCGGTTTATTAAGGAGATGGAAAGCTTCCGGAAGAAGAAGAAGATTTCATTATACAATGGCGTTTATTTTTTTCGGAACTGTTCTTATACATATATTTATATAGTGAGTTTAAACAAATAAAATCTAATATGATAAAATGGAAAAAGTACCATATAAAGGAGTTGTTTGTGTTGAAAAGTGAAATGATTAAAAGATTTACTACATATGTGAAAATTGATACTCAATCTAATGAAGCAAATGAAACATGCCCTTCCACACAAGGTCAGCTTACATTGGCGAATTTATTAGTCGAAGAATTAAAGGCAATTGGAATGGAAGAAGTAACGATTGACGAGAATGGGTATGTAATGGCAACTTTACCTGCAAATACAGAAAAGTCAGTTCCAACAATTGGATTTTTGGCTCATCTTGATACGGCAACAGATTTTACCGGTGCAAATGTCAAGCCGCAAATTCACGAGGATTATAATGGAAATGACATTATCTTAAATAAAGATTTGCAAATTGTTCTCTCTCCTAAGGATTTTCCAAGCTTAAACCAATATAAAGGTCATACTTTAATAACTACTGATGGTACCACTCTTCTTGGTGCTGACAATAAGGCCGGAATTGCTGAAATTATGACAGCAATGGAATACCTCATTCAAAATCCAGAAATTAAGCACGGGAAAATAAGAGTGGCTTTTACCCCAGATGAGGAAATTGGCAGAGGGCCTCATAAATTTGATGTGCCAGCCTTCAATGCAAAGTATGCATATACAGTTGACGGAGGGCCTCTTGGGGAACTCGAATATGAAAGCTTCAATGCTGCTTCTGCTAAAATTACAATTAAAGGAAACAATATCCATCCTGGAACCGCTAAAGGTAAAATGGTGAATTCAACAAAAATAGCAATGCAATTCAATTCGAAGCTTCCTGTTAACGAGGCACCTGAATTTACTGAAGGTTATGAGGGTTTCTACCATCTTCTTTCATTTAATGGAGATGTGGAAGAAACAAAGCTAAGCTACATTATACGTGATTTTGACATAGATAAATTCAATGCTAGAAAAGCAAAATTGGAAGCCATTGTTCAGGATCTAAAGCAAAAATATGGACAAGATAATATCCTTCTTGAGATGAAGGATCAATATTATAATATGAGAGAAAAAATCGAACCTGTTAAGGAAATCGTTGATATTGCACACGAAGCTATGGAAATGCTGGATATTGCCCCAATTGTAAAACCAATCCGCGGCGGCACAGACGGTTCTCAGCTTTCCTATATGGGACTGCCAACTCCGAATATTTTCACAGGCGGCGAAAACTATCACGGCAAATTCGAGTATATTTCTGTTGATAATATGGAAAAAGCGGTAAATACGATTGTAAATATTATTAGGCTATTTGAGGAAAAGGGAGACAATTTGTAGAAAATATAATGAAGCTGCTAACCGAATGGTTTTTGCAGCTTCATTTTATTTATTAGTTTATAGGTTTTCATATTGACTGTTCCTTTTCTTACTGGCCATTTCTGAAAGACTTGTTACTTCAATCTGAGGCCCTAAACAAACTCGTGCTTCAAATACAAAAGCAAACAATGCTGTGCCAATAGCCAAATGAAGAACCGCCAACGGGACTTCAAGATAACTGATTACTGTAAATACACCAATAACTAATTGAAGTAAAACAGTTAGTAAAATAATGATTAAGCGTTTTTGAAGTGACGCTCCCCAGTTTTTTGAAAATGCCAAAAATAAAAGTATGAAAATATAGATTGTCGACATCACTGCAAGAACTCTATGAATAGTTTGCAGAAGCTCTGGAACTGAATTCGGGCCAATTGATTCCACACATGCAAACCAACCGCAAGCTAATCCGTAAGATTCATGTTTTATATAGGCCCCAATTGCTAATATTAAAATAAGTAGAATCAGCAAAAAGTTTAAATGCTTACCAGCTGATTTTTGCTTCTTTTCACTTAATGAGCCCGAATAAAATAGTCGTGGACTACTTTCCTCGTCATACGCATTCTTCCAAATGTATATGAGTGCAGAAAGAAATACCATTGCAATCAATAGATGTGCTGTGACAACGATCGAAGGTAAATCTAGGACGACTACAACGGCTCCAAGAAGAATTTGGACAATCAACAATAAGATTATCCACCATGCTGCTGCACGGACTTTTGACTCCCTATTTGTGCTAAGTATTTTAATAAATAAGTATACAGCCAGTATGGCGAGAATGGCACCAATCACTCTATGGGCGAATTCAATTAACGTTTCCCCTTCCAAGATTGGAACAACTTCTCCGTTGCATAATGGCCACTCCGGTCCACATCCCATTCCTGATTCTGATGATGCCACATAGCCTCCAAATACTATTAATCCATATGTAAGAAGAATTATTAAAAAGGCTAACCGAGTTATTTTCAAATTCAATCACCCCAACTCAATTATTTATTCTGAATATTACATTAATTTATCAAACATTGATTAAACTTTCGGTGATATGCATCACAAACAATCTTCGAAAGGTAAATTATTTGAATATTCATGATTCAAATCACATACAAAATCGTTTTTGACGTGTAAATTAGTTCAAAAAGGAAGGAGATTGTAATGAATTATACAAACTCTAACAGAGAGACTATTTATCTAGGATCCGAAATACTCATGAAAGCATTAATACTGAAGAGGAGAATGTATACCCGATTGTTCCACCCGGAGGAAATAACTCAGAGACCATTATCAAATAGATAAAGAAAGACGAAAAAAATCAGCAGGCATATCAAAATGCCTGCTGTTTTTTTTATGACTTAGTATGCTAATGTATATAAAGCTTTGATATGTGAATAATAGCGAACATTACTTGCTTCCTTCATGATAGAAGCAGGTAGTCCTTTAAGTGAAGTTTCGTTTGCACCGATTGTTGCAACAGCATCTTTACGGCCAAGGCTTGCAAGAGTTCCTGAATTTACAGGTGCAAAAGATTCAAATGTCTTGTCTTTAAGAAGTGCGAATAAATTATAACCAACAAGCTCTCCCATTTGCCATGCATTTTGTGCGGTTGGTGCATATGGACGGCCGCCTTCAGCCGGGAAGGCAACTGCACTGTCTCCAACAACAAATACATCAGGGTGAGAAGAAGATTGAAGATATTCATTAACGGTTGCACGACCGCGATCACATGCAAGTCCAGACTGTTCAACAATTGGAAGTGCTTGAATGCCGCCTGTCCAAACAAATGTGTTTGCAATAATTTTTGAACCGTCTTTAAGATCGATTTCATTGCCATTTACATTTGTTACAGGAAGACCTGTCAAGAATTCTACACCACGTGCTTCAAGGCTAGCTGTTGCACGTTCGATTAAATGGTCTGGCAGAACTGGAAGAATTTTTGGACCAGCTTCAACAAGCTTGATTTTCAATTCTTTCGGATCTACCCCATATTTTTTTGCGATTTTAGGCATATTATCAACGATTTCACCTACTAGTTCAACACCAGTTAAACCACCGCCGCCAATAACAATCGTAGCATCTGCTTCATTTTTAGATTTACTGTATTCTTCAATCTTGCCAACAATATGATTGTAAATGTTATTAGCATCATCAACTGATTTTAGTACCATGCTGTTTTCCTCTAGTCCAGGAATACCGAAGTAACCAGTTTTACTTCCTAGAGCAACAACGAGTGTGTCATATTTCAAAGTTGAACCATCATCAAGCTTAACTGCTTTTTCATCAGCTGAGAAAGATTCAACCTTAGCAATTTTCAAGTTAATATCTTTACCTTTGAAAAGCTTTTCTAAAGGCATAGAAATAGCTTTTTCTGCAATAGTTCCACCTGCAAGGCGGTGCAGTTCAGTAATAATTTGGTGTGTCGGGTATTGATTCACAACAGTAACATAGGCTTCATCACTATTTAAATATTTGCGAACAGTTAAAGCTGAAAGAACTCCGCCATAGCCTGCTCCTAAGATCACAATATGTTTTGACATGTATTATCCCGTCCTTACTAGTTGTATTAAAGAAACTATCCTATTTTTGTGCTTCCTTCTCTGATGTAATTTGAAGGTAAGCGTTTACGAAACGGAAAAGCTTTTGAGCTTGAGGATCTTTTAACATTTTTAAAACGCCAAATAACCCAATAACTTCATGGCTTTCTTCCGCACGGTCTTTTGCTTCAATAGCAGTAGCTGCAATATTTTTAACAGAATCCTTAATAGGTCCTGCCATTTCAGTAATTGCACCAATCATATCATTCTTTAATACTTCATCAGTTGTCACAGATTGTGCAAAGTCATAAGACTTATTTAAGATGTTGACAAGCTCAGTAAGCTTAGGAAGCTGCTCTACTAATGTTGTCAAGGATTCCTGTACCTCAGGTTTTAAAAGCTGATCAAGTACATCAAGCTTGTCTTGATTATATGACACAAGTTCTTGTTCAGGCTTTTGTTGAGTAAGCGTTGCAGTCATGTCCTCTTTCCCCTTTACAATTTAAAAAATTTTAACAATAAACTGAAGGAAAATTCCATTTTGTGTGATATTTCACAATACAAAGCATCAAAGCATATTTACGTTATAATAATCACTAAAAAGCTAATTAATAATTTCATATCCCTCAGTCATCCCAAAAACTACTATACGCCTAAATTTATATAATTTCAATTGGATTTTTATATATTCATAGCTTAAATGTTATTTACAGGTGGAATATGAAAAAGTAAAAAGGCTGCATTCCTCAAAATGGAATACCAGCCCCTTTCATTAAGCTTTATCTTACGAATTACACCTAGTGCTCTGAATTAAACTTTGCTTGATTTGGTACACGCAGTAAAAGGATTCCACCAATAATAAATAAGATGATTAAACTGAAAACACCACTGTTTGTATTCCCAGTAATATGTGCAGTAGCACCTACTAAAGTTGGTCCCGCAATGGCTGCAACCTTGCCAAAAATATTATAAAAGCCAAAGAATTCATTTGATGACTCCTTAGGAATGAGCTTGGCAAAATACGCACGGCTAAGCGCCTGTATTCCCCCCTGTACAGTGGCTACAAGCATCGCAAGTATCCAAAAATCGATGGCAGTTTTCAGGAAATAGGCATAAATGCAAATACAAATATAAACAAATATGGCGACAATAATCATTTTCTTTTCACTAAACTTTTGCCCCATTTTTCCAAACAAAACGGTAAATGGAGCTGCAACTACCTGAACTAGAAACAAAACAATTAATAATGTAGAGGCACCAATACCTAAATCAGACCCATATGCCGTTGACATCGTTAAAATCGTATGGACGCCATCAATATAAAAGAAATAAGCGATTAGGAACAGAAATAATGCACGGTAAGCCTTAATATTTTTCAGTGTTGCAAACAGCTTTTTAAAACTAGTTGTTACAGGATTCGGAACACGATCTACATAATACTTCTGTTCAACATTCTTTAACATTGGGATGGTAAATAGACCCCACCATAGAGCAGTAATGACAAATGCGATTTGGCTAGCTATTCCAACTGATAGTGGGATAATCCCTTGCTGAGACAATAAAATAATAGCAATTGAAATAATAAACGGGATGGTACTCCCAATATATCCTAGAGCAAAGCCATTTGAAGAAATACGATTCATTCGGTCCTCACTCGTTACATCCACTAGGAAAGCGTCATAGAATATATTCGCTCCCGCAAATCCAACAGAGGTCAAAACAAAACATCCTAAAAGAATCAGCCATTGATCATTTGGGACTACCGCTAAAAGTAATGTAAAAATCACACCAAGTGAAGCAAAAAATGTGAAAAACCTTTTCTTGAATCCCCTAAAGTCTGCTATTGTACCAAGTAATGGTGCTAGAATGGATACGATTAATGTGGCAAATGAGTTCGCATAGCCCCAATAAGCTGTAGAGGCTGAAGCAGAAATCCCCGCGTCTGTTGCTGCAGACTTAAAATATAAAGGAAAAATAGCTGTTACGACAACAATAGAATAGGCGGAGTTGGCCCAGTCATAAAAAGCCCAGCTTCGTTCCGGTTTTGTCATCTTCCCCATAACCAAACCTCCTTTTTTAATCATTCGTATTGACCAATAATTCCCTTTTATTACATTGTACACTTTATGGGCAGAATAATAGTATATTATTTTCGTAAATTTTTAATAATCAAATTAGAATTCTGCCATTTTATGAGTAAATATTGGAAAATGGCAAATTTTTATTTTACAATAGTAATGTGATATTTAACGTACATATTGTTAGCTTAATAAGCAGGAGAATTTATTAGACAGGAGAAATGAATAATGAATTTTGTAACATTAAATAACGGCTTGAAAATGCCCCAGCTTGGATTTGGCGTGTGGAAGGTTAAAAATGACGAAGCAACTAAAGCTGTTGTTAAAGCACTGGAAACAGGTTATCGTTCCATTGATACTGCGATGATTTATAAAAACGAAGAAGGAGTCGGAAAAGCCATTAAAAAAGCTGGTATTCCGCGGGAAGAGCTTTTTATTACAACAAAGGTATGGAACAGTGATCAAGGCTTTGACAATACTTTGCGGGCATATGAGGAAAGCTTAAAAAGACTAGGACTTGATTATGTTGATTTATATTTAATCCATTGGCCAGCACCTGAATTTGATCAATATATTGATACATATAAAGCACTTGAAAAGCTTTATCACGATGGACGGGTAAAAGCAATTGGTGTGTGCAACTTCGAAATTGAACATCTTGACCGCTTATTAAAAGAATGTGATATAAAACCTGTATTAAATCAAGTTGAATGTCACCCATATTTTGCTCAGAACGAGTTAAAAGATTTATGCTCCAAACACGATATCTTTGTAGAAGCATGGAGCCCGCTCCATCAAGGCGGTGAAGTGTTGCAGAATGAAACGATTAAAAAAATCGCAGAAAAACACGGGAAAACACCAGCACAGACTGTCCTTCGCTGGCACTTGCAAAATAATACAATCGTTATTCCTAAATCGGTTACTCCATCCCGTATTGAAGAGAATATCAATGTATTTGATTTTGAACTAACAGCCAATGAAATGGATGAAATCAATAGCTTAAACCGCGATGAACGCAAAGGTCCAAAGCCAAGCGAATTCAATATGAGAGACTAACTTAGAAAAGCGGAGGCGCCTTCGGAACAATCGAAGGACAATTGTTCCTGCGATGTATATTCGCAGAAGCTTTCCTTTGTGCTCACCCCCGACAAGCACAAGACGAGCCTCCCGGAAAGGTGTTCTTTACCTTTCTGGGAGGATTGGCTTGTGACCTCGAGGGGGTAGGCGCTGGAGCTAGACAGTTCGCAAACTCGAGAAAATTTATTCTTTCTTATCTAAAAAAGACGGCCAGCTGCCGTCTTTTTTTAACCTATTATAGAGTAACTCGTTTCCAGTTTTACCTCAAGAGTGTCCTAAATATTGAATAATTCAACGACTTCACCTTAAAACTATAATATATGATTTACCATGGTAAATAACATCTTCCACATTATTCCATAAACCCTACAATCACATAAATTTAAGCAACTTCTGTCACTTTTTTTGTTCAATATAGCCAATAAATGTTTTGCATTTTGTTAACATTTAACGTAAAATGACATTTACAAAGCCTAAAAAGAGGGTAATAATACATGAAAATAATGAATGATTTATTTATTTTAGAAGGAATGAAGGAAAGTGTTGTCCTTGCAGGCCACAGAGGACTCACTCGAAATGTCCAATTTGTTAATATTTCTGATACGCCTGATGTAATCCAATTTTTAGATAGAAATCATTTACTCCTTACAACTGGATATGCTTTTAATAACAATATTCAGTTAATGTGTGAACTGATTAAACAAATGCATGAATTAAATTGCTCTGGGATGGTTATCAAAATCAATCGCTTCTTACAAGAATTGCCTACAGAAGTGAAATTGCTCGCAGATGATTTAGCATTTCCAATTATTGATCTTCCTACAAAACATACATTAGGGGAAGTTTCCCGCTATATCTTGAATTACTTAAATGATCATGAAGCTGAACAGCTTTATTATGCCCTTCATGTTCAGAAAGAGTTTTCTGATATGATGATCAAAGGCTATAGCTTAACTGCGCTGATCGAACAATTAGGACATTTCTTATCACGTCCTACCCTCTTATTGAATCATAGAGGAGAAAAAATCGCACATAGTCATGACTTTCGAATGGATTCAATGAAATTAGTCGAACAGGAAATCATCGAAAAAGTAAAAGAAGATTTAGCTGCTGCCCGGGAAGGAAGTACATTTGTTATTCCATCTAAAGAACAGCAATCTATTTCTACCTTTCCTGTCCAAACTAAAAGGCAGCATCCTAGCATGCTCGTCATTATTGATTCTTTAACTTTGCCATATCCATCTTCACAAATGGCAATCGAACAAGCCGGCAACGTCATTTCTTTTACAATAATTAAAGAACAAGCGATCGAAGAAAATTCGAGATTATTAAAAAATAATTTCTTCGATGATTTAATTGAAAAGAGAATTCACTCGGATGAAGAGATTTTAAGCCGTGCCAATTATTATGGCTTAAATGAGGATTTGAATAATATTTGCATTATTTGTACCGTTGATCAAGAAGGACAAAATTATGAAGCTTTGCAATTATATGAAAAAAAGGTCGGGGAATTACACAATACTATATATGACCAGCTTGAGGATGAAATTATTCACAGCAATATGGAAGGAATATTATTTACGAAGGAAAAATACTTTGTAATGATATTGCAATTCGAAAATTTTAGTGATGAAGATTTGTATGTTGTAACTGAATTTATAAAAAATTGTCAAGAAGGCTTACAAGGTGATTATTCTATATCATTCGGCATCAGCAATGCTGTTAATTCAATTAAAGATATTACAACCGCGTATAACGAAGCTGTAGAAGCAATTATGAGCGGGTATGATATGAATAAGCTCGGTTTCATTAATTTTTATAAAACGAAAGAACTTGAAGAATTATTAAATGCCATTCCGAAAAAAGATTTAAAAGCTCTGTACGAAAATACATTAAAATCACTTGCATACCCTAAAACAAAAGAAGATCAAGAGTTAATCAAAACGATTCAAGTTTTTCTTGATTCCCAATGTGAAATCTCGGAGACATCACGGAGATTGTACATTCATAGAAATACGGTTAAATACCGTATAGAAAAAACAGAAGAACTGCTTAATTGTTCTTTACGTGATCCTGTCGATTCACTGCGCATACGTGTCGCATTAATGATCGGAACCATTCTTAAGGAAATTGAGTAATAGCTAGACAACGTAAAAAAACCAAAACCCAGTAAAATTGGGCTTTGGTTTTTTCTTTTTTAGTTAGCAGTTAATTTTTTATTTTCAATGATTTCATTCTTATCGAAGACTACTTCCCCATTTACGATAGTCGTTTTAACTTTTCCTTTAAATGCCATACCAACATATGGTGAGTGCTGGTGACGGTAGAATAAATCTTCCTTCTGCAGTTCAAAGCTTTCATTTAAGTTAACAATGGCTAAGTCGGCATCGTAACCAGCTTCAATCGTGCCTTTATTTGTAAGTCCAAATAGTTTCGCAGGATTTGTAGATGTTAATTCAACGATTTTTTCTAAAGAAAGATTACGTTTGAAATACCCCTCTGTTAACATGATATTCAAAGTTGATTGCGCACCTGAAATTCCGCCCCAGCCTTCGAAATAATTGTCTGTTATCGTTTTCATAGATGCTGGTGCTGGTGAATGGTCAGATGCGATAACATTAATTTCGCCGTTCGCAACAGCCGCCCAAAGATCTTCTACTTCTTCTTCGTCTCTTAATGGTGGACAGCATTTTGCTAATCCGCCTTTTTCTTCCAAGTCTTTTACTGTTAATGCCAGGTAGTGTGGGCAAGTTTCAACCGTAATATCTACGCCTCTTTGTTTTGCTTCCTTGATAACGTCTACTACCTTTCTGCTGCTCGCATGAACAACATGAAGCTTACAGCCAGTAGCTTCCGCATAAGAAATTATTCTTCTAACCGCTTCAATTTCGGATATGATCGGTCTTGATTCTACAAAATCTCTAGCAGAGGTTTTTCCTTGACTTTGCTTTTCCTTAGCTAGCTGATCACAAATTACAGTGCTTTCAGCATGTACAGCAAGTAATGAACCGAAAGAAGCAATTTCTTTCATGCCTTTAAAAATTGTTTCATCATCAACATGGTTGAAATCAGCAATTCCACTTGGTGACATAAATGCTTTAAAACCAATGACACCGTTTTCGTGAAGCTCTTTAAGATCGCTAATATTTTCTGGTACAAGTCCGCCCCAGTAATAAGGATTTACAATTGATTTTTCTTCAGCACAAGCTTTTTTTAAATCTAAATTTGCTTTATTGATGGTAGGAGGTGTGCTGTTTAATGGCATATCGAAAAAAGAGGTTGCCCCACCTGCAGCTAAACTTCTGCTTCCCGTTTCAAGACCTTCCCATTCTGTTCTTCCCGGTTCATTAAAGTGGACATGCGTATCAATTAATCCAGGTAGAATATGTAGTCCTTCTGCGTTGATTTCTTTCTCTGCAGCTGCTTCAATTGATTTACCAACAGATACTTCTTGGATTTTGCCATCTTTGATTGCAATATCACCTTGGACAGTTGAATCTGCAGTTACAATTGTACCGTTTTTGATAATTAAATCATATTTAGTCATATTTTTCCCTCTCCCAAACAATTTGTTTAACCCTTTGCCATTGTCGATCGCCGGCAATAGCAAAGGGTATTTTTATATAGGATTTTATAAAGAAATTATTTAGCTGAAATCAGCTTTCCTACAGGGCTTCCAACAATTCCTTTTTCTAAATCAAAAACAACATTTCCGCGAACGATTGTTTTAGTTACACGGCAATCAATTTTTCTGCCTTCATACGCACTGTGTTTGTTTTTATAATAAAGTTCTTCTCTTTTTACAACATATGATTGATTAGGGTCAACTAAAATAATATCTGCATCTTTTGAAACAGCAATTTCACCTTTATGGGTAATATTAAATCGTTCAGCCGGATTTGTTGCGATTAAATCAACAAACTTAGAAATAGGTAAACCACGTTGTTTTACTGCTAAATCAAACATAAGATCAACGTTATTTTGCGCACCGCTAATACCGCCCCAGGCTTCCCATAGATTTCCTTGTTTTAAGTCCTCAGTACAAGGCGAATGGTCAGAAGTTAGCCAGTCGATATTCCCGTTAAGAAGCTCGTCCCATAATTTTGCTTGATCTTCTGCTTTTCTGATAGGAGGCTGACATTTTGCTCTAGGGCCAATTTCATCCACTTGTTCGGCAGTAAAGGCAAAATAATGAGGGCATGACTCAACCGTTACATCTACACCTTCTGCACGAGCTTTCAATATTGTTTGTATTGCCTCAGAAGTACTAATATGAACAAGATGCAATTTACAACCAGTTTCTTTAGCAAAAAGGATCGCACGCTGAACTGCTTCCACTTCTGTAAAAACAGGGCGTGATTCAGCATATTCTACTCCAGAGTTTTTTCCTTCTCTCGCAAATTCTTTAGAAAGTCCAGATGTTACCGATGGATTTTCCGCGTGTATACATAGCAGCTGATCTAATTCAGCTAACTTTTTCATACCTTTATATAATGTGTAATCATCTACATGTGTGAAATCACCTGGAACATCACTAGTGATGTCAGATAAGAAGCATTTAAAAGCAAGTACACCTTCATCAGCTAATTCCTTTAATTTTTCCAAGTTTTGTGGAACAAGACCGCCATAAAAAGCATAGTCAACATAGTTTTGATTAACTGCTGCTTCAAGTTTTAGATCTAACGCTTCTTTATTGATTGTGGCTGGTAAAGCATTAAGAGGCATTTCTACATAACTTGTTGTTCCGCCCGCTGCTAATGATTTCGAGCCGGTTTCAAAACCTTCCCATTCTGTACGTCCAGGTTCACTAATATGAACATGTGTATCAATCATTCCAGGCATAACATATTGTCCAGTTGCATCAATTACTTCTTTTGCATCAGCGGTAATTTGCTCAGCAATACATGAGATTTTCTCATCTTTGATGCCGATATCAACTTTATAAACCCCATCACGTAATACAACATTTCCGCCTTTAATAACTAAATCATATCCCATTTGAATTTCCCCTTTCAGCTATCATAAAGTTTTTCATACTCTAAAATTTTTTCGACAATCCTTAGTTTTGCCATTTCTTTATTTAACTATTTTCCTCATTTAATTTTGGAGTCTTTTCAAATAAAGTCCCTTTTAAATGCGGTCTTTCAAGCAATGTATAAATAATAAACGCCGAAATGATTCCGACAAACCAGGACATATCGTAAAGCGGTTTCAAAACTGGCACAAAATTCCCAATTAAACAAATGACGCCTGCGATAATTGTCGTTATAATGGCATTTACATTAAAACCATTTTTATAGTTGTACTTGCCCTTTTTCGCATATAACTCGTTCAAATCAATTTCTGATTTTGAGATGACAAAATACTGGGCTAACATGACTCCAGTAACAGGAGCCAATATACCGCCAATAATATTTAAGAAAGTGAAAATACTTGTTGCATTTTCCATCAGCTTCCATGGCATAACGAGTATACCAATGATTGCTGCAATAATTGCACCGGATTTGAAAGTGATTTTTTTTGGAAATAAGGATGCTAATTGGTAACCAGCTGGAACAATATTTCCTGTAACGTTAACAGATAATGTTGTTAAACAAAGTGTAAGAACGGAAATAGCAATAGCAAATGTTCCGTCAAACCGAGCAACTACATCTAGGACATTCCATATCGGAGTTCCAAAAGCGATTTCAGAACCGACAATAATTGCGATACTGGCAACGGCAAATAATAAATATGTCACAACAAGACCGATTGTTTGTCCAAGTGCTTGGTCCTTCGTTGATTTCGCCATCCTTGTGAAATCGGAAACGTTTACAATTGGTGCTGCCCAAGCAGCAATGACTGCTGTCACAGCAGCAATAAAGATAATCGTTTTATTTCCAGTTACTCCTGAGCCAGTATAAGCTAATATTGGTCCAATTCCACCAGCTAAGTTAATGGCCCATATTGCCATTCCACCAAAAACTATGTAAACAAGCGGTGAAAGGATATTTGTAAATTTTCCTAAGAACCCCATTCCTCCAAAAATTAAAGCAACATTAAATAACCAAAAAATCAAAAATGAAAGTAATCCAGGTAATGTTAATCCTAATAGGCTCCAATCTCCACCTAACGTTAAATATGCTGGCCAAAGCTTTCCAATTAAGATTGATAAGGCTTGACTGCCCGCGTAGGTCTGAAATCCAAACCACATAATCGCCGCAATTACTCCCCTTAATATACCAGGAATCATTGAACCTTTTGTTCCATAGGATAGACGCAGTAACATCGCAAATGGCAATCCATACTTTGATCCAGCATGACCATTAAGAACTAGCATTGCTGCTATTATAATGGAGGCAACCATAATGGCTGCAAAAACCTGTCCAACTGACATTCCTAAAGCAAAGAGCCCGCCAATTGCAATATAGTTTGGGATGTTATGGACAGAACCCATCCAGACAGTCGAAAAATTCCCGAAGCTCCAGTTTCTTTCTTCTTCTTTTGTCGGCAAGACGTCTTCACTATATCCGGCTGCCTTTACTTGTTCTCTATTAAAACGATTCAAAAGAATCCCCCCTTGTACAATTCCAAATGCCAAGTACCATTAATTCAAGTTCGTTCTAAACATGCACTTATATTTCGCGTACATGATTTAAAAAATGCAATGAGGTTTATCGAACAAATATCAAAAAGTAATTTTATTAAATCCTCATTTTTCTACTTAGACCGGTCATAATTATTATACAATAGTATTTAGCTAAACTTCTTTAGGTTCATTAAACAAAATGACCATCAAATATTATCGACTATGCATAATTCACTCTATTTTTATATCCATTTTACACAAAAGAGAGTGCAAGTTGCACAATTATAAAACGTAAAATAGTGACATTTATTTAATATTCTTACACAGTTAATAAGGGGGGATGTGTAAGCAGTACGATTAAAATGATATAAAAATAATACCCTGCAGAACATTCTCCGCAAGGTATTATTTATTCTACTTACTTTTATTTTTCAAAAATCGTTCCTTTTTTGAAACTTGAGTCTTTAAATGCATACTTTGTGAGAAGATAGTAAGAGATACCCGCCATTACTAATCCGATTATCCATGCAAGTTCTACTAAAAGGAAGGCAGCGCCCGCACCGATAAACATTGCAATTAGCCCCGCTAGATTAAATCCAGCAAAAGAACCATTCTCTTTGTACAAATCTTCAAGATCTACCTTTTGTTTTCTTAGTATATAGTAGTCCACTAATAATATTGCAATAACAGGTCCTAAAAATGCGGAATATATTAGAATAAACATATTAAGACCTTTAGCTGAAGACTCCTGTATAAGCAACCAAGGAAATGCACCTAAAGCAAGCAACCCTGTTACAGTTACAGATGCTTTATATTTTAATTTTGTCAGCAATGTAATGACATAAGCTGGTGGAATAATGTTAGCAACCATATTTGTTGCAATAACCGCAACTACAATAAATGCAGATACAAATACTGAGATATAAGGATTATCGATTACTATCGGCAATGCTTGTGCAGGATTCGTTACGCCAGTAGCAGCAGCAAGCATTGCCCCAATTACAATAACAAAACCATATGATAAAGTAATTGGGATAAAGTATAATGATCCGCGTTTTGCATCACTCAAACCAGTTTTGAGCTCTCTAGAATAGTCTGCAGCACTTACAAAGATACCTGCATAGTTCCCTAAAAAGACCATAATGAGTCCAAAGAACGGCAAGCCCCATGAGCCTTTTGCCTGTACCCAGTTTTGGGCAATCTCAGTGCTATGAGATGAAATAAGAATTCCGAAAACATAAACAAGTGCTATCATAAATACAACCGATGCGACAGTCTCAACCCATTTAATTGCATGGAAACCGAACAATGAAAGGACAATTTGAATTAGTTGCAGAGCAATAAAGCAAACAACAACATTATCAAAAGTTCCACCCGTAACAATCTTCGCAATTTCATTTAATGCAGTTCCGCCAATCCAGCTTTGAATACCGTACCAAACAATGGCGGGTATCCCACGTAGAAGAGACGATATCACTGTTCCCTTTATCCCAAAGGACATTCTAAGTTGGACAACATATGGAATTCCTTCTCTATACCCAAGTCGATCATTCAATGCGAAAATTGTTGAAATGATCCCAATTGCGATGATAGCAGCTAAAATTGTTTGAAAAATATTTAATGTCGCAACACCCGCTACAATCACACTGGCCCCAAGCGTCATATTACCTAAATTAACGCCGTCACCAATCCACATAAAAATATAGTCTTTCGCGCTTACAGTTCTGCCCTTTTCAGTTTTCGGATATAAAGATTCATCCATCCCTGCGACACGTTCAATTTGCGTCTCTCTTTTATCGTAACTTTCAATTGTTGTAGACATATATCATACCCCTTTTTCTATTATGCCGACTTTAATAGCATAACTGTTTTGACCATTTCGTAAAGTTTAACCTAATTTCTGTAAAATTATTTTCAATTTCAAGTGATTACATCCGGAATGGTATTTCTCCCTTTTAAACAATAGCACTTTAATTAGTCAAATAATTTTAGTTCCGTAAATAGAACATTAAGTTAACCAATTTTATCCCCTCGGAAACGTTTTCGTTGTTAACAATACTCATTATACATAGCTTTTTTATGAAGGTCTTTATGTCAATTAAACAAAATAAACAAGCAGCCGCTATTAACAGTGCATAAATGATTTTACAATAACATTCGTTCTGTACAACCATTTGTATACTTTGAACAAATGGTCAGTTAATTTTATTTCCATATCTTAATAAATCAAGGATTTTAAATGCAGAAACGGTTTGTATATGTTGAACGATAAAAAACTGAATAATTAAAAAGTAAAATACAAAATAAAAAGGAGTAATATTTAAAGTAAACAATCACTCCTTTTTATCATTCTTTTTTAAGAACTCATTATTTATTTGCTAATCTTGGTGTGAGATTTGCAGCTTTCTATACTTCTAATAAATATTTTAGGCAAAGTTCATTTGGTTTTATAATATGGGATGCTATTTACAAAGGAAAAGACCACTCCCGAATAAGTGGTTTCAGACTGTAGACAAACTCGATAAAATCATAATTTCTTTTATGTTTAAATCAAGAAAAGTCAAAAAAACCCATCATTATCTCAAATGATGAGTTTCGCCATTTTCTATTAAGCTGTACCTAATACAACACCAAGCTCTTTCAAATACTGTCTGTAAGCAATACTCATACGGTCACAGATAAGGGAAAGTTCAACTTGAAGATCAAGTGGAAGTTCCTCCGGTTTTTGGTTTTCTACTATCGGTTTATCTTGAGCAAAAATTTCATTTTGAAACTTGACTATTTCTTCATCGGTTAAACCAGTTTCGTAATCAAAGGAAAGGATTCCATAAGCTACGGATTCATTTTCATTAACTGGTCTGACAGTTAGAACAATTGTCATTTCCGTGTTATTTTCATGGTCTCTTTTTGTAAATTTGACCGTTAAAGGGCGCATAATTTCATATGTGTAGTATACATATTTCGGTTTTCCAGATCCATCCGGATCAGGCTGATAGATGGGAATTTCATCGGTATAGATTCTGCCATTTTCTTTATGAACAGAGTAATTTTGAATCACACGATGGCTTGCTGCGCCAAGATATCCCTCATGAAGGACAGCTAAATGTCCTACATCGAGAAAGTTTTCGATGATTCGCGGCGGCTTAGCTTGTACCCCCTGCGGTCCCCAAATCACGTTTTGGAAAGCAATGCTTTCCATTTCTTCATATCGAAAAAATTCCGGGTTATTATTCGCTAAATTCACCCAAATAAATCCGTATTTTTCCATGCAGGCATATGATTCAGCTTTTGCTTTTTTTGGGATTGTTCTTCCTTCAGGCAGTTGTGGAATCCTCACACATTCACCATCGTGGTTATATTCCCAGCCATGGTAAGGACATACAATACAATCATTTTTCACCTCGCCAAGCGACAAAGCCGCCCCCCTATGGATACATAAATCTCTAAAAGCATGGACCCCTTCACTATTTCTAAAAATGGCTAAGCGTTCTCCCATCAGAATAATCTGAATCGGCTTTTCCTTTACATCTTCAGAACGGCATGCCACGATCCAGTCCTCCAGCAAAACTTTATCTTGAATCATTCTATCTCCCCCTAATATGTAATTATTACAATGGTTTTCGTTCAGTTCGTAATTGGTATGCCTATCCTTTTAAAAATTGCAGTTACAATTTTACCTAAAGAAGATTTTCACAGTATTCCAGATTGGGCGAACAATATTTTATCTTCTGGGATCACAGTTGGAGCAATGGCTACAGTTAGCCTAAATTTAAATATTCCAAATGAAAAGAGAAAATACACGATCGATCCGATCCAGTAAAGGAGATTACTAATAAGTAATAGTTTAGAGATAATGAAATAGGTTAGGATTTTTTGAGAGATCAATTATTCAACAGATTTGATCTCTCTTTTTTCAGTTCTTAATTATTATTATTATTATTATTATTATGAGAATATGGCAAGTATTCAGTAAAAATTATAAATATCAAATTTTATTTTAAATATTCTAAAATTTTAAGTTAATAGCGTATTTAATTTAAACAAGCTGAATAGCTTAATAACACAATATTTTAAGGGGGACACCGAATGGACAAAAAACCAGAAAATGGGATTATTATCGGTGTAGATGATAGGATTGGCTATGGCAAAGCCTTTGTCCTTGGTTTACAGCATGTTTTGGCAATGGATTTGTATATTGCTCCTATTATTATCGCGGGACTTCTTGCCTTAAGTACAGAAAATACCTCTTTCTTCATTCAAATGTGTTTTCTTGGAACAGGCATTGCCACATTAATTCAGACTGGTGCAGGAATTAAGCTGCCAGTTGTACAGGGGCCTTCATATGTGCCTATTGGAGCCATTGCCGCAATCGGCGGGAAACTAGGGCTTGGTGCTATCGCAGGAAGTTTAATTCCTGGGGCAATCATTATTGCAGTGATCGGATATCCATTAAAATGGTTTGCAAAAGCTGTTAGAAAGTTTATTCCGCCTCTTGTTGGCGGGACAGTTATCATTATTGTAGGAATTGCTTTAATGCCTATTGGCCTTAATAACATTTATCATTCACCAGGGAACATCGGGGAAAACATTCTTGTCGCGGCAGTTTCCGCGGGAGTTTTGATTATTTGCATGCTTCTTGGCCCCAGGTTAAAAGGTATAGGAACATTTTTTCGTTTAGTTTCTGTCATTATAGCCATTGCTGTCGGAACGATGACTGCAAGTTTATTTGGCAGTGTTGATTTTTCACCTGTTAGGGATGCAAGCTGGTTCTCATTTCCATCCCTCCTTCCCTTTGGAAGTCCTGTATTTGATGTAAGCGCCATCATAACGATGGTATTCGTCTATTTAATTATTTTAATTGAAACAACTGGAACATGGTTTGTCGTTTCAACGGTTACGGGGAAAGAGCTTGATGAAAAGCGATTAAATAGGGCTTCTTTTGGTGAAGGTCTTGGCTGCTTTGTTGGTGCATTAGTTGGTAGTACACCAATGACTGGCTACTCTTCTAATGCCGGGCTTCTGGCAATCACTGGTGTTGCGAGCAGATTAGTAATCATGGCTAGTGGCGTGATTTTAATTTGTTTAGGTCTCGTACCAAAACTTTCCACAGCAATCACTTGCATACCGGAGCCTGTCATAAACGGGGTTTTTGGAATTGTTTGTGTTGCGATTGTTGCAAATGGCATAAAGGTGATACAGCCAATTATAATTGATGACCGCAACATGATCATCATCGGAATACCTATCTTATTAACAATAGCTGTTTCAATCCTGCCTAAAGAGGTTCTATATAGTACTCCTGATTGGGCAAATTATATTTTATCTTCTGGGATTACAGTAGGGGCCTTAGCTACTGTCATTTTAAATTTGGTCATCCCTCCAAGAAAAGAAAAACCGGAAGAAGAACCTGTTGCGGAAGACTCTGTTTAGGAATTAAAATTAATAGGCTAATCACACCATGGATTAGCCTATTTTCATTGTTAAGAAATTATATCTTAAGCCGTAAAGAATGCAATAATCCAAGTGCAGCCAAACGGTCCGCATAGGAAAATGCTGCTTTTGCATATTGACGAAGAATGCTGAAGGATTTTGTATTTACTCACAGCAAGCCAAACCGGCCATGATTGTATTCATTTCACCTGTAACGATTTCTCTGGCTCCCTCCTTATTCGAAAAAGAACGATAAAAACAGTCAGCTTGATCCGGTTCAAAGATGATGATTATTATAGGTGTTTCTAGGTAATATTCTAGAAAAAAGCAGCAATAGCCGCTGCAAAAGTTCCAACCTACAATAATAAATGTGCAGTAAATGTGCAAGTTCAAAAATAATAATCAAACATAGAAAAAGACCGCCTCCGAAGAGACGGTCTTTTTTATGGAAACCCTTTATTTCGAAGGGCTTCTACGGGTTTGGCACCCAATGATCTGAGAGGGATTTGAACCCCCGACCCCTACCCTGTCAAAATCAATTCATAAAAAATATGGATAAAAATAGATTAACTGAGTTAATTAAATGTTGTTAAATCAACGTTTGTTGAGTAAGTTAATAAATCTAGATAAATTATTTTCAATTATATAAATTAAGTATGTGCAATAAATGGGCAATCCTGTTATAAGGGAAATTATTAGTGAAAATTAGAATGACTCTAATTTTCCATAAAAGAGTATTTTTAGATTTATGGTAAAATTAACCTATAAATGAATCAAAGATAGGAGGTACTAATGAGTGAGCTTTTAGGGTAAGGCATATTGATATGTCTGAAGAAACAGAGGTAAGGATAGCGGGATGAAAAAAACGAAATTAATTAACAAAATAATTTTTCTAGTACTGTTTGTTTTTTATATGTATGCATTAATCAAATTCCGGCTGGTCTGCCATCCTGAAAGATACTAGTTTGGTAACGAAGGTGAATTTCTTAAAAGGTCATGGTACTGCTAGGCTCTTTGCCATGGATTTTTTACCATCCTTAATATTTCTCCATCTAACCCTCCCCAATTCTTTCACATTTACCCCAGGCTTGTGAATTTGGATTGGCTTCTTTATGAGAACTTGTTATTTATATTACCTATGACTGTTGTTGTGAAAGCAAAAATAAAAAAAAGTCACCATTAATAAACTTTGATTACTAAAACTTACGAATTCTTTTTTAGTAAATAACCGAAGGAGCCATTTATCTATATAGTTCCTGCGGTTTCGGTTTTAAAGCTTTTAGCAAAATAGAAATCTCTACATTACATTATCCCTCTTTAACTTTAACTCTTTTACCTTCTGATATTGCTCCTTTGGCCACCATGCACCACAATCGTCTGATACAATACAGGAAGCACATTTTTCCAAGTCATAGACAATCATATTGGTAATAGGGGGTGAATAGAGATGAATAGTAACCAAGTGTGTCTGATTGGAAGCCTTCATCTTGTGAATTCCTCTTTTAGGAGCATAATAGCATTTTCCTTCATGATGATATTCATGAAACCATTCGGAAGGAAGGCCATTCTCATCTAGCTCATACACTGAATTTAGAGAGGTACCGGAGAGAACCTGAATCCAGCCTTGAGATTGACCATGATCGTGAGGGGCACATTCCAATTGCGACCAATTCATAACAAGTAGCTCCACTTCTTCACTTTTATACAGAAGCCTTCGATTATATGGGAATTGATCGGCAGGTTCTGGCAATGAGGAGAAATGAGCAAGGCTCATGTCTAGCTGTAATAAGGCATCTCTTAATTCTTCCTTTGTTGGACTTTTTAAGGAATCTAATATTTTCTTTGCTTTAGTCGTCAAAGGCATACAGAATCCCCCCTATTTTTATGTTAGTTCTTGTTGCCCCTCCATGCTTTACATCACTTTTTAAAAAATAACCAATGCCTGAAGAGGTTGAAAAACCAGGGAATAAGCTGTCCATTCACAATAAGGACTCCTACTATAATTATGATTCCTCCAGCAACACTTATGAATAAAATTTCCTCCTGTAACAGCAAAATGGCAGCAATAAAGGTGGCAACGGGCTCCAAATAGATAAACATCGAGACCTTCGAAGCGTCTAAAACCTCATGTGCCTTTCCCCAATACCAATAGCCAGTGCCAGATACAAAAATGCCTAGAAACAATAAGTGACCCCATTCTGCAGGGGATAATAAAGGGAGCAGTTCCCAGACTTTGTTGCGGATAAGAAACGGCGTTGTGAGAAGAAGGCCAAATATACTTATGTAGAATGTTACTAAAAGGGATGGATAGGGTATCTTTAGGCTTTTTAGCAGAATTGAATATATCGCCCAATTTAACGTGCTTAATAAGATTAGGAAAAATCCAATATTCATTGAAAGCTGAAATCCCTGCCCACCCTTTCCTGTTGTAACGAGCAAAACGCCAATAATGGCAAGGATCATTCCAGCTGCTTTCGTAAAACTCATCTTTTCATGTAAAAAAATAATGGAGAGTATAACTGAGAAAACGGGGGAAAACGAAATAAGCCAACCTGCAGAAGATGCATCAATTGTTATTAGGGCCGTAGCTTGAAGTACTTGATGAATAAATATCCCAAGTATACCTAGGACGATTAAATGTGGAATATAGTGAATAGAGACCAATACGCGTTGGCGCTGAATGATTAAAATCATCAATAAAAATAGAGCTCCTATTCCAAAACGAAGGGCAATGATGGAAAAGGGATCTAGTTTTGGGAGTATAACTTTCGTGGACACAAAGGAGATGCCCCAGAAGCTAATCGCAATTAAGGCATATATCGAAGCAATTAATTTTGTTTTAAAGGTCATTGTGATCATCCTTTCGGCAGGAGTCTTTTTACTTCATTTTATGCTTGTCCTTTCAGAAAATGAGTAGTTCTTATAGTGGGGTAGGAAGAGCAGGTTCACAATAAAGGTCACTCAAATTTTGGGTAGCTCCCTGTGTAGTAAAGTTTTAAATCCAAAAATTGTTGCTGATAGATTAGGACATAGTCGAGTTCAAGTTACACTGGATTTCTATTCACCGTTAGTCCCGAATTACAAAGAAAAAGTGCTGAAAAGTTTGAAAAAGCTTATTTAGATAAATTATAATAATAAATGTGCAGTAAATGTGCAATTTACAAAAAATAATAATCAAACATAGAAAAAGACCGCCTCCGAAGAGACGGTCTTTTTTACGGAAACCCTTTGTTTCGAAGGGCTTCTACGGGTTTGGCACCCAATGATCTGAGAGGGATTTGAACCCCCGACCCCTACCCTGTCAAGGTAGTGTTCTCCCGCTGAACTATCAGATCGTTTAATAAGTATATATTCAATTATATATATTTTAGAAGAAAAGTCAATCAATTTTTCACTCTATCTTTATACTATTTCATCTATCATCTATAATTTTACAAACAAAATAAAAGGGAAGCACCCTATTCCAGGATCTTCCCTTTTACATTATGCCGTTTGTGGATTTGATGTATTCCCACGCTTAAATATAAATTGAAGAGCGATTACAACAATAAATAATCCTAGTCCAACAAGATCAGTATATCCGTTTGGATCGATAAGTAATAGACCTCCTGCCAATGCAAGAATTCTTTCATACCATACAAGCTTTCTGAACCAATAGCCGATTACTCCTGCACCAATTGCAGTCATACCTGCTATTGCAGTAGCAACTACCCATATTAAGTTATACCAGGTGGTATCAATCATTAATAATTCAGGCGAGAGCACGAACATATACGGTATAATGAAGGCCGCAATGGCAAGCTTCGCCGAGCTGACACCAGTCTTTATTGGATCTCCTCCAGAGACGCCTGCGGCTGCAAATGCTGCTAAGGCAACTGGCGGGGTGATATCAGCAATAATTCCAAAATAGAACACGAATAAATGCGCTGGGAGATCTGGAACACCTAATAAAATAATGGCAGGTGCTGCAATGGTTGATGTAATAACATAGTTTGCTGTTGTAGGCGAACCCATTCCCAGAACAAGTGCGGCAATCATTGTTAGCATTAAGGTAGGGATAATAGCTCCCCCAGCTAGATCTAACAGCCCGTTTGCAAGCTTTAACCCTAATCCTGTTTTCGTAACTACCCCTACAATAATACCGGCTGCAGCAGTAGCGGATGCAACACCAAGTGCAGTACGCGCCCCATCAACAAGTGCATCAATTGCATCCTTTAGAGTGATTCGTGTTTCCTTACGGATGGCACTCACGGCAACTGTAATAACAATCGACCATAGAGCAGCACGGATTACACTCATACCGCTCATTAATAGGACAATTACCCCAAGAATTGGGAGTAATAAGTAAATTTTGCTTAAAACCTCTTTACGGTTTGGCATTTCTTCATCTTTTAAACCTTTTAGTCCTACTCGCTTTGCTTCAAAGTGAGTCATAATCCAAATACCTGTGAAATATAACAAGGCAGGGATGGCTGCTGCTTTCGCAATATCCCAATAAGAGATTCCACCAATAAACTCAACCATTAAGAAAGCAGCCGCACCCATAACTGGAGGCATTAGCTGCCCGCCTGTCGAAGCCGCAGCCTCAACCCCGCCAGCAAATTCTTTCTTATATCCAAGCTTTTTCATCATCGGAATCGTAAAAGAACCTGAAGTAACAACGTTGGCAACTGAGCTTCCACTAATAGTCCCTTGTAATGCACTAGAGAAAATGGCCACTTTCGCAGGCCCGCCAATTCTTTTTCCTGCAATGGAAAGTGCTAAATCATTAAAATACTGACCTACCCCTGTTTTCACAAGGAATGATCCGAAGAGCAGAAATAAGAAAATAAAGGTAGCGGATACTCCTAATGGTGTTCCAAGTATACCTTCTGTTGTAAAAAACATCGTTTGAACAAGCCTCTTTATGTCTAAACCACGGTGTGCGAGAAACCCTGGCATATGTGGTCCATAAAGAGCATAAAGCAAGAACAGCGTTGCAATAATAGTGATTGGCAACCCAACCGCACGGCGGGTAGCTTCAAGAACGAGAATAATTGCTAATAATCCGATATAAAAGTCTAAGTCAGTTAAACGACCTACTCTCATGACTAGTTCATCAATCATTAGTGGCCAGTATGCACCAACTGCAACTGACGCAAGCGCCAAAATATAATCATACCATGCAGGCTTATGCTTTTTTCCTTTATCTTTCTTTCTTGCTGGGAATAATAAGAATATAAGAGCCAAGGCAAATCCTAAGTGAATCGAACGCTGAAGCTGTGCCGTTAAAACGCCAAAAACCCCTGTATAAAGTTGAAATAAAGAGAAGGATAGCAATCCAATAAAGACGATCCAGCCGATCCATCCCTTTAGCTTTCTTGTGCCAGCTTCCGGGTCATATTTTTCTAAAAGTTCCTGCTGTTTTTCCTGAGATAACGTTTCATGTTGACTCAAGGATGTTCACTCCTTTCAATAGCTGTAGCATATTCAATCTTTCAATCTTTATGCGAACCCAAGTTCCGGGCTCAATGTAATTTGATAGAGGATATTCTTTGTTTTTATAAATAACCGTATGATTTGCCCTAACCTGTCCGACTCGAAGATCGAAGGAAGGAAAAACACGATTCATATTTTTTAAGTAATATTTTCCATCCTTTTGTTCAAATATTTCACCATCGGAAGCGTTCTCGGGCATGCCGATTGAAAATTCCTCATACATTAATTCATATTGCATAATTTGATCAGTAGCAGTCTTTTGATAGCTTTCTACCACATCGGTTAAATGGATAGAATGTGTATATTTGATTTGAAACTTTTCTTCCTTTGAAAAAGGGATGTAGGCAAGCAATCTACCAGTATCTTGATACTCAAAAACCAATCCTTGCCTAAATGGAATGAATAACAATATTGCGATGGATGTTAAGATGAGGAACAGCACGATAGCTGACTTTCTTTTTCCCATATTGATCCCGCCTGAAAACGAAGCTATTTGTTTATATAAAAACGCCAATTCCCCAAAAAGATAATTTGACCGGCAGTAATACCTTGTTATTAGGTTTTACTACCGGCCAATTACTTAATTATTGAGCTTTAACGCCTTTTTCATCGAAGTATTTTTGTGCACCTGGGTGAACATCAATTCCAACTCCATTTAGAGCGTTTTCAACCTTAATTAATTTCCCTTTAGCGTGAGTAACTTTGTCTAAGTTTTCGAAAATAGCTTTCGTAATATCGTAAACTACTTCTTCAGAAAGATCATTTGAAGCAACAAGCATTGCTTGAACAGCAACAGTTAATACAGGCTCAGCTAACTTGTATGTGCCAGCTGGAATTTCTTCTTTTGCATAGTATGGGTATTTCGCAATAATCGCATCAACTTTATCTTGAGCGATTGGAACAATCACTACATCTTCAGTTGCAGATAGTCCTTCAACAGCTCCAGTTGGAGTTCCGGCTGTAACGAAAGCTGCATCAATAGTTCCGTCTTGGATTCCAGCAGTTGACTCATCAAAAGATAGGTCTTGCTTTTTGATATCATCAAATGTAAGTCCATGGACTTCAAGAATTTGCTCAGCATTTGCAGCAGTACCTGAACCAGGAGCACCTACAGATACTTTTTTACCTTTTAAGTCTTCAACTGATTTAATACCAGATTTTGCAGTAGTAACAATTTGGATTGTTTCTGGGTAAAGTGTACCAATTGCACTTACATTATCAATTTTTTCGCCTTCAAACATTAACTTTCCTTCTTTAGCATAAGAAGCAATGTCAGTTTGCGTAAACGCGATTTCAGCGTCACCGGCCTTTAACGTTGTCATATTTTCAGCTGATGCACCTGAAGTTTCAGCATTTGTTGAAATGCCAGTAGCGTCAGTCACAATATTAGCAAACGATCCGCCAAGCGGGAAGTATGTACCACCTGTTCCACCTGTTAGAATACTAATAAACTCTGGCTTTTCAGCTGTTTCGGTACCGCTATCTCCTCCAGCGTTGCCTCCATCAGTCTTTTCACCCTCATCTTCCTTCGCTCCGCCGCCACAAGCTGCTAGAAACATAGAAAGCGTTAACAATAACACTGTCATTAAAAGAAAACTTTTCTTTTTCATATTTTATCCCCCTTTTATTTTCAGTTTTCAGATTATATAATAACACAATGCTTAACATAATTGTCAATAATCCATAACAATAACTTTTTTTTACCTAAAAAAATACTAATTTCCATTATCTTCAGTAATAAAAAACGAACCATTATCAATCGATTTAATTGAGATTTATGTAAAATTAATTTTTGGCATGGAATTTAAAAATGAATCCATATTATAACTTACATACCAACTGTTGAAAAAAATATTTTTCTTAATAGATTTCCGAAAAATTTTCTATCAAGAGAGTATTGAAAAAAGCATTTACTACTATCATGTGTTAAAATATCATGAAAATTATTGATATACATTTATGGAGGAGTCAGTGATGAGTCATACTAGAGGAACAATAAAAGATATTACCTTTGCAAGTAAAGAGCTGGGAGAGGATATCCAGCTTTTAGTCTATTTTCCTGCTTCATTCTCACCATTATACAAATATTCGATCGTAATTGCTCAAGATGGACGTGATTATTTTCAATTAGGGAGAATTGGCAGGACTGCAGACCAGTTGCTGGAAAATAAGGAGATTGAAAATATTATCATTGTGGGCATTCCTTATAAAAATGTAGAGGATCGAAGAAGAAAATATCATCCGAGCGGGGAACAGCATCAGGCATATATCCGCTTTCTTGCACATGAGCTCGTTCCGTTTCTTGATGCCGAATTCCCAACGTATCAGATGGGGATGGGCCGTGCACTAATTGGTGATTCCCTGGCAGCAACTGTTTCTCTCATGGCAGCTATTCAATATCCTCATACTTTTGGAAAAGTGATTTTACAATCCCCCATGGTCAATGATGATGTTATAAATGCCGTTAAAGACGTTAAAGAGCCTCATCTCCTTCATATCTATCACGTTATCGGGAAAGATGAAACAGAAGTTAAGACAACAACAAATGAAATTGAAAACTTCTTAAGACCGAACCGTGAATTATCAAAATTATTTAACGAACTGAAGTTTCCTTATTTTTATGAAGAATTTGACGGAAATCACACGTGGACCCATTGGCAGCCAAATCTAAAAAAAGCATTGAAAAAAATGTTTTCCTAATTCTTTTCAAGATTAATTAGTTTTTCTAATGTTAAGTACTTTGTTTATTAAAAATTTGTTATAATAATATAAATATTTTATTTTTCACAATATTTTATTATATAACACATTAAAATCTGTATATGGAGGTAATATGATGAAATTAGGTATTGTTATTTTTCCATCAAAAAAACTTCAGGACTTTGCAAATTCATACCGAAAAAGGTATGACCCGAATTATTCCTTAATTCCTCCTCACATTACGCTAAAATCAGCATTCAATGTACCAGAAGAAGATATGGAGCAACTTACTGTTTCATTGAATGAGATTTCTAACAACTATCAGCCTTTTAACATTCAAACGACAAAATTTAGTTCATTTAAACCTGTTAACAATGCCATCTATTTAAAAATAGAAGGATCTGATGAACTGAAAGAGCTTCAAAAGGAAATAAATGAGAAAATTAATATCGAAAATTCCGAATATGCTTTTGTCCCTCATATTACAGTTGGGCAAAAACTCTCTAATGATGAACATTCAGATGTATATGGCACGCTAAGAATGAACCAATTTAATTACGAGGACAGCGTTGACCGTTTTCACCTGTTGTATCAGCTAGAAAACGGCTCATGGACTGTATATGAAACATTTCGCCTTGGAAGGGAATAGAAAGCTAATATGATTGTAAAAGTCGTAGGAAATCATCAAGAATTACAGGATGCATTATCTGTTCGCAAAACTGTTTTTGTTCAAGAACAACAGGTACCAGAAGAAGAAGAAATCGATCAGTATGATGACACCGCCATACATTTTGTTCAATATGACGGAGAAACTCCAATAGGTGCAGGCAGATTTCGAATAATTGATGGAATTGGGAAAGTGGAAAGAATTTGCGTCCTAAAAGACAAACGGAAAACCGGCGCGGGAAAAATGATCATGCTGAAAATTGAAGAGTATGCAAAAGAGCACGACATTCCTTCATTAAAGCTTAATGCACAAACTCATGCTATCCCTTTTTACAGTGGGTTAGGCTATGATATTATCTCTGAAGAGTTTTTAGATGCTGGCATCCCCCACCGGACAATGAAAAAAAATATATAAAAAAACTTCTGTCGCCTCGACAGAAGTTTTTTCGTGAGATCAGCTAACATTAGGCAAAATCACTGTAAAGAAGTCCCTTCCCTGTAATTTCTCCATACAGTCTATCCATTTTTTGATGTGATACTTTCTGATTCATTCTTGACATTTTTTTGTTAGTTTGGGTAAGAGTTGGCTCTTGTGGATGTTGTCGCTCTGGAGGGTTAATTGAAGGCTTTATTCGTTTTATAGGCACGAATCGATAAGGGTCATACCTTTTGATCACCTCTCTCTCTGCATATTGGCTATACTGATAATGGTTGACAGGAATGATATACCCCATTTTTTCCTCCTTTTCGTAACAAACAGTTTTTATAGAATTACGAGATTAGATATCTATTTATGACCATCTTCTTAAAAAACTTTCGTTGGCATATGCTTTTTTGTTATGATAGAGTTTGTCTAATCAAAGGCAAAGTTGAGGATTACTAGATGAAAACAGCGAAGTTTAATAATGCAATCATTCATATTAATCAAATAAACCGAGAATTATACCAATCCATTTATGAAAATGGCAAAAAGGGAAAACTGCATTGTCCAGCCTGTGGTAAACCTGTTCGGTTCTACATAGGGATTGAAAAGGATCCTTACTTTTATCATATACATAAGGAAGACAAGAAGTGTGAGGATCCCCCAAACCTTCTTATCTCAAAGACAAAAGAACAGCCAGAATATAAAGAACAAAATGGATTTAGAATTCCAAAATCCCGATCTGTAACGGCGGAAAATTCACCTGGAAACACATATAAAAAAGCGCAGACATTGAAAATACAAACTCCATTTATTCCAGCCAAACGAGATGAAATGAATGAGTCCTTTCAGTATTTAAATGATTTAAAAGAAGCTGGTGTCGTGCTTGATCTTAATCAGGCGAAGGCTGTTTCTCGTGTCAATGGCCCCCTACTTGTTCTAGCTGGTGCGGGCAGCGGTAAAACAAGAGTATTAACAGCAAGAACGGCATTTATGATTAGTGAGCATAAAATTGACCCAAGATCAATTTTGCTTGTTACTTTTACAGCAAAAGCTGCTTCAGAGATGAAGAAAAGGCTCATCACCTATCCAAATATCGATGAAAAGAAAAGTCAGCAGATTGTTTCTGGAACCTTTCATAGTCTTTTCTATCGGATATTAGTCTTTCATTCTCCACAAGAATGGTCTGCTGATAAACTTTTAAGCAAGGGCTGGCAGCGTGATCAACTCATTAAACAGGCTGGAAGGACCTTAAACTTAGATGAGAAGGAATTTGCCTTTGACCTCGCACTTCAGCAAATTAGCTTTTGGAAAAATTCCATCATTTCTCCTGACCAGATCAGACCTGAATCTGCCTGGGAGGAACAGGTTGCCCTTCTTTATCAGCTTTATGAGCAAGAGAAAAAGAAGAATGAATGGTTTGATTTCGATGATATGCTACTGGGATGTTATACATTATTCCAAAATGAGCCTGATATTCTAGCCAAGTACCAAAAGCGTTTTCAATACTTTCTAATTGATGAATTTCAAGACATTAATAAAATTCAATATGAATTAATAAAAATGATGTCTGCCCTAACTCAAAATGTATGTGCAGTCGGGGATGATGACCAATCTATATATGCTTTTCGAGGCAGCACCCCCCAATACCTGCTAGATTTTGAAAAAGACTTTTCTACAGCAGAAATCGTCATATTAAGTCAAAATTACCGTTCTTCACATGAAATTGTATCTACTGCAAATGAAGTAATTAAGCAAAATAAAAATCGCCATGCGAAGAACATGCAAGCTCAAGCATCTGGCACAAATCTGCCAGTTGTTTTCTACCCTTATGATGAAGAAGAAGAAGCAACGGCAATTGTTACTGATATACAGGAAAAAATGGCAGAAGGCTTTCAGCCAAATGACATCGTTGTATTATTTCGTACAAATACCGGAAGCCGTGCCATTTTCGAACGATTGACTAACTCTAGCCTGCCTTTCAGGATTGAGATGGACGCGGAGTCGTTTTATGACCGTTTTATCGTGAAAAGTATACTGAGCTTTTTACAACTGTCTATTAATGAAGATCATCAGGATGCGATAAAGAATATTCTTCCCGCTCTTTTCGTCAAGCAAGCAGCGATGAAAGATTTGATCGCAGAAAGTATTTTAAAGGATTGCTCCTTGCTTGAATGCCTGAAATATATAAAAACAGGCTTTTCTTTTCAAGAGAATAAATTGAGAAAGAGTGTAAAAGTGATCCAGTCTTTATCAAAAATGTCACCTGTTTCAGCTATTGAAGTCATTGAAAAGGAGCTTGGGTTCCAAGATTTTGTTAAAAATCGGGGCAGTGACGGCAACAAGATGGAGAAAGGCTCTGATGACCTTAAAGATCTTAAAGTTGCGGCAAGGAACTTTACTTCAATTGAAGATTTATTAAATCATGCAGATCATATGCGGGCTATGAATAAGGAAATGAAGGCTTTCAGCAAAAAAAATCAAAATGCCATTTCATTGAGCACGATTCACCGAGCAAAAGGTCTTGAATATAAAGTCGTTTATCTATTAGGAGTTGTTGATGGGAATCTGCCTCATGATTATGCATTAGAAGCATTTCGAAATGGAGATTCTTCAACGATTGAGGAGGAGCGTCGGCTGCTGTATGTAGCAATTACAAGAGCAATGGAATACCTGTACATCTCAATTCCAGATAAAAGACGCGGAAAACAAGCCTCTCCTTCAAGATTCCTTTCCGGTATCCCAAGGCAAACAATGGCTATGAAGGAATTTACACTTCAATAGAAGAGGCTGTCCAGTAAGGTGAATGGCACCTTTGCTTTGGACAGCCTCCTTTCTCTACTTTTTGTTAATCATTTGTGAAATTGTACCAAAATCAAGCTGTTTGCCATCTGCTACAATTGACTGTACAATTTTGTCCTCAGTTTCTTTATTTACTGGCTTATTTGCAATTTGTGATACTCTTCGAATGACACTCCTTACTGTTTTTTCATCTTTAAAATTTGCATTTTGTAACGAATTAGCTAAATCAAATACATCCTTCATATTAACGCCAGTTTTCTTTTCAATATTTTTAAAGAAATTATTATCCATTGTAAGATCACGCCCTTTCATAAACTACTTTATATAGTATGAAGTTGGGCGTAAAACGTGAAAAAAAACAGGCAAATGTAAATCACCTACCTGTTTTTTTGCCGTGAATTGTTAGAAGCTGCAACCAACAATAATTAACAAAATAAACAACACAACAATCAAGACGAAATTTGAACGGAAGCCGCCACCGTAGCCGTAGCCGCCATAGCCACACCCTCCGAAACCGAAGCCCATATCCTTACACCTCACTTTATTTAGTCTTTAACACAATATGAAATATGATGATAAGGTGTGTAGGCAAGCTCCTATATTTGTCTTATGATTTTAAGAAGTAATAGTAATGGATTTTTTATCCTTTTGGTTTAAAGATAAGGGCGCCGATAAATCCGAATACGATAGCAGCAGAGATTCCTGAGCTCGTGACCTCAAACATCCCTGTTAATACTCCGACCAGGCCGTGTTTTTCCGCTTCATTCAACGCACCATGGACGAGGGAGTTCCCAAAGCTCGTTATAGGAATTGTAGCTCCGGCACCAGCAAAATCAATTAATGGCTCATAAAGACCAAGACCATCCAGAATAGCTCCAATCACAACAAGAAGGCTTAATGTATGTCCCGGTGTTAATTTAGCAACATCAAATAATAATTGGCCAATCACACAAATCATACCTCCAACGACAAAAGCCCAAAAGAACATTGGCAGCATTAGTTTATCCCTCCTTCACTCGTTATCCATTTCGATTGAAACCGCATGAGCAATGCAGGGAATCGTCTCGTTTTGCTGAAAGGTTAATGGTGACAAAAGTGCACCAGTAGCCACTACTAGAATTCTCCTATATTTACCCTGTTTCATTTGATTCAGCAAATGTCCATAAAGAACAGTTGCTGAACAACCTGCTCCGCTTCCCCCGGAATTGACAGGCTGATCCTCTTTATAAATAATTAATCCGCAATCTTGGAATTTATCCCGCTCAATTTTTAAGCCTGCATTCGTCAATAGCTCATATGCCGCACTCTGCCCAATTTGACCTAAATCCCCTGTTACTATCAAATCGTAGTATGATGGATCTAATTGTAAATCCTTGAAATGTGCTTTTATGGTTTCTGCTGCGGCTGGTGCCATCGCTCCCCCCATATTAAATGGATCAGTAATTCCCATATCAACTACCTTTCCAATAGTTGCAGAAGTTGTATAGGGAAGTTTCTCATTACCTTCATTTACTTTTACAAGGGCCATGCCTGCACCTGTAATTGTCCATTGAGCTGTTGGGGGCTTCTGTCCGCCATATTCAGTCGGATATCTGAATTGTCTTTCAGCAGCCGCATTATGGCTTGCTGCACCTGTAAGTATATATTTGGCACCTTGATTATTTATTATAAATGAGGCAAGTGCTAAACCCTCCATGGAAGTAGAACAAGCCCCGAATATGCCGAAGTACGGAATTTGATTCGTTCTTGCACTAAAGCTAGTTGGGGTAATTTGGTTAATTAAATCTCCCGCAATATAAAAGTGAACATCATCATCTTGCAGATTGCCTTTTTTTAAGGCTGCTTCGCAGGCTTCTTCAATCAATACTCGGTGCGCCTTTTCATATGAATCCTGCCCCATCCACAAATCATCGTGGAGAACATCGAAATCATTTGCAAGTTTTCCATTTGCTTCAAATGGACCCCCTGATACACCGGTTGCGGCAATAATAGGACGATTATGGAATACCCAAGATTGCTTTCCTTTAAGCATTACAAAACACCCCAGTAAATTAAAATCGTTTTGATTGAAGCTACAACAAAGGCTGAAAATACACCGAATAAAATGACCGAACCCGCTAGCTTAAACATGTTTCCCCCGACACCAAGGACGAACCCTTCTGTTTTGTGTTCAATCGCTGCAGAAATAACTGCATTTCCAAAGCCTGTTACAGGTACTGCAGTTCCCGCTCCACCGTATTGGGCAATATGATCGTAAACACCGAAACCTGTAAAAAGCATAGAAAGGAATACCATCGTGGCAACAGTTGGATTTCCAGCCGTTTGCTCTGTAAAGTTGAAAAAATATATATAGAAATACGTAATGGCCTGTCCAATTGCACAAATTACCCCGCCAACCCAGAAGGCTCTAAGGCAGTTTTTTAAGATCGGGCGTTTAAGCTCATGCTTTTGCTGCAATGTTTGATATTTTTGTTGCTCGGGTGTAAGTTTCTTCTGGTCCTTTCCCATCTTATTCTCCTTTCTATGCCATTTCTTGTTTAAGCTTAATTATTTCTTGCAACTTTTGATTTGCTTTTTTATCTGAGAAATCAGGGTCTTTCATCCTTTCATTTAGCTTTACAGCTTCAAGAAAAATTTTATAATCACTGGAGACCGTAAAATTCTCATCCTTATATTTTTTCTCCAGCATATCCGACATTCTCTTTTCGATCCTTTTCATTTGAAAACGGTACATATGCTTTACCTTATAGGCAACTAGAGTATCTTCCTTTCCTTTTACGACCGCAACATCATATAATTCTTTCATAGAACTGATGTCTTGTTTGATGCTTTCCACTAAATCAAGCTTCTCTTTCGTATTGCTTTCAAGTAATGCCGGACTAGGATTCGTTGTCTTTAGTAACGCCAGCTCACTCTTATTTGTCTCTTCACTCCCTAAACCACAGCCTGCTATTCCGGCAGACAATATGAAAATGATAATGCATAATTTTGTCCTCATAAATCTTCCCTTCCTTACTCGTCCGTTATCAGAAGCAGCTCCATAAATCAATTTCGCATAGATTTTTATCGAGCTGGCTCGATAACTTCTCTAAAAAATCTGATGCATCCGCCTTTCTTCATTTATTGTCCTCGATTCATAGAAAAAATATGAATTGGCGAACCACCAAATTATGTAAATAAAAAAACATGGTTCAGTTGTAATTAAAAAACAGCCGGAATTTCCGACTGTTTATTACTACTTTGTTTTCTTCATTTTCTGTCCGCATCCACAACCTTTTTTCTTCTTTGTTGATTGATTAGCCTGATTCTTAATTGGTTGAGAACTTTTTTTATACATATTGCCATTCACTCCTTACCTGAGTTTTTATCTCTAAATTTCACGCATAAACTTCCTTTTTCTACATTTGGCTAGCAATTACTTTTCCCCTTCATATAATGTATGAGCAACATTGTTGCTTGTGTAAATCAGCGGCCTATATTCGTTAGTCATTCAGCCATTTTTGTACAATTGTTTCAAAAATCGCAGCCAGCCCTGCCACTGCAAGAATAATAAGGATAGGAACAGCTATTTCTAAAAAGTAAATATACAAAACACACACTACTATAGATGTCCAAACACCTGTACACCAATAGCAGCTTAGTAATTGACCTAGAAATCCGCGAATGCCGCCTTTTTTCGGTGTAATATAAATATCAATTTCTCCAGCTTCGTTCTTCTCCTCAAGCTCTTCAAAAAAAGGCCTTCTCAAGAATTCTGTTATTTTATCAAAGACCAATAACCTAGTTAGTCTAAAGCTTGCCAGGGCTAGTATCAGTAATTCCATTAGGGATAATTCCAAGCTATTTACACCCTTTCGTAAAAAAATTGCCTATTTTTTAATAAAACAAGGCGTTTGTCCGTAACCCATAGGGCACTTCAGCAATATGTTATTAGTGTAGTATCACAAGAATCAAATAAGGAGGAAACTAAAATGAGTTGTGGAAAAAAAGACGACTTCAAACACAATAACTGTGTATGCGAAGTAGTCCGTGCGATAAAAGATATTCAAGAAAATGCAGAAGAAGTATGCGAATGCCCATCCAACTGCTTTCTAGAACCGCTTGGAGCAATCTCTCCTTCGTCAAAGGGAAGACCAATGCGCGCGGATACACGCGTAATCGTTTTAAGTACAGCAGACGGAACTCCATTCCATGCATTTTTCACCGGTAACAGAAATAGAAACGGGAGAGATGGGAGAGACGGGAAAGACAATAAAGATAATGCATGCGTATCGATTTTCTTCCGCGTTGAAGATGTATTTGACAACTGCTGTGCAGTTCTTCGTGTTTTAGAACCAATTAAGATGGAAAACAGAGGAGATAGAGATCAGCAAGGGCAAAACCAAATGCAAAACGTTAAAACTGTGAACTTAGTAAAAGACTGCTGCATTGATTTATCAAAAGTTTGCGATGTAGACAATTTCCGCAGTACTAATGACTGTATTACAGTTGATTTAAAATGCTTCTGCGCTGTACAATGTATCGCCGATGTAGATTTAAGAGTTTGTCAATAAAATGATACAAAAAAGGAGCCAGTCGTTTTTATGCGGCTGGCTATTTTTTATTTTATTTTATTTTATTTTATTTTCTTAAACCTGACATTCGTATTTCTTTTAATGTTTGAATTTCAATGGATTTCGTTTTCCCATCGAACATTTTAATTTCAATGGTTTCCTCTGCTTTTCCGACAAGTATTCCTCTCCATGATTCTTTCTCTGTTTCAAAAATACAAGGAACAGGCGGTAATTGCTTTGGAAAATCAATTAAATAATTTAATCTCTCGATCGTGTTCATATCTTTAAAGCTTTTTAGCCTTTTAAAAGATGGGCCTGGCTTCCTTTTAATATGGGATGCAAAGGGAGAATCACCTTCTTTATTGCTATTTTCAGCCTCAAAATTTTCAATTATTTCTTGAACCTTTTTTTCACTATCCTTGCCTGCCAAAGCTGCATCTTTCAACTTACTCTCAACTTGTTCGCTTAGTGTCTTTTCCTCCTTCAATTCATGTTCTTTCTGATCTTTTCCTTTTGGATGAGCAGAGTGATCTTTCTTTTGCTTTTCAGCTTTTTTACTTGAGAAAATTTCCTGCATATTCGCTTGTGGGATTTTTATTCCAGGCTGTGTTATATGAAAAAATGGTTCTTTTTCTTTCTTTTTGGGCATATTTATCCACCTCCACATACAAATGGGTTCATCCTATATGTATGCAAAGTAAGGGATTTCGTTTCCTATATGAAGAATATTCTCTAACAGATAATGCTTTACGGGCATTCTTTTACGAAAAAAAACCGCTTCACAGCGTGTGAGCGGGCAGTTAATTAAAATCACTTAAATTAAAGGCTAACTAATTATAGTCTTATACAATATGAAAGCCTGAATCAACATGAATATTTTCACCAGTGATTCCGCGAGATAGATCACTAAATAAAAAAGCAGCTGTATCTCCAACCTCTTCCGGGGTTGTTGTTCTACGTAACGGAGAGCGTTCTTCGATTTCTTTTAAGATGGAGTTGAAATCACTTACCCCTTTTGCTGATAGTGTCCGAATAGGACCTGCTGAAATAGAGTTAACGCGAATACCGGATTTACCAAGATCATTAGCTAAATACTTAACACTTGCATCAAGTGAAGCTTTCGCAACACCCATTACGTTATAATTTTTGATCGCACGCTCACCGCCTAAATACGTTAAGGTAACGATGCTTCCTCCCTCTGTCATTAAATCCTTCGCAACCTTCGCTACTGCTGTTAATGAGTAAGAACTAATATTGTGTGCCAGTAAAAACCCGTCCCTCGTAGTATTCATGTAATCGCCTTGAAGTTCCTCTTTGTTAGCAAAAGCAATACAATGTGCAAGTCCGTGAATTGTACCAACCTGCTCTTTAATTTCTGCAAAGCATTTGTCAATATCCTGGTCATTTGTTACGTCACAAGGCAGGACAAGGGAATTTGCCCCTTCAAGAGATTCTGCTAGCTCACGAACACTTCCCTCTAGCCGTTCACCCGCATATGTAAATATTAAACGGGCGCCCGCACTATGAAGGGATCTTGCAATCCCCCATGCGATACTGCGCTTATTGGCTACACCCATGACAACAAAGGTTTTTCCATTTAAAGAAAGAGTCATTCTTTCCAGCCCCCTAAGTATTATTACACGTTATTAGTACCTAGTCCTAATTTTACTATAATATTTAGAAAAATGAAAGAAAGTAGTTGAAAATGGTTTTATTTCTAACACCAATCACAAAATTCAAGCTCCCGTTTTAATTCATCAACATATTCTTTCGTTCCAGTTACGATTAATCGATCATTTAATTGAAGCTCTGTCTCCCCATGAGGGACAATGGAATCATGTCCTCTAAAAATCCTCACAAAAATGACATCCCCGGTAAACGGAAACTTTCTTAAAGTCATACCCTCAAATTGATCATTAAGCATTTCGATTTCATACAAGGCATTTTCCTGATTCGTTAATATATCCATTACACTCGGGGTTTCGATTAATGCTCTCAGCAAAGTTTTTTGTGACAATAATACAGAAAAAACCTCAACATCATGCTCCTTCATGCTTTCTTGAAGATCGGGGCTTTCAAGTCGGCAAATAACCCTCTCAACTCCCTGCTCCTTAACAGCTATGGCAAGTGTAGCATTCAATTCTTCGTCTCCTGTAGAGATCACAACAATATCTGCGTTCAGCGCATTCTTTTCCTCTAGAGTGTCAATGGAATAATGATCCAATTCTACAATATCAAATAAGGAATCTGCGATATTTTTATCAGCCTTCTCCTGTTTTTTATGATAAAGGATCGCCTTATAAAGGCTTGAATTAAGTTCCCGATAGACTGGAAGTGTCAGCTGATTTGCACCGATAAATGCTACCGTTAATGTTTTTTGAGTATTTGCCTCCCTTGGGAATAATTTTTTAAAAACAACAGGGGTGAATACACTCGTAATAATGGCAACTAAAATTAATGTTCCACTCATTTCGGCCGTAATGACCCCAATTCTTTCACCGATTGTTGCGGACGCAATTACTAATGACAAAGTCGATGTCAAAAGAAAACCTGAAGCCACAACCGTTTTCATATCATACCATCTCTTTAATAAGTAAACAGGTACAAGTTTAGAAACTAGTAAGGCAATAAGCAGGAGCGGTATCAGCATGAGCATTTGTTTATCGCTTAATAATGACCAAATGTTTAGGTCAACACCGACCATCACAAAAAATATTGGAATTAGAAAGCCATATCCGAAAGAATCAAGCTTATGAATCATTTCTTGATTAGGAGCCAGGAGGGATACAAGTACACCAGCAAGGAAAGCACCGAGAATATTCTCTGCTCCAACTGATTCAGATACTGCAACTAGCAGGATGATTAAAGTAAATACTGCTCGCGTGCCTATTTGAACAGTTCCAGTCGACATCGTCTCGAAAAATTTCCCATTTTTAAATCGTCTTCCGACAAAATACAAGAGTACTCCAGCAGCAAAGAGGATAAGCAGCAACCACACATTTCCTTCTCCTCCATCATATAGAGAAACAAAGACGGCTAATAAAATCATCGTAACTAAGTCAGCAATTACGGCAACTAATAAGATAATTTGACCTATCCCAGTTTTCATGAGATGAGCTTCCTTTAAAGTTGGAACGACAACACCTAATGAAATAGTTGAAATAATTAAAGTCATCAAAAAGGCATTCTCAATAAATCCAGCTAATACGAATAAATATGAAAGCCCTAATGAAATAAGAAATATCCCTGCAAATATAATGAACGATGCAGAAAATGAGTTAGGCTCTAATTTCCCGCTTGGCAGCTTTTCGCGCTTCTTATTTCCAGAGAATGCAGTAAAGTCAATTTCCAGTCCGCTAAGAAACATAAGAAAAATAAAGCCCAGTGTTGAAAGAGTCTCAAGCCACATATCAGGCTGCACAAGATTAAAGCCGCTTTTTCCAATAACAAGCCCCATCAATATTTCTGCAACGACAACGGGTATGAAATTAATCTTTAGCCGATGCAATAATATCGGCGTTATGAAAGCTATTATGATCACAATGACCAATGATGCTACTGAAACTCCATGTTCTTCCATCTAATTCCTCCTTATTCAGTAAGTGTCCACCCTATAAACACAAAAAATACCAAACTGTCCACAATCGGTGCCTGGCACCTATAAAAATCCCAAAAACATATTTGCGATGCTAAAGTAAATTAAAATACTGATAATATCATTGATTGTGGTGATGAAGGGACCAGAAGCGACAGCTGGATCAATTCTGAATTTGTGCATAGCTAGTGGAATGATTGCACCTGCTAAAGTTGCAATAATTAAGGTGCAGAAAATAGAAACTCCAACTAGTATTCCCAAATATAAATTGCCTTTCCAAATAAAAATGGTCATTGTGACAAGGACTCCACAAATCGTTCCAGTGATTAAGCCGGTACCAGCTTCTCGATAAATTAATTTGAGTTTGCTCTCTTTTTCCAGATCACCCGTAGCAATCCCACGTACTACAACGGCTAGTGCCTGTGTTCCAGTGTTCCCAGCCATTCCGGCGATTAATGTTATGAATGCCCCTAATATTGCCGCCTTCTCTAAAGTCCCTTCAAAGCGTGCTGCTAGGCTTGCAGTCCCCATTCCAAGATACAGAAGGATAATGAGCCATGGCAGTCTCTTGCGTGCAGCTGAAAACGGACTGCGGTCAATTGTAGCCATGTCTGACACAGCAGCAAGCTTCGAGTAATCATCAGACGCCTCTTCTTCCATAACATCCATAATGTCATCAACAGTTATAATACCTAACAGATGGTTTTGAAAGTCGACAACAGGAAGCGCTAGAAAATTATAGTCTTTAATTTTCCGGGCAACCTCCTCCTGATCATCGCCAACGGATACGGAGACAATTCTTTCATTTGTTATTTCTGAAATCATCGTGTCATCATCATTCACAATTAAATCTCTTAATGAAACAACTCCGGCAAGTCTTTCTTCCTCATCGAGAACATAGATGTAATAAATCGTTTCGGCCTTTGGCGCTTCTTTTTTTAGTATATACATAGCAGACCGTACTGTTTGATTAGCTGCTATGGAGACAAAGTCCGTTGTCATAATACTTCCGGCTGTATATTCCTCATAATGAAGCAGATCCTTTATTTCCTGTGCAGCCTCTTCGTCCATAATCGTTAAATAGCTGACAACCTGATCTTTCTCAAGCTCATTTAGTACATCAACCGCATCATCAACATACATTTTTGAAATCATTTCGGCCGCATAGGCTGGATTCATTTCTGCCAACACATCTTGGTAGCTCTCATCATCTATTTCTAGATTTTCAAATAGTGTAGCCATTTCCTCAGGAGAAAGATAATGATAAATTCTTTCTCGCGTATCTTCATCTAATTCCTTAAAAAATGAAGCCTGATCATAAGGATGCAGCTCTAGAAACTCATCCCGGAATGTTCCTATATCTTCATTTTGTAAAGAATCGATGAGCAATTCCCTGTTCAAATGGTGAGTGGCTTTCTCGTTAAAAGCTTCCTCCATATTTCATAGCCTCCTCTCTTCGTAAAACATATACGCCTGAATACTCCATAATACTAGCAAATTTCAACATTCTTGTCGCTTGATTTAAGGAAAACATAACCATTTTCCTAGCACAGCAACCATTAAAAAAAGTTTCTTCCTCGTTACTTTCCCCTCTTTTACCCAATTCATATCATGAGCTAACATGGCTCATAATGATAATTGTACAATTCTGTTTAGATGGCAAGGATAAGTTCATAATTTATTGATATGATAAAAGTAAAAAAGGAGTATCGTATGAAGATTGATATTATAGGAGATATCCACGGATGTTTTCATGAGTTTAAGGAGCTTACAATTAAGCTTGGCTACAGCTGGGAGAAGGGCATACCCATCCATGACAGTGGCAGAAAATTAGCCTTCGTAGGGGACTTAACAGACCGTGGCCCACACTCTTTAAGAGTAGCGGAAACTGTCTACAGGCTTGTTAATGAAAGCAATGCCTATTATGTACCTGGCAATCATTGCAACAAGCTTTACCGATTCTTCCTAGGGAATAAAGTTCAGCTTACCCACGGTCTTGAAACGACCGCTGCTGAATATGATTCTCTTGATATGAAAAGCCAAAACATCATTCGGGAAAAATTCATGAAATTGTATGAAGAGGCGCCGCTATATGCTGTGTTAGATGAAGGGAAGCTAGTCATTGCCCATGCAGGCATACGTGAAGACTATATTGGCCAGCACTCAGAAAAGGTAAAAACCTTTGTGCTATATGGAGATATTACCGGAGAAAAAAATCCGGATGGCTCACCTGTCCGAAGAGATTGGGCTCAACACTATCATGGAATAGCAGTAATTGTATATGGTCACACGCCTGTTAAGGATGTCAGAATCGTTAATAATACTTACAATATCGACACAGGAGCTGTATTTGGAAACAAATTATCCGCTCTCAAATACCCGGAAATGGAGATCGTGTCCGTACCATCAACAATGCCGCTTGTAGAAGAAAAGTTTCGAAAAATTTAGCATTAACAAAGGTAAAGGGTGACCGTATTAACAGTCACCCTCCTTCTTAAGGATTTTTCTTAGATCATCCGGCAATTCCTGATTGAAAGTAAGCATTTCTTCCGTAATAGGATGAACAAACGAAAGCTTGCTGCAATGCAGGGCCTGGTGTGAAAGTAAGTCAAGCTTTCCTCCATAGAGATCATCTCCGAGCAAAGGATGGCCTAAATAGGACATGTGCACCCGGATTTGATGGGTACGCCCTGTTTCAAGTCTTAATTTCACATGAGTAAATGACCGATATTTGCGAATAACCTCATAATGAGTACAGGCATATTGCCCTTTAGCACTAACTTCTCTTTCAATAATACTATCCTTTTTCCTGGCAATAGGCTGCTTTATTACACCGTACTCTTCTGTCAGTACACCTTCTGCAAGTGCTTCATATTCTCTATGTATCATGGCAGCTTTTTGTTGCTTGCTAAACAGATGATGGATATGCCGATGCTTAGCTACTAGGACGATTCCAGATGTGTCGCGATCAAGTCTTGTTACGATATGGGTAGTCGCTTTTAAACCAATTTGCTGATAATAGCCGATTAAAGCATTGGCGAGGCTGCCGGTAGGATGCTCCCTTGAGGGAATTGTGCTCATGCCAGCAGGCTTATTTACAGCTAGTAAATAGTCGTCTTCATACAATATGTTTAGCGGAAGCTTTTCCCCTCTAACCCCATCACTTGGAATTTCTTCAGGAAATCCAATAATCAGGCTGTCACCCTCTTTTAGAGAATAACGGACCGTTGCTTCTTTTCCATTTACAGAAATAAAACCACCTTTAAATTTTATATCGGTTAAAGACGTTTTCGAGATTTCCTTTTCATATAAAAAATCTTTGATGTTTTTATTTTCGTCCTCTGAGGTTATGTGCCACATGAGTTCAAATCTTGACATCCCTAATCTTGTCCACCTTTTTCTTTCATAACTACTTTAATCAGCCACAAATGAATCATGAACTCTTTTCCAGAATGGGAACGGACGAAAGCGGGCAAAACGAATCTTTTCATCAGCCACTCGGAATTGAATCGATTTTACATCTTTATGCAGCAAATTTAAATGGTCTATTGTAATTTGAAAATCAGGACTATTAACCGGTTTTAACATACATGTATGGTGAGCAGGAAGGACAAGCGGAGAGCCGACAGTCCGGAATACTTTATTATTGATTGAAGCCATTTCAGCTAGCTGAATAGCAGATAAGGAAGGGTGAAGAATTGCACCACCTAATGCCTTATTATAGGCTGTACTCCCTGAAGGAGTTGAAACGCATAATCCATCTCCTCTAAAACGCTCAAAATGCTGGCCGCGAATTTCTACATCCATAACAAGGGTAGCATCAACCGCCTTAACCGTTGATTCATTTAAGGCAAGATAACGAGTTTCTCTTCCACCGTGCTGATAACGAATGATAACCTCAAGGAGTGGATATTCACTGACCTGATAAGGTGTTTTCGCAATCGCTATCACAAGTTTTTCAATTTCCTCGGGCACCCAATCCGCATAAAAGCCTAGATGACCCGTATGAATTCCAACGAAAGCTGTTTTGTCCAAACGGCCAGTATAGCGATGGAAAGCATACAATAAGGTGCCATCCCCGCCTATTGAGACGACAATATCAGGTTGCTCTTCATCATAAATAAGATCGAAATCCAATAAATAAGTTCTCATTTTATGCATGAGTGCATTTGATTTGTTATCGCCTTTCGAGGTAATGGCAAATTTCATCTCAATAATTCTCCTTTATGGATATTTATCATCAGCTTTGTTATTAAGTATTGTTGAACAAGGTTAACCTCCCATAAATGATTAAATAAGTGCTCCTGCGCCATAGCGTATTCAAGGAAGAATTGTTCAGCTCATCGCAAGGCTCATGAAGCACCCTCAGTGAAGTTTATTCTTGATGCGAATCAAGGTTGTTGCCTTGCTGTTCCTTATTTCTTGAAAAAAATGCTTGGGCTTCCTGAATCTCTCCGCGGATAAGCGACATTTCTTCATCGAGCATGAATGCTGCTTCTGCTGCCCTTTGAAGTCTCATTTGAATATCCTTAGGAAATTGGCCCTTATACTTATAATTTAGCGAATGTTCAATGGTAGCCCAGAAGTTCATGGCGAGCGTACGAATTTGAATCTCAGCTAAAATTTGTCTTTCTCCGTTGATCGTTTGAACTGGATAGCGAATGACAACATGATAGGAACGGTAGCCGCTCACTTTCTTATGAGAAATATAATCTCTTTCTTCCACAATTTCAAAATCATTTCGCTTTCTTAACAATTCAACAACCTTTTTTATATCGTCCACAAACTGGCACATCATGCGTAGTCCTGCAATATCCTGAATCTCAGTGTCTAAAACATTTAACGGTATGCTCTTTTGATTAGCCTTATCAAGAATACTTGCAATAGGCTTGACTCTACCCGTCACAAATTCAATTGGTGAGTGTGTGCCCTCTTGTTCAAATTGTTTCCGCATTCCTTTTAGCTTTATCTTCAATTCTTCTACAGCTTGCTTATATGGAGCTAAAAATTGATCCCAATTTTTCACTTCATCAACACCTCATCCGAAATAATTGTCTTAATAAAATCTGTTCCTAAAATGAAATTAGGCTAGATTTGTATGGGCGGATGATTATTCAATTGGTTAAAAAACGCTTTCGACTTTTTCAACCATTTCCTCTCCGTAATTACTATTCCCTTTAATATTTTCAATTAAATAGCTTAACTCTTCAATAAATCCCGGAAGATGGATTCGTTCATTGCGATCTGTTAAATATACTCTATACTCTAAGTCCAATGCACTCTTAAGCTGTGACCATATGGAATGCGGAATTGCTAAATATGTATACTCATCATTCATGTCTGTTATGTAAATAAAGGAAAGATTATCTGAATCAACTAACATTTGCTCCATCGGCTTTAAATCATTAATGGAGTAACCTTCTTCTGCTATAATTTCTATTTCCCTTTCATTCTCCCTAAAAACTGCATCGATTATTGATATTTTCTTTGTCATCTTCTCTACCTCCAAACTTACCTTATTTTATCGCAGATTTACAGGCAATAAAACCCTAATATAAGTATTTTGCAAATTCTAATTTTAGCAATTAAATTTCCTATACGAATTGCAGTAAACAATTAAGAAGGTGATAATTAGATTGTGAACCTTTGAAAGGAATGAAAAATTTGTCCCAAACAATTGAAATTGAATTAAAAAACATACTAACAAAAAATGAATTTAATAAGTTAAAAAATTACTTACATTTTAACGATGAAAATTTTTTTACTCAAGAAAATCATTATTTTGATACAAAGGATTTTGCTTTAAAAAAGGCCGGTTGTGCTCTTAGAATTAGAACAAAGAATAATCGATTTGAACTAACTCTTAAGCAACCATACAGGGATGGTCTTCTTGAAACAAATGAAAATATTACCGAAGAGATGGCTGAGAACATGTTCCATTCGGGAAAAATTATGGTTGAATCAATTAGATTGTTAATTGAGGAAATGAATATTGATCCAAACCTCATAAAGTATTTTGGCTCTTTAACAACGAACAGAGCTGAAACAGATTATAAGGATGGACTAATCGTATTGGATCATAGTTTTTATTTAAATAAAGAGGATTTTGAGATAGAATATGAAGTAAGTAATAGAGAGAAAGGCATGGAAGTATTTTCAGCCCTGCTATTACATTTAGAAATACCTATTCGCAAAACTGACAATAAAATTATGCGTTTTTATAATGAAAAATACAATCAGCAAACCGGTTTTTAAAAAGGAGAACAATAATCATGAATGTAGAGCAATTGAAAATAATGCTAGACTTGCAGGCACTAAAAAATTTTAACCGCTCTGGAACTCCTTCTGAAAATAGCCAATTATTCCAGGAGCTGCTGGTTCAATTATATCAAGAAGCTAATGTACCTAATTCATCTGTTGAGAAGTTCGCCGATCAAACCGCAAGCAGCTCTTCAACGGTGATAAATGGGCCAGCTTTGCCTCCATTTATGCTTACTAAGCTGTCAGGTTCCGGAAACCAAACAGCTTTTGATGAAATTATTGAAAAGGCAGCAGATCTTTACCGTATTCCATTCAAATTGCTTAAATCAGTCATAAAGCAGGAATCGAACTTTAATCCGTCTGCGATTAGCCATGCAGGCGCCTCTGGATTGATGCAGCTTATGCCTGAAACAGCAAAGTCATTGGGTGTGAAGAATGTGTTTGATCCCCAGGAAAATATTTATGGCGGAGCGAAATATTTGCGTCAAATGCTTAATAAATATGATGAAGATATTGAACTAGCTTTGGCAGCCTATAATGCTGGACCAGGAAATGTCGATAAACACGGAGGGATTCCTCCATTCAAAGAAACGATAAATTACGTCCGAAAAATAAAAAGTGCCTTTCTATCCTAACTCCCTCCGTCTATTGTCCCAATAGACATTTTTTTGTGTAAGTCTAAAGGTGGGTGCCCTAAATTATGCCCATTGAGAATTTTTGAAAGCTATTTGTTTGAGTTAAAAATCCTACATTGATAGAATGTAAACAGATTACAATTATCAAACGCCATTCATTTTTCTTTTTGTCCAAGCTGGCTTAAAAAAAATGAGTATTTAGATAACTCAAATAAGGGAGATTTTTTATTATGGTCGAGAAAATGCATACACCGTTCGATGCGATTGGAGAAGAGAAGCTTCATCTTCTTGTGGAAGCTTTTTATCACCGCGTAGGACAACATCCTGATCTCGTTCCTATTTTTCCAGACGATCTAACTGAAACGGCAAGAAAGCAAAAGCAATTTTTAACCCAATACTTGGGCGGCCCCCCATTATATACATCTGAACATGGGCATCCTATGCTTCGTGCCCGGCATCTGCCCTTCGCAATAACCGAAACGAGGGCTGAGGCGTGGCTTTCATGTATGACAGAAGCAATGGACGAGGTTAAACTGGAAGGACAAATTAGAGAAGATTTTTATGCCAGACTCTTTTTAACTGCACAGCATATGATTAATACATCTGAAAATGAAATGATGAAAGGTGAGAACTTGTGAACAATCAGGAATCATTCGAATTAAAGTCGCCATCACCTCATTGTCATGGCAGTGAGAAAAAGCCGCTTGAATTGTACATGTTCATTGATCCTCTTTGTCCTGAATGCTGGGCTCTAGAACCCATCTTAAAAAAGCTCATGATTGAGTATGGCCGATATTTTTCCATTAAGCATGTTATAAGCGGAAGATTGGCAACATTAAATATAGGCAGAAAGCAAACCTATGAAAGTATGGCTGAGCTTTGGGAAAAAACAGCAAGCCGTACAGGAATGTCTTGTGACGGAAACCTTTGGTTTGAAAATCCTATTTCATCTCCACATCTTGCATCAGTTGCCATTAAAGCTGCAGAGCTGCAAGGCAGAAGAGCAGGAATACGGTTTTTGCGAAAATTACAGGAAGTGTTATTCTTGCAAAAGCAAAACGTCTCAAGTCTGGATGTATTAAGGGAATGTGCTGAAAGTGTAGGTCTGGATGTTCCGGAATTTATCTCTGATATTCATTCAGATAGTGCAGCGAAGGCATTTCAATGCGATTTAAAAATTACAGCAGAAATGGATGTACATGAAATCCCCACCCTCGTCTTTTTTAACGAAAATATTGAGGACGAAGGAATAAAGATTACCGGTTATTATCCATATGAGGTGTATGAACAAATATTAGAGGAAATGCTGTTAGATAAGCCTGAACGCTCAGCTCCCCCTCCTTTAGAGGTCTTTCTAAAGTATTTTAAATTCGTGGCCTCCAAGGAAATTGCCGTTGTCTACAACATGACAATCAATGAAGTAGACCGTGAAATGAAAAAGCTGCAATTAAAGCAAATAGTCGAGCAAATCCCCGTCAAGTACGGTATGTTTTGGAAGTTTATTTCATTAGAGAAAGATTGAACTCATTACTTTAATAACTCATTACAAAAAAAGACCATACTGACTAATTTAGTCAGCATGGTCTTTTTTTATATTTAATACGAAAAAAGGGGATGGGAGAAATCTTTCACGGTCAAACAAGGGGTAGGTGTTTGTGTGATCAACTTCATGTCTGTAATATAACATGAATTTATGGAGTCCGCAATAAGTTTGTGCGTAATTTCACAATATTGTCAAATACACATCATATAAGATGGACAACAGAATATAATGTAATAACTATCTTGCCTGTCATTAGGGCAGCCACCAATCTAACAGGAGGAGTAAGAAGTGAAAAAGCTTCCTTTTGTTCTAATGTTTGTCTTTATTGTACTTTCTTTTTTCTTAAATTTCTTCGCGCTAATGAAGATGTTTCCCATATATATAAGTTCACCGCTATTATTTTTATCCATATTAATTCTCATCATCACGATTAATGACCGAAAGAAATTCAAAGGATTTTAAATCTGTTATAGTATAAGGAGAATGAACCTTGTAACCTTCATTCTCCTTTTTTCATTACCCTAGTAATTTTTCCATTTCATTAAGTTTTTCTTCAAATACTTTACAAGCATCCTCAACTGGTTTAGAGCTTGTCATATCTACTCCAGCTTTCTTTAGCACCTCTATAGGGTAATCTGAGCTTCCAGCCTTTAAGAAGTCAATGTATCGATCAACTGCAGGCTGACCCTCTTCTAATATTTGCTTGCTCAATGAGGTAGCTGCACTATAGCCAGTCGCATATTGGTAAACATAATAATTATAATAAAAATGAGGAATCCGAGACCATTCTAATCCGATTTCTTCGTCAATGATTAGATTTTCCTCTCCAAAATATTTCTTATTAAGCTCATAGTAGTCAGATGTCAGCGACTCTGCCGTTAGAGCTTCATTATTCTGGACCTTTTGATGAATTAAATGCTCAAACTCAGCAAACATCGTTTGACGAAATACTGTGCCTCTAAAGCCTTCTAAAAAATGATTTAATAAATAAATTCTCTTCTTATCATCGTCCACTGTTTTTAATAAATAATCATTTAATAACGCTTCATTGCATGTTGAGGCTACCTCTGCAACGAAAATCGAGTAATTGCCATATGGATATTTTTGAGTCTTTCTTGTGTAATAACTATGAACAGAGTGTCCAAATTCATGTGCCAGTGTAAACAAATTATTAATATTATCCTGCCAGTTCATTAGTATATATGGATGGGTCCCATATGAACCAGATGAATAAGCACCGCTGCGCTTTCCTTTATTCTCGTAAATATCAACCCAGCGATTTTCAAAGCCTTCTTTCAGTACGTTTAAATAATCTGCGCCAAGAGGAGCTAAGCCTTTAAGTATTAAATCCTTGGCTTCATCATACTTAACCTCCATTTTGATGTCTTTAACAAGAGGTGTGTACAGATCGTACATATGAAGCTCACTGAGTCCTAGAACCTTTTTACGAAGCTTTACATAGCGCTGCAGCAGATGGAGATTGTCATTAACTGTTCCAACGAGATTATCGTAAACCGATTCTGGGATATTATTAGCAGCTAAGGCTGAATGTCGGGCCGAGCTGTAGTTTCTAATTCTCGCATTGAAATTATGCATTTTTACGTTGCCGCTTAATGTGCTGGCAAACGTATTACGAAATTTCCCATAAGTGTCATAAACAGCTTTAAACGCATCATGTCTTACCCTTTGATCTTCACTTTCAAGGAATCGGCTATAACGGCCATGGGTAACCTCAACCTCATCTCCAGTTTCATCCTTAATGGAAGGGAATTCTAAATCAGCGTTATTAAGCATCCCAAATGTATTACTGGAAGCAGAAAATACTTCAGAGGCTTGTGCAAGCAATGCCTCCTGTTCAGCAGAGAGCACATGAGGGCGCTGTAAATTAATTTCGTCTAACGATTGCCTGTAAAGCTGAAGCTCTTTCTTTTCCTCTAAGAAACCATTAATCTTCTCTTCATTAACGGCAAGAATTTCTGGAACAATATAGGCCAGATTGCTAGCAGCCTGTGAATATAAATTCTTTATGCGATCGTCCATACCTTGATAATGAGAATTTGTTGTATCCTGATCATATCTCATATGCGCATATGTATAGAGCTTGCCAAGACGTTCGAGTAAATGATCCTGATATTGTAATGCCTCATATAATAAATTAGCATTTTCCCCTAACTTTCCTTGATACTTACTCGCTCCAGGTATTAATGCTTTTACATCAGTGAATTCCTTATCCCATGCTTCATCATTTTGGAATATATCCTCTAGCTTCCAAGTGTCCTCAACATTAATTTCACTTCTCGCAGGGAGCTTTTTAACAGCTGTTTCACTCGACATTTTTCATCCTCCATTCAATATTTCGTGTTCCGAAAAAGGGTGCAAATTATTATTTCGCTTTACAATGATAGAATCCCTTCCCTATTCATTGTATTTCTAACTCTTTATTTTTATCATACCCACCTCAAACTCTTACTAATAACTTCTCCATATGTTTGGTAAAAAATTTTCTCATACTCAAGCTGGTTTCCTAGTGTATCATGCTTGATGGCCGGGTTAACCATCTTGAAAGAGGTTTGGCTAATAGGCTGGATTATTTTTATTTGGATAAGTAAATCGATATATTCCCTCACAGCCATTAAGGCATTTCCCATTGGGGCTTGCGGAAGCTGTCTAATTTTTATTTTGCGATTTCGAACTCTCTTTCTAAAGGATTGAAAAATTTGCTCCATCGATATTAATTTATTATGTTTCAGCACATCGATAAATAAGTAGCTTTGCCACTCAATAGCTGGGGTTTCAATAAAATGCAAATGAGGAACCGGCAAGCCGATTTCGGGTGGAAGCATAGATGGTGCTAGGGAATGAGAATAAAGCTCTTGGAGGAATTTATTGTGGACTGATCCATATAGAGGAAGCGAGATATTTTTTGCCTTTCTGATTTCCTTAATCCAATCCTCTAGCCTATTTGAACGGCTGTTTCCCGGATTTAAAATATTAGATATAGTTGAGCTTTTTAGATTCACTACAGAGAATTGCGCTAAGGAATTTTTTACGGTAACGGGCAGGATTTCGTGAATAAGGATGAGGCTGTCCGTAATTGGACAATAGGCGGGCAGAAACCATGTTCCTGAAGATTTTTTTGTTACGAATAAATAATCGAACCTCGTAAGAGCAACTCGGTTATGACCTTTACGTTTAATATTCTTGCCAGCTATGATCCATATAGGAATGATATTCGCTTTATAATAGTTTTCTGTTCTTTTCACAAACAGTTCTTCTGGGATCGTAGAGCATTGATATTCTAGAGCATATGAGACACCATTATGCGTAAACCCAATATCAGGCCTTTGCGCAATTTCTTTAAAATATGGTTCTAGCAAGGGAGACAGGGACTGCTGTTGAAGCCACTTATATAAGGCAAGCTTTCCTTTTAAATGATACTCGGATTCTCTTTCATAATTTTCTGAGCATACGGCACCTTTTTCATGGGCAAAATGAGGAATTTTTATCGTTCCGACCTTTAATAGGACCCGCTCGTTACATTCTGGACAATAGAAGCATTCAGACTTTCTTAACTCTCTAAGCAATTCAAGATTTTGATAACTTGCTAAGTTAAACCATTCTCCTTGCTTTGTTTTTGAAACTAACAAAAGATCATCTCCCTTCTTTAAAGGCTACTATTCGACAAAAAATTTATAAACCCTTTATGATTTATTATAAATAATAAAGGAGCTGTTCCATTGAAGGTACAGCTCCTTTACAGAAATGGCGACAACAGTCTTGAAGTCGATTCAATAATACGATAACCAATCTTCCTTTTTTTGAATTTCTCTAAATTTATTTCATTGGAATATTGGATATCATTTAGATATTCTCTTACAAGCTTGTCAGTACTTCTTGTGCGATATAAAAAGGCATTTACCTCGAAATTCAAATGAAAACTTCTCATATCCATATTAGATGTTCCAATGGATGCTAATTCTTCATCAACGATGACAATTTTGCTATGCATAAAGCCCTTCTTATATTCAAAGATCTTTACACCTGCTTCCAGCAATTCTGGAAAGTATGAGCGAGATGCATAGAAAACGATCCTTTTATCAGGTTTCTGCGGTACAAGAAGTCTTACATCAATTCCGCTTAAAGCCGCTATTTTAAGTGCTGAAAATATATCCTCATCCGGAATAAAATATGGCGAGGCAATCCATACCGATTTCTCAGCTGATGTAATCATGGAGAAAAAGATATTTTTAATAACGCTCCATTCATTATCTGGTCCTCCAGCAATTAGCTGTACTCCCCCATGAATGCTTTCCTCTAAATCAGGGGATAAATACTCCGGCGATATGATACTCTTATTTGTCATATAATACCAATCTTGAAGGAAAATCAATTGCAGGCTTCTTACAGCCTCCCCCCTCATTAACAAATGAGTGTCGCGCCAAAAACCAAAGCTCTCATCTCGTCCTAGATATTCATCACCAATATTTAACCCGCCTACAAATCCAATACTTCCATCAATGACAATAATTTTACGATGGTTGCGGAAGTTTATTTTGCTGCTAAGAAAGGGAAGCCTAACAGGTCCGAAGGGAATCATTTCAATGCCAGCACTCTTTAATTCATCAATATATTTACTTGATAGTTTCCACGAACCAACTGCATCGAAGAGAAAACGGACTTTTACTCCTTCTTGAGCCTTTTTTATTAAAATATCTTTTATTTCTTGGCCAATTTGGTCATGACGTACAATATAATACTCTAAATGAATGTGGTGAGTCGCTTCTTGTAATGCTTCTAAAATATGCTGAAAGGTCTCTTCTCCATTCGTTAAAACCTTTGTTTGTGTGGCAAAGGATATTGGGCTATGTCCTAAATTCTGCGCCAAATAAAACAATTTTCTCTGATGGTCCCCCAGTTGTTTCATTTTATCCTCATTAGACGGGTCATTCTCACCTTCGACTCTTAAAAAAGTTTGTTTATCTAGAATATATTTCCGCCTAAACATCTTTTCCTTCTTATAGTTTCGTCCGAATAAGAGGTAGAAAATAAACCCAACTAACGGAAAACTACCTAATACGACAAGCCATGTTACGGTTTGAGCAGGATGTCGATTTTCTAAAAATATGACAAAAGCAATAAATATAACTGACAGCGACATCAAAATACTTATATAGCCTAAATAGCCGCCAGTTTGCATGACAAAATGATCGTATAGATAAACAAGACCTACCATTAATCCTAGAAATAAAATAATTCTTACTGTATTTTTCACTTTCTCACCTACCACTTGCCATAAGAAAATCCGATTTCAAAACTGAAATCGGATTTTCTATTTAAAATACGTTCTTAGTTGTTCAAATACATCTTCAGCGATAATTAGTTTTCCGTATTCCTCTACCCGATGAATAGTAATCTGTGTTTCAAGACCATATTCCAATAAAATAGACAGCTTATTGTCAATATCCTCTTCAGTGAAAGTTTCCTCAGGAAATTCAACAAATAAAAAGTATCTTCCCTCAAATGAATATAGCTTTGTTGGAATGGAATCAAGACCATGCTGCTTTGAAAGAGAAATAAGATCTTCAAAGTCTCTAAATGTAAGGAGAAAATCAAGATTTTCCTCGTAATCTAATTCATCATCTGAATTTGGATTAAAATGTTGGTCAAGCAGCTCTTCAATACGCTCATCCACTGGAATATCCTTTAATTTCTCATCTGGAACTGGCAATTCAAATTTTTGTCCATCTTTTGAAAGCTGAGCCTTAGTAACAAGTATTTCTAAACCTTTATCTAATGCTTGAACTTGAATCCATAGTGGACCTTCCACAGAGAACTCTTCTTCTTCATGGACTTCCTCCATCATTTCCCAAAAAAGTTCTTCGCTGCGTTCACGGTTATACCAAATTTCATCACGCTCAAAGCCTCTTTCTTCTATATCACCATATGAAATATAAAACTTAACTGTATGATCATTAATTCTTTCGATTTCCATTTTGCAACTCTCCCTTCCGGAGTAAGATATTGCACCTTGTACTTTATTTTATGACAAAAAGCATATAAAGGGAATTAAAATGTCACAACTTTTCAAAAACCATTAAACACCCAGTGTCTAATCACTTGTCCCTCAATTGTATAAAACAATTGTCCTAACATTTTAGCAAAATTCTTTTGCTTTCTCAAACTTTATAGCTTTTCTAAATATATATTAAAAGGACCCTCTTCATTCGAAAGAAGGCCCTGTCCTACTAATTTACTAAGCGCTGTGCTTCACGAAGCTGGAATGTACGGACTTTTCTAGGAAGAAAACGTCTAATTTCATCTTCGTTATATCCGACCTGCAGCCTCTTTTCATCAATGATGATCGGACGGCGAAGCAGCCCGGGATTCTTTTTAATTAATTCAAATAAATCTTGAAGAGGCATCGCTTCTAAATTAACATCCAGCTTTTGGAAAATTTTAGATCTCGTTGAAATTATTTCGTCTGTTCCATCCTCTGTCATACGCAGGATTTCTTTTATCTCATCAATTGACAGCGGTTCAGAAAAGATATTTCTTTCTTTATAAGCAATATCATGCTCTTCTAGCCATAATTTCGCTTTTCTGCAAGAAGTACAACTTGGTGAAGTGTATAATGTAACCATTTTACAAATTCACTCCCTTAATATTTAGACATATAATCAAAAATAGATTGTTATTTGTTTAATAATGAACATAAAGCTAATCCCTAAATTACAATTACTTTAAATAAGTAATATATATTAATTATTATACACTAAGAATACCTGTTTGGATATATCTTTTTATAATAAGATTAAAGCCTATATTATTCATTACACAAATCACTTTTTTGTAAATCTAGTATATAAGACGAATGAGTATGAGAAAGGTTTCATAAAAAAAATATTTTTTTATCTGTCACATAATATTCACATATGATGAAGCATCTAGATCCGTATTATTCAAATGATTTTTTTGACCGACTTATTTGTATATACCCGATTATTAAGATTGTAATCATCACCTGCCCGCATTAATTCTCAATTGCCTTCATAGGAATGAAAATTATTTAGTGGAATTTAACTATATAAAGAGGGAGATAATTTCTATTTCCCCTTTAAATACATCCCAACTTCTAATACAATAAGAGTGTGGGGATATGATGCGGCAAATTCGCATTCATTCATGTGAAAAAGGGAAATGGGGGATTATGATGATAGACTACATAATTGATTTAACTATTGTATCACTCGTAATTATTGGATTAACCGCTACTCTTGGTGTAATTACGAACGGGCTTGGCGAAAAAATATTTGGCGGAAAAAATAAAAATGAATTTGTTGATCAATGTGCAAAGTTCACAACGGGCTGGAAAGCAGTTGGAGGAAAAAAGAAATAACAGACATATATAGATCATGAAAAGGGACTGAAAAAATCAGTCTCTTTTTTTATTATTTTAATTAATCAAAAATTTACAATAGTATTTTTAATTCATTTGTTGTATGATAATAAAAAGAATTCTCTTTAATAATCAAAAGCGTAAACGCATAAAAGGATTTGTTTTTCTTAAAAGGAAAAACGATCTCAGCCAAGAGATCGTTTTTATCATTTAGCATATTGTGCTTTATATTGTTTTTCTTCTTTTTCCGAGCAGTAGACAAAGTGTCCTGGTGTAATTTCACGCATTTCAAGCTTTTCGTTGTCACTATAATTATGGACCTTCGGATCATATGAAATACGTTTGCGTGTTCGCTCTGTATCAGGATCTGGAAGAGGAATCGCAGACAATAATGATTGTGTGTAAGGGTGAATTGGACTATTATATAGGTCCTCTGCACTGGCAAGTTCAACTAACTTTCCGAAATACATCACACCAATACGATCACTAATATATTTAACCATTGAAAGATCATGAGCGATAAAAAGGTATGTTAATCCTTTTTCACGCTGCAGGTTTTTCAGTAAGTTAACTACTTGAGCTTGAATAGAAACGTCAAGTGCAGAAATTGGCTCATCGGCAATAATAAAGTCAGGTTCAACAGCCAATGCTCTTGCAATACCAATTCGCTGTCTTTGACCGCCAGAGAATTCATGAGGATAGCGGTTAGCATGCTCTTTATTTAAACCAACCGTTTCTAATAGTTCATAAACTCTTTCCATTCGATCTTTTTTGCCTTTCGCTAAACCGTGAATATCAATGCCTTCAGCAATAATATCTGCAACGGTCATACGAGGGTTAAGTGACGCATAAGGATCCTGGAAAATCATTTGCATTTTGCGGTTAAACTTCTTCAATTCTTTTGCTGACTTTTTGCCGTGAACGTCTTCTCCATTAAAAAGAACTTGGCCATCAGTAGCATCATACAGGCGAATAATCGTTCGGCCAGTAGTTGATTTTCCACATCCCGATTCACCAACAAGTCCCAATGTTTCACCTTTGAAAATGTCAAAAGTGATACCATCGACAGCTTTAACCATGTTGGGTCTCCCAACATTGAAATGCTGCTTTAAATTTTTGATTTCCAATAATTTTTCAGCCATGTTTAGTTACCCTCCTTCACTAAGACTGGTTGTTTAAATGTGGAGGATAATTTACGCATCCGTTTTTGAACTGCTGCAGGTGGTTCTACCTTTGGTGCATCTGGATGAAGAAGCCATGTTTTTGCGAAATGCGTTTCAGAAATTTGATACATTGGCGGTTCCTCTTCAAAGTCTATCGCAAGCGCATATTTATTTCTCGCTGCAAAAGCATCTCCTTTTGGAGGATTAGTTAAGTCTGGCGGTGTACCTGGGATTGCAGCAAGATCCGCTTTATCATCATTGTCTAAGCTCGGCATCGATGCCAGAAGCCCCCATGTATAAGGATGGCGAGGGTCATAGAAAATCTCATCTACAGTACCCATCTCCACAATTTGGCCTGCATACATAACAGCAACTCGGTCTGCTACGTTTGCAACAACTCCAAGATCATGGGTGATAAAGATAATAGACGTATCCATTTTACTTTGTAGATCTTTCATTAAATCAAGAATTTGTGCTTGAATTGTTACATCAAGAGCTGTAGTTGGCTCATCAGCAATTAAAAGCTTCGGATTTGCAGCAAGTGCAATAGCGATCATCGCACGCTGTCTCATACCGCCCGAAAATTCGTGTGGGTATTGGTTAACACGTCTTTCCGGCATTGGAATGCCAACAAGACTTAGCAGCTCCACTGCACGTGCTTTGGCATCCTGCTTTGACATATTTTGGTGCTTAATTAGACCTTCCATAATCTGATAGCCAATCTTCATCGTTGGATTTAATGAAGTCATTGGATCTTGGAAAATCATACTAATTTCTTTTCCGCGGATTTTTTCCATTTGTTTATCTGTTTTTGGAACAATATCTTCACCGTTGAATAGAATTTGTCCACCAGTAATTTTTCCTGGAGGCATTGGAATTAATTTCATAATTGTCTGGGAGGTAACACTTTTTCCGGACCCAGACTCACCAACAATAGCGAGTGTCTCTCCTTTATAAAGGTCAAAGCTAACCCCGCGGACCGCTTTCACATTTCCTCCATATGTTTGGAACGAGACTTCTAAATCTTTCACTTCAAGTATTTTTTCCATTTTCTCACTCCTTTGTCTAGCTCCGGCATTTCTAGTTTATTTGCGAAGTCTTGGGTCAAGTGCGTCACGTAACCCGTCTCCAATTACATTAAAGGCAAAAATAGTTAAACAAATAAACGTAGCTGGGAAGAATAAACGCCATGGATAGTAGCGTAAAGCTGGTAACCCGTCATTAGCCATTGTTCCCCAGCTGGCAAGAGGCGGCGTTAATCCTAGGCCAATATAACTTAAGAACGCTTCAGTGAAAATGGCAGATGGAACAGTTAACGTCATTGTAACCATGATTGGTCCCATCGCGTTTGGAATTAAATGTCGACCCATAATTCTTGAAGTGTTTGCTCCAAGTGTTTTCGCAGCTAGAACATACTCCTGATTTTTCAGTGATAGCACTTGTCCACGAACAATACGCGACATATTAATCCAGCCAGTAATAGTCATTGCTAGAATCATTGTCCCAAGTCCTTGCCCTAGTACTACCATTAATAAGATTACTAGCAATAAGTATGGAACTCCATAAAGAATATCAGCAAAACGCATCATAAATTCATCTGTGCGTCCGCCTTTATATCCAGCGATTCCCCCCCATATTACACCGATTACTAAATCAATAAGTGCAGCAGCAACTCCAATGAAGATAGAAATTCTGGCGCCTTCCCAAGTTCGTACAAATACATCACGACCAAGATCATCTGTACCAAACCAGTGCTCAGAAGATGGCGGTTGGTTCTTATTTGCTAAATCGTTTGTCCGGTAATCGTATTCACTCATATATGGTCCGAAAGCCGCCATAATGATTAGTAATAATAAAAGAACTAATCCAAACATAGCAAGCTTGTTTTTTCGGAAGCGGATAGAAACATCTTTCCAAAATGAAAGACTAGGCTTTGAAATTTTTTCAGCGTTTTCTAATTGGGACCCGACAAGTTGAAATTTATCTTTAGAAATCTGCATAATTTACTCTCCTTTCTTCCCGCCAGCAAGTTTGATGCGTGGATCGATGATTCCGTATGCAATGTCAACAAGGAGAATAGATACGAGTAACAAAACACTATAAAAGACTGTTACACCCATAATAACCGTATAATCGCGGTTAGTAATACTTGTTACGAAGTGCGCACCTAAACCTGGAATACCGAAGATTTTTTCGATAACAAAGCTTCCTGTTAAGATTCCAGCTGTTAAAGGCCCCAAATACGTTACAACTGGTAAAAGTGCATTACGGATTGCATGCCTTACTGTAATAACTCCTTGGCTTAAACCTTTTGCTTTTGCTGTTTTAATATAATCATTACTCATTACTTCAAGCATACTCGAACGTGTCAATCGTGCTATAAATGCCATTGGTGTTGAACCTAAAGCTATGGCTGGAAGAACAGTATGCATAAATGTTTCCCAGCGGGCTACAGGGAATAAGCCCAATTTAATCGCAAAAACATATTGAAGAACGGATGCCATAATGAAGGATGGAACAGAAATCCCCAAAACGGCAATAACCATAGCCGTGTAATCTGGCCATTTATTATGTCTTAATGCGGCAATAATCCCTAACAGGACCCCGAACGCAATTGCAAGAAAAATCGCTTCCATTCCAAGCAAGAAAGAAACAGGGAAACCATCATTGATTAAATCGTTTACCGTTTGGCTTTTATATTTGAATGATGGGCCGAAATCCCATTTTGCAACTCTAAGTAAATATTCCCCGTATTGAGCATACCAAGGCTTGTCCAATCCATAGTGAGCATTTAAATTAGCTTCAATTTCGGGAGGCAGTTGTTTTTCAGATGTAAATGGGTTTCCGGGTGCAATGCGCATGAAGAAAAACGTTGCCGTTACGATTAGCCATAGGGAGATAAGCATGTACAGTAAGCGCTTTCCAATATATTTAGCCATTGACTTACACCTCCAATTTTTTACTTTTTCAACTAGAAAAGCGGAAGCGCCTTTTTCAGGCGCAACAGCATAACAGAAAACTAAGGTATACAGGGAGATACCCCCATATACCTTAAGTTTAATTACTTATTCTTATTCGAAATAAGCCCATTTATATTGTACATCACCTAAGCCAGATACAACAACATCTTTTAATTTTGGATCTTGAACCCAGTTGTTCGTGTAGTAATAGATTGGAGCGATTGGCATTTCATCCATAAAAATAGCCTCTGCATCCTTTAACATTTGTTGACGAACTTCTGGATCTCCTTCAGTTGCAGAATTTGCAAGTAATTCTTGATACTCTTTGTTTTCCCATCCAGTATCGTTGTTTCCGCCATCAGCGTCACGGAACATTTCAAGGAAGTTGATTGCATCGTTGAAATCGCCTAACCAGCCCATACGAGCAACTTGGTAATCAAGTGAATGTACTTTATCAAGGTATACAGCCCACTCTTGGTTATCAAGGGTTACTTCTACACCAAGGCTGTTCTTCCACATATCTTGAATTGCTTGAGCAATCTTTTGGTGTGCTTCAGAAGTATTGTAAGAAAGGGTTACTGCAGGTAGCTCAGAAGCATCTTTAAGACCCATTTCTTCTAAACCTTTTTGTAAATATTCTTTTGCTTTTTCAACATCATTATCTTTGAAATAGCCTTTTTCATTTTCTTCAAACATGGATGGCGGTACAAGCGCCATAGCTGGCTGCTGTTCACCTTGAAGGATATTGTCAATTAGCTCTTGACGATTAATTGACAATGCAAAAGCTTTACGGATATTTACATTGTTAAATGGTTCAACTGTAGTATTGAACTTGTACTTGTAAACACCAGCGATTGATTGTGTTGTTAAACGGCCTTCATCTTTAAGTGCTTGCATTGCATCAGTTGGAAGCGCACCTGTTGGAGCACCAGCCCAATCAAGCTCACCATTGTCAAACATTGATAATTCTGTATTTGGATCATTAATCATGATCATTTCAATTTTTGATAGTTTTACTGCGTCTGCATCCCAATAAGTTTCGCTCTTTTCAAGAACGATTTTATCACTATGAGCCCATTCCGTCATTACGAAAGGTCCGTTAGTAGTATAGTTCTCACCAGCATCATTAGCCCAATTTGGGTTTGCTTCGGCAATTTTGCTGTTGAATGGAAGGTAAGTATAGAACGCTGTTAATTCTAAGAAGAATGGAGTTGGGTTTTCAAGAGTAACTTCAAGTGTTTTCTCGTCTAAAGCTTTAACTCCTACTTCATCTAGTGAACCGCCAGCAGTATTAGCTGCTTCTCCACCTTTAATATAATAAAGTTGGTATGCATATTCTGATTGATTGTTTGGATCTAAAGCCCATTTCCAAGCAGCTTCGAAATCATTTGCAGTGACAGGATCTCCATTTGACCATTTTGCGTCACGAATTGTAAACGTGTATACTTTTTGGTCATCAGAAACTTTCACTTCTTCTGCCATTGCATTTTCAGGCTCTCCATCTTTCCCGATACGTGTTAAGCCTTCAAGTGTTTGGCGAAGCACTGCTCCAGAAGTAGAGTCTTTCGCAAGTCCTGGGTGTAAAGATGGTGGTTCAGTATTGATATTTACACGTAATTCTTGCGGAACGTCAGACTTTCCTGCGTCTTTATCTCCGCCTTTGTCTCCACTGTCAGCATTATTATTTCCTCCGCATGCAGCAAGAAACATACTTAGTACTAACAGCATACTAAAAAAGATCGATAATCTTTTTTTCACGGTTTGAAACCCCCCTATTTTTTTCTGCAAACGTTTTCTTTACATTAGATACTAATTGTACAAGTGTACACATTGGGTGGATTACCTAAAAAGTCTGTAAATTGAATCGAGTTCGATTGACAAACTATGTAATAGCAAATAAAAAAGTAAGTTTACACTTATAATAAAATGATTATCCCTAAATTCTGAAAACTAATCAGACAGATGGAATTTTGCATGTTTATTTATTAGTTAAAACTTACTTTTTTAGTATAGTAAAACAACCCCACAGTTATACTGTAACCGCCTTGTAATGTATGTAACATTTTTGTAAAGATCTTGCTTGCTAGGTTAATTATAAATTCATAAAAAAATTATTGCAAGTAAGTTTTACTAGGTTAATAGCAATCTCTTATATATTTTCACGAAAAATACTTATAATATGCGAGTTTTTAGACCAGTAAAAAATTTATAAAAATGTATATTTATTAGCATTTATTTGGTTTTTTTATTAAAAGAACTTTCTGAATATAATGATTCCTTTTGTTTAGTATGATGTTCTCTTGATTTTACATTCCATTTATTATATTCTTAAAGGTAACATAATAAAAAATCGGCTATGAGAAAGAGTAGTACATTTACTTTTGGTTTCAAGAGAGCCTGTGGATGGTGGAAACAGGTAACCATGTAAATCGAATGGACTTTTGAGCCCTCTATTATATATGAAAGACGTATCCTCACGTTACAGAGGGTTCTATGCGAATTCAGCATGGTACAGAGTGACTCATATTGAGTAATTAGGGTGGCAACGCGGACCATTCGTCCCTATCTTTTAGGAACGAATGGTCCTTTTTTGTCCAAAAATTTTATTAATTTAGTATGATCGGTTCCTACCCGTTGTACTGTCTCTTTTTCGGCCAATATTAAAGGAGGAAATTAAATGAAAACAATCTTTTCGGGCATACAGCCAAGCGGTACGATTACGCTAGGTAACTATATTGGCGCCCTCAAGCAATTTGTTGAACTGCAAGATGAGTATAATTGTTATTTTTGTATTGTGGATCAGCATGCAATTACGGTCCCACAAGACAGATTAGAGTTAAGAAAGAATATCCGAAGCTTGGCAGCACTCTATTTAGCTGTTGGGATTGACCCAGAAAAGGCTACCCTTTTCATACAATCCGAAGTACCTGCTCATGCACAAGCCGGTTGGATGATGCAATGTATTTCCTATATTGGCGAACTTGAAAGAATGACACAATTTAAAGATAAAGCGGCTGGAAGAGATGCAGTCCCTTCTGCGTTATTGACATACCCGCCTTTAATGGTTGCAGATATTCTGCTATACAGCTCTGATCTCGTTCCTGTAGGAGAGGATCAAAAGCAGCATATAGAATTAACCCGTGATTTGGCAGAAAGATTTAATAAAAAATACAGTGAGATTTTTACTATCCCTGAAATTCGAGTTCCTAAGGTTGGGGCACGCATTATGTCGCTTCAAGAGCCAACTAAGAAAATGAGTAAATCCGATCCAAATAAGAAGGCTTCCATTACCCTTCTTGATGATATTAAGCAAATTGAAAAGAAAATAAAAAGTGCTGTAACTGACTCTGAGGGCATCGTTAAATTTAATAAAGAAAATAAACCTGGTGTATCTAACCTTCTTTCGATATATTCAATTTTTTCAGGGAAAGAAATTAATGAAATTGAAAACATGTATGAAGGAAAAGGCTATGGAGATTTTAAATCCGATTTAGCTGAGGTAGTCGTGAATGAAATAAAGCCAATCCAGGAAAAATATTACGAATTGATGGAATCACAGGAACTGGATGATATTTTGGATCAAGGTGCTGAAAAGGCAGCAAGCGTTGCCGATAAAATGCTGAAAAAGATGGAAAATGCAATGGGACTAGGAAGAAAAAAAAGATAATCAGAAATGCGAAAGCGCCTTCGGAACAATTAAAGGACAATTGTTCCTGCGATGACTAATCGCAGAAGCTTTCCTTTGTGGTCACCCCCGACAAGCACAAGCCAAGCCTCCCGGAAAGGTTGTTCCTTACCTTTCTAGGAGGCTTGACTTGTGACCTCGAGGGGGGAGGCGCTCCTCCTAAAAGCTAACGCTTTTACTCGTGCGATGATAATGCTGCCGAAGCGTTCCTTGTGGAGCTAGACAGTTCTCAAACTCGAGAAAAATTATATTTTCTTATTTTAAGCAAAAAAAATCTATCATCAACGTGATAGATTTTTTTTACTTTCCTTCTAATTTACTTTAGGACCGTGCTCCATTTCCCATAATTTCTCAAAAAACGGCTGCCCTTTAATTAAGTTTTCACAAAATTGCTCATGCTTGTTCGTCCATCCATATTTACTCTGTTCAAAAAGCTGAAGCCAAGCTTCCTCAAAAGCCATTTGCTGAATATCCTTATAACTTTCTGGACTCCATTCTGTATACCAATAACGGACTTCAGCTACATTTTTGGAAGAATATAGCTGATCTAACGCCATAAACATTAGTTGCTTTAATTGTCTTTCTTTTCTAGTCAACCCTGCCATCAATTCAGGCGAGGGAGAAAGAATATGAAAATTCTTTAATGCTCTTTGATCATTAAAAGAATATGGTGTAGCATCATGATTAGAAAGCATTTCATACGCTAATTGTTCTTGTCTTGGTATAAGCCTGCTTTTTCGAATCGGAATATTATAGCCAATAGTATCGACTGCTAATATACCTTTTCCATCAGATACAACAAAACAATAGTCTAATTGGACTCGCTCATGATTTTTTCTTAAATAGGCCTTTTGATATATATCGTCTAACAGTTGTTGAGGCAATTCCGATAAATCATTTTCAATGTAATTAAACAGAACTGGATCAATTTTGATTAAAGGTACTTGGTCTAATAGTTCTACACCATCATCTTTACGCCATTCATGAAAGTGGCAAACATTATATCCATTTTCTTCTCCTTCAAACCAGTTCACCCAAACATCATGAAGATATAACATCTTTTACCCCCCGCTTCAACATGCTATTTGTCACTCAGTATGGGCAGAGGGAAGTAAAATTATTCCTAAATTAGTAAGACGCAGGGAAATATTTTCATTGATCATATAATTAAAATAAGAAGTCCCCCCTATTTATTAGGAGAGACTTTTCATCCTTAATCTTGAGTTTTTGGATCTAATGCATCTCGGAGTCCATCTCCGATAAAGTTAAAGCATAAAACAGTAATCAAAATGAGTAAGCCCGGGAAAAAAGAATACCAAGGCGCCGTTTTCAAAACTGTGAAATCCTGTGCATCTTGAAGCATATTTCCCCAGCTTGGGGTAGGAGGCTGGATACCTAATCCCAAATAACTTAAGGCAGCCTCAGTCAAAATGACATTCCCAATTAACAAGGAAGCTGAAACGATGATTGGCCCCATTGCATTTGGCAATATATGACTAAAAATAATTTTATAAGATTTAGTCCCTATCGTTTTCGATGCAAGCACAAACTCTCTCGTTCTTAATGTAAGGAACTCCCCTCTTACAAGCCTCGCTGTACTTGTCCAGCTGATAAGAGCAATAACAAGGATTAAGTTAAAAGTACTTGGTTTAAAAATAGAAACTACTGTGATTAATAAAAATAGACTTGGAATTGAAATGACGATATCAACCAATCTCATTAACATCGCATCAATAATTCCGCCAAAATAACCAGCAATGGCCCCCACACTAACTCCGATTATAAGAGCCCCGGCAACAGAACCAAAGCCAACAAGTAAAGAAATTCTTCCTCCATATAAAAGCCTTGTGAAGATATCTCGTCCATATCGATCAGTCCCAAGCCAATATTCAGCCCCAGGCGCTTTTAGCTTATGCAATAAATTCATATCCTCAAATTTATATGGGGCAATCACTGGAGCTAATATAGATGACATGATTATTAGAAACAATACGATGGCTCCTATAACAGCCAATCTATTTTTCGTAAATTTTCGAAAAAATATTCTAGTTAACGTATCAGGCTTGCTTTTTAAATGGGGGTTTAATTTTAAATCATCTTGTGTAATTTCCGCATTTATTTGTGACAAAAAAACCCCTCCTTAATACTCAATACGCGGATCGAAAATTGCGTATAAAATATCCGCTAGTAAATTTCCAATCACAACAAACACTGCAGAAATAACGGTTAGCGCCATAATGACTGGGTAGTCGCGAAGAAAAGCAGAGTCAATAAATAATTGCCCAAGACCAGGCCAAGCAAAAACCTTCTCTGTAATAGCTGCTCCGCCAACAAAGGAAGGCAGCATTAAACCAAAAAGAGTGATGATTGGAATCATGCCGTTTCTAACCCCATGCTTAACAACCACTTTCTTTTCTTTGAACCCTTTTGACATAGCCGTACGAATATAATCCTGCTTTAGGACATCCAGCATAGAAGATCTTGTGTAACGTGTAAGAGCCGCTAAATCCGCTGTCGCTAAAACAAAGCCTGGTAATATTAAATGATGTATTCGGTCCCAAATACTAAATGGCGCATTTAATGTTGCTACTCCGCCAGTTGGAAACCAGCCTAATTTAACTGAGAAAAACATGATTAAAATAAGTCCTAACCAGAAGTTGGGTGTTGCAACCCCTAGAAAGGAGCCGACTGTAAACGTATAATCCAATGGCGAATAGGGTCGCATTGCCGAGTAAATGCCAATTGGAATAGCAATGATGACGGCAATGGCAAATGAAACAACCATTAATAATAGGGTATTTGGAAGCCTATTAAGAATAAGCTCACTCACTGGAGTTCCCCGTTTAATTAAAGATTCACCGAAATCCCCTTTTGCCATATTTCCAAGCCATTTAAAATATTGAATATGAATAGGGTCGTTTAATCCATATTTTTCTTCGAATTTTGCTTTATCTGACGGCTTCATTTTTGGATCCATTAGCATTGCTACAGGCCCGCCTGGTGCCGCTTTTATGATGGCAAATGATAATATGGTAATTCCGAATAGTAAGGGAATAGCCATTAATGTTCGTCTAAAAATGTATGAAACCATCGCCTATTCTCCCTTTCATTAATTTCAGTTTATTCAAAATACACAGCCAAAAAAATTAACGTGTAGAATTTTCAGTATTTGAAAAATAAAAAGTAAGGGAAGGTAAAGGGCCTTGGGGGGCCCCAATCCCTTACTTTTCAGGTAATAACTCTATTCTTGTTTTAACCACCATTTGTGGATGTTGTACATTTGAGCCTTCGGATGGAATTCATAGCCTTCTAGATTCTTAGGAAGTGCACGGAACTCTTTCGGATAGTATAGGAACGTATATGCTTGATCTTCAGCTAGACCAGCTTGAATTTTTCCAATCATTTCTTTACGCTTATCTTTGTCAAGCTCTTGTAGCTGCTCATCCATTAATACATCTAGCTCAGGATTTGAGTAGCCAGTAAAGTTAAGGCCTTGTTCAATTTCTTTCGTATGGAAAATACCGCTAGGATCTGGATCAATACCTAAGCTCCAGCCTAAAACGATTGCTTCAAAATTCCATACACCTGGGTCGATATCAGCAATTAATGAACTGAATTCAACGATTTGAGGTTTAATTTCAATACCAACTTCTTTTAGTTGTTGTTGAAGAATAACAACGATATCTTCACGAACTTTGTTTCCTTGGTTCGTCTTAACTTCTATAGAGAATTTCTTCCCATCTTTTTCTAGAATGCCATCAGCACCAGCCGTCCAGCCAGCTTCTGCTAACATTGCCTTAGCTTTTTCAACATCGTATTCAAACTTTGGTACATCTGGGTTATATGCCCAGCTTAATGGACTTTCTGGAACGTGTGCAACTTCACCAAGTCCAGCCATTACGTTCTCAACGATTGCTTTACGATCAATTGCATGAGTGATCGCTTGACGAACTTTCTTATCCTGAAACTTTGCGTCACGCTGGTTTAAAGCTAGATATGTGTAGGAAAGGGCTAAACCTGATTCTAGACGAAGTCCAGTAGCATCAGCAAAGCTTTCAACTGTTGGAACGTCTGGCTGTGCGATACCTGCATAGTAATCAATGTCTCCAGCTTGCAGTTGAGCAAGAATAGCGTTTGCATCTGGAACAAGCTTATAAGTGACAGAATCTAAGTACGGACGGCCGTCAAAATAATCATCATTAGCAACAACCCTTACGTACTCACCATCTTTCCACTCATCAAACTTGAATGGACCTGAACCAATCGGGTTTTTCGTGTTAAATTCATGCTCTCCAAGATCCGCAATCGGAACATCTTTTAAGATATGCTCAGGAAGAATTCCGAATCCAAGACTAACTACTGGGAATTGAGCATCCACTTGCTTTAAAGTAAATTTAACAGTATATTGGTCAATTTTTTCGATCTTTTCGATATTTTCAAAATATGACTTACGGACGCCATCATAATCTGGGCTTAATGGAATGCTGTATGTAAATACAACATCATCTGCATCTAATGGCTCGCCATCATGGAATTTTGCATTTTCAACAATCTTTACAGTAAATTCTTTACCATCTTCTGAAGCCTCTAGTGACTCAGCAAGATTGCCTTCTGTTATTGTATTAAGTTCAATATCAGAACCTGTTAAACTGCTAAAAATCATATCTTCAATATCACCGCTTGATGCATCATTTGAATATAAAGGGTTAAACATTGTCGGTGCACCTGTTGATCCAACCACTAGGTCTCCACCTGTAACAGGTCCTTCATTTTTCGGTTCTTCTTTTGCCGGTGTTTCTTCTTTTGCCGGTGTTTCTTCTTTTGGCTGGGTTGTCTGCTGTCCGCCGGAACATGCAGCTAAGAACATAGACAATACTAGCATTAGGCTTACTAGTAACCACGCTGGCTTTTTCATTCATTTTCCCCCTTAGGTTTATTTTTTAAATCTAAATCCTTTTTTCAGAGAAACGAGTGTAAATATATCGCCCCCCTTCAAAGATTTATATACTAAATGCATAAATCTCATAGAATGAGTTTATCGAGCATTTAATAACAGAAATTAATATAAATGGCAGGCTACATAATGGCCCTGCTTTACCTCTTTATATTCAGGTATCATTTGACTGCATATTTCCATTGCGGCAGGGCAACGGGTATGGAAAACACAGCCTTGAGGCGGATTTGCTGGGCTAGGCAAGTCTCCTTTTAGAATAATTCTTTCCCTTGCCTGTACACCTTTTTTCTTTGGAACTGGAACAGCTGACATAAGCGCCTGAGTATAGGGATGAAGCGGATCTTCATACAAATCCTTTTTACCCGCAAATTCCATGATTTTTCCTAAATACATAACTCCTACCCTATCGCTAATGTGACGAACGACACTTAGATCATGGGAGATAAACACATAGGTTAGCCCTAAGTCATCCTGCAAGTCCTCCATCAAGTTAATAATTTGTGCTTGGATGGACACATCGAGTGCAGACACTGGTTCATCCGCAATGACTAAATCAGGATTTACCGCAAGAGCCCTGGCAATACCAATCCTTTGTCTTTGTCCACCAGAAAACTCATGTGGGTATCGATTAATAAACAGAGGATTAAGCCCTACCTTATCAAGAAGATCTTGAATTTTCTCCTTTCTTTCCTTCCCGCCATATAAATTATGGGTAACCATTGGCTCACTAAGAATTGATTTTAATGTCTTCCTAGGATTTAGTGAGGCATACGGATCTTGGAAAACCATTTGTATATCTTTTCTAATAGTTCGGCGAAGATCTGCTTCATTCATTTTCGAAATATTCTGACCTTTAAAGATGATATCTCCGCTTGTTGGTTCATACAGACGAATTAGGGTCCGGCCTGCAGTTGATTTTCCACAGCCCGATTCACCAACAATTCCAATTGTTTCTCCTTTTTTAACATTAAAGCTCAAACCGTCTACAGCTTTGATAGTGCCTACTGTCCTTTGTAAAAAGCCAGCTTTAATAGGAAAGTGCTTCCTTAAGTCCCTTACATCTAATAGGTATGTTGAATCTTTCCCGTATTCTAGCTCCTTTTTTCCTAAAGAAGTCGTTGCATTCATACTGTCGCCTCCTTCTCTTCGTGTAAAAAGCAGCGTACTGACCTTGAGCCTTTAACTGGCTTAAACTCAGGTGCTTCGTTATGGCAGCGATCAAATGCATGTGGACAGCGAGGTGCAAAACGGCACCCTTTCGGAAAGTGTTCTGGAGGAGGAACTGTACCTTCGATAGAGTAAAGACGATCCAAGTCTCCATCCAGCGATGGAATTGATCCCATTAACCCAATTGTATAAGGGTGTAACGGTTCATCAAATAAATCATCTACACTAGCTTCTTCTACCACTTGACCACAATACATAACAACTACTCGATCCGCAATTTCTGAAACAACACCTAAATCATGGGTTATTACTAGGATTGAAGTATCAGATTTTTGGCTTAAATCTTTCATTAAGTCTAGTATCTGGGCTTGAATTGTAACATCAAGAGCAGTTGTCGGCTCATCTGCAATCAGAAGCTTAGGATTACAGCTCATGGCGATAGCTATCATAACACGCTGCCTCATGCCACCTGAAAGACGGTGTGGATATTCATCAATAAGTGCTTTCGCACGAGAGAATCCTACGAGTTCAAGCATTTCTATGGCACGATTTCTTGCGATGCTTTTTGACATTTTTTGATGGTACATGAGCACCTCAATAATTTGTTCTCCAATGGTTAGGACTGGATTCAACGATGTCATGGGCTCCTGGAAAATCATAGAGATATCATTCCCACGGATTTTACACATTTCATTTTCTGAAAGCTTAACTAAATCCTTCCCGTCAAAAAGGATTTCTCCGTCCACAATTTTTCCCGGCGGACTTGGGATAAGTCTCATAATTGAAAGGGATGTAATACTCTTTCCTGATCCCGATTCCCCTACAAGTGCAACTGTCTCACCTTTATGTATTTTTAAATCAACACCATCAACGGCAGGAATATTTATTTTCTTTCTCATAAAGTATGTTTTTAAGTTTTTTAATTCCAATAATGCTGTCATAATACCCTCCGTCCAAAAATCAATAATTTTGGGCAACCTGTCTTTTGAAAAGAGACTCCAACAATCCCTATTTAATATTCGAAAATACCTTTTTTACAAATTTTATAGATATTATCTAATTTGGAATTATTTGAGTGTTTAATTGTATATTATTACAGAAAGATTACGAATTCAAGAATTTTTTAAAATATTCTATTTTTTAAACATAATATATTTAACTAAAAATTCAAACTCTTTGCATTAAACTGTTCACCTCTTATAAAATAAAAGAATCTGGAACCTGCTTAGTTCCAGATTAAATAAGGCTTTTATTCCGTTATTTTTTCATTTAAATGACTAGGTATAAAGGATTGTGAATCTAATCTAAATGATTCCTGCAAAGAAAAATCCATCTCCTCTTTGTACATGGAAACGATTGCAAAACCGGCGGCATAGCCAATCATTTTCGGGTATTTCCCCCTGCCGTAAAGAATATCATCATGCAAATTAGAAAACCTCTTCGTGCTAATCTGTTGTTTTAAAAACCTCTCCCAAAAATATAGAAACTCTTTCTCAGAATAATATTCACACCATTGCGCAATGTAGTTTTTCCCGCAGTATTTTTTAACTGTGTGTTCTGCAAGGCCTTCTAAAATCATCGAATCAATTAAAGTCGCATCCTCTATCTTTTTATTTTGATGTTGAAGTCTGCATGTATGATGATACTCGTGAATGAAAAGGGCTTCTAGTTCCAAATCATCCTCAAATGGTGTGAGAAAAAGGAATAATTTATCTTTAAAGGCTACCCCAGATTTAGTTGTTTTCACTTTGGAAAATAACGAGTTTATAGAAGCCATTGGAAAAATATATATAGGAATATTTGGGCCGCGCCATTCTTTCTTGTATTTTCTGAAGATCTCCTCGGTTTTTTCCCAGTAATTCCGCTTTTTTAGCTCAGTAAAATTTTCATAGCTTTGCCTATTCGGTTTGTACATGCCAAATTGACTTAGATATTTATAAATTTTATTAGGGCTGTCATCAGAAAATGATTTTGAAAGCCTTGAACATATTTTCTCATAGTTATAGAAATCATCTTCTAGCCACAGGTCCGTTCGTATTACCCCCACTATTTATTTACCCCCATTACTTTTATTAGCTTATTTTTAGTTTATGAATAGTGGTTTTTTTTGTTATTAAGTGGATTGAACTAAAAAAGAACTCTACTTAAAGATAGCGGAGATTTATTTGCGGAATTGACCGGTTTATTTGCGAAAGCAACCGGTTTATTTGCGAAAGCAACCGGATTATTTGCGAAAGACCGGTTTATTTTCGAAAGCAATGAGTTTATTTGCGAAAGCAACCGATTTATTTGCGAAAGCGACCGGTTTATTTGCGAAAGCCCCAGATTTAACTTAAATCGAGTAGGAGGGAGTAATTAACTCCCGACCTCTCACACCACCGTACGTACGGTCCCGTATACGGCGGTTCAATAACTTGAGTATCGACGTTCATATAAGTGGTTAAGGTCTTTTAGACCCCATTTAATGAGCGTCTTTATTTTAATTGCATTATGAAGCGTTCCGCAGCCTGAAATCCTCCAATAACCCTTTCGGGTATTGGCTACTTTACAAGCCTCATCATGTTTGATTCCTAATCTCCTTAGTTGCTGATACCGTGTTTTAACCCTCTTCCATCTTTTCCATATAATCTGTCTTAATCGATGATTCAACCATTTTGTAACGTCTTCGATAAACCTTTTCATCAAGCTGATTCCATAGTAATTTATCCAACCAACTGTCGCTTGGTTAATTTCCTTGGCTATTTCCTCAAATTTACCTGGGCGATTCCGTTTTGTTAGATTCTTTAGTTTAGTTTTAAACCTCTTCTTAGCTACTTGGTGCGGTCTGCAACTAACACCTTTAGAGGTAGTGTGTATACAGAAACCTAGAAATTTCAATTTTGTTGGACTTCCTATTTGACTCTTAGTGCTGTTAACTGTCAGTTTTAAATCCTTTTCAAGGAAGTTGGTGATACTTTCCATTACACGTTGTCCGGCTCGTTTGCTTTTAACATAGATGCAGAAGTCATCCGCAAAGCGCACGAATTTGTGTCCACGTCCCTCTAATTCCTTATCTAGTTGATTTAAGTAGATATTACTCAGTATTGGCGAAAGAACGCCACCTTGAGGAGCACCAGAGTCCGTTGATTTCGTTAGTCCATTTTCAAGGATTCCACTCTTAAGAAATTTCCAGATTAACTTTAGGACTATATTGTCTTGTATAAATATCTTTAGATATTCCATCAGCTTTTGGTGATTTATTGTGTCGAAGTAACTCTTTAAGTCACAATCTACAACCACTTTATATCCTTGTTCGTAGTATTTGATGGATTGTTCAATAGCTTGATGTTGATTTCTGTTAGGTCTGAATCCATAACTCATTTCCGAGAAATAAGGGTCTATTATCCCACCGATTACTTGATAGATTGCTTGTTGGACCATACGGTCCCTTACACATGGAATGCCTAACTTACGTTTAGACCCATCCGGTTTGGGTATTTCAACTCGTTTAACAGGTAAAGGGTTATAAGTGCCATCCTTCAATTTTCTTTTAAGATATTTGTGGTATTTTTGCACATGACCAAAAAGTTCATCTACTTTCATTCCATCAATTCCGGGTGCACCTTTATTTGCTTTAACCTTTTCACAAGCCCTAAGTAGATTTTCGTCATCAATTATCTTGTCAATTAAATCGATACCATCTTGGCGTCCTACTTCTGTATAGACAGAACTACACGCTTTCGCATACTCTTCAGTTTCCAACCTATCCATTTGCGAATAGCCATCTTTCGATGTATTCTGTGGTCTATGCACTGCCTTTACCTCCGTATTTTCCCAAGATTGTTATTGTTCAGCCCTTCATTCCGATGGAACTACTATGGCTTCTGCTGACTTCTTACAATTCAGTCTATCATCACTAACAGACTTGTTCCTGTGAGATATTCCATCTCTCTTGTCGAGAACCCTTGTAAGACCTCCCCGGGTAAGAGCTATAACCTTCCTCCCATGTAACTGCTATATTTACTGTATAGGATTCGTGCAGTATTGGACTTTGTTTTGTTATGCAAACTCGTCCGTCCTAATTCAGCCTTATATATAGTTTCTGTCCGTCAGTTCGGGATTTTGCCTCCGGCTACCTTCAGATTCCACCTCACGGTGGACACCCTTGCCATTAGCTAACAGTTCCTACTGCCAAGCCTGTAGTGGACTTTCACCACCAAGTTATAGCCCATGCCGGGCGCACATAAAAAAGAAGGTCAAATCGACAGATTTGACCTTCCTTAAATAAAAATTATTCGTATTTTTTAAATGCGATCGTTGCGTTATGGCCGCCGAAGCCTAATGAATTACTAATTGCCGCTTTAATTTCTTTCTTTCTCGCTTCGTTTGGAACATAATCAAGATCACAGTCCGGGTCTGGTGTTTCATAATTTATTGTTGGCGGTAAAATACCTTCCTTCATAGCTAAAACGGTAAAAATAGCTTCTATTCCGCCAGCCGCTCCAAGAAGGTGGCCAGTCATTGATTTCGTAGAGCTTATAGCCAATTTGTAAGCATGCTCTCCAAAAACCTGTTTAATTGCCATTGTTTCATATTTATCATTGTAATCTGTACTAGTTCCATGAGCATTAATATAATCAATATCCTCTGGCATTAAACCAGCATCATTGATCGCCATTTTCATAGCTCTGGCTCCGCCTTCTCCTTCTGGTGCTGGTGCTGTAATATGGTAAGCATCGCCTGTAGCACCATACCCTACTATTTCAGCGTATATGTTTGCACCTCTAGCAAGAGCATGCTCAAGCTCCTCAAGAACAACTATTCCAGCTCCTTCACCAATAACAAACCCATCTCGATTTTTATCAAATGGACGGCTAGCTGTGTTTGGATCAGGATTTGTTGATAATGCTGTGTTAGCACAAAATCCTGCAACTGACATTTTCGTAATCGGTGCTTCAGCTCCACCTGTTACCATTGCATCTGCATCCCCGCGCTGTATAACTTTAAAGGCATCACCAATGGAGTTTGTGCCAGTTGCACATGCTGTTACAGTACATGAATTAAATCCTTTAGCCCCTAGTGTGATGGATACTTGACCTGTTGCCATATCAGGTATCATCATTGGAACGAAGAATGGACTAACCCTTCTGTAACCGCGATTTAGAAATGTTTCGAATTGATTTTCGAATGTCTCCATACCGCCAATCCCTGAGCCAATCCAAACGCCGATGCGATGAGCGTTGTCTTCATTGATCGATAAATTTGCATCCTTTACCGCCATTAAAGATGCTGCAACCGCATAATGTGTAAAGCGGTCCATTTTTCTAGCATCCTTTTTTTCGATGAAGTTTTCGACATTAAATTCCTTTACTTCTGCAGCAACTTTTACCGGATATTCATCTGCATTAACTCTTGTTAAAGGACCTACACCAGATACACCTGCAAGGATATTTTTCCAAGTAGTTTCTGCTTCATTCCCAAGCGGAGTTACAGCGCCAATGCCTGTAACAACAACTCTACGTTTATTCATTAATTTATATCTCCTTTACTCTAATAGATATTTAACGAACATTCTATCATAATAATAAAAGAATCTTTGTGAAAATTCCTCTTATCTGCCCCAGCGCATTGCGATGGCACCCCATGTTAATCCGCCGCCGAAACCGACCATTACAATTAAATCTCCATCTTTAATCTTTCCTGCCTCTAATTCCTCAAAAATGGAAATAGGTATTGACGCAGCTGATGTATTTCCATATTTGTGAATTGTTTTTGACATTTTTTCTTCAGGTAAATCGAGACGCTGCCTTGAAGCCTCCATAATCCGAATATTTGCCTGATGAGGGATTAAGAAATCAACATCTTCTTTTGTAAGACCCGCTTTTTCTAATACGTTTACACAGCTTTCTCCCATTTGGCGGACTGCGAATTTAAATACTTCACGACCGTTCATGATAATGTACTCTTCCTGGAATAAATGCTTTCCACCTGTTCCATCAGCGCCAAGCTCAAAAGATAGAATTCCTCTGCCCTCAGAAACTTGGCCGATGACAGCAGCTCCAGCACCATCCCCGAATAATACAGCCGTATTTCGGTCTTCCCAATCTGTGACTTTTGAAAGCTTTTCAACCCCTACTATTAATACGTGCTTATAAGTTCCAGCCTCAACAAATTGCTTTGCTGTAACAATTCCGTACATAAATCCGGCACATGCAGCACTAACGTCCATCGCGGCTGCTTTGACAGCCCCCAGCCTTTCCTGAAGCATGCAGGCAACAGATGGAAAAGGACGGTCAGGTGTAACGGTTGCAACTATGATCATATCTAAATCTTCGGGTGAAATATTTGCGTTTTCGATCGCCTTTCTTGCCGCTTCATAAGCAAGATCAGACGTATCGGTATCATCATCCGCTATTCTTCTTTCCTCAATACCTGTACGTGTTCTAATCCATTCATCTGATGTATCAACCATTTTTTCTAGATCCGCATTAGTAAGAATTTTCTCTGGCAAGCATCTGCCAATTCCAATAATCCCTGCATTCATGGAGTCCACTCCTTATCCTCTACTATTCAATGGAAAAGCCATTACAAAAATGAGTACTGGCTCAATTAATAAAAATTATGAGTTAAAACCTATATTATTATCAAATATTATGACTTGGTACTAATTTTATCAAATAAACGGGTACAATAGCAAGAATTAATCAAAGACTAATTCTAAGATTTTTATCGCAGATTAGCGAGCTGTAAAACCCCCACGGATTGAAGTTTCACTTTATCCGCTTTTGTCCAAACAGGGTTGAGTAATCAACATAAAATAATATAAAAGGGGATGGAGATCCGTTGAATACAGAAAATGATAACAAACATGGTTTCACAAAATCAAATCGTCTTAATCAATTAATGTTCGGTTCAGTTGAAAAGCCTTCCGCTAATAACGTGGAATTTGAAGAAACGCATGAAGAAATGGAGTATGAAAGTTCAAATAGAATTCATAACCGTTTTGATAGCTTAATGCTTCGGGAAAGACATCATCCTTCACCTAAAGAGAATACAAACAATAGTTCCCTCTCAAACCATCTCAATCATGTTGTAAATAATATTAATTTTGTTGAACTAATGGATAATATAGATACAATTGTTAGTACTGCTAAGCAATTAAAGCCTCTATATCGAAAGGTCACTCCTTTAATTGATCAAATTTTGAAAAAGAAAGATGAATGAATAATTGAAACCGGTCCTCCATCGAAGACCGGTTTCAATTATTCCTTTTCTGCTAGTGCATCTGCTTTTCCCATTTCATATGCTTCATTCATAACCTTTGTAAAGAGACTCATGAATGGCTGAATCATTTCAAGGGATAATTCTACTCCAGCTTCTTCTAATTGCTGCTTTGCTTCTGGAAGATATTTCATGGCAATTTGCATGAATTCCATCGTTTTTTCTGTTGAATGCATATATGTAACTCCTTCTTTTACTTTATTTACTTGGAAGTTCTCCAGTTTTTCGATATTCTGCAATGGCTGTATTTATATTATTAATAAATTCTTGGTCCACATCTGAGCTAAATTTTCCAAGAGTAATTACATCCTCTTGAAAATCAAATGACAGATTTCCGGATTTGAGCTCCCCTTTATCAAATCTCTCTGCCACCAATTCATAAAGAACATCCACATGCTGGATCGTGCTAGTTAAAACGGCTGATTCACCCAGATCTGACTGGTCAGATATATATCCAATTGCATAATGGCCCTTCTCTTTCACCTGCTCGATAACAGGAACGTTGTAGCCATCACCGGCTGGATAAATAACATCTGCACCTTTTGCCGTTATCTTATTTAATAATTCAATCGCTTTTCTAGCATCATCCCAATTGCCTACATATTCAATCATGACATCTACTTGTGGATTTTCATAATTGGCCCCTTCATAAAAGCCTTCAATTTCAGGCTGCCACTCATATGCTGCAATAATTCCAATAACATTAGTCTTAGTCATATGACCTGCAATCATTCCACCGAAAAAACCCATTGCATACCCTTCAAAATTTAAACTTGTAGTATTGGTATTTTCCGCATCTCCATTAAAACTGACAAAATGGATATGGGGGTAGCTAGGTGAAAGCTGATTAAAGTATTCCGCATATTCATTACCATGGCCAAAAATAATATTAACGCCTTTTTGGTCGAATTCTTTAACCGCACGTTCAACAACTAGTTGTGAATTCATGCCCTCTTTATAATAAACCTCGATATTATGTTGGGATTGAATCTTTAACAATCCTTTATAGCCTTTAGTTCCCCATACTTGATCATTTATCGTATCAGGGATTAATAAGCCCGCTTTCTTTAGTTTGCCTGATGACATTGCTTGTCCGCAGGAGGACAATAAAAGAAGGCTTAAAAGAAGAATCCCAAATCGTACAAATAATTTCCGCATCTCCCTTTGTTCCGCCTCTCCAAAATAGCCATAACATATTTTTCTATTTAAAACAAACAGAAAAAGTCCAGAAACATCTTCCAGCTATTTTCATTCTACCCTTATCACGCAAGTTTTGAAAAGACTTTATTCCTATCCTACTAAATTCTGCCTTCATGTAACAACTTTAGATGCCGTTTCTGGGTATCGATTCCTTTGGAAAAAAGGGTTTTACTTTTCACTAATTTTGTATTTAACTCCCACGTATCAGCTGGATTCTTGCAAAGATTTTTTTCTATAACATTAGCAGGGATTGAAAGGTAGTCAGCACATTTTTTCCAATGATTCGTAATATCGCTTTTCAAGATGTATGATTCTCCTAAACTGCTTTTAGCTAAGTTCAAGATAGGATCCACAATATCATCAATATATAGAGTATCATGGATCCATTCTTGTTCATTTAATGAAATTTGATGGTCTGGATCAATCGTTTTTAACAAGTATTGCTGAAATAAAAATGGGCTGGGCTGCCACGGTCCATAAATAGTTGGGAGAAAGACACGAAGATTATTCATTCTTTGAAGGATACGCTTTTCCGTTTCATTCATCTGCAGAAAACTTTGAATCGAAAAAAGGGAAATCATTCTTGAATCATTTTTGACCATTTTATTCTTTATAATGTACTCCTCTATGGAATGATCTCCATCGAAGCACTCCTTTTGATTAGTCTCCAAAATATCATAATGATCAAAAATTAAAAAGGTTTGATCATTAATTTCCCCTTTGGAAAGCCAGTTGGATAATGATTCTTCGTAAAAATTTGCGTTGCGTTCAATTTCCATACGCTTATCGTTAATATATGAATCTTTTTCATCATGATCGAACCGAATACCTATTACCTCAAATCCTTGTTCTAATAATGAGCGACAAAAATGAAAACCTAAAAACTTGAATGTTCCAATTATTATTGCCCTGTCCATTGTAAAGCCTCCCTAACCATTATCAGTGTATTCTATGCAAACACACTGCTATTTAATTCGCAAAGAAGAACCTCCTTCCGTATGAATGAACAATTCCCTTGCCTTTATGAATATATGAAAGATTCGTTTTTTATAATATCCCTTCATTCTTCTTCATAAAATTAATTATTTGTGTTCCCATGCCCATCCTTTTTTCAGGCAGCAAAAAACAAATCGAGATAGGGCTTCCTGTTTCCTTCCATTTTTCAGCTTGTGTTTTTACTTGTTTTGATTGATTATATGCCCGCCCATCAGTCATAATATGAATGATTTTGGTAGGAATACATAGAGAATTCTTAAAGCTTTCTTTTAGAATGATTTTATTTTCAACATATTTCATATCTAATTCATAAGCCTCAGCAAGCTCTTTTAGTAAATTTTTATAGAAAAATTTATGCTCCTTTTCAAGTTCTAAATGATCACTGAGAGAAAAAATGGGATTAATTAAAATACATCCGCGGATTAGCTGAGGGCCCATTTCATCCATAAGCTTTAAGGCAATTAAAGCCCCCATCCCTTCTGCAATTAGATTAATCTTTGGATTTATTATTTCTGTGCGAATAATATGTTCATATAATCTTCTTGCCAGTTTAACTGCTTTTTCACTTCCCCAATTCTTTCGGTATAAGTTTGAATAAAAAATAATATACCCCTCATCCTTAAGCATATTTAAAATAGCTGATTTTCCCTCATTCTGTGTCCAGTAGCTCCCGTTTTCATTAACGTAGTGCCTGTCATCACCTATAATCAGGATACCGAAACCACTTGGTTTTTCAGGATAGTGGATCATATTCCATTCGGTATCCAATTGAAAGTTCCGGCTTTCCATTGCGAAAACTCCTTTGCTTCTTATTTTCATAATAATGTATGACGTTTCACATGAAATGAAAGGGGGAAAGCCTATATATTTGAAATACAAAGGATTTCATAATTTTTCTTCTGGTTTCATTTATTAATTTATCTGGTTATGGTAATATGATAGGGGATTTTAAAATGTAGAGGTGAATACGATGAGATTCTTTTGGACGTTTTTTTGGACTTTTCTACTTGTTCAAATGTTAACTTATGTAGTTAGCTCCATGCTTGGTTTAGCTTTTGATTTCAAAACAGGATCCATTCTCGCAGTAGGTGCTACGATTTTAATTTTTGTAATTTCAACGGTCATTCCTGAAGGACCAGTGGAAAAAGAAGGTATTCACTAAGAAAAGCAGAAGCGCCTTCGGAACAATCAAAGGACAATTGTTCCTGCGATGAATATTCGCAGAAGCTTTCCTTTGTGCCCACCCCCGACAAGCACAAGACGAGCCTCACGGAAAGGTGAGCTCTACCTTTCAGGATTGGCTTGTGACCTCGAGGTTGACAAAAACGCGACGTCCTGTCGCATTGTCAACACTAGTACGTCCTGTACGTCGGGGGTAGGCGCTGAAGCTAGACAGTATAAAAAGAGAGTGACTTTAGCGTATGCTTGCATACCCTACCTAAGTCACTCCTTTTTTTATTGAATTTTCAATGTTAATTCATCGTTTTTAACCGTAATTGATACTTCACTATAATCTTTAATTTCTCCTCCGATTATTCTGCGGGCTAAAATCGTTTCTACATTTCTTTGGATGAAACGCTTTAATGGACGTGCACCATAAACAGGATCAAATCCATTTTCAGCAATGTATTCCTTAGCTGTTTCTGAAATATCTAGGCGAACATGCTGATCTGACAATCTCTCTTGAAGCTGTTTGATTAATTTAGATACAATTTCCTTTATTTCTGTTAAAGCAAGAGGCTTAAATAGAATGATTTCGTCTACCCGATTTAAGAACTCTGGACGAAAATGTCCTCTTAACGTATTCATCACTTTATTTCGAGTTTCTTCATTTATATACTCTTCTCCACTAACGCGTTCAAGCAAATACTGTGAACCAATATTAGACGTCATAATAATTACTGTATTTTTAAAATCAACTGTTCTTCCCTGTGAATCAGTAATCCTTCCATCATCGAGCATTTGCAGGAGAATGTTAAAGACTTCTGGATGTGCCTTCTCAATTTCATCAAGCAGAATGACGGAGTATGGCTTTCTTCTAACTGCTTCTGTCAGCTGTCCGCCTTCCTCATAGCCGACATAGCCGGGAGGAGCTCCAATTAATCTTGAAACAGCATGCTTTTCCATATATTCAGACATATCCATCCGAATAATATGCTCTTCACTGTCAAATAAGCTTTGTGCTAAAGCTTTCGCAAGCTCGGTCTTCCCTACCCCTGTTGGACCTAGGAAAATAAAAGAACCTATTGGACGATTTGGATCTTTAATTCCTGCTCTTGCACGAAGAACAGCATCTGACACAAGTTCAACAGCTTCATTCTGGCCGATGACTCTTTCATGAAGAATGCTTTCTAATCTTAGGAGCTTCTCACGTTCACCTTCAACAAGCTTGGCTACAGGAATGCCTGTCCATCTTGCAACAATGTCCGCTATCTCCTCTTCTGTTACCTCTTCTCTTAATAAGCGTTCCCCATCTTTCTCATTCACTTCCTGCTCAAGCTGCTTTATATCTTTTTCCAATGCAGGTATTCTTCCATGTCGAAGCTCTGCTGCTTTATTTAAATCGTATTCATTTTCGGCCTTTTCGAGCTCCCTGCGCAATTTTTCCAGCTGTTCTCTTTTTTCACGGATTTTCTGAATGCCTTCTTTTTCGTCCTGCCATTTTGCTTGCATATGATCGGCTTTTTCCTTAAAACCAGCCAATTCCTTTTGCAAAAGCAAAAGTCTAGCTTTACTTGCTTCGTCGCTTTCTTTACTTAATGCTGCTTCCTCTATCTCAAGCTGCATTACTCTTCTCGTAACCTCATCAAGTTCCTGTGGCATAGAGTCAATTTCCGTGCGAATCATAGCACAAGCCTCGTCAACTAAATCAATCGCTTTATCTGGAAGGAAGCGATCTGTTATATATCGGTCTGATAAGGTCACCGCTGCGACTAAGGCACGATCATGTATGTTTACCCCATGGTGAATCTCATATCTTTCTTTCAGTCCTCTAAGGATCGAAATGGAATCTTCCACATCAGGCTCCTGAACGAGAACCTGCTGAAAGCGTCTTTCTAATGCTGGGTCCTTTTCAATATATTTTCGGTGTTCATCTAGGGTCGTAGCACCTATACAATGCAATTCTCCCCGGGCAAGCATCGGTTTAAGCATATTGCCAGCATCCATAGCTCCTTCGGTCTTGCCAGCTCCAACGATCGTATGAATTTCATCAATAAAAAGGAGAATCCTTCCTTCGCTTTTTTTCACTTCATTTAAAACCGCTTTAAGACGCTCTTCAAACTCTCCTCTAAATTTTGCACCGGCAATAAGAGAGCTCATATCCAAGGAGAATATTGTTTTATCCTTTAACCCTTCTGGAACATCTCTTCGGACAATTCTTTGGGCAAGGCCCTCGACTATTGCCGTTTTCCCTACACCCGGTTCTCCGATTAATACAGGATTGTTTTTTGTTTTTCGAGATAAAATTCGAATGACATTTCTAATCTCACTATCTCTCCCGATTACCGGGTCCATCTTTCCCGCCTTTACCTCTGCAACTAAGTCTCTCCCATATTTTTTTAAAGCTTCATATGTTGCTTCTGGATTTTGTGATGTCACCCTTTGATTCCCCCTTATTTCCTTTATCGCTAGCTCTAGCTTATGACTATTAATTCCTTCTTTTTTGAAAGCTGCTGACGCTTCAGATGTTGATTCTGAGATGGCTAATAGGACATGTTCAACTGAAAGAAATTCATCATTAAATTTTTCCCTAATCGCATCTGCACTTGCCAAACTGCGTTGAAGATTAATCGTAATATATAGCTTTCCCTGTTCAATGCCGGTTCCCGAAACTTGCGGTTTTTTCCTAAGTATGTGTTCTAAACCTTTTTTCATATTTTCAATTGATACATGTGACTTTTTCAGAATAGATGCCATTAGGCTGTTGTCCTGTCCGAGAAGAGCCAATAATAAATGAACATCATCCACTTCCTGATGCTGTTCCCTTATTGCCAGATTTTGCGCACTCATAATTCCGTCCTGCATCCGTTCTGTCATTTTATTAATATCCATACATATCCTCCTCTCTGACCTTCTTTGACCTTTAATGTTATTATAGCATATGTAAAGCCATCCACAAATGGATGGCTCCCAATAATAATTTAAGTTTAAGGTTTTCTTTGATACGTCCAAACACGATTATGGTTGGAGTTTTCAGGAAATCTATCTCCTGCCTTAAGCTTCAGCATTTGTGGGTTATTAACATTGCTTCCAGTTTCTCCAACTTCAATATAAATTCCATTATTCGGTGCTTTCTGACCTGGTTTAAATTGACGATTTTGCCCCATATACACTCCTCCTTTATTTCTAGAATCACTACTATTATTTCCATCCTAAAAATTCATCGAGATAGAACTTTTTACCATAATAAAATAGCAAAAAGCCCTCTTACAGTAAGAAGGCCTTTTGCTCTTATAAAATTTCTGATAATAGGGCTTTTTGAACATGCAGTCTGTTGCCAGCCTGCTGGAAGACAGCCGAATTTGGTCCATCAATAACATTTGCTGTAACCTCTTCTCCCCTATGTGCAGGTAAGCAATGAAGGAATGTAAAATCTTTCTTTGCATTTTGAATGAGGCCCTCATTTACTTGGAAATCTGTAAAGGCTTTTAGTCTTTTTTCATTTTCTGCCTCTTGCCCCATACTCGTCCACACGTCTGTATAAATAGCATCTGCACCATTAACAGCCTCATATGGATTATTTGTTATAGCCACCTTCCCGCCGCTAGCTGCAGCAAACCCTTTTGCCTTTTGAACGATATCAGCATTTGGTTCATATCCAGCAGGAGTGGCTATCGTAATATCTACGCCTAATTTTGCTGCCCCAATCATCAATGAATGAGCAACATTATTTCCATCACCAATATAGGCTAGCTTTAACCCAGCTAATTCACCTTTAGTTTCCTGTAAAGTTAATAAATCTGCTAAAGCCTGACATGGGTGATACAAATCTGTTAGCCCATTAATTACTGGAATCGTTGCATGTAAAGCAAGCTCTTCAATGGTATTATGTGAAAAAGTACGTATCATAATAGCATCAACATAGTGTGAAAGAACCTTAGCTGTATCAGCGATGGACTCTCCTCTTCCTAATTGGAGGTCTTGACTATTTAAATATAATGCCTGACCCCCAAGCTGGATCATTCCAGCCTCGAATGAAACTCTTGTACGTGTAGAAGATTTTTCGAATATCATTCCCAAAATTTTACCCTGTAAGGGAGCAATATGTTCACCAAGCAATGCTGCATTCTTAAGCTTTTTAGCTTTTTGAAGCAAACCACTAATAACCTCTGGCGAGAAATCTGCTAAAGCTAAAAAATCACTTCCTTTAATATTAAGTTTGTTATCTGCAGTTTGAATTGAAATAGCCAATTCAATCACTCCTTTTAAATTTAATTTTCGGTTATTTTTTCCATTAAATTTCATCACTTAATATTTCCCGAGCAATTTTTGTTTTGCAAAGTCTACAGAAACTGTACTAATATATAGTCAAAATTGGGGAAAACTAGTTTTAATAATGTATTTTTATTTATACTTATTTATTTTTATGCAAAGATATACAAAAATGATCAGCCCTATACGGCTGTTTTAGAGAGTTTTTTCATTACTGTTTTAATTATATTTACTGCTTCTTCCATTTCAGAAATTGAAACAGTTAAAGGAGGCAATAGTCTTAATATATTATTGCCTGCTGGAAGAGCTAATAATCCATTTTCCCTTAATTCCTTTAATAAAACAGGCAAGTCAATAGACGTTTCAATTCCGAACATGAAACCAAGATTTCTAACTTCATTAATTTCTTCTAATGAACTTAAATCACTGCATATTTTCTTAAACAGATATTGGCTGTTATTCAAGACATTCTGTAAGAATTCCTCTTGAAAGATTGTTTCCATTGTAGCAATAGCCGCAGCAACTGATAGCGGATTTCCACCGAAGGTTGATCCATGGCTTCCAGGTCCAAAGACTGTTTCGAGTTCCTTTCTCCCGATTACAGCTCCTATTGGCAATCCATTTCCTAACCCTTTGGCAGATGTTACTATATCAGGTGTTAAATTAAATTGCTGAAATGAAAACGGAGTCCCTGTCCGCCCAATCCCAGTTTGAATTTCGTCAATAATGAATAGGGCATTATACTCTTTACATAGTTCCTGAACACCCTGTAAAAACTCATGCTTTCCAATATGAATACCGCCTTCCCCTTGTACCACCTCAAGCATGATTGCGGCTGTATCATTATCTACCACCTGTTTAAGTGCATCTAAATCATTAAAAGGCAAGTAGACAAATGTTTCTAGCATAGGACCAAAACCAGTTTTTATTTTATCCTGGCCGGTTGCCGACATCGTGGCAAAAGTCCGTCCATGAAAGGAGTTTGTAAAGGTGATGATTTTCTTTCGTCCAGTCGCTTTTCTAGCGAGCTTAATAGCCGCTTCATTTGCTTCAGCACCACTGTTTGCAAAAAACACCAAATCCATCTTGGCAGCTTCTGCTAATAGTTGTGCGGCTTTCTCTTGCTCCCCTTGAACAAATAAATTGGAAACATGCCAGAATTTGTTAAGCTGGCTGCTAATTGCCTTTTGCACAGCCTTAGGCCGATGACCTAGATTACAAACTCCAATTCCAGACGTAAAATCCAAATACTTTTTTCCGTTTTTATCTATAATGACACAGCCTTCAGCCTGTTCTGGTTCAACGTCCCAACGGGCATATGTCGGAAATAAATGGCTCATTTTAATACCCTCTCTTTGGCATTGATTTCTGTTCCAATCCATTGAAAACCGTCAAAAAACTTCTTCTTACCCGAAACAATCATCACGCTTTTTATTCCTTTTTCGATCGAGGCTGCAGCAGATTTAACCTTTGGGATCATTCCGCCAGTGATTTGTCCTTGGTCAATATACTTATCAATTTCTTCAGTATCTGTTTGAAGCAGCAGGTTTCCATCAATCATAATCCCATCTACATCCGTGACAAAAATACAATGTTCAACCTCTAGTGCATTAGCTACGGCTGCTGCAGCAAAATCAGCATTTATATTAAGCTTTGTTCCGTCTTCTGTAACTGCAATTGGCGTAATGACAGGAATAAATCGGTCTTGCAAAAGCATGGTGATTACCTCTTTATTCACCCTCGTAACATCACCGACAAATCCAAGCTGTTCCTTGTCAATAAACTCCCCTTGCAAAAACTCTCCATCACTTCCATTTAAACCAAAGCCCTTTAATCCATACGATTGGAGTTTAGCTACCAGTTTTCTATTTGTCTGCCCAGACAAAACCATTTCAACAATTTCCAGTGCCTGAGAAGTCGTCTTACGAAGCCCTTGAACAAATTCATGAGGGACCTGAAAAAGATCAAGCATTTTATTAATATCAGGTCCTCCTCCGTGTACAAATATGAGCTTGTAGCCTTGTTTATCCAAATCTATTAAACTTTCAAAAAAATCCGGGGTTAGTTCATCCAGCACACTGCCACCACATTTTATAACGATTGTTTTCATGTGACTTCCCCCTTACGATCGGTAGCTTGCATTAATTTTGACATAATCATAGCTTAAGTCACAGCCCCATGCCTTACCTGCTCCAGTTCCTTGATGCAGGTCAACATAAATTTGAATAGTTTGATTTCGTAAATATTCACTTGCCTCTTCTTCAGAAAATGGCTGTGGCTCACTATTCTTAAGCATAGTAATGGGACCAATCGCAATATCGACAGAATCAGGGTTTACATGAACCTTTGATTGACCTATAGCTCCGATGATTCTTCCCCAGTTTGCATCTTCTCCATATACGGCTGTTTTCACTAGGTTTGATCCTACAATTTGCTTTGCTACTTGTCTTGCTTCAAGATCACTTTCTGCTCCTTTTACATCCACTTCAATTAATTTCGTTGCCCCTTCTCCATCCTTGGCAATTTGCTTTGCCAGACTTTCACATGTCTTCGAAAGCAGTTGCACAAACTCATTCCATTCCGGGTGATTAGGTGTAAGTGACTTATTTCCGGCCATTCCGTTTGCCATTACAAGAACCATATCATTTGTCGATGTATCCCCATCAACTGTTATTTGATTAAATGTCGTATCTGTTATAAGCCCTAAAGCAGCTCGAAGATGTTCACTTTCAATATTTGCATCTGTAGTAATAAAGCCCAGCATCGTAGCCATATTCGGATTGATCATCCCAGAGCCTTTCGCCGCTCCTCCCATCGTAATCGTTAAACCATCAATAACTGTGCTGTAGCAGCAATTCTTCATTACAATATCTGTCGTTAGAATCGCTGTTTGGAAATCCTCAGCATGCTTAGAGTCATTATCCGGCTGTAAACTCTGAATACCGATTTCAAGCTTATCCATTGGCAAATACTCACCGATAACTCCCGTTGATGCAACGGCAACATAGTGCTCCATTAATCCAAATTTTTCTGCTGTCCATTTTCTCATTTGGAGAGCGTCTTTTATTCCTCTTTCCCCAGTACATGCATTTGCACAAGCACTATTTACGACCACCGCTTGCAGCATGTTCTCAACTTTAATGCTTTCTTGTGTTACTTTTAATGGTGCTGCCTGGAAATGGCTAGTTGTATAAACTGCAGCGCAATTTGCTGGAATTTCGCTAATAATTATTCCTAAATCTTTTTTTGAATACCTTAGTCCTGCATGCACCCCAGAAGCATTAAATCCTTTTGGAGAAATGATACTTCCTCCATCAACTTCTTTTAGGGATACAGTGTGAGATACAGCTTGCATGTTTTTTTCCTCCTTCTTATGGAAACATTGGAATAAAATCTAATCCTGTCGTTTCTTCAAAACCGCATATTATATTTGCATTTTGCACAGCCTGCCCTGCTGCACCCTTCATTAAATTATCAATAACAGAAATAATCGTTAATCTTCCGGTCCTTGGATCGACATGAAGACCAATATCACAGTAGTTGGAGCCAGCTACCTCCTTGACCGATGGGAATGTATTTTCCGGCCTAATGCGAATGAACGAATTATCACGGTAAGTTTCGTTATACAAATCTAGCAGTTGGGAGGTATTTAGATCTTCTGATAGTTGAACATAGGCTGTGATCATGATTCCTCTCGTAATTGGCAATAGGTGTGTTGTAAAGGTAATTGGACTGATATCTTTATTCCATCTTGAAAGCTGCTTTTCAATTTCAGGCGTATGCTGGTGTTCATTAACCTTATAAACTCTAAAGTTCTCATTTGCCTCTGCAAAACTAGTATTTCGAGCTAATGATCTGCCGGCACCTGATACACCTGATTTGGCATCGATAATAATACTCGATGGCTTAATTAGTTTTTCTTTAACGACTGGAGCTAGGCCTAATAGTGTTGCAGTTGGGTAACATCCAGGATTGGCAATTAACTTTGAAGCTCTAATTTCTTCCCTGTACCATTCTGTAAGGCCGTAGACAGCTTTGCCAGACAAAGTTTCATTAACAGGTTCATGTTTGTACCATGTCTTATATGTCTCAGCAGGTAATCTTAAATCACCTGAAAGATCAATCACGTTAATATTCTTATTTTCAAATTCAGCAGCTAAGTTTCCGGAGATTCCTGATGGGGTAGCAAGAAAAACGATATCTGATTGTTCAGCGATCTCACTAGAATTTATGTTTTGCAGATTGTCATCAATAATTTCAAAGAGGTGGGGATATTCTTTCCAAATCGGAATATCTTTCTTAGATGAGTGGATAGACTGTATTTTAAATTCAGGATGCCTTTGTAGTATCCTCAGCAGCTCCGCTCCCCCATATCCAGTTGTTCCTATAATTGAAACCTTCATAGCTTCTCCCTTCATTAACCATTTTGCATATTTAATCATTTTTTTTTATATTTATGAATTAATATTTCTCTTATTATAGAAAGGATGGAAGATAAAATCAACTGTTTTTTGTTGAAGTTTTTTATCTTTACAATATAATAGTGTTATTAACCCTAAAAGATTGAATTATTCTAAAGTTAAAGGTTCGTTTTTCCCACGGACATACACTACGGGAAAAGGTGGTTTATCATATGGAGTCTCAAAATGAGTTTTCTAATGAGCTTAAGGAGTTATTACTAACTGTTCATCATAAAAGAAAAATTGAAAAAGGCACCTTTCTATTCCAAGAAGGGATGAAAGCAAGTGAACTGTTTGTTATTGAAAGTGGTTTAATTCAAATAAGTAAAATCGTTCCAGATGGGCGTGAGCTTACTTTAAGGATGTGCTCTACAGGTGATATCATTGGGGAGCTTACACTTTTCTGTTCAGCACCAAGGTATATGCTAAGTGCAAAGGTAATTGAGGGTGGAGAGGTTGCGGTTATCGCTCAAAATGAATTAGAGGAAAGATTAAAACAGGAGCATCAGCTAGCACTTGAATTAATGAAGTGGACAAGCCTTCAATATCGAAAAACGCAAACTAAATTTAGAGATCTCATTCTCCATGGGAAAAAGGGTGCCCTATTTTCAACATTAATTAGACTTTCCAATAGCTATGGGGTGATTTCCGAAAATGGAATTACTTTAAGCATCCCATTAACGAACCAAGAGCTCGCTAATTTTTGCGGAACATCCAGAGAAGTTGTCAATCGGATGTTAGGCGAACTTCGAAAAAAGGAAATTATTTCTATTAAAAAAGGTATCATTACCATTCACAGCCTAAGCTATTTAAAAAACGAAATAGACTGTGAAAACTGCCCAGTTGAGATATGTAATATAGAATAAAAAAATTAAAACGCTTAAAAATAAGCGTTTTTTTTGTTTGCCTCTATATCACATGAATGAGTACAAGAATGAAGAAAAATGCCGCATTAACAATTTCAAGAATTCCAAGTTTAGCCATTGTCAGCCCCTTGCCGTAGAAAATGATGGCTCTAATCAAACTAGGGATGAATGAGATAACCAATAAAGGCTTACCAGCAATAAACCAGACAGTAATAACTCCTATGTGAAATATCCATGAAATCCATTTAAATGTTTGGTTTTTCTTCTCCCTAATCATTGTTTTTACAAAAAAGGTGCTTCCTATAAAAAATAATATGGAGGCAATAAAGATGGTTAAGCTAGTTAAATTAAGTTCTCCTGCAGGAAGATAGCTGCTAGCCAAGCCAGCAAATGAAAAAACTAATATAGCGCTTACATCATTTCCAAATGCGCGATCTCTATTTTTGGATGAATAATAAGCGTTGAGTAAAAAGAATGGGATCATCGACAGGCCAAAAATTATAATAGATGGTCTCACCAATAAAGGAAACATCAACAGAATCAAGGCCGGAACTAAATAGATCAATGCCCATTTACGATAAAAATTTATTTTTTTCCTTTTGAATAAAAGAAGCATTGGATATGTAGCTAAATAAAGTAAAAGCCAGCCAATAAAAAAAGGGATGTGAATCCACATAAATTCAGCTGCAGCAACTCCCAGCCAGAATGGGATGATGACCATTGCCCATGCACCATGCTGCTTTGGTAAAAATAGCTTCACTATTTTCTCCCCCCCTTTGCTACCTTACTTTACTATATAGGTTCGAATTGATGATTTAAGTGAAATGAATCACACAAAAAAATAAAACCGCCGAATTGTGACGGTTTTTAGGACATTTAACTAACTGTGTTGATTTATTAGGTAGTTTATTATCCACTCTTCTCCTGCATTGTCGTGTATTGAGAAAAACGGAAGTGAAGGAAATTCATCTTGAATCGTGCTAGTTTCTTCAGACCAATATAACACAACTTTAATATTGCTTAATACTGAAAGGAGTTTGGAATCCTCTATGTCTTTCAAGAGCACAAACTTAGGAAAGCTGGCATGCTTATGACCTTCAATTATGATAAAGTCTGGATTAAACTGCATTAGGATCACAAGCTGCTCGTCAAGCGTCCAATTCATTTTCTCCGCTTGGAGCAGAATTCTTCCATCCCCTTCCACAATAGCTGCAAGCGCTCCAGAAGAAATATGCTGACTAGAATCTTTTGTTTCAAGCAGATTAGGCTTTCCTCCATGCCCATGATGCTTCACTGTAGCGGCTGTTAAATCATGTTTCTTAAGATGTGTAATAATTTTTTTTACAAGTGTTGTTTTCCCGCTGTTTTGGTAGCCAACCACTTGAAAAACATATGGAGACCTTACCATGGCCACTCGCTTCCGTCATAATCCTCAAGCAGCAATACATCGACTTCAGAGCCTGCTTGAAAACCCCTTGTTCCCCCTGGCAGAATCATTAATGAATTAGCTCCAGCAAGGCTCATTACGATATTGGATTTGTCTACACCGCTTGGAAAAACCAATAATTTTCCGTCCTTTACAGTGACAGTACTTCTAACTAAGCGGGTAAAAGGGTTTGCTTTTGCAAATTCAACCGTAAGTTCAGCATTCTCTTTCCGAAGATGAGGCTTTTCAGCAAATAGCATTTTCCTTATGATTGGACGGGTAAATAGTTCGAAACCAACATAGCAAGCGGATGGATTTCCCGATAAACCGAATAAAAGCTTTCCTTCTAACTGTGCTACAGTCGTCACACTGCCAGGCCTCATTGCTACTTTGTTAAAAAGAACTTTAGCATTTAGTTTACTATATATGGCTGGAAGGTAATCAAAGTCTCCAACTGATACTCCACCAGTTGTGATAAGCATATCTACTTTATCTAAAGCTGAATTTACAGCTTCATAGCATGTTTTAAACTCATCAGGAAGTTTACCGAAATAAAGAACCTCGGCACCCGCACGTTCTATTTGTGCAGCAATCATATAAGAGTTGCTGTTTCTAATTTTGCCAGGTTCTAAAGGATCATCAACATCTAGCAGTTCTGTACCCGTAGCAAATAATCCTACTACTGGCTTTTTCGCAACTGGAACTTTTGCATAGCCAAACGTAGCAAGTATAGCCTGAATTCCTGGATTTATTTTTATCCCTTTTTTAATAAGGATATCCCCTTCTTTTGCATCCTCCCCCCTGAATGAGATATTATCCCCTGAATTGAATGAACGTTTAATGGACATATAATTTTTTCCGTTTTTTTCAAACCCTTTTGATAACTCAAGCATCACAACGGCATCACATTCTGCAGGCATCTGTGCCCCAGTCATAATGCGGACCGCCTGAAATGCGCCAACCTTTTTACTTGTCACGTGTCCGGCACCGATATGATCAATAACTTCAAATTCAATTGGATTTTCTGGTGATGCTTCTTTCGTATCGATTGCTCTAACAGCAAATCCATCATATGGAGATCGGTCAAAATGTGGCACATCATTAGTGGCTGTGATATCTTCAGCCAAATACCTTCCAAAACTCTCATTTATTGAGACGTATTCTATGTGACCTTTTTTTTCAAAGTCCATCACCCGCATGACAGCTTCGCCAACGGGAATGGGATTTCTTCTTTCAACCAATTATATCAGCTCCTATAGAGACATCATTATCCTTTTATTATAGGTGTATTGATGTTGATTTCATATAATCTAGCTCACACATAATTGCTAAAGTTTGTCTTAATTACTCTTAAGTGTGATTACAGTCACCAGTTAACAATTAAATATCGTTTATGCTGTATATGTATTTAAAGCTTAATTAAAGGAGGATTTATTGACCATGGCTTTTTCAGAAACAACATTAGTAAAGGATATAGTGAATGAACAACCGAAAACAAGTGATGTATTTAAACGCTATCGTATAGATTTTTGCTGTGGAGGAAATATTCCATTAATAACTGCTGCATCAGAGCTATCAGTTAACATAGAGCAATTAATGGCAGATTTAAATGAGATTTATGCTAAGGAAGAAAATCAAAAGGATGATATGGGGGTATGGACGGACAGTTCATCTCAAGAAATAATCAATCATGTTATGCAGCATTATCATATTCCACTATTAGATGAACTTGCACAGTTAAGCCCATATGTAACAAAGGTGGCAAAGGTTCATGGTGATCATCACCCAGAGCTTTTGAAGGTGTATGAGCTATTTTATGAGTTCAAGAAAGAAATGATTGAACATACAGCTAAAGAGGAAGAAACAGTTTTCCCAATGCTGAAACAATTAGAAGATCCTGAAGTTCCTAACCGCGAAGAAATTATTAACTATATTAAAGAGCTTGAAAAGGAACATGACCATGCAGGGGAACTTTTAAGACAGCTTAGAGAAACAACTTCTGATTATGAGCTTCCACTTGATGCTTGCGGAACGTACACACTTGTATACAAGCGTCTTGAAATGTTAGAAGGGCAAACATTCATGCATGTTCATTTAGAAAATAATATTTTATTCCCAAGATATTTTTAATCACATTGTTGGGAAAGGGAAATCGGCGTATAGATGCTGATTTCTTTTTTTTATAAAAAAATCCCAGACTAGGAGTCTAGGCAAGGATGTTTTTAACCACCGATATAAGACATCTCAATTTTCTTGCGATTTCTGGTAGTTTCTTCAGTCCGCTCATCTGAATAACGATCTTTTCTTCCGCTCCAAATATTGATGATCTTGTTTCTTATTTCAGCTTCTGACGCACCATTCCTCATAAATTCCTTCATATCATGACCCTCTCCATTAAATAGACAAGTGAAAATCTGTCCATTTGCAGAAAGTCTTGATCGAGTGCAACTTGAACAGAAAGATTCCGATACAGATGGAATAAACCCTACATCGACATTAGACCCTTCATACCGATATCGTTTGGCAACTTCGCCATAATAATCAGGGTCTACTGGGTCTAATAAATAGTGCACCTTTAAGATTTCATAAATTTCTTTCTTTGTGATAACATCATCCATTTTCCATCCATTTGTGCTGCCAACATCCATATATTCTATAAACCGAAGCTGTAGTCCGTGTTCTTTGCAAAATTTTGCCATCGGCACGATTTCAGATTCATTTAATCCCTTTTTTACAACCATATTAATTTTCACAAAGAGTCCTGCCTCTTGGGCAGCCTTAATTCCATTGAGAACTTCTTGAACCGCAACATTTCTGCCATTTATTTTTCCGAATAACTCGTCATTTAATGAATCTAAGCTAACATTTACCCGTTGTAACCCGGCTTCCTTTAAATCATTCGCAAGCCTTGGAAGCAAGACTCCGTTTGTAGTTAATGCGAGATCCTTTAGCCCATCTATTGCCGCAAGCTTTTTCACGAGTATTGGCATATCCTTGCGAAGCAATGGTTCTCCGCCTGTTAGCCTGATCTTTTCTACACCAAGATCTACAAATATTTTCGCAAGAAGTTCAATTTCCTCATATGTTAATAGCTCACTTTTCGGCAAAAAAGCAAAATCCGGTCCAAATTTCTCCGCTGGCATACAATAAGTGCACCGAAAATTACAACGATCAATTACCGATATCCGCAGATCTCTTAATGGCCGATTGTATTGATCTTTAACGATTGATTTTTCCATCCTATCAACTCCATTGAGGGTGACCTCTTTTGAAACATTGTAGCATACAAAATAACTTAATTAGGACTTTCAGTTAAATTTAGTTAAAAAAGCCAAAGAGGGTGACTTAGCAATTGGACAGACATTTAACTCACATAATACTTTATATAATATGCTCTTACAAGAAATTATATACAGTGTGCAGAGTGAGTGAAGACCGCCATTCGGAGTCACCTTTTGATTCAATTTTTAAGATGTTGCTTTTTTTCTTAATGCTTTTGGAATGTATACGCAGAAAGGTTCACTTTCCATATAATCTCCTGTGACTGCATAGGCCCGGGAACGTGAGCCGCCGCAAACATATCTAAATTCACATACTCCGCACTTGCCCTTATATGCATCAGGGTTTCTTAAGTTTTTGAAAACCGGTGATTCCCTATATATTTCAGCTAAAGGCTGTTCCCTTACATTTCCTGCTTTAATTGGAAGAAGCCCGCTCGGGTAGACATCTCCAATATGAGAAATAAACACGAAGCCATTGCCGTCATTAACACCTTTAGGAGCCCGTCCAAGACCATCTATAGATCCAGTTAATCCTTGTTGAGTCAGAGCATCTAAATATTGAATATCACCGTTTTGTGCCTGCTCCTCTCTCATTTTATTCTGAATAACAACACGGCGATAATGCTGGGCTGCAGTTGTTTTTATATCGAAGGACACCTTTTTACTTAAATCATATAGCCACTTAAATACTTTTTCATGTTCAACAGGTGAAATCATATCGCTTTCCTGTCCTCTTCCAGTCGGAACTAGGAAAAAGACACTCCAGAGAACACATTTCAAATTTTCTACGACCTTCGCCATTTCATCCAAGTAATCAATATTGTAACGAGAAATAACTGTGTTAATTTGAACAGGAATTTCAAGCTCATGCAAATACTTAATTCTTTCGATCGTTAAATCGAACGACCCTGCTGTTCCGCGAAAATGATCATGTATTTCGGGCGTAGGACCATCAAGGCTAAATGCCCAGCGTGATAAACCCACTTCCTTTGCTTTCTCAATCGCTTCCTTTGTCACATTTGGGGTTGCACTAGGAGTCATTGAGACACGGACACCTTTTTCCACTGCATACTTCGCAATATCAAAAACATCCTCTCGCATCAATGGGTCACCACCTGTAAAGACAAGCATCGGATTATTCATTTCATAGATTTGATCAATTAATGCCTTTCCTTCCTCAAAAGATAATTCGCGGGGATCTCTTCTATATTGAGCTTCAGCCCGGCAATGAAGGCATTTTAACTGACAAGCTCTTGTTAATTCCCAAATTACAATAAAAGGATCTTTATTAAAATCGCGGCTAAAGGACATTAGAATCCTTCCTCTCATATTCACTATTTCCATTGAAGGATATTTATCTAAATATTGATTGCAATCGTATTATAAGGGAAAATGCAAAATAAAATAGTGAGAAATCTCACATTGAGGATCATTAAAGGAGGAGGAAAATTCTAATCCAGTCAAATTAACTTGCTGGATTGGAGTATTTTAACAGGATTTTGACTAAACAACGAAACCTGTCCAGTAAACTGATTATTTCGGACTGGTTCCTAACTGTACACCATAAGCTGACCAATAAGAAAAAAAACAGCAAGAGCATAAGCCCCTGCTGTTCTATGATATCGTAATGACTTCATATTTGGATGCTAGATCAATAAAGGCTGGCATCCCGCTAATTTTACCGGCAATTAATTTAGTTTGCACTTCGTAATAGTCTACACAAGTTTTGCAGGCAATTACTTCTACTCCCTTTTCCTCCAGCTCTTTAAGATGAACGGAAGCAAAGGATTGTTCAGTTAATGCAAATACACCGCTATTCATGCAAAAAATTGCTGCAGGTAATTCCTCTCTTTGCTTTAACAATGTAAAAAAGGTTTCAAGGACGCCTTCACCAAGCTCCTTATCCCCTTTTCCAAGCTGATCAGAGCTAACTAGAATGACTTTATTCTTCATCAGCCTCTCACCTCTAACGAACCCCTAAAGCAATCTTCGCATATCGAGACATTCTGTCTTTTGACCATGGCGGATTCCAGACTATATTTACTTCCGTCTCTTTCACTTCTGGAATATCTGCTAGAGCACTCTTTACGTTTTCTACAATTGTTCCAGCAAGAGGACAGCCCATTGACGTTAAAGTCATATCAACGGTCGTCTTTCCCTCTTCATCCATCTTAACATCGTAAACTAATCCAAGATTAACGATATCCACACCAAGTTCTGGGTCAACTACTAGCTCTAGAGCACCCATAATACTGTCTTTTACTTCTTGATCCATCTGCTATAACACTCCTTCTTCTATGTTTCTAATTATTATCTTATCAAAAACAATCTTGAATATAAATGACGGGCATCACATCAGGCAGTAAATTTACTTTATAAATAAGTTTCAAACCATTTTACTGTTTCTATAACCCCTGTCGTACTCACCTTATGACCAGCTTTCTCATCAATAATAAATGAAAGATTTTCCGGTTGTTTATCGTATAAAGGTTTAATCGTTTCATAAAAATGAAAGGCAGGTGAGTAAGGAACGACCGAATCCTGTTTGCCATGCCAGAATAGCAATGGTCTATTTCTAAGTTTATCAGTCTGCTTACTTAAATCAAGTTCTCTAATTTTGTTCATCAGATGAGCAATTTCATCCTTTGTGAGTGGAATGTCAACTCCATGACGTTGAAGTTCATCTATTTGGTGCAAGGCAAACTTCTCATAGTAAGGCATTCCCATTAAGCTTGCCGCCACTTTTATCCAAGGGTATTGAGTAAGTGCACCTAATGTGACAATTCCCCCCATTGAAGTCCCAACAACACCTACTCTGCTGGGGTCTATCAATTGCTCGTCTTCGAAGGAACTTTTTACGATATCCAGTTCTTCGATTGTTCGGATGATGATCTCCCAGAAATGTAAATTCAGTTCGTTTCCCGACAGTCCAGTACTTCTTTCACCATGGTATAGTGCTTCAGGAAGGATAACACGAAACCCTTTTTCAGCTAGTAAGTAAGCATAGTACAGATTAAATTCCTTCCTGCTTGTGAAACCGTGAATAAAGATGATAGATGGAAGTTGTTCTTCCCATTTAGTTGAATCGGCAATGTGAAGAAAGGGAATTTCGTTAAGTTTGGAATTTTTCACAGTAATCATTGTAAATCCTCCTAATGTTAAGCCAAACTAAATATTAGGTTAAGATAAAAAATAATCGTTAATTTTTACAAAGCTAACGAATATTTGTTAACATAGTGGTTATAGTTAAATTTTTGGTTTTGATTACATGAACGATGGGTACGAGACTAGGAACATTTCTCATTCAGTGTAACATGTGGACTTTTTTTTTTCTAAAGCTTTACACTTGAAATAGAAAAAAATGTATAAAGAAGGTGTTGTTATTATGGCAGAAAAGCATTTGATCGCGCTAGACTTGGATGGTACGTTGCTAAAGGATGATAAGACTATATCATTAAAAACAAAAAAAGTGATTCAAAAAGCCCGTGAAGAAGGGCATATTGTCATGATTGCAACTGGAAGACCTTTTCGTTCAAGTGAAATTTATTATAAAGAAATGAATCTTGATACTCCAATTGTTAATTTCAACGGAGCATTTGTGCATCATCCCAGGGATAAAAAGTGGGGAGTTTATCATTCACCATTAGAAGTAAATATTGCCAAAGAAATTGTTGAGGCTTGCAGCTCCTTTCATTTTCATAACATCATTGCAGAGGTCATTGATGATGTTTACTTCCATTATCAGGATAAAAAACTGATAGAAATATTTGGCTTTGGTGAGCCTAATGTGACGACTGGTGACTTACGCAATTTTCTAAATTCCTCTCCTACAAGTATGTTAATTCATACCGATGAGGAGCATGTGCAAACGATTCGTGATCATCTATCGAATCTTCATGCTGAAGTCATTGACCACCGAAGCTGGGCGGCCCCGTTTCATGTTATAGAAATAGTAAAGGCTGGATTAAACAAAGCTGTCGGTTTGAAAAGAGCAGCTGATTACTTCCAGATTCCTGCTGACAGAATTATCGCTTTTGGCGATGAGGATAACGATTTAGAAATGCTTGAATTTGCAGGATATGGAATCGCTATGGGGAATGGAATTAATGAGGTTAAATCAGTAGCAAAAGAAGTTACCTTAACTAATGAAGAAGACGGCGTTGCCGTTTATTTGAATGAATTATTAAATCTAAAGTTATAATCATGCCTCATATTAGAAGAAAGACCAAGATATTCCCCTTTTTAAAAGATGCGATTAGAGCATACTAATCAACGAGGCAGCAGTTATGCTGTTTCAACAACTTCTTTTTTGGAGGGGATTCGATTGGGTAAACGTAATAAATCGAAACGCTTTGTACAGCAGGGAGTAGATTCAGTTACTAAGCATGCAGAACGTATCCCTTATCACTCAACATATGCAGAGGCTGAAGCGGAAAAAATGGCTAACGTGAAAGAATCCTCTCTTGGAGGAATTTAGCATGGGTAACAGACTGTTTCAAGAGGCGAAACGCTCTGTCGACATGGCAACTAAGGCTGGACCTGCTAATAGATCAGAAGCTGTTCAGAAAGCAAAAAATGCCTTAAGCTCTGCATACGCAAACTCGACAAGAGCAGAGCAGGAACAGTTGGCAGGAATGCAGCAAAGGTTAGACGAAATTCCTTCAAACCTTCAATTATAATAATAAACAACAAGCTGACATTCTAACTGTCAGCTTGTTGGACTTTCTCTAGGATTATTGGAAGTTCATTGATCATTTGTCCTTCTTCATTTCGCCCATATAAATAAAGAATAATGGTCCCGCTCTCAGGCATTTCCTCTTTAGGAATATTAATTTTTATTTTTATTTTTGACCATAAAGGAAATTTTTCGTTCATTTCCAGCTTTTTTTCAGAAATTAATTCATTATGCCCATCTTCAACGACATAGAAAAGCTTACCGCTATTTGATCGTGCTTCCCCAATTACTCTGTAACGCCCTTTCTCGCCACTTACCTGAATTTTTCGAAATGAATTGTTTTCAACGGCTGCTTCCTCTTTTTCTTCATAGCTGACCAAAGGATGCTTGATCATTTCTCCAGCAAATGTCGAAAGGGAGCCCATCATTACTAAATACGAGATAAGAATCTGTAGCATTTTATCCCTCCAAAGGTTAATTAATCCTTGCGGAAGAAGCCTAGTACTCCGATAGTCTGCACTATATTAGTAAAAGCATTTGAATCTACTTCCTTAATTATTCTTTCTAAATAAAATAATTCATAACGAGTGATAACAATCATGAGCATCTCCTTATCCTCATTAGTATATGATCCTTTGGCAGGTATAATGGTTATGCCTCTCATCAGTTTTTCATGGATGACTTTTTTCATTTCAGCTGATTTTTTTGTAATAATCATAACTGTCAGTTTCTCATGTCTTGTATGAATGGCATCAATTACCCTTGTTGAAACGTATAGCGTCACAATCGTATACAATGCCTTTTCCCAGCCATAAAGGGCACCTGCTGTTATTATGATTATGGCATTTAATATAAAGAAATAGGTGCCAATCGGTTTATCATTTAAACGTGAAAGGACCATTGCAATAATATCCATACCACCTGTTGAAGCACCCCATTTTAATGTTAATCCTACTCCAACAGCTCCAATCACTCCGCCAAAAACAGCATTTAATAAAATATCATCCGAAAACGCCTTTACAGGAATCACTTCTAAAAAGATAGACATGGCCAATACACTTATAAAACTATAAAGTGTAAAGGACCTGCCAACCTTCACCCAACCTAGAAGAGCAACCGGGACATTTAATATAAATAGGAAAATCCCTGTAGAGATTCCCCCTCCAAATACGCTGGATAAAAGCTGTGCTGCTCCGGCAAATCCGCTGGAATAAACATTTGCTGGGATAAGGAAAAAGTTCATGGAAATCGCTGTGAGAAGTGCACCAATCAATACAACGATTAATTTCTTGGTTCTTAACCAAATCATATTTGATCACCTATCTAAATTATTAGTTATTACCCAAAAATGGTATTTTTATTGTCTTTTTATACTAATTTCTATAAACTTAAGATTAAATAGGATGGAAAGCAGGTGAGTATATATGTCAGTAAAAATTTTGACAGATAGTGCAAGTGATTTACCTTTAAGTTTTTTTGAAGAAAATAACGTTACCTTATTCCCATTAAAAGTCCACTTAAACGATACTGAATATGAAGATTTAGTAACGATAAATCCTAAAACAGTTTATGAAGCCATCCGTGAAGGAAAAGTGCCGAAAACGTCCCAAGCTTCTCCTCTTGCCTTTGAAGAAGCTTTTACAAACATGGCAAAAAATAATGAGGATGGAATTTATATCGCATTTTCATCACAATTATCAGGAACATACCAAACCGCAGTTATGATTCTCCAACAAGTAAAGGAAACTTATCCTGACTTTAATTTAACTATTGTTGATACGAAATGTGCTTCACTTGGATTTGGCTTAATTGTTAAGGAAGCTGCTAAATTAGCTAAAGAAAACGCATCGAAAGAGGCTATTTTAGAAGATATTACATACCGCTGTAAGCATATGGAGCATTTATTTACGGTCCACGACCTCGATTACCTTGCAAAAGGCGGACGTGTTTCAAAAGCATCTGCATTTTTGGGCGGGCTTCTTAATATCAAGCCATTATTAAATGTTGAAGATGGCAAGCTCGTTCCAATTGAAAAACATAGAGGAAAAAAGAAGCTCCTTCGCCGTATCATTGAATTAATGAAAGAAAGAGGCGAAAACTTCGAACGTCAGGTCATTGGTATTAGTCATGCTGACGATGAAGAAACAGCTTTAGAAATGAAAGAACTAATCGTTCAGGAATTAAACGTTAAAGATGTCTTCATCTCCTCTATCGGGGCTGCCATTGGCTCTCATACAGGGTCCGGGACAATCGCCATATTCTTCTTAAATAAAGTAAAATAACCCTTTTCTTTCTTACGAATACTCCTTTTCATTATTACAGACAATATGAATAGTCAACCTCGTATTAAAGGTTGTCTTTTTATATTAAAGCTCCATGAATGCAAAATATGGAAAGGAGTAACCCTATTATGCCCCGAACTTCCGATAATGATAAAAAAGCGAAGGATAATAATGCCCTCAGGCATGAAAAAAATATGATGCGCGAGAAAAACCGCAAGGCTGGGAAAAACCAGTATTCTAAGACGACCGATCATTTATAGAAAAGCGGAAGCGCCTCGGTCAGCCCCGACAAGCATAAGACGAGCCGGCGGGAAGGTTGCTCTTTAACCTTCTTGACGGATTGGCTTATGACCTAGAGGGGCTAGGCGCCGGAGCTAGACAAAAGCAAAACGAGCAAGCTGCTGCTTGCTCGTTTATTTCTTAATATAGGTCCAGCCTTCTTCTTGATAGATTTTCCCTTCCTTCATCAACCGCCCTAATGCACGTTTGAAGCTGGCTTTACTAAGCTGAAAGCGATCCTGTATATCCTCCGGAGAGCTTTTATCACTATAAGGCATAGCCCCATTGCGCAATTCTAAATATGAAAGGATTTTTTCAGAATCCTCATCAAGTGCCTCTTGTTTTCTTGGCGCTAAGGAAACATTGATTGTTCCATCCTCTTTTACATCAATTACTCGGCCCTCAATCTTTTCTCCCAGACGTGGTTCGGTTTTTCGCTGAGATTCATGGATAAACCCTTTGAATCCTTCGGCAGTATAGACCCAGCTTCCAACCTTTGCTGTTCTGTAAATATGACCATGGATGTTTTTATTAAAATCTTGTCTTGTAGCCTTTATGGACATCTGCTCGATGATTGGGTCGGTGGCAACTTTAACATATATACGATTATTGCGATTCACTCTTAACGTTATATAGAGCAAATCGCCTTCCTTTGGCCACACTGACCGATGGACAGGAAGATCTTCTTTTCCAAGAAGCATATCCTTTTTAATTCCAATATTGATAAAAACACCAATATCCTGCATTACATCACTAACAACAGCCCAGCCATAGGATTCTGTTGTAATTTCAGGAATCGTTGTTGTAGCTGCTACTCTTCCTCTAGAATCCGTGTATAGAAAAACTTCAATCTCTTGGCCTTCTTCTAGCTGCAAATCCGTATCATTTTTATGTAAAAGCACATCCTCATCGCCATTTGATAGAAAGTAGCCAAATTCAGCAGGCCTTTCCACTGTTAACTTTACGGTACGGCCAATATAATCATTTATAGGCATTAATTATTCATCCTTTTTTATTAGTTTATTTAATAACGTCTATCTAAATTAGACAATATCACCTGAAGTTGTTTGGACTGCTATATTTTACTATAATTATAAGTAAAGTAAAACTTCTTTTCAAAAGACCATCCTTTTTATTGATATCTTTTGAAAAAGAACTGAAGTTTATGGAGGTAATTATGTCTAAAGAGAGCTCATTTGATATTGTATCCAAGGTTGACTTTTCAGAAGTCACAAACGCTATTAGTATTGCAATGAAAGAGATTCAAACCCGCTATGACTTTAAAGGAAGCAAAAGTCACGTTTCTCTTGATAAAGAGGAGCTTGTGCTTATTTCAGACGATGAGTACAAGCTTGGCCAGCTTAAAGATGTGCTAATAAGCAAAATGATTAGAAGAGGCATTCCGATAAAAAATTTAGATTATGGAAAAATTGAAGGGGCTTCAGGGGGAACGGTGCGGCAAAGAGCCAAGGTTGCCCAAGGAATCGATAAGGAAAATGCTAAGAAAATTAATACATTAATAAAAAACAGCGGTTTAAAAGTAAAAAGCCAAATACAGGATGATCAAATTCGTGTTACCGGGAAAAACCGAGACGATCTGCAACAGATTATTTCAGCTATTAAAGAAGCAGACTTAACCGTAGAGGTACAATTTGTGAATTATCGTTAAGAACTAAAGTAAAAGCCAAAGGCAGGCAAGTTCCTTTGGCTTTTACTTTTTAACTATTCCTGGGACCGTTTCCTTTTGGATCTTCTCCATACTGCGATGATAAAAGCTACAAAGGCACCCCACACAATAACAGTTGCTGTTACATATGGAATATTCATCCCAGATTTTTGAGATAAAATATATATTTCAGCTTCTTCTCTATCAGTGAAAATTTTATATTGATGATCATTGCTCTTAACGAGGTCATTCGTCAATAAGCCTCGCAGCTCTTTATCATCAGCAAATTCTTCTGCATTAATCGTAATATTTCGAGATTCAGAACTGTTATTTATGACAATAACTGTCGTTTCATTCTTATAAGTACGTTTATAAGCAAGAACGCCATTTTCCTCAGCAAGCAGCTTCATTTCTCCTCTAGTTAAGCTAGGGAGATTGGAACGTAGTTCACCGAGCTTTGTTATATAGTCAATCAAATCCTTATCAGTCCGGAAATCCATCTGTCGATGATTATCAGGCCCCAAACCGCCATCCAAGGCTATTTCACTGCCATAATAAACGATCGGAACTCCCGGAGAAGTATAAAGATAGGTTAATGCAAGCTTCCATCTTGGACCAGGATGCTGATTTTGTTCGACCATATCCCGCGTAAAACGGTCTACTTTATGGTCATCCAATAACGATCCCATCAAATTTGGATTTTTGTAGACTGACATCAGTTCGTCTTTGCGAGTTTTTAGTTCTTTTAATGATTGGTCAACTTGTACAAAGGCTGGCCTTAATGTTTCGGTTAAAGGAAAGTCCAGAAACCCATCAATCCCTGTGTCCTCATATTCAGTTATGATACGGGGATCAATTGACCTTACTTCACCAAGTAAATAAAAATCCTTCTTAGAAGATTTAGACTGTTGAACAAAATCAGTTAGGAACTTTTTTGAAACCCCGTCTACTTCATCAAGGTAATATCCATCTATATTCGTTTCATTAATCCACCATTTTGCAGCATCCAATAAATATTCTTGAACTTCTAGATTTTCATGATTCAACCTAGGAAGTTCATTTATCCACTCATTTTCAAGGCCCTGTAGATTTGGTGATTGGTCAGTTTTAAACCAATCTTTCTTTGTAGGGTCCTTTAGCCATTCATGCTTTGAGCCAACATGATTAATCGGGAAATCTAACATCACTTTCAAATTTCGGTTATGAATTTCTTTTACAAGCATTTTAAATTCATCAATCGTTCCAAAATGCTCTTCCGTATTGTAATAATCTATAACCCCATATCCATGATATCCGTTTTCTTCATTATCAAAAATTGGTGTCAGCCTAATAGCAGTAAAGCCCATATCCTTTATGTAATCGAGTTTCTTAATGACTCCTTGGAAGTCACCGCCATGGAAGCTTTGCGGATCCTTTACATTCACATGATAATCATTTTTAAAATCCCCATTATCAAAGCGGTCCACCATTAAAAAGTAAATAGATTCATCTTGCCATTTTCGATCTTCTTTTTCAACTGCTCCTACAGGCTGAGCGTAAAAAAGAAGCAACGGAATTAAGATAAGAGTCCACACTCTTTTTACCATCTCCGCTCCTCCCCCTTCTTTCACAAACAAGCTAATATGCAACTCCTTAAGATTAGCCTTTTTTCCCTTGCGCAGTCAAATGTTTAATGCAGAATCAACTAGTTTTTTGCGATTTTACCATTCGAGATTAGGTGTTTATCCATTTCATAAAACCGCCTGTCAGAATATGATTTTTATAGGGGCGGATTTGTTTATCCATAAATGAATGAAGAATTATTTAGATCTGGTTATAAAAAGAGAGGAAACTGTCTAAAAAGATTGTTGAGGGAATCAGATGGAGGTTTATAATGAATAGACAGCAGCGAACGAAACTAATTGAATACCAAACTCGTGCCTATACCGAAGGATCTATTGAATATATTAATGATCAATGGGTTTTCTTTGATAAAGAGACGGATGAAGCATCATTAATGGAAGAATTCCTCCACCAGGAAGTAGAGATTTTTCGATTTAAACGCTGGAAAAAAGGGATATTATCTGAAGAAGGGAAACTGGCAATAGACAATGAGATCCTTCTTTTGAAAGATCAAGACTCTGTAAGAATTAGAAAGCACCTTGTATTTTCATTAGAAAAATTACTAGAAGGAATGAATGATGATGCATTTTTCCAATTTATCACGACATTAAATTCCTTGCGGTTTTCTATATATGATTGTATCTACTGCTATAATCAGCTCTCCTTTCTTGAAAGAAACGAGAGAAAGAGCGGTGTTAATTTTATCGTATTTGATAACCAGGAACATATTTGCAATGTTCAGCATCATTTTAGTTACTTCGAAAAGATGAATGACCGCTTTGAATTTACATTAAATAGCGGAAAAAGAATGGTTATTGAGAAAATATCTTCTTAACAAGAAAAGTATAAGCGCCTTCGGAACAACAAAGGGCGATTGTTCCTGCGATGAATATTCGCTGATGCTTTCCTTTGTGGTCACCCCCGACAAGCACAAGTCGAGCCTCTCGGAAAGGTGAGCTCTACCTTTCAGAATTGGCTTGTGACCTCGAGGGGGTAGGCGCTGGTACTAGACATAAAAGGTGACTCACTCGAGTCACCTTTTTGCTATTTTATCTCTGCTTTTTCCTTTAATCCTTTTTCAAACTCAGTTATTTTCAGCGGTTTATGAATATAGAAGCCTTGAGCATAATGGCAATTTAATTCTTTTAGGAGTTCAATTTGTTCCTTCGTTTCGACCCCTTCAGCCACTACCTTCACTTCCAGGCCATGTCCCATTGTAATGATAGCCTTCACAATTGCTATATCATACGTATCCACGCGCAAATTGTTTATGAATGAGCGATCAATTTTTAATGTGTTAATAGGTAAGTCCTTTAAGTAACTTAATGAAGAATAACCTGTTCCAAAGTCATCAATCGACACCTTAACTCCAAGCTTTTGAAGTGCCCTCATGATTGGAATACTGTAATCAATATTCGTTAGCATCGTACTCTCTGTCAGCTCTAAAGTTAAATATTGGGGATCTAATTTAGATTCGCTTAAAGCCTGTTTTACATCATTCATAAAACCTGGCTGCTGAAACTGGTATGCCGACACATTAACGGCAACCGCTAATTGATTATTTCCAAGCTCCTGCCACTTTTTATTCTGCATACAGGCTGTTCGGAGCACCCATCTTCCAATCTCTTGAATAATACCCGTCTCTTCTGCAAGCGGGATAAAATCTGCCGGAGATACGAGGCCAAGCTTTGGATGATTCCAGCGAATGAGCGCCTCACTGCCAAAGATTTTCCCGGATTCTAAATCGATTAATGGCTGAAACATGAGATAGAATTCATTTTTCTGCAAGGCTTTACGTAAATAGCTCTCGAGCTCGAGTCTATTCAGCGCTTGCTCATTCATTTCAGTCGAGAAAAAGGTAATTTGATTTCCACCCTTGTCTTTTGATCGATTTGTCGCTATATCGGCATTTTTCAGAAGCTCATGTTCATCTGTTCCATCTTCTGGATAAAAGCTAACCCCAATACTTGCTGTAACAAAGAATTCTTGACTTTCATGATGAACAGGTTTTGAAATCTCCAATAAAATGGATTTTGCTGCTTTCATTACTTCATCTACTTGTGCTTCCTTTGTTAGTATAACTGTAAACTTATCTCCGCCAAATCTCCCAATATATGATCCGCTTGGGAGAACTTTTTCAATTCGAAAAGCTATCTCCTTTAAAATCATATCTCCCGCAAAATGTCCCAGGCTATCATTGATTAACTTAAAACGATCAATGTCGATAGAAAGAACGGCAAGTATGCGCTTTTTCTTTTTTGCCCGCTGAAGCATTTGTTCAAGCTGCTCAGTAAACCTCATTCGATTTGGAAGTCCTGTATCATGGTCGAAATTCGCTAGTTCTGTAATCTTTTCTTCGATCTTTTTTTGCTCGGTCATGTTTTTTCCGATAACATATATTCCGACACATTCGCCATTAACTGTAATGGGAATGTTTTTAAGTTGAAATAAATTCATTTCCCCAGATTTGGATATGAGAGTAGCATTATAGTATTGTTCTTTTCCCTTTATCGCTCTGAAAAAATGCATTCTTACTCTTGGAATGTCCTCGCTTAATACAATTTTAAAAGATGATGCACCCGTTATCTCATCATGACGATAGCCAAACATATCATCAAATGCAGGATTCACATTTGTAAAGTATCCTTGTAAATCAGTTGAATAAACTATATCTGTATGATTATTAAAAAGAGATTGGTGGTATTGCTCAGAAATAGTCAAGTTTTCATGCAATTGCTGAAAATCTTCTTGCGAGGAATCCATCAAACGTGTAAGTGATGCTAAGGTTTTCAACTGTTCAGGCATCGAATATTTAAAGGAAAGACCACCACGATTCTCCCGCTTTTCAAGCGATTGTTCAGATAGGGATAAGTACGTAAGTGATAGACCTCCATGCTGGGCCGTCCCTTCGTTTCCCGCTAATACCTCCCCATTTGTGAAGAAACCATTAGCTGGTGCAATGCTCTGAAGCATCATTAGTTCTTTTTCTGAAAAATCTCGAGCAAACCGTTTTCTCGACAAGCTATTGTAAACAAAAATAGTTTCTACCGGTTTTTTTGCTATTTGCCTAAACCCCTGTAATGTTTGATCAATAGTTGCTTCAATATTTGGATAGGAAAAAGTAAGTTTATCTCCTTCGGACACATTCCTGCTGACACGAATGGCCCCATTCTTCAAAATATCAATTATAAATAAAGAGACTTTTCCGTCTTTATGACTAATAGTGAAAGGGAACTCAAATCTTGAATTCGAAATATCTTTTATAAAGCCTTCTCCCAAATAATGTTTTAAGATTTGTAAAGGTTTTTTCTTATCTAATGAATAGATAATATCTCCGTTTGACTTTGTAACGGTAAAAACCTTTCCAATTTCCTGCCATATAATATGACTTTGTACTTGTGCAAATAGCTGTTTGCTTTGAAGGGCTACTCCTACAACCCCTTGGCTTGTTAATTCCTCTCCTGCTATCGAATAAGGTTCTGGACTCAATCCTGTATTTCCAGCAATACCGCCTGAAACGGTTAGCTGCGGATTACCTTCAATAATCCCTTCTAAAAGAGATTGAGAATCGACTTTATCTCCAGCAGGAAAAATAATCAGTACTTTCGTATCAAAATCGACAATTTGCTGTGCTAACCTTTTTCCCATGTCAAAACTGTCTTTAAAAGATTCCTGATGAAGCAAAGTAGACTTTACTTCTGTTTTATCAAATACCGTAAAAGAAATAATAGTCTTATTTTCTGTGATATTTCCTTCAAAAATCTCACCTGATGCTGAACAGCCAATAACTGTAGCAAGAGGCACCATTTTTTTTATGATGTTTTGCAATTTTAATAGAGAATCTCTGTCTGCCATCCCTGAAAAAACTTGAACAAGGAGGCTAGGGTATTCTTTTAGTTCATGCATATCTATCAAGCTATATAATTGATATTCATCTTCATAAATACATGTTATTGTTTTCGCCATAGCTCCACCACTAATTCCGTGACATATTTATATGATAAAAATACCATAAAAACCGAAATGTTGATATGTCTAAAAAAAGAAAAAGCTGCCTTTTTAGCAGCTTTTTACTAGATAATTGACAAATTTTATCAAAAAATGTTTTTACATGAGGAAAGTTAACGGAAGTTTAACAAATCCTAAGTAAAGAACGAGGATAAAAGTTACAAGGAACAATAACCAAAACATTGTAGTTTTCTTTCCTTTAACCGAACGGACAATAATCATTTCCATCATACCGATTACTACTATTCCAAGTAATGACTTTAAGATATAAAGCGAACTGATGTTAATTTTACTTAATATTACTACACCTGTAATAATTATTAATATATAGAAAAGCCTTAATACCATTTGAACTACTTTCAAACCTCTAGCTTTTCCACTCTTATGTAATCCTAAAGCTACAAAGAATAATACAAGTGCTAAAACCCATGTTGTTATGTGTGCATGAATCATCGAATGGCCTCCTTAACTAAAATCGATACAATCATATCATATTTGGAGCAAAAAATGTAAATTCCACTATTATCATAGGAGAAATACCATTCATTTGTCCAGCCAAATATTTCTAGGCACAATCTGTATATAGGCACATAGGATATAAAGAGAAATTAGTGTAAAGGATGTCAAAAATGCCAGCTATCGTTGGAGTCGTTCAGGTCGTTTCTATTGGGAGCAGCGGGGTATTCCATATTGGAGATGTTTATAAGATCATGCCGGTAGCAAATGCGAAAACATTTTCTGGAGCTGGATCCTTTAATACCGGTGATGGTCTAACTATTTACAATCGACAAAGCAGTACGAACACATATGATTCAGACGGTATGGATCAAGGAATATTATTAAATGCTTAATATAGGGTGAAAAGAATGAACTTTTACATTAACCAATCCATTCAAATTAATTTCATAAAGATCGGTGGAATCACCAACTCCTCTGTATTGCAGATAGGAAGTGCAGGAATTATTAAGCCCGCTTCCTATCTATCTAATACAGGAGGATTTACAGGTCCTGCTCCACATACCCTCTTGCCTGGGGTAGGTGTTATTGGCGGAGAGCAACTGTTAGAAGCTCCTGCCGTACCTTTACATTCTGCAGGAAGGTAATGTGTGGAAACGATGATCCGAAAAAAGCGAGGTGGTAAGGATGGATCAGACATTATACTCTTACCTGCAAAAAATGCATATTTTTATAGAAGCACAAGAAAAAAGAATTATTCACCTGGAAAACAAGGTAAGAGAATTAGAGAAACAGACGAAGGAATTGAAGATACGACCACCGATAACTGTAGATAGAATTGAATATAAATTCGACCAATTGAAGGTTGAATCATTAGACGGAACATTAAATATTGGGTTAAATCCATCCGAGCTTCAGGAAATTGAGGATTTTGCCATTAATAATAAGGGGATTCATACTCCCTTTCAGCCAAAAGCCCATTTCCAAAGATCAATGGAAATCGAGGATGAAATCAATAAATTTTTGGAAAATGAATTACAAAGCGTTATTGAGGAAACAGCCCATTCACTAAATAAATCTATAGATGAATCATATATTTTATTCATAAAGGATGATATAAAAAAGCAGCTGCCTAACCGCATTGATTACCATCTTAAGCAGCAACAGCTTACCGCAACAAATAGGGAACAAGGTACAGTACCTGATTTTAATGAAGAAATTTTGGTGAATTTAAAGAAAGAAATTAAAAACGGGGTTCATACCTTTATAAGTCATTTGCCAGAATCAGAGAAAGGAATGGAAACGAATGAATTTTGAAGTGTATAACCGAGATATTTGCATTGGAAATATTCGAGTTACCGGGGTATCCAGCTCATCACTGTTAATGGTCGGGGACACGCAAACAATCCAGCTTGCATCTGTATTTGATACTCCTCCTGAGTCTTTAATCATTGGACCAGTTGTTCCATTAACTCCAGAGTGATGTATCATGCTCAGCAGAACTTCAATCGTTGACCAGTTAAAGGCAGATACAGTTGCCTTTTCATCTGTTATTCAAATAGGCGATTCTACCTATGTTCATGGATTTACACGAGCCCTGGCCGTACAGCGTGAAACAGATACCTTTCTTGGAAATGAGGGGAATTTCTTATCTTTCAAAGCTTTCACGATAAGCGTTCCCCTCGTCCCCATTGAAGAAGTAATATCTATGCAAACCATGCATTTAAACCCTGCCATTAAGGTTAATAATATTGATATTAACGGGATATCTACATCTTCCGTTGTCCATATTGGCAGCAGCAAGCATATTTCTATGGAAGCAAGAGTTAAGCATATCCGGCAGTTGCTGCAGCATGAATGAAGATCAAGATGGGAAAATAAAAAAATTGTAAAAGGAAGAGTTTATATGCCAGCCATTGTTGGTCCAGTGCAAATTTTAAATGTTGATGGTGGTGTTGTACAATTTGGAGATGCTCTTAATATATCGCCTAAAACTAGTGGGAAAACCTATTCTGGCCAAGGTGCATTAAATACCGGTGGGTTCATTATTACGAACAATGGTATAAACGGTACCAATGTCCTTGATACAAACCTAATTGACCAGCCTATAGTTGGAAATAATTAAGAAAAGCGACTGGGTAAGGACTTACATCCTTAACCGGTCGCTTCTATAATTTAATAATAAGTGCTCCATCAAAAAAGTATAAATATCTTTCTTGAATGTCTCTTTTTAGAATTTGCTCTAAAGCCCTTGTATACATCTGAATTTGAACTCTGTAACGATTTGCAAGTACCGATTTTGCTTCATCAATCCCGCCTTTAAAACGGCCGGTAATTTGATCGGTCTTATAGTCAATTAACACGAAACCTTGTTCATCCTCAAAAAGGCAATCAATAATCCCCTGGATTAAGACAGACTCCTCTTCACCCTTCCATTCCGGATAAATATCGCTTGCTGGTAAAGATACACTGAAAGGAATTTCTCGATTAATCTCTCTTGCCATTATCATTCTTCTTCCAAGCTCAGTTTTGAAAAAAAGCTCAATTAAAGACGGATCGATGGCCGCTCGCTGCTCTTCTGTCAGTAATTCTTTACGAACCATTTCATCCATTTTGGCAGAAATAGATTTTACAGTCATCTGTTCTTTAAAGCTAATGTGCTGCATGACCATATGCATAGCGGTTCCTCGTTCTGCCGGAGATAATGACTTCTCCTGCATAAATTGTGGCCGGTTTAATATAGGCTTTTTGAATTGACGGATGATTTCTATCCCGCTATCTTCCTGGGAAAATATCTCCTTTTGCCTTTTCACCTCAGAAACTGACTGCTTAGAACGGTTTTGGGAAGCTTCTAAATATGAATATTTCCATGACAATTGGTCTTCAACCATAGTCTTAAATGGAGACTGTACAGGAACTTCCTCACCTGAGAATACCATTTGCAGATAGGTATCTTTTTCGGCTTCTAGCACTTCAACAAGTTTTGCAACCTCTTCACTGTTTATAATCTGAACCTTCCATGTTGAAGGGTGGTCGGTAATTTCACTGGAAATGAGCTGACTAATCCTGCTATCATAATCTCTATGCCGTACGAGAGCTGGACCAATCCAATCAAGAAAGCTTATCGCAGATGCGCGATCAAATTCATTTAACAGCCAGTTTGGATTTTCAGCAGATTGCAGCCATTGATTTACCTTCTTCTCAGCCTTTTTGACTGACGATACTAAGTAAAGCTTTTCCTTAGCCCTCGTCAAGGCTACATAGAGGACCCGCATTTCTTCCGAAAGCATTTCCATCTTCTTTTTCCTTTTAAAAGCAATTTGGGGAAGAGATGGATACGATATTCGTTTTTCAGCATTTACGTATTTTGCAGCGAATCCATATTCCTTATCTAGCATATAGGCTTTTTTCAAATCCATCGTATTAAAATTCCGGCCAAGCCCAGCTATGAATACGAAAGGAAACTCAAGCCCTTTGCTGCTATGAATCGTCATCAGGCGAACAACATCCTCCTGTTCTCCTAAGGCACGTGCAGCACCGAGATCATCTCCCCTATCCCTCATGCGTTCAATAAATCTTAAGAACCTGAATAATCCTCTAAACGATGTAGCTTCATATTGCCTTGCACGGTCAAAAAATGCCCGAAGATTTGCCTGTCTTTGCTTTCCGCCAGGCATGCCGCCAACGAAATCATAAAACCTTGTCTCTCTATATAATTGCCAGATTAGCTCAGAAAGAGAGCCTTGCCTTGCCATGACGCGCCAATTCATTAGCTGTTCATAGAATGGCCGGACTTTTGCATATAAGTGTTCAAGTTCAAATGCAGGCTTAACATTGCAAAAAGATGCCATTGCCTCATAAAACGAAGCCTTTTTGTGTTGAATTCTTATCTGGGACAGCTCTTCCTCAGTCAAGCCGACAATTGGGGACCTTAATACAGCTGCAAGCGGGATATCCTGATATGGATTGTCAATTATTTTTAATAGTGACATCATAATGGATACTTCAGTGGCCTCGAAATAACCCGTTGATAAATTAGCATATACGGGAATACCCTGTTGCTTAAATTCCTCCATGATCTGAGGTGCCCATGTCATCGATCGCAGCAAAATGACGATATCCCGGTATTCCGCCGGACGCCCTGATTTCATTTTTGGATTGTATACGTTCTTCCGCTCAGAAATGATTTCTTTTATTTTTGCTGCCATGAATCTTGCCTCTAGCTGGGATTGGGCAAGCTCTGCCGCGTCAAACCCATCCTGCTCATTGTCCTGCGGTTCTTCCTCTTCTGTCCCTTCTAAATCGATAACCGTTAATTCAATGGGATAAGATTCATCTTCTGGATATGGGGCTCCAGCTTTCAGCTCTGCTGCTTCGTCATATTCAATTTCACCGACAGAAACACCCATAATCTGTTTAAATATATAATTCGTTCCGTGCAGCACTTCTTTTCGGCTTCTAAAGTTTTTGGCAAGGTCAATTCTTAAGCCTGCTTCTTCACCGTTTTTCTCAAACCTGTTGTATTTGCCTAAGAATAAATTCGGTTCTGCAAGACGGAAGCGGTAAATAGATTGTTTCACATCGCCCACCATAAAAAGGTTTCCCGCAACCTCTGAGTCCATTGTCACAAGCTGAAGGATCGCTTCCTGAACCATGTTAACATCTTGATACTCATCAACTAGAACTTCCTTGAACTGATTTCTACAGGCAACTGCTGCATCTGAAGGTGTTAAGTTTCCTTCGTCACTCTTATCAGAAAGAATTTCTAAACAGAAATGTTCGAGGTCGGCAAAATCCACTAAACCTTTTTCTGTCTTTATTTGATTAAACCGTATTGAAAATTCCTTCACGATATAGACGAGTGTCTCAATATACTGCTTCATTTCCTTCATATCTCGCAGGAAGCTATCAGGCTTACGGGAAAATAGCTCATCCTGAAGATCCTGAATGATTTTTTTTGCCTTATCTCTTAGCTTCTTTGCCTTTTCAATTAGCTCGCTATCATACTCATCGCCCTTGCAATTTTTCGCCCTGCCAAATGACCAGGATTGCATCGCCTCGTAAAGCGTTTGCCAGGAGTCTTTTTTCGCTTCCAGTAATGTTTGGACAACATGAAGGTCGGCAATAAAGTTTTCTGCTCTTGGTGCAGGGCCACCCGGAAGCTTAGTTAGCTCAAGCCCATATTCAAGCAGCTGTTTTGCCCCCTTAAGCTGCAAATCCATATCCTGTAAAAGGGACTGTACAAAGGGCATTCCTTCGATTTCACTGTTTTCATCAACATTATACATCTCGATGATGGAATCAAGGTATTCATCAGGAGAGGGATTTGATCTCGCAAAATCATATATATCCCTGATGATGTCCTGTAGAGCAGTGTCACTCCTGTCATTTGTAAACGTATCTACAAGAGCAAAAAACGAATCATTTCCTTCTTTCCCATACTCCTCTTCGAAAAGCTCTTCAAGCACTTCATCTCTTAAAAGCTGTGCTTCTGTTTCGTCAGCAATTCGAAAGCTCGGATCAATATCGAGTAAATAGTAGTATTTTCTAACCATTTCCAGACAAAATGAGTGAAGTGTAGAGATCGATGCTTTATTTAACAGGCTCAGCTGCTTTCGTAAATGGGCAGATTTAGGATTTGCATTAATGGCTTTATCAAGAGCCTCTCCAATCCTGTGTCTCATTTCTGCTGCTGAGGCATTCGTAAATGTCACAACAAGCAACTCATCAACGTTGATTGATTCTTCCTCTGATACAATTTTATTAATGATCCTTTCAACAAGGACAGCTGTTTTCCCGGAACCTGCCGCTGCTGCAACAAGAATATCCTGCCCCTTTGCCATAATCGCCTTCCATTGATCATCTGTCCATGTTACATTAGCTGGCTTAGCTGGAATAGTTGATTTCATCCTTCCCTACCTCCTTTCGAATACTAGCTAGCACATCATCTTTCGGCTGAGGAACAAGCATGCGGTATTCATTTGCTCCTAGTGACTCATCGAATTGGCATACAGGTTTAAAGGAACAAAATGTACATGGTGTTTTATCCTTCATTTTATAAGGAGAAATGTCCACTTTTCCTTCAGTAATTTGATTTCCTGTCTTCGTATACATTTTTCGGACATACTGACGGAGTTGTTCAAATTCTTGCTTGCTTGCAATTTTGGAACGCTTAGATAGTGTACCATCCTTCTTAAAGCCTGCAGAAATGATGGACGAGTCGCCGTTATCTAATGTCTGATCCATTAGCTTAATCACATTTTCTTCCCCTAATATGAGGCCATTCATTTTAAACTTTTTAAATATCTCCTGCTCAATATCATCTATTGTGAGCATTTTTGAAGTACTGATGATTGGGTTGTGGACATGGAAATATAAAATCCCTGCTGGGTTTGCTTCTGTCCCGATCAGTGCATGTGAATGGGAGACAATAATATCTAAATAAGTTAACATTTGCAAGGCTAGACCATAGTAGACTTCATTCACGTTTATATCCTTTGAACTCGATTTATAGTCTATAACTCTTAAAAATACTCCATCCTTATCCTCTGCTTTATCCACACGGTCGATCCTGCCGATAAGCTCCATCTTCGCTCCATTTTTTAGCGGGAACGTAAGCGGAGGCAGCTCCCCCTTTGGTCCAAAGCCGAGTTCTAGTCCGATTGGAGAAAATCCGCTCATCTTTGCATGCTCACTTAATACATAAGAGGCACGGCTAATAATTTGCTCCAGCTTCCTTTTAATATAATAATGACGATTGGAGCTGAGCAGGATTTCATTTTGTAATTTAGGAGCAAGCATTTCGACCGCCTCTTGTGCGAGGATTTCACATTGCTTTCTTGTTAAATCAGTCCAGGAAAGTTTTTTGCTCATCACAGTTTCAGCGATGTATTTTAAAGCGGCATGAAATAAATCTCCGATATCGGGAGCTTCAAGCCGGAATACTTGACGTTCCTTCAGCTTTAAACCATGCTGGGCAAAATGTGAAAACGGACATCCGTGGAATAGCTCCATTCTTGAAACACTCGCCTGAATGATATCTCCATATAAATCCTTGCTCATTTCTTCTTTTAATTGCTTTGTCTTATTTTCATAATTTAAACTAGATAAAACTTTAAGAGCTTGTCCTCTCCATTGTTCATGATGCAGGAAATAATTATAAATATCCCACCAGAAATCATAAATCGGATAATTTCTTTTCTTTAGCCCCATCTGGGATGTTAAATAAGCTAAGGAGGTGTGCAGATTTACTGCATACTCCAGCTGTTCATTCTCTGGCAGCTCTGCAGGGTCTGATAGATAATCATGGTGTACACAATCAGGCAATAAATCTGTTAATCTTTTTATATAGGAAGACGGAAGCAGCGCTTTTCCTTCCTCATTGGCAAGCGGATAGCTGATGAATAGCCAATCAGAAGGCGTAGCAAATGCTTTATAGGCAATAAATTCTTCATCCAGGAGCCGTGTTTTGCTGGCTGGTGCAATTTTTAAACCGTTAACAAGGAGCTGTTCCCGGTCACTGTCGGCTAGCAGTCCCTCCTCAGAAAATTTAGCTGGAAAGACACCATCATTCATTCCGATGATAAAGGCGGCTTTAATGTCAGAAAGACGCGACATGTCCAAATCAGCAGCCATAACCCCATCCAACGCTGGAGGGATAAGGGTAAAACGAAGAGATTCCAAACCAGCTTCAAGAATGGAAGCAAATTGTTTTAACGTAACTTCCTCTTCCCCGAGCATTTCTACATATTGGTCAAGCAGCTCCATAATTGCATTCCAAGACTGCTCATGTTCACGGGATTTCACTAAATTTCCCTTATTATCTTCTTCAAGCTTCCAGCTCTCTAATTTAGCCGGAACATCTAATTCTTCTAGGTATAAATAGACAGCTTCACAATACTGCCGTCCCGAATGAGCTTTCTTTAGGCGGCGCGATAGTCTAAGGATTGGACCAGTGATCATATCTCTTAGTTCATTTAACTCCTGCTCTATTTCCTTTTCCGCATCGGTTTGCCCAAAGCTTTCAAACTCTAAGCCTCTAATTCTCCGATAAATCCATCTTTTCTTATTCGTCCATTTATCGCCTTGAATGCCATAAGCCAAGCAATAGTTCTCAAGCCTGTCCATCTGTTCCCTTAAATGATGGGCATTTAATTTTGCCGGAAATAACAATTCAGTTTTTACTGCTCTAAAAATCGGCTCATATCTCCAGTTTCCGTTGATTACCTCAAGAGTTGACCGTATTAATTCAACAAGCGGATGATGCAGCATCGTCCTTTTTTGATCGATAAAATAAGGTATTTGATAATCATGAAAGATCGTTCCAATAATATCAAAATAATCCTGGCCATTTCTAGATAAAATGGCAATATCACGATAACGAAGCCCTTTTGTTCGCACTAGCCGATTAATTTTTCTAGCAATGCCTTCAATTTCTGCTCTGCGATTTGCTGCATGGCCGATATGAACAGCAGTCTCCCCTTTATAACCTTCTGCTGGGCGTGATTCGAACTTTTCTTCAAGGTGCTTTAAGGATGGCTTTCCCCATCTTTTCTGGCCGTTCAAGATTACTTCTTCTACTTGAAGTCCTTGTTGTGCAGCGATTTCATAAATAGTCTGGCAGGTTTCACCTGACATTCTAAAAAGATGCAGTTCATCAGGCGGATTCTTCTTAAATGGCTGATCAAGGGTTAAAGTGATTGTTACTTTCTTGCAGTGCTTCATTAACTGCTCTACAATCATAAATTCCTGGGGTGTAAAGCTATAAAACCCATCAATATAAACTTCTGCTTTCTGTAAATATTCAGATTGTCCTGCTTTTTCCACTAGGAGCCGAAAGTAATCCTCGGAGTCTACGTATTTATCAATCAGTGATTCTTCAAAGCTTCTGTAAATGAGTTCAAGATCGTGAAGCTTATCGTGAAGTGCCTTATTTACATGTTCCTCTTGTGTTAGTTGAGCTTGTTTCTCTGAAAGTTCTTCGGGCTGAACACAATATCTTTTGAATTCCGTCATCATTTGTTCTACTTGCTGGATAAACCCATTTTTATCGGCAGCACGCTGAAACAGCTTAAGACTATCCTTTTTCTCATCAATGATTTTTCGAATGAGCATATTAATTCCGACACTGTTTATATGATAGCGGCTGATACCGCCTGTTTCCTGAAGTATTTTCCAGGCAAGGCGAGTGAAGGAATATACTTGACTGCGGATCATCCCGCCAAGTCCTGGTGTTGTAATTAATTTATATTCTGATAGAAATGTCATTTGCTCAGGAACTAAGTAAATAAGTGGTGGATTCCCAATTGGATCCCTTTTTAATTCAGCTCTTATTTCATTTAAACAATAGTCTGTTTTACCACTTCCTGAGCGGCCAATTAATAAACGAACGGACATAGACAGCCTCTCTTCCTTTCGACATTACATTCCAATTTCTATTAAATATTTTAACATATATGAGAGCATTCGTTTGGATTGACCTACGTTAATTAATGGTAAAAAGAAATACAAAAAGCGCGACCAATGATCGCGCAGCTAACAATCTTTTATTATGGAGTTTTCAGTCCCAATCCGCTTTAATTGCTTTTTATCCACTTTACCGACAGGCGTTTTTGGCAGCTCCTTTAAGACAAAAATGTTTCTCGGTATTTTATATTTCCCTAATTTGATACGGCAATAGCTTTTAATTTCCTCTTCTGTAATAACCGCCTTGTCTTTAAGAGTGAGGAAAGCTGTAACTGCTTCTCCCCATTTTCGATCAGGAAGTCCAATAACTGCGGCTTCATTGATTTCTGGATGTGCAGATAACCACTGTTCAACCTCTAAGGGATATACATTTTCTCCCCCGGTAATAATTATTTCTTTCTTCCTGCCTACAATAAAGAAAAATCCATCTGAATCTTTTCTTGCTAAATCACCTGTATAAAGCCAACCATCTTTAACGGCTTCCTTTGTTGCCTTTTCATTGTTCCAATAATGGCTGAAGGAGTGCTTTCCCTTTATCAGGACCTCACCTACCTCATCAACAATTGCTTCTGACCCATCTTCTTTGATAAGCATGATTTCATTGAAAATCATTGGCCTTCCGACAGAACCTTTTTTTACCGTTGCTTGATCAGCTGTAATAAAAAAATTATTCGGACCAGCCTCTGATAGTCCATAGCCCTCTTTAAATGGAAGTCCTTTCTGCTTGAACTTTTCATAGATTTCCAGCGGACACGGTGCTCCTCCAGAAAGAAATAATTTTGTATAAGGAAAGCTTGTTTTTGTAAATTCAGGTGATTCCGTGATCATATGGTACATTGTTGGTACAAATAATACGATTGAGCATTTAAACAAATTTAAGTACTCCATCGCTTTTACAGGTTCAAAATATTCAGCAATCACTACTGTCCCGCCAATTAATAACAAAGGGATGGAGAGCGCATTCAAACCTCCAGTATGGAATAATGGCAAATACGTAAGTGTCTTATCTGAACTAGTCAAATTCCAGCTGATAATCGTATTCATAGCATTCCATAAAATAGATTGATGTGAAAGGACAACCCCCTTTGGATTCCCTGTCGTCCCTCCCGTATAAATAATGACTAATGGATCTGTTTCAGTTAAATTGCTTTCAATTCTATCTGCCCAAGTGCCAGTTATGATTTCTTCATATTGATGACAATTGATTTGCACCACTTGCGTTCCATCAATGCAACTGCCTTTCAGCAATTCTGTAAAATCTGAATGGCAGCCAATGATTTTGGGATGACAATCATTAAGTATATATTTAATTTCTTCACCAGATAAGCGCCAATTGACCGGAACAAATACTGCTCCAAGCTTTCCGCAGGCAAACAAGAAATCAAAATAACTTATATGATTAGGTGAAAGTAAAGCAACTCGATCGCCCTTTTTCACCCCTTGATGATCCAACCAGCACGCTATTGCTAGTGCTCGCTTATTCACTTCATCATATGTCCGCTTATGATTCGTATCGGCTTCAATGATGGCAACAGAAGCCGGTGATAATCTCGCTCTATTCTCCAGCCAATCGAGTTCCCACCCCACTATAATCTCTCCTTAATCAAGATACCATCATATTAAAGAAAGAGAGTTACATAGGAGTTACATCATAATCCCCCCATCTACATGAAGGACCGTACCGTTAACATAATCCGATTCATTAGAAGCTAAGAATAAATATGCGTTGGCAATATCCTCAGGACTTCCGAGACGCTCTAGCGGTATCATCATTTTCATTTGTCCAATTACCTTTTCAGGAACTTTAGCCGTCATTCCGGTATTTATAAACCCTGGAGCCACTGCATTTACATTAATCCCTTTACGGCCAAGCTCCTTTGCCCAAGTTTTCGTCATCCCGACTACCCCCGCTTTAGTCGCGGCATAATTTGTTTGGCCAATATTACCATATACCCCTGAAACAGAAGAAGTATTAATGATTTTGCCTTTTCCTTGTTGGAGCATGAAAGGCAGTACTGCTTGTGTACATTGGAAAACCCCAGTTAAATTCACATCAAGCACAGACTGAAAATCCTCTGCAGACAGCTTTGTTAGCATGCCATCTCTTGTAATTCCTGCATTATTGATTAAAATATCAATTTTCCCAAAAGTATTATTCACAGCTGATACCATTTGATTAATGCTTTCTCGATCCGCTACATTTACTTGAAAAAACTCAGCACAATATCCCTGCTCCTTCAGCTCTCTAGCTCTATCTGCTCCTAAGTCTGCATCAAAATCAGCAAGAGCTACAGCTGCACCTTCCCTTGCAAAGGTTTGCACGGCAGCAAATCCAATCCCATTGGCAGCCCCAGTAATAATGGCAACCTTATCTTTAAGTCTCATGTTAACCCCCCCCTCATCTATCTAAAAATTCAGACATCACTTGAAGCAGCTGCTCCGAATCATCAATCAGCGGGGAATGACCGCAATCCTTTAATTGTACAAAGCTTGCATTCTCCCCAATATCCTCTAAAATTTCTTCATTCATTTGTCTAGTGATCACTAAATCCCTGTCTCCTAAGAGGACAAGTGTAGGAATTTTTATTTTCTCTGCCTCCCCTGTTCCTTCTATTAAACCGTTAAATGTCCGACTAATATTAAACGTATTCAAGGCATGGACAATTTCAGCATAATTCCTTTGGGTAAGGATATCATCAATATACTCTTCGTAGCGTTCCGGATCAGGTTTGTTTTTTGTATAAATAACAGCATCATTAATCATTCTTAATAATTCACGATTTCTCGTTGCGTATGCATGCTCGGTTGTGATGACTTTTGCTTTCTCTCTCTTTGTCTGGGCATATGTTTCAACACGCCGATTTAAGTCTGGCATTCTGTTTTCATCTGATTCATATAGCGGATGCCCCCTTGTGGAACCTGATGCAAGCAAGATCATTTTATCGCACACATCGGGATTATTGGCGACATATTGCATACAAACTGTGCCTCCCATAGACCACCCTACTATTGAAAAATCCTTTAATCCAATTGCTTTCGTGAAATGATCAATATCATCGGCAAGCTCTTTAATGGAATAGATTGGATTTTGATAGCTTGATAGCCCAAAGCCTCTCTGATCGATCGCGTAGAGCTTGTATTTAGGATCCATGTTTTCTAGAACAACATCCCAATGCTTTGAGGAATTCATATTGCCGTGAACGAGTAGAACGTTTTTTGTTCCTCCTAATCTTTCACGATAGAAAATCGTTTCCCCATTCGGCAGATTTACGTTTTTTATCATTATTTCTGTCACTTCTAAATCACTCTCCCCATCGAATTACAGAAGCTCCCCAAGCATAGCCAATGCCCGCACTGACTAGTACAACTACATTACCGTTTTTCAGTTTCCCAGATGTTTCAGCAAGCTCTAATGATAAGATTTGATCCATTTGACCGATATGGCCATATTCCTCTAAATAGATTGAGGCCTCCTCTGATAATCCTAACTCCTTTAACACATAGTGATGGGCTGACTTCTTCATATGAAGCATCCCGACATAAGAAATATCCTTCTCTTCATATCCGCTATTCAGAACTGATTTACGAATAACATGAAGAAAATTCTTCATCGATTTTTTTTCAAGACGCTCTTTCATGCCAGCAGGATCAAGAACGTCTAGTTTATTTTTTCCTTCCTCCAACGCCTGCTGTGTCAGCGGATGTTTCGTCCCGCCTGCCACAACGACAACATCTTCAGAAAAAGAGCCGTCTGTCAGCATCTCTGTCTCTAGTAATAAATTTTTCTTGCAGTTCTTTTGTAAAATAATCGCCCCTCCGCCTGCCCCAAGATTATACATAAATCTTGTTCGAGGGTTATGATAATCGATAAAATCTCCATTCCTGTATCCTCCGGCTAAAAGCACAGTATTGATTGCCGGATCTGCAATCATCATATTTTTTGCTACCTTTAAGGCCATGACTGTCGTTCCACAGCGAAGAGCCACATCGAAGGCCCACGCATTCAACGCCCCAACTTCCTCCTGCAGCTTAATACCGGCTGTCCAAAGCGGGTATTCCTTATGCTCTTCACCAATATAGATGACAAGGTCAATGGTCAATGGATCTAGATTCACTTTTTTAATGGCCTTCTTTGCCGCACGAATTCCCATTTGGCATGTATGGTCTTCCGAGCCAGGAATGGTTTTCCTTTTTATCCCCATTTTACCTTCCACAATCTCTTTAGGAATTCCTGCCATTCTTGCAATTTCCTCACCAGTTATATAATCTTCGGGCAGGTAGATTCCAGTGCTAAGAATACCTATACTCATTAAAACACTTCCATTCTTTTTCTACTTGCTAATCTCCAATTATATTCCTCATAAAGTTCATCGCATCCTCAATAGTTTCGAATAATATTTCTATATCCTCCTGAACATGGGACACTTTAATGCGCCATTTTTTCTTTCCTGTCTGCTCATCTATCTCTGCTAAATGAAAGCGGACGATGAAAGAGGCAATTTGCTTTTGCTCCATCCTGCTCCCCCTAACTTGCAATTTTCTCTTCCTTCTTACTCTCCTTTTTCTTCGTTCGTCTTACTTTCAGCTTTTTCAATGTTCCAACGATTCCCATTGGAAAGAACATGACGACCAAAATATATATAATTCCGAAGAAGATGATCCAGCGTTCAAAGATCCAATGGATCTTTGCCAATTCAGTTAGCCAGTGATGAGCAAATTCTATTAATCCTGCCCCAATGATCGCGCCAACTAACGTTCCCACTCCTCCAATTATGGTCATGAGCAAAGCATCAAGTGTAATATCCATAGTGAATACACTCGTATTTACAAATCGCAGCGACATAGAATAAAGAAGACCTGCCATTCCCGCCATTACACCCGAAATGACACTCGCAATGACCTTATAATGAAGAATGCTGTAGCCGAGAGATTCTGTTCTTTGTTCATTTTCCCGAATAGCTTGCAGAACTCTTCCTAAAGGGGAATTTGTAAATCTTTTAAGAATGGCAAATACCAAAATCATCGTGACAAGGCAAATAAGATAAAAATCGGTCCGGTCTTTTAATAATTCTGGAATTCGGAAGGTAAACCCGTCATTGCCATACGTAACCGTTCTCCATTTTTCAGCTAAAACGAGGAAAAGACCCGAGAAGGCCAGAGTTAACATTGCATAAAAATGACTTTTAAGACGTAAAGTTAGCAGACCTAGAACTAAGCTCACAATGGATGTTAAAATAATCGTCACTAAAACAGCTAATAAAAGATACGGAATAGTCGGATCAAACCGCTTCATAAAGACGCCAATTGTGTATGCGCCTATTCCAAAAAACATTGCATGCCCGAAAGAAACGATTCCGGTAAATCCTAGCAAAATATCATAGCTCATCGCAAAAATTGCAAAAATAAACACTTGTGTCAGCAAAATTAGCAGAGTTCTAGATTCATATACAAATGGCAAAATAAGGAGAAAGATTGCCGTTATTAAGTACACAAAATTCATTCTGCCAGCAGCTAATAATCTCATCTTCCTCACCCCTTTAATCCAAACAATCCCTGTGGTCTAAAAATTAAAACGATTGCCATTAATAGCATATTGACAGCTAAAGAAAGTGAAGGAACATAGTAGGCCATAAATGATCCTGACAAGCCCACTAATATGGCAGCCAATATAGAGCCCGGAAAGCTGCCCATCCCTCCAATAACAACAACTATGAAAGCTAAAATTGCAAACTCAAGGCCCATCTCTGCATAGATGACGCCTGAATAAGGTCCAAGCATCACTCCGCCAAGTGCAGCCATTCCAGCACCAACCATAAAAACAAACATAAATACTCTTTGAATATTAATTCCAAGCGATTGCACCATTTCTTTGTCCATGACGCCAGCTCTTACGATCAAACCTATTTTTGTGTTTTTTAAAATATATTGAACAATTCCGAACACGAGCAGTCCAACGGCGATAATAAATACTCGATACTTAATAATAATGACGTTTCCAAGCTCCCAGCTTCCAGCCAAATATGGGGGCGGTGAAGCAGATAATTGATTAGGTCCCCACACAACTTTTAATAACTCAGACAAGACTAGCATGAGGCCAAGTGTAATTAAAATTTGTTGAATATGATTTCCGTAGACTGGTTTGATGATCCATCTTTCAGTCAGCAATCCAAGAATAAGCCCTGTAACAATAGCGCCAGCAATCGCTATAATGAAGCTCCCTGTCGCTGCATATAGCCATGTTCCGCTATAGGCTCCCCATGCAAAAAGCCCGCCATGAGCAAAGTTTAATACATCCATGAGACCAAAAATTAACGTTAAACCAGCGGCAAGCAGAAATATAAGCATTCCAGTCGCTAATCCGTTTAATGTCAAAGTAATTAAAACATCCATATCTTTTCCTCCTTTCTTTATGCAATTCCTAAATACTTTCTCCGCATGTCTGCATCTTCTTTTAACTGGGCCATATGTCCTTCGCTCACTGTCCGCCCATCGTCAATAATGTAGAACTGATCGCCAATTGTACTGGCCATTATAAAATTTTGTTCAACGAGGACGATGGTTGTCTGCTCCTTCATTTGCAGAATAGTTTCCATCACCTTTTCCACTACAATTGGTGCCAGACCCTTGCTTGGCTCATCTATTAAAAGCAAATCATTATCATTAATATAGGCTCTCGCAATAGACAGCATTTGTTTTTGCCCGCCGCTTAAAAGCCCTCCCGGCTTTTTCCAAAATGTCTTTAAATCGGGGAATAAGCCTAATATCCATTGGAGCCTTGCCTTCGTTTCATCATCATCATTTTTCATTGCTACCTTCATATTTTCCTCAACTGTCAAGCCGGCAAAAATACCTTGATCCTCAGGGACATACCCAATCCCTTTCTGTGCCACACTGTATGTTGGCAATCCTTCGATTCCTTCCCCTTTGTAAAAAATCGCCCCTTTTGACGGAGGATTCAGCCCCATAATGGTTCTTAGGGTTGTCGTTTTTCCTGCACCATTTCTCCCAAGCAGAACAGTTACTTCTCCTTTTCGCGCTTCAAATGAAACTCCCTGCAAAATATGATATTGTCCAATATGCGTCTCAATGTTATTAAGCTTTAATTGAACTGTCATCGTACAGACCCCCTAAATACGCGGACTGAACAGTCTCGTTTTTCATGATTTCCTCTGGAGTTCCGTCTGCTAGTAATCTCCCATTGAATAGAACCATGACAGTGTCAGATAAATCCAGAATCATATCCATTTTGTGTTCAATTAAGATGATTGTTCGATCCTTCCCCTGCTTTATTTTTTTAATAACTTCCAGGATAGCAGGCACCTCTTCAACGGACATTCCAGCTGTCGGCTCATCAAGGAGAAGAACCTCTGTATTCAAGGCTAATAGCATGGCAATTTCCAGCTTTCTTTTTTCCCCGTGGGCTAAGTTTCTAGCTAAAATCTCTTTTTTATTTTGGAGAAGCACGAGCTCTAGCCATTCTTCTGCCTTTTCCTCAAAAACTTTATATTTCCGATAATGGGCTAGCATCTGAAAGCGTGTTCCCGCTTGGGACTGTACTGCGAGCCTGACATTCTCCAAAACAGTTAAATTAGGAAAAACATTCGTGATTTGAAAGGACCTTCCAATTCCAAGACGTGTTCTTTCTGTCGTTGACATTTTAGTAATCTCTTTTTCTCTGAAGAAAATTTGCCCCTCCGTTGGCATCAGCTGTCCGCTTAATAGATTAAAGAAAGTTGTTTTACCAGCTCCATTGGGGCCAATAATAGACTTAAAGTGGTTTTCAGGAACTGCTATACTCACACGGTCCACAGCTGTATGGCCGCCAAATGTAATGGATAAATCCTTTGTCTCTATAATTGATTTCACTCTCATTCACCACCTGGCTTTTTAATTAGTTATAGAAACAATGAACCTCGGTATAACACCGAAGTTCATTGTTTCTGTGGGAAATTTCCCGTCATTCTTAGTTTCTGATTGGCGGTTCTGTCTCTTCAGGGCTTAATTCGCGAATTAACACTGGAACCGGATAAGGGACTCCATCCTTCTTCTCCAGCCTAATAGCATATAGCGTTTGTAGTGCTTGGTGATCTTCTGGACGGAAAGTCATTTTTCCTTTAGGCGTTTCGAAGCTCATTCCTTCCATTGCAGCAATTAATGTATCGGCTTCTGCATTTCCTTCTGTTTTCTTCAATGCCTCAACAATGGCGATAGCTGCGGTCATTCCACCTGGAGTAAATAAATCAGGGACTTCACCGTTAAAGCGCTTTTTATGTTCTTCTACTAGCCATTTGTTTATATCATTCGCTGGCAAATCATGATAGTATACAGTAAATCCTTCCATGCCAATCAGCGGCTCCATTGTAGATAAAGCAGGAATATCTGGCGCCCCTGTCGAAATTTTTATTCCTTTTTCCTGAACCTTCATATCAGCGATTTGATTCCATGGGGAGTTTGCACCTGCCCAGACAACAAATAAATAATTTGGTTTAGAATCAATGATTTTTTGAATATTTGACGTGAAGTCTGTAGCAGCGGGGTCAGCATACTCTTCATGAATAATTTCCGCTCCAAGCTTAATTGCTGCTTCCTTAAAGGCTTCTACCCCATCTCGGCCGAACGAATAATCTGGTGCAAGGGTTGCAATTTTAACACCTTCGCCTGCAATCGCTGCTGCTCCTGCCACCGCATCCTGCGAGGAGTTGCGAGCTGTCCGGAAAATATATTTATTAAACTCAGATCCTGTAATCGTGTCTGCCACCGCTGGTTCAACAACCATAATCTTTTCATATTCTTCTGCTAGCGGGAGAACAGCTAGTGTATCTCCTGAGCTGGAAGACCCTACTAAGAAATCCACTCCGTGTTCTTCGAGAAGCTTTGTTGCTTTTTGAACGGCTACCTCAGGCTTCGTTTCCGTATCTTCTATAAATACTTCAATCTTTCTGCCTGCTACCTCTCTCGTACCGTTCGTTGCGTAATCAAGACCAAGTTCGAATCCTTGTAATGTTTGCTTCCCATAGGATTCTAGGCCTCCTGTCTGTGAAGCAAGAACACCGATCTTGATCGGCTCACTGCTTTCCTTTTCTTCTGGCTCTTCTTCTGGCTTGCTGGTGTTATTGTTATTATTGTTTGTGTTTTCATTTCCGTTTCCAGTCTTCTCTGTTGTTCCGCTGCAAGCGCCAGCGAATAACATGACAAGCATTAGCATACAAATAAAACCCATTTTACGAGACAAAACTGTCATCATCTTTCCCCCTTCTTCCTTTCAAAATAAAAACCTAGCATTGAAGCAATCATAAATAATTGGGGTTACAAATGAGTTACAAATTATGAAAGAAATCAGAAAAGGCAACCTTATGGCTGCCTGACTGAGTTTAGTGTGTTTCCTGATTCTAGAATCATTTCATACATATGGCGCGTTGGATCAAGAGGGGGAACGCCAAGCTCTTCCTCCAATATTTCACAGCATTTTTGGTACCATTTTAGTGCGAAGGGACGGTTGTTTTTCCGATAATAGCAATACATCGTAAGTCGGTAGGCTTCCTCCCATGTACGGTCTTTCTCTAATATTTTACTGCACCAATGTATAGCCTTGTCATATTCCTCACTTCTCACATAAAGCTGAGCCAGCTTTTCTGCTGCCCTAATAAAAAATACGGATAATCTTTCTTTTTCATTCAGGCACCAATCATCAAATCTGCGCTCTGGCAAATAGTCTCCCTTGTAAATTTTAAGGCCCTTTTCCAGATAACTCGTTGCCTTTTCTGTTGTCTTTTCTTCCAATCCAGCTGTGATCCATTGTTCAAAAGCCTGGCTATCAACCTCTAGAACGGCATGAGGATTTAACCCGTATGCTGTTCCTTCCCTCACAATAAAAAAGGGGGTCCTTCTAGCTTTCCGATTCGGTTCAAGAACATTGTTAAGAGCATTTAATGCAACTTTAAAATCCCTTGCCGCACTTTTTTCATCCTGATCAGTCCATAGAAGCTGATAAATTTGCTCCTTAGGAATTAATTTATGAGCATTTGTAATAAATAATTGCAGTAACTCTTTAGCTTTTCCCCGCTGCCAATCCTTCTCTTCCACCTCTTTTTCACCTAGCCAAACTTGAAATCTTCCTAGGGTATTCACTCTAAGTGTATAGCCTGGATGAAAGTCTACCTTTGACAAATTCATTTCCTGGAGAAGCCTTGCTACCAATTGTGGCATGAATTTTTGTCTCTGTGCCTCAATAAGAATTGGAGCAAATATTTGCAAATCTCTAGGACCAAACATAGTCCTTTTATTAAAAATAAATTCATATTCGCCTGATTGCACCTCTTTTAATAAAAGAGGAAGTATTTCCAAGAGAGATACTGGCTCATTTTGGCTATAGTAAATATATGTTTGCCAGTAAAGACAAAGCATGTTTCCATATTGATCTCCACACTCGTTAAAATGGCTGGTTGCCTTTTTGATAGATTCAGAGGCATAAGAATAATGCTTGCTATAAACTGCTGAAATCCCCAACGCAAGCTGAATAAGGGCTGACAACCAAATATCCTTTACTTTTTCTGTTTCAGCAAGGGCGGCATTGCCTGCTGACATTGCTCTTTCGAATTCCCCTTTGCTCCCATATAGTAAGCACAGCCCCATTAGCGGCTCCGCTTTTCCCCTCTCGATTCGCAGCCGGTTCATAATATCGAGTGCTGTTTCATAGCACTTCTCCGCTAATGATAGGTCATAATCGTTTACAATTTGAATGGCATGACCCATTCTCATCCAGCCACATGCCTCAACGTAAGGAGCCTTTATGCTAATGCCATGCTGTATCCCTTCCTGTGCGAGTGACTTTGCTTGATTTCCGTTTCCAGTAAGACCCTCAATAAGAGATAGAAGAATATCCGTTTCCCGATGAGATTGGGGCAGAGGTGTTTTTCCAGAAGCTTCTCTCTTTTTATCGTTCGATAATATCTTCTTCGCTTGCCCGAATCTTCCGGTCCGCAAATATAATCTTGCCTCAAGGCTGTTATTAAAATGGGGTACATTCAGATTACCAGCCCTTTTAATCCATTTTTCAGCTTTCATATATTGACCGGAATTTAACAGGTTTTCTGCTAGAAGATGATAGAGCTTTGCTGTCTCATCCTTCGACTGAATATCATATTTTTCTCTAATTTCGATTGCCTGAAAAAGAATCCTCTCGGCTTTATGCGGCTGAATCGTGTCCAGATAGATTTTTGCCTGTCCTTCAAGTGCCCGGCTTTTTTCAAGCAAATTATCTTTTTCTTCAGCCATTTGTGCAGCTTTCATATAACATGCCTCTGCCTCATTGTAATTGGAGCGATACCGAAGAACCTCCCCTTGCAAAAACCAAAGAGGATAAAATTTGTCTTTTTCCTTTTCTGAAATAAACATGAGCCGGTCATAGAGATTTTCAAGCTTCCCATTCTCCAGCATCCTAAAGCCAACTTCATTTAAGACGGAAGCAACTGCATCGCTATACTGGATTTTCTCATAATGCAGCAAAGCCTCTTCCCATTGTTTTTTTCGTTCAAAAAAACGGGCGGTTCGCTCATGCAAAGACTGAAAAGTTTCTGGATCCTTTACCTTTAATTGATTCTCTAAAAACTCTTTAAATAATGCGTGATACTTAAATTGCTTTTCTCCAATACGATAAATAAACAAATTTTTTTCGATAATTTGATGAAGGATTGAGGATGAACCCGTTATGCCTAATACTGAGTCACAAATCTCTGCACTTAATTCATCGAATATACACGTCTGTTCTAAAAATTGCTGGATAATTGGCGGCTGTTTTGCAAAAACCTCCAAAGCCAAATACTGAAATAAATCTTGAAGAGATTGAGAGGGTCTTGAATGCAAGTTGGAAAAGTCACCGTTTCCCGGAATCTGCTGGGCAATCATCCCAATGGCAATGACCCATCCCTCAGTTAACGCATAAATTTGTGCTAACTGTTCTTCGTTAACATTTATATCATAATAGTCGTTTAGCAAAAGCTCCGCCTCATCTATTGTCATAAGGAGATCGTCTTTCGTGATTTCGAGCAGCTGATTACATACCTTCATTTTCGTCAGCTGTTTCCACACAGGGCGGCTTCTGCTGGAAATAATAAAATGAATATTCGAAGGAATGTGATCAAGCAACTTTTCCATCCACCGATTAACCGTATAGGATTGTTCAATTTGATGAAAATCATCTAGAATGATAAAAAGTTCTTTTTCGATGGACAGCAGTTCATTAATAAAAAGGGAACTTAGCATACTGATTTCTTCATCTCTAATATACCTGTCCATATCCTTCATCATCAAAGCCAGGTTCTTTCCGAACTCTGGAATTGATGATTGGATCGAGGAAATTAAATATGACAGAAAAGGAAGAATATCATCATCAGCTGCGGAGATTGAATACCAGCTGCAATCTTTTTTTTCATCGTTAACAAATAGAGCGAGCGCTGTACTTTTCCCGTAGCCCGCTCCTGAATGAATAATGGTCAAAGGATAACTAGTAATTAATTTCATCTTTTTCGTTAAAGCTGCTCTTCTAATGGATTCTATTTTCACATCTGGAACGAGAAGCTTCGTTCGGATAATAGGCATAAATTTGAACAAATTACTTCCCTCACTTCCAAGAATCTTAATTTTCCGACTACTTATTTCAAAAAAAATAATGTCTGTTTTAACTTCGCTATTAAACCTATATTTTCCTTCAAAAAAGGACCCGAGTTGTTTCGAGTCCCATTAAAGCTAAGTCTAGAAGGAAATATCCATTTCATCAATCGGCCAATATCTAAGGTTTACTTTTCCGACTACCTGATCAGCAGATATAAATCCATAATGACGGCTATCCCAGCTTTTGGCACGGTTATCTCCCAAAACAAAAATCTTCCCTTCTGGGACAGTCTCAGCACCTGCAGCCTCCATCAAGGTAAAATCTCCAGTCAGCATACTTCCAAATGCCTCTTTGCGAAACTTTTCGAGGTATGGTTCATATACTTTTTCCCCATTAATATAGAGCTCATCATTATGGTATTCAACCTTATCGCCCGGCAAACCAATAACCCTTTTCACAAAGTCTTCTTCCTTGCTATGGTGAAAAACAATGACATCGAACCGGTGCAATTCCCCAATCTGAGTCCCAATCTTGTTGACAATTAACTTATTGCCATTTTCAAGCGTTGGTTCCATTGATTCACCTTCAACAATATAATTAGAAAAGAAAAAGGTTCGTATAAAAGCAAAAATAATAATTCCGATAGCGAAGGCCTTTATCCACTCAATTCCTTCTTTTTTCATCCCCTCACTCATTTTTTCTCCTCCCCTCCAAACCTTTACTCTTGGTAGTCCCTTTCCCTCTCCATCTTTATATTCATTTTTATTTCAATTCTTTTTCCAACATACCAAAGGATAAAGATAATAACTCCTACAATCGCAGATCGAATCGGCTGTGTGATCAGGGATTTAATATCATATCCAATAAAGCTGATCGTAAATATCATAACGAGCTTTCCTGTCAAGACGGCGAGCATATACTGAGCGATGCTAATTTTTGAAAGACCTGCAACAATATTTACTACCGCTGAAGGTGTGAAAGGAAAGCATATAAGAATAAATAACGGACCAAACCCATGTCTTTCCACCCATGCCATAAGCTTTTGTACTTGCGAATGCTTTCTAAGCATCCTCAGCACCCGGCGCTGTCCATACTTCCGTACTAATATGAAAACTAACAACGCTCCTAATGTTGCGCCAATCCATGAAAATAGGAAGCCCAGCCATAATCCAAATGCATTTGCATTTGCCATTACGAATAAAAATAGTGGAAGAAATGGCAAGAAGGCCTCGATCATTGGCAGCAAAATACCTGGAAGCGGGCCAAAGGAACGATATTTATCTATTAATTCCATTATATGTTCAAGTGTAAACCAATCTTTAAGCCACTCTAAATCCATTATTATCTCCTTGTAAACAGAAAAGCGGAAGCGCCTTGCTCACCCCCGACAAGCACAAGACAAGCCTCACGGAAAGGTGTCTTTTCCTTTCTGGGAGGATTGACTTGTGACCTCGAGGGGGTAGGCGCTGAAGCTAGACATTTCTCAAACTAGAAAAGGTATACTTATTTTTACCTCTTTCTATTTAATTGTACACCCATTTTTGGGAAAAAGAATATTATTTTGCTAAAAATTCATGAATTGCCTGTTTATTTTTTTCAAGATCTATTGCTAGAACAGACCCAGAACCGCTAACTCTTTGATTGCTGTAAGAACCATCTATCGGGATTCGTAAAGTCCCAATGTCTTGAATGTCCTTTGAAATAAAATCCTTGCTTATATAAAGAATATCAGTTGCTTCCATGTTTGTATTCACAAAAGGTGTCATCACACCGACTAATTTTGGCAGCTTTGCGATTGTTTGAATGCTTTTAAATTGAGAGCCGATTTCCTTAATCACCTTTTGTTGCCGTTCTACCCTGCCAAAATCACCAACTGCATCATGACGGAATCGGACATAGCCAAGTAAATGCTTGCCATCAAGCCGTTGTAGACCTGGTTGTAAAGTAACTCCGATATAAGCAGACATTGCTTTTTCTACCTCAATTTCAACACCTTGTGGAAATGCCTCATCAATAAGATGTACGAAACCATTAAAGTCAACGATAGAGTAATATTTAATGTCTATATCAAAATTTTCCTTAATTGTTTTTCTTAATAATTCCGGACCTCCAAAAGCCAAAGCAGCATTGATCTTGTGCTTTCCATATCCAGGAATATTCACATAAATATCTCTCATAATAGAAATGACTTTATATGTGCCTTTATCTGGATGGTATTGAGCGATCATTATCGTATCCGCTCGTGATTTTTCATTACCGCGGGCATCACTCCCAAGCAGAAGTATATTTGTGCCGCCATACTGATCCTTATCTCCGTGAAATTCAAATTCCTCTTTACCATCTATGTTTGCCTTCTTTAAGGATTGTGAAACCCCTTGTTTATATTGAAAATAGGAATACCCAATAAGTCCGAAACATATTAGAAAAAGAATGAGGACAATTGATTTCCACTTCTTCTTAGTTTGTTTTTTCTGTTGATATCGATCTGATCTCATATTAAATAGTCCTTCCTTTTCATTTAGGAAATTTACTTTCAAACATATAAGACTACTTTCATAGATAAAAAGTTTCTTGTTTCATGCTGGTATTTATTGTATTACCTTATTCTAAATAAAATTAAAACCACAAACCTCTAAGGCTTGCGGCTTTAATCTAGTTTCCTATAAGTAATCTTTAAACCATCCGATAATATGGTTTAAAAGGCTGATTCTTAAATTGAAAGCCCATGATTAGCTTTCGCCTGTATGCACCCTGATGAAAGTCACTAAATGCATAATCGCCAACTTTAAAATTATTATAAAAGTTCACACTCCATGCAGTTTCGCATAGATGTTTTATAAAAATCCACCGTATTTTCTATTAATTCAACTAACTTTTCTCTTTATTCCGCTCCGGTAAATTCGAACTGCCAAATAATCCCAAATCAGATTATTTATTCATAAAAGCTTTGATTTCTTCTTCTGTCATAGATGAATCGCATTTAACGTTTACGGTGTCACCATTAGTATAGATGAAACCTGGAACCGTTGGAATGTCGTATTCATTTCGGAAGGCCGTAATCCCTTCCAAATCAGATTTTTCCACACTATTGACATAATAGACATGAGTATCAGTTTCTTCAGCAACTTTTTTTAGTTTTTTAATGAATTTTTGACAATAAGGACATACAGCCTTGCCAATATAGATAACGGCTTCGCCTTCCCCTTTTACCAATTCATGTGCTTTTGCGGCATCAATTTTATTAAAACTAGCTGCATTTTCTTCATAAGTAGCAATCATCCCTCAAACTCCTTTCTTTAATGCCATTATTATACAACAATTTGTAAATTCTCAAATCAATTATGCTTACTTATTGAATGTCCAACCTTATCAAAAATTAATATAAAACAAAAACAAATAATCTCAATCATAATATTAAGAGATTAAAACGAAAAAAAAATTCTTTCTAAAACATTGCATATTGTGGGTAAAATATATTTAAACGATTTTATTATCAAATTTAATGCGTCAGAAAGTATTCTACATAGCATTATATAAACAAAATTATTTTATCCCCGTCCCTACTCAGAACGGGGTATGTCTGTTTTAGATTGAACATAAAAAAACATTACTGTCATTCAACAGCTTAGTTTTGTAAATCCGCGCTTTGCTTGTGGTACCTCTAATTTGACTAACTTTGATTCCTGACTTTGTAATAATTCAGGAAATAAATACTGGATAATATGCATCGTTAAACGTCGGGACTCGCCCTTATAGGGATAGATATGCATGTACATACATGGATTAAAGTTCGCTTCAATTATTCCATAAGCATCTTTATCTGATGCAGGGGCATCTGTATTTCCAATAATTAAATCGATGCCGCAAATTTTGGCACCGATTGCAGCTACCGCTTCCACTGCTACTTTTTTGTAATCATCAGGAATTTGGTCTGTTACATCAATTGAGTCTCCACCTGTGCTAATATTAGAATTCTCTCGCAGATAAATGACTTCATCTTTTTCCGGAATATAATCCATTCGGTACCCTTGGCCTTTCAGCATAAGGTTTTCCAACTCTCCTAATTGGATCGTTTCTAAAGGTGTTCGATGACTGCTTCCTCTTAATGGATCACGATTCTTTTGAATGACTAATTCTTCAACAGTTTGTTTGCCGTCCCCTTTAACATTTGCAGGAATTCGTAATAATACAGCAAGCACTTGATCATTTAACACAAAAAATCGATATTCTGTTCCTTTTAGAAATTCCTCAATTAAAACAGATGAATCTTCTTTAAATGCTAGTGAGATGGCTTTTTCATAATCTTCGTAACTTGCACCTTCCTTGAAGATAGATATGCCTAAGCCATAGTTTGTTGTTTTAGGCTTCACAACAAAGGCTTTAGTGGAAAATAATTTATAGGAATGCAGAGCGTCTTCCTTATGATTAAATTCCTCCCCATTCGGCACACGAAATCCATGCTGGTGAAGAATTTTCTTTGTTACAGTTTTATTTTCCATAATTAAGGGTGAAATATAGCTATCCTTACTAGTCATATTGCCATTTTTCACATATTCCACATGATCTTCTAATTGAAGCTTCAAAAATTGTTCTTCCCGATCTAAGATCTCTAGCTTGATTCCTTGCTGGATAGCATCAAACATTAATATTTGAGTGGACAATTCCATATCAGTAAATCCTGTTAATAAATACGGTTGATTCCAGGATGTTTGATAATTTTCTTTTGCTATGGATGTAGCTACTTGACTTTGATTGCTTTTTTCACTCACTGAATAGAGTCTGCCAGCTAAAGTCTTACTTGGGTCCTTAAGCATATCTCTCACATTAGCAAATAATGTATCAGAAATAGACAAATCCAAGATATCTACTAGATGCTCCATCTCATCCAAGATGGCTTCTGCCTCAATTTCATATTGCGTGTGCGTGAATGGATGCTCAAGAGCTACTGCATTATTGTAGTCATCGCCGATTTTTACCCACTCATCACAATTCTCCCCTTCATCCTTCCATAATAGATAAACTAAGAAAAGATGTAGAAACTCTGCTTGCTCATAGCTCATTCCATTCTTTTCAAAAGGGTTAATGTCTATGTTACGCAATTCGATATACTGAACACCTTCTCTTTTTAAATCGGAAACACGCTGCCCACCCCTTAAACGAACAGCTGAATAAAATTCTTTTTCTTCTACTAGGAAGCCTTTTTTCACCATTAAAGAAAGGTCTGCTATATAGTTCTGTATACTGCTAAAAGACACTTTAACATCTTCGTGATTTATATAGCCAAACTTACTGCTTCTAATGCTTCTTACTGCCTGATTGAAAGAGTCTCCTTCAAAAAAGTTCTTTTCACTAATAGGAGAAGCACCAAATAAATAAGTGAATAGCCATCGATAGTGTAAGTAGTTTCTTGTAACTTTTAGATACACTTCATTTTTAAATTCCCGATAATCTTGAAGTTCTGATTGTAAGATAAATAATGCTTGGATGAGCTCCTCGCCAAATTCAAAATTGAAATGAACCCCACTAATCATTTGTTTACGGCGGCCATAGGAATTCGATAGCGCCTGCCGATATTGAACATTTTCAACATTATTCAATTTCGCAATTATGATATCTTCCTCATTCTCAGGCAGCTGTGGCGGCATGCTTAATGGCCAAAGCATTTCATTATCGCCTATAGAACGATAAGCCACATCATGGATCGCTGCTAAGTAATTAAACAGCTCCTCTAGCGACTCCGTTACAGGCGTGATTAATTCCATCTGTGTTTCCGAGAAATCACGCTGAATATACGGATGGTCATCTCGTACTGAAAAGCTCCTAGGATGATCGGTGTTAGCTAAATTTCCTGCTAGATCAACGCGATGACTTTCCTTTTCAATCCCAAAACGGGCTTTTAATAAGTATGGTTTAACACGGCTATTAGCTAACATGTTTTTAAAATCCATAACATCTCTACCTCCTATCAAACGTATTTTTTTCCACAGCGTTTGGGCAGTAAATTAAGAAACAAGCAAAAATATCCACATTCAGCTGCAATGTGGATATTTTCATACTAATTCCATCCCTTATTGAGAATAAGAATTAACGAAAGTGCTTTTTATGAAAAGCAAAATGATCCTCTAAGAAAGTTGCAATAAAGTAATAGCTATGATCATACCCTTCAAGCTTTTCATATTGCACTACTTGATTATGTTCACGAGCATTTTGTATGAAGGCTGTTTCCTCTAGCTGTACCGGATAAAAGTCATCTTGACTTCCCTGCATTATGAGAATCGGTGGAATGCTCGCTTCTTTTACTAATTCTGAAGCATCCCATTCTTTCCAGGCAGCTTGATCATCACCTAAATATGCAGAGAAGGCTTTAATTCCCCATGGGACTTGACTTGGACTTAATATCGGTGAAAATGCAGAGATTGCTTTGAATCTCTCTGTATTTTTCAACCCAATTACTAAAGCGCCATGGCCGCCCATAGAGTGCCCCATAATACTTTCTTCACCAGAAAAATGAGGAACTAACGATGTCGCTATCGCCGTTAATTCATCTACGATGTACGAGTACATTTTATAATGCTTAGCCCATGGCTCTTGTGTAGCATTTACATAAAAACCAGCACCATGACCAAGGTCATAGCCTTCATCATTTGCTACATGCTCTCCACGAGGCGAAGTATCTGGAATCATTACAGCCGTTTGATATTTTTCAGCCAATCTTTGAAAACCGCTTTTATGACTGAAATTATCATCTGTACACGTTAAACCAGAGAGCCACCAGATGAGCGGGATTTTTTTATTGTCTATATTTGAAGGCAGGTAAAGACTAAATGTCATATCACATTGTAAGACTTCTGAATAATGGCTGTACTTGAAATGTTCTCCGCCAAAAGAGCGATGTTTTTCAATAATTTTAAGACTCACTTTCTCACTCTCCATATGTTAAAATCGTACGAATCGACTCGCCCTTATGAAGCAAATCAAAAGCTTCATTAATATCTTTAAACTCTAAGTGATGTGTGATAAAAGAATCTAAATCGATTTCACCATTCATATAATCTTCAACCATTCCTGGCAGTTGAGTTCTTCCTTTCACTCCTCCAAAGGCTGAACCACGCCATACACGCCCCGTTACTAATTGGAAGGGACGAGTATGAATTTCTTTACCTGCGCCTGCTACACCGATAATCGTACTTTCACCCCAGCCTTTATGACAACATTCAAGAGCAGACCTCATAACTTCAACATTTCCAATACACTCGAAGCTATAATCTACTCCTCCATCCGTCATTTCAATGATGACTTCTTGAATTGGTTTATCAAATTTAGAAGGATTGATGAAATCAGTTGCTCCCATTTTTTTAGCTAATTCAAACTTATCCTCATTTAAGTCTATAGCAATAATTCGGCTTGCTTTTGCTTGAACCAACCCTTGAATAACAGCTAATCCAATAGCGCCAAGACCAAATACGGCTGTCACTGCTCCTTCTTCCACTTTTGCTGTGTTGTGTACAGCTCCAATCCCTGTAGTAACACCGCATCCAAATAGACAAACTTTATCCAGTGGCGCCTCTGGATCAATTTTTGCTAAAGAGACTTCAGAAACAACTGTATATTCACTAAATGTACTTGTTCCCATGTAATGATAAATAGGTTCTCCATTATAAGAGAAACGAGTTGTTCCATCAGGCATTAAACCTTTACCTTGAGTTTCTCGTACGGCACTACATAAGTTTGTTTTACCAGAACGACAGAATTTACATTCTCCACATTCAGCTGTGTACAGCGGAATAACGTGATCCCCTGGTTTTACTGAAGTCACTTCATCCCCTACAGCAACGACAACACCCGCACCTTCATGACCTAGTACAGCAGGAAATACACCTTCGGGATCATCACCTGATAATGTAAAAGCATCTGTATGACATACTGATGTATACAGTATTTTTACTAATACCTCTTTGGCTTTTGGTTCTTCTACATCAATTTCTACAATTTTAAGTGGTTCTCCTGGTCCAAATGCAACAGCAGCTCTACTTTTCAAATGAATCCCTTCTTTCCTTTATTTTATAGTATTTACAATTTATATAATTACACATTATAATTAACGGGACAATACTGACGTTTTTGTCACTATAAACATATTACAATAGAAGGAGATAGTAAATAATATGGAATTTTCCTATAAAGATAAAACGTTCTTCACGAGCAAAGACTTGGCCTTATCGGTGATAGGTGGTCGTTGGAAGATAGCAATTATATGGTGTTTACTCCAACAATCTCCATTGAGGTTAAGTGAAATACAAAAATATCTTCCCAATGTCAATCAACGTATGTTAATTAGACAATTAAGGGAATTAGAAGAGGATAATATCATTACTAGAGTTGTATACCCGGTTGTACCTCCTAAAGTAGAGTATCAACTAAGTGAAATTGGTTTACTTCTAGAACCCGTTGTAACTTCCATTTGTGATTGGGGAGTTAATTTTAGAGATTTTTTGGAAGGGAATGCTGATAAAATATCAATTGATTAGAAAACGGTTCTAAAAATAAAAAGCCACAAAACGCTTGTACATAGGCGTTACGTGGCTTTTTGACTGTTCTCAAACGACTTTTTGGGGGTTTTCTCCTCTCGATTGTACAGCATGTACATGAGAAATTTGAGAAATTAGAGAAATTTTCCTACTCAAAATCCAGAGGCATCTAAAAAAAAGGAACTTGCAAATTATGATGTTTAAATATACAATGATTACAGAACAAATGTTCCTATTATGTGAATCTTATACTCAAATTCAAGATTATAAGCTGACATTGTGATTTTTTTTGTATAACTGAGGGAGGAAGAGATTATGACAAGAATTCCTGAGGAGGATCGTAATATTATTGAGCAGGCTATTTATTTGCCGATGGTGCTAACCGTTTTGAATCGGGATCTCATTGTTATTAACAAGAGTCCTTTTAAACTTAAGCAGCCATATTTGAAATTGATTGAAGAAACAATGAAAGTGATTCAAAAAGAACTTAAAGAAGTGAAACAATATATGCATAGAAACAAGCTTAAAGTTGAACAATTAAAGCGGGATGAAGCTTTTACTATGTTCATGTTTTTATATAAGGGCTATGAAGAACATCATAATTACTTTAATCCGCGTATTCGCAATAAAGTTCAAGACTTATTAGAATTTTATTTATATAGACGCCACCTTCAAGATTGGCAGAATGAAAAAAAAGAGGGTTACTCATAGGGAAAACTCCCTAAACCCCCTCTCTCCATTAACAGAGATCATGACCTCTTGTATTATATTTCCCTTCATTTTCAGAAGCATTTAAATTTCTTTTTCCATTTATCATGTACCAGTCTTTACGCTCCAAATTTTCAATTCTCTTGCTAAGTCTTGTTTTTAACAGAGCAGTTCGTAAAATTTGATTGTTGAATGAATTAAAGGAAACTGGTATAGACAAGGATCTTTTATTTTTAAATAATACCTGTGTATTGGCTGAGTCCCCACGGCGATGAAAATGAATATGCTCTTGAGATATCCATATGCATTGAGTGTTGCTCGGAGAAGTAGTTGGAAAAAAATAAATGGAGTTTGTGGAGTCTACTGTAATGGGTGCTTTGTGGGTAATTCCAGTTAGATGTTTAGTCGCTTCTTTTCTTCCTTCATAACTGCTGCCAAAAGAAATACAGCCCTTTCTAATAATATCAATAGGCTTGAAAGGAGAAATAAATTCATCCTCAAGCTCCCAAATTTGCGAATAAATTTTGCTGCCATAAGATAAAGGCATAATAACCATTGTGTGGGAATTCACTTCATATTCTTCAATTAATGGGGGAATCATTGATTTAACCATTACTTCATCTCCTCAATATATATTTCATCAACTATACCAAACAATTACCAGATAAATTCATATTTTTCAAAAAGTTGCTAAATTGTTCATAATCTTTCCATTCGTGAATGTTTTTTAAAAATTTTAAAAATTAGGTTAATAAAAAGGAGGAACTCCATATAATAGTAAAAAGCGTTGAGGTGATTTTCATGAATGAAAAATCATACACAGAGCTGATGAAAAAGAACGCCATGAAAAGGAAAAAGTTAAAGGAATCGTATGTTTTAGATCTTTATATTGACATGCTGCTATCAGAAGTGCTGCTGACAACGGAAAAAAACAAACTACTGAAGGAAATTGATCATTCCCTAGATGAAGGCAATAAACCAGCATTTATTCACTTATCCCAAAAATATATTGAACTTACAAAGCGATTTGGCACGTAATAAACGTTTGAATCTCCCGGAACACCGGGGGATTATTTTATTGGAGAAAAGAAAAACATGAGCAGACACTTAGTCTACTCATGCGATTTTATTTTTAATTCATATTCTTCAAGTATTGATATGCGTTCCAGCATAGTTGGATGTCCATAGCGGAATATTTTTACTAACAGTGGAGGATTCACCTGACTTTTCCCAGCACGGGTTAGTTCCTGAAAAGTTGAAATGGCATCATCTGTATCCTTTGTAAGCTCAATTGCATATTGATCCGCACGTGATTCCTGATAGCGGGAAACAAAATTGGAAAGAGGGCTTGAAATAAACATTAGCATGGAAAGAATGATTAAAAAGAGCGGCAAGGAGCGAATATCGTTAACCGCAGGAACCTTCAACGCTTTCCCCCATCTGCTAATCGCATACCCCAACAACTTTGCTGCTAAATATAATCCGACCAGGGATAAAAGTAAGTACCCAGCTATTCCAAAATAAATATGCTTTTCAACATAATGCCCCATTTCATGAGCCATAATAAATAAAATTTGCCCTTCCGTTAACCGATTCAAAGTCGTATCCCAAAGGACAATTCTAGAATTGGAACCAATTCCATTCACATATGCATTTAAGGCATTAGTCTTTTCAGACATATTAACTTCATATACATGCTCGGCAGGAATATGGGCTTGATCGGCCAATGCCAAAATCTTTGCTTCCAGCTCTTTATTTTTCAGAGGATAAAAATCATTATAAAGCGGATCAATGACAACGGGCTGCAAAAACATCATAAATAATGTAAATGGGATCGAAAGCAGCCATGCGTAGAGCCACCATCTTTTTCGGCTTTTATTAATCAGCCAATAAAGAACCGAAACAATTATAATCATCGTTCCGAAATTGATCCAGAAGTCAATGAGCTCATCCTTCATCCAGCCGCTAAAGGTTTGCGTGGAAATATTATAGGTTTTGGATAAAGAATAACTAATATAATTGAGTGGCATCGTTGCAATAAAAGCAAAAAAGGAAAGCCAAATTAAATAAATCGCATTTTGAAAAAACTTTATTTTGGTTGTCTGTTCAGACCACTTTTTAAATGCATTAGAAAAGCCAAGCAATAAAATAAAAAGGTAAAAAAGCCATTCAAATGGTGTAGACAAAAAAAATAAAAAGTTCCTTATTTTAGAATATTCTTCACTAAGCATGAGCTCCCTTCCATTTAGAAAAGTAGCTGGGTCTGCCCTCGTCCCCTGATACTCGAAGGTAAGACTTGTATCGGCAAAATAAAATAAATACCAATAAAAGAAAAGTCCATAAAGGCAATAGGATAGAACCCCATAAAGCCCAATTTTTCTTGCCATCTCTCTCCCTCCTTTTGTACAACCCTTCAATGTAAGTTTAGTACAAAAATCAATATTTAGAACAAATTCTTAATACTTGTATAGCTTTAAGCCTTTGTATAGCTTGTACATTTTCGATAAGAAAAAATCGAAAAAACCGATTCTATTTTGAACCGGCTTACGCTCATCACATAATAAATGAATAGATAGATAAAACAACAATGGAACCTAAGACAACCAGAATAACATTTGCCCCAAGAAACGCAACAAAAAAGGCAGCAGCCGCACCTAAAATCCCAAACCATATATCCTCATTAATAAAGAAAACTCCCGGGAAAACAAGTGCTCCTAGAGTAGCAGCAGGAACATTTTTAAGAACACCCTGCAGAAATACCGGCAATTCCTTCCCCTTAAATAGAACAAACGGCAGCATTCTAGGAATATACGTAACAACGCCCATACCAATGATCATCCAAACGATATGACTACTCATTCCCTTTCCCCCTCTGCTTTTTCTTTACTCCCTCAATTAGCTCAATGATAACTGCAGATAGAAGTGTTGCCACAACAATGGCCCACCCAGTTGAAAGAGCATTGGTTAAAGAGAATATCGTATTAAAGCAGGCAGATAAAGCCGCTAGGAACACTACTTTCACACTTTTTCTCATAGACGGTACTAATAAACCGATAAACATTGCATAAAGAGCAATTGTCATGCTTTCCTGTAACGTCTGAGGAAGACTGGCCCCAAGTAAGAAGCCAAAACCAGTTCCTGCTACCCAACTCAAATAGCCGATTAAATTAAGCCCAAACATATAACCTGTGCTAACCATTCCTTCCTTCATGGCCGCTACAGAAAAGGACTCATCCGTAATTCCAAACGAGTAAATAGCTTTGTTGACAAGATGATCATCTTCACATTTTTCATTTAAAGCTGAAGACATTAAGAAATGTCTAATATTTACAATGAAGGTAGTTAAAATGATTTCAAATATGCCTGTGCCAAGAGTAAGTAGGCTAAGGGAGATATATTGGGAAGCGCCAGCAAAAACGACTAAACTCATTAAGAGAGTTTCAACAAACGTCAGGCCCGTTGTTTTTGCCAGCAGCCCAAAGGTTAATGCAACTGGTATATATCCAATTGCAATGCTAATTCCTGATTGGAATCCTTTCCTAAAATCTGAATTTGTTTTGTTTAATACAAGCTCAGCCATTAGCTGCACCACCTTTTTTGAAAAATCAGAAAGACTTACGATTAAAAATATACTATACTAGACATAATGTATGTTATCACATCTAACCAATATATTATATTATACATATGGACGTTATATTGCACAATAGATATGGAGGGCAAAATGGAAAATATTCAAAAAAATATAGGAGAAAATCTAAGGAATATTCGTAAAAACAGAGGTTTCAGCCTTGACGCTACTTCAGAACTAACTGGGGTAAGCAAGGCTATGCTCGGTCAAATCGAACGTGGAGAATCTAACCCAACTGTAACAACATTGTGGAAAATTGCCAGTGGACTTCAAGTCTCATTCTCTTCACTAATAAAAGACGAGCCCTCAGATTTATTATTTGTAGATTATAAATCCATTCCCCCCATTGTCGAGAGCAATGGAGAATACCGGGTCTACCCTATTTTCCCTTTTGATCCTAGAAAAAAGTTTGAAATCTTTATTGTTGAAATGGATCCTGGCTGCCAGCATCTTTCAGAGAAGCATAATGACGGTGTAGAAGAATATATCACTGTACTTAAAGGTGAACTTGAAATTCAAATTGGCGAGCAAAGCAGACAAGTATCCCCTGGAAATTCCATAAGATTTTTAGCTAATAAAAATCATACATACAAAAATATTGGTACAGATTTAGTCGAATACCAAGCTGTTATGTATTATTTATAATTTTTAAAGGCATATCACTTGAAGTGATATGCCCTTTTCATTTAAGAAATTAATCTATTAGATTAGTACAGCCCGATCACTGCTCATTTTCTCCCCACGGATACGCTGGAATTCTTCTAATAGCTTATCAACCGTTAATTGCTGCTTTTGCTCTTCAGTCGTTTCAAAAATAATTTGACCTTTATCCATCATAATAAGCCTGTTTCCTAGATCCAAAGCCTGCTGCATATTATGAGTGACCATCAAGGTTGTCAGTTTATACGTTTCAACAATTTCTTTTGTTAAATTGGTGATAAGCTCTGCGCGTGAAGGATCAAGTGCGGCTGTATGCTCATCAAGCAAAAGGATTTTCGGTTCTGTGAAAGTCGCCATTAACAGAGACAGTGCCTGCCTTTCCCCTCCTGACAGTAAACCAACCTTTGCCTGAAGACGATTCTCTAAACCAAGATGCAAAGTCTCAAGCTTTTCCTTAAAAAATTCCCTTCGCGCCTTTGTAACTCCTCTTTTCAAACCGCGGGAGGCTGTTCTAGAATAAGCAATAGCAAGATTTTCTTCAATCGTCATGGCTGGTGCAGTCCCCGCCATCGGGTCCTGAAAAACACGTCCGATGAGTTTTGAGCGTTTGAACTCCTTCACAGTTGTAACGTCTTTCCCATCGATAACTACCTTGCCTACATCCGGAATCAATTTACCAGAGATAAGGTTCATCAATGTTGATTTTCCCGCCCCATTGCTGCCGATTACGGTCATAAAATCGCCTGGTTTTAAATGCAGGTTCATATGCTGTAAAGCAATTTTCTCATCAGGTGTACCTTCATTAAAAACTTTATGAATTTGATTTAATTGCAGCAAGTTGCTCACCACTCTCATTCGCTTTTTGTAAGACTTGCGTCATTTTCCGCTTCTTCCTTTGTTTTTCACGCTGCTTATCAATGATTTTTGGCAGAATAAGTGCACAAACAACGATAAAGGCTGTAATAAGCTTCATATCCCCTGTTTCGAGAAATTCAACCCTTAATGCCAAAGTAACAATGATTCTGTATAAAATAGCACCGCCAATAACAGCAAATGTAGCTCTTACAATCGTCTTTGCTCCAAAAATGGCTTCTCCAATAATGACCGATGCTAAGCCAATGATAATCATCCCGATTCCCATTCCAACATCACTAAATCCATTGTACTGGGCAACAAGCGCACCAGATAAAGCGACAAGCGCATTGGAAATACCAAGCCCAACTATTTTTAATAAATCTGTGTCCGCTGAAAAGCTGCGGATCATCGTTTCATTATTTCCTGTTGCACGGATCGCTAAGCCAAAATCTGTTTTTAGGAATAAATCTATCAAAACCTTTACAACAAAAGCCAGTATGATCATAAGGAAGAGAATTCCCCATGTTTTTGGAACGAAGCCCGTTGCCGAAAAGATTGCCTGAATTCCATTATCAAGCCCAATACCTTGCCAGAATGCTGTTAATTTTGTGATCACAGTTTCTTCTGATAAAAGCGGGACATTTGACTTGCCCATAATCCTCAAGTTTATTGAGTACAAAGCAATCATCATCAGAATACCTGAAAGTAAAGGATTGATTTTCCCCTTCGTATGAAGTAATCCAGTGATACAGCCGGCCACAAATCCGCAAATTAGAGCTATAAGCGTTGCTAGGAATGGATTCGTCCCTCCTACAATAAGGACTGCAGCCACCGCAGCACCCGTCACGAAGCTCCCATCCACTGTGAGATCAGGAAAATCTAATATTCTAAATGATAAATAGACTCCCAATGCCATTAATGCATAGATTGCACCTGCTTCTATAGAACCAAAGATGGCTGTCGACATATTCATCTTCCTTTCTTATCGAAAAGCGCAAGCGCCTTCGGAACATCAAAGGGCAAATGTTCCTGCGATGATTATTCGCAGAAGCATTCCTTTGTGGTCACCCCCGACAAGCACAAGACGAGCCTCACGGAAAGGTGTACTTTACCTTTCTGGGAGGATTGGCTTGCGACCTCGAGGGGGTAGGCGCTGGAGCTAGACATTTCTCAAACTTTAAAAGTATTATTCGCCTTCGTAAAATTCACCAATAGTTTCCCACTCTTGCTTCACTTCAACACCTTGATCTACCGCTGCTTTTTTGTTAATCACAAGCTTTAAACTGCTTGGAAGTTCAACTGGAAGTTCGGATGGCTTTTTATTGCCTTTTAAAATTTCCGCAGCCATTTTACCAGTTTGGTAGCCTAGGTCATAATAATTAAATCCGCTCGCTGCAACGGCACCGCGTTTCATAGAGTCAAGCTCTCCTACAAACAAAGGAACTTTCTTTTCGTTTGCTACTGAGATAACTGATTCTAAAGCAGAAACAACTGTATTATCCGTTGGAACATAAATTGCGTCTACTCGTCCAATTAATGATTCAGCAGCCTGCTTTACTTCAGCAGAAGTTGAAACAGTTGCTTCTACCACTTTAGCTCCATTTTTCTCAGCAAGCTCTCTTACAGCATCAGCTTGAACTTCAGAGTTTTGCTCTCCTGAGTTGAAGATAACCCCAATATTTTTGGCGCCAATTTCCTCTGTAATAAAGTTAATCGTTTTGGCTGTACCGTCTGGGTGATTGTCAGTTGTACCTGTAATATTATCACCTGGTTTATCAAGCGCTTCTACTAGACCAGCTCCAACTGGGTCAGTAACGGATGTGAAAAGAATTGGAATTTCCTTTGTAGCATTTAAAGCACTAACTGCACTTGGTGTCGCGTTAGCAAAAATTAAATCCACTTTATCACCGACAAAGTTGTTAGCAATTGTCAATGTATTATTCATGTCTGCTTGAGCATTTTGAATAAGGAATTCTGCATTTTCCCCTTCTTTAAAGCCTTCATCCTCTAAAGCTTTCTTAAATCCTTCTGTAGCTGCATCAAGTGATGGATGCTCTGCAAATTGAGTAATCCCAATCTTATATGTTTTTTCAGCTTCATTACCTGAACCTTTGCCTTCATCAGTTGCCTTATCGGTTCCACATCCGCTTAGCAATGCAACACCTACTAAACTAGCTGCGGCCATTAATTTCATTTTCTTAAACATCTGTTGTTCCCCCTTAGAATACTTTTGCGCTTTTTTGCTTTTATGCTTTTTCGCTTTTATTCACTAAATTATAAAGCTAAAAAGAGTGAAAATTCAAGTCTTTTTTACTATTTTAATAAAATTTTCTGAAATGAGAATATAAGATTGTCAATATATAGTAAAAGTAAAAACACAGCACTGCGGCTGTGTCCCTTATCTTCCTTTAAAATTGGGCTTTCTTTTCTCTGCAAAGGCTGTTAGTGCCTCGACCCGATCCTCAGTCGGAATAATGACCTCATATGCTTTCCTTTCAATTTGCAATCCGGTCTGTAAATCCCCGTTCATTCCCTGTTTAATTGCAAATTTAGCTTGTTGAAGAGCAAGAGGACCATTGGCTAGCATTTGATTTGCTAATTCAAAACAAGCATTTAGGAGATTATCTCTGTCAATTACTTTATTTAAAAGGCCAAATTCAAATGCTTCCTCTGAGGTCAAACGTTTGGCTGTCAAAATTAATTCCATCGCTTTTGCCTGACCAATAAGTCTTGGTAATCTTTGTGTACCACCTGCGCCTGGAATAATAGCTAAACTCGTTTCAGTCAGTCCCATTGATGTTCCTGAAACGGCAATTCTAAAATCACATGATAGAGCCAGTTCCATTCCGCCGCCAAAGGCAAACCCATTAATAGCTGCAATGGTTGGCTGGGGCAGCTGGTCAATTAATGAAAAGACTTCACCGATTTTATAAATATTACGGCGAACTTCCACATCAGATAATGTCTTTCGCTCTTTTAAATCGGCGCCTACGCTGAAAGCCTTCTCTCCTGAACCAGTAAATATAACTACCCTGACATCTGAATTTATCCGTATGGCCTCAACCGCCTCTTGCAGCTCCACTAACGTATCATAATTAAATGCATTCAATGCCTCTGAACGATTTATCGTTATAACTGCAATATGCTCCTTCATCTCAACAATAATCGAATTCATCTGACTCCTCCTCGAATAAAAATGACTACATGTTCAATTCGATAAATACCGTGAAAACCCTTTCTTTACAAAAAAATTAGACAGATTTTGTCCGTCATACTCTTTTTCCCATTAAAAAGAGCGTTTCCCTATCAGAAACGCTCGCACGAACCTAGTAAATTAAGTTTAGAAATTCCTCTTTCGTAATATTCCCGAAGTAATACTTTACATCCATATCCTCGATTGCCTTTTCAATTGCAGATCTTTCATAGCGCAATCCAGTAAGTCTTTCTTCTAGATCGGCTACATCCCCCACACCGAAAAAGTCGCCAAATATCTTACATTGCTGAATCATTCCACCCTCAACCTCTAGACGGATATCAATTTGCCCCACCGGGAACCGATGAGAATGCTGCAAATTGAATTTAGGAGATTTGCCATAATTCCAATCCCAATTTTGGTATCTTTCCTTAGACAGCTGATGAATTTTCTCCCAATCTTCATCGGTAAGCTTGTACTCTTCAATTTCTTTCCCATCAAAAATATTTTGAAGCAGAAGCAATCGAAATTCCTCTATCGTAATTTTCTCTGTTAAAAACTCGGAGATATTTGCGACACGGCTGCGAATGGATTTAATTCCTTTCGACTCAATCTTATCCTTTTTCACCTTTAATGCTGACACAACGCTGTCAATTTCGGAATCAAAAAGCAGGGTCCCATGGCTAAACATTTTTCCTTTAGTTGAAAATTGAGCATTCCCAGAAATCTTTCTTCCTTCTGCTGTTAAATCATTACGTCCACTCAATTCAGCATTAACACCAAGCTTTTGCAGGGCTTGGACGACAGGCTCAGTAAATTTACGGAAATTATGAAAGCTCTCCCCATCATCCTTTGTTATAAAACTGAAGTTTAAATTCCCTAAATCATGGTAAACAGCGCCACCCCCTGATAAACGGCGGACAACATGAATACCATTGCTTTCAACGTATTCTGTATTAATTTCTTCAATTGTATTTTGATTTTTCCCAATAATGATAGATGGTTCATTTATGTAAAACAGTAAATATGTTTCATTAATATCTAAGTTTTTTAGTGCATATTCCTCAATAGCGAGATTAATTCTTGGATCGGTTATTCCTTTATTATCGATAAATAACATTCGCTTCACTCCTTTATAAGGCTAACGACCATTGATAGGCAGCAAGTGAAATTGGACCATTATATCTTGTCGCTGCTTCTTCCTTTAATTGTTCCAGGTTTCCGTAATGTGGCAAATGTGTGAGAAGGAGTTGCCGGGCGTTGGCGTCATTAGCTAAATTCCCTGCATCCAGACTTGTCATATGTCCTGCGTTTTTTCCATTCTGGTTTCCATAGAAATTACATTCACACACTAGTAAATCAACCCCTTTAGAGAAGGGAATAAATTCATCCTTGAATGACGTATCAGCTGTATAAACGATAGATTTTCCGCCAGCTTCAAATCTCATTGCATAACATGGAACAGGATGGCCTGTCTGTAAAAATTGTACCCTAAAAGGCCCAATTGATAAAGCCTGATCAGGATCATAGGCTATTCCTTTTGTAATATTTTTATAGGTTAACTTTGAAAATTCTCTTTCATCCTCTGAATGCCCGTAAATTGGCAGGCAGTCCATTTCCTTTCCTAAGAAGCCTTGTATGAGTCTGGCGTGCTGTAATACGCCAATATCCGCTGTGTGATCGGGATGATAATGTGATAGAATGACTCCGTTTAATTCCTCAGGCTGAATAATACTTTGCATCTGTGATAGAACAGCACTACCGCAATCAATCAGCAGCTGAAATCCATCATGCTCCAGTATATACCCTGAACTCGCCTCCCCCGCCTTCGGATAACCGCCCCAATGCCCAATTACAGTAAATTTCATAAAAATACCTCCTTAGAAACTTATGTATAACCAATATTATACCCTAATGTAAAAAGATTTCTGATTTTGGAATGAGCTAGGACACATATATAGCCAAAGAACCAAATTTTATATTTTTGATTTTTGTATTGAAACAGGTATTGACAACACTCATCTGTTATAATACAATAAAAACAAATAATCTTACTAATCGAAAAACTTAGGAGGCATTCAAAATGATTCAAAACATTCTCGAATTTTTTAGAAATTTACCAGCAAAGCAATGTGTTGAGTGTGGGAAGTCTATTGATGAGCAGCATGAATGCTATGGAAATAAGTGTGATCACTGCCTAGGTGTTAAAGATATTTAATAACAGATTCATTTAGACATATTAAAACCAGCCGTCATATAACGACTGGTTTTTTTGTACACTCAGGAAAGCTGAATAAAAAAAACTGTCACAAGACAGCTTTTTTTTCATCCATATTTAAAAATGATAATACCTTATTAACCGCTGCTTCACCTTGGTCAATACAATCAGGCATCCCTAATCCTTCAAATGAGCTGCCCGCCAGAACTATCCCTGGAAGCTCAGAATTTAAATGCGTTTTGACCTTTTCAATTCGTTCTTTATGCCCAACCGTGTATTGCGGCATGGAATCTGTCCATCTCGAAATGACAGCAAAATCAGGGTCCATCGTAATATTCATTGTTTTATTAAGCTCATTTAGGACAATCTTTATCAATTCATTATCTGGCAGCTCCACAACAGCCTCATCACCGGGTCTGCCTACATAGCAGCGAATAAGTACTTTTCCTGCTGGTGTAGTATGCGGCCATTTTTTGTGGGTCCATGTACAGGCAGTAATCGTATAATCACTATTTCTTGAGACGACAAACCCTGTCCCTTCGATATCCTTTTCAATTGCTTCTTTTGGAAAAGCAAGGGCAATGGTAGCGACAGAAGTGGATGACATATCCTTTAAAGAGTCAAAGAAACGATAATCGGCAAAAATAGATTGGGTTATATGATGCGGGACAGACATTATAATGCTATCAGCGTCCAACCTTTCTCCCCCATTTGACTCGATTACATATCCATTTTCCTTTTTGTGAATACGTTTAACTTTACAGCCCTTCATGACAGAATTGGGCTCTAACTTAGATTCTATTGCATCTGCAAAAGACTGCAAGCCTGTACTAATTGTCAGAAAGATACCCTTGTCTTTCTTCTCCCCCGCACTCTTCGGCGGTGCTAGAGTTGATTTCTTCATGCCTAATATTAAACTTTTATATTTTTGTTCAACCTGGTAAAACTGTGGAAAGGTAGACATGAGACTAAGCTTGTCAATATCTCCAGCGTAAATACCGGAAAGCAAAGGCTCAATTAAGTTTTCAACCACTTCATCTCCAAGTCTCCTGCGAAAAAACTTACCAAGTGACTGGTCATTAGCTGGATTTGATTTCGGCAAAATAAAATCTGCAGCCGCTCTTGCTTTCCCCGCAAAAGAAAATAAACCGGTCGTAACAAAAGGGGCTATTTGTGTAGGTATTCCCATTACAGAACCACCAGGCATCGGATGCAGGCGATCTTTAACGAGTACATACGATTTTCCAGCCGTATTCCTGATTAACTTATCTTCCATTCCGACTTCCTTCGCAAGGCGGGAAGCACTTTGCTTACGGGCTAGAAAGGAATCGGGACCTCTCTCTATTACAAAACCATCGCGTATAACGGTTTGCATTTTCCCGCCTAGCCGATCGGTAGCTTCTATTAGTCTTACCTCAAGCGGCAGTCCTTTATCACTTGCTTCCTTTTGCAAATAGTAAGCTGCTGTTAGACCTGTAATTCCACCACCGATAATAACAACCCTTTTCTTTTGTTCCGACACAGTTCTTCGCCTTCTTTACTTTAGTCTCACTTGTTTGCTAATTTTTTAAGAATGACGGCTGCCAATGCCTCAATAAATTCTGGCTGATCGTTCGGCATAGGCGGTCTATAATAGCTAGCACCAATTTCATCAGTAACTACTTTACATTCATAATCATTGTCATATAGGACTTCGAGATGATCCGATACAAAGCCTACTGGAGTATAAACAAATGCCTTGTATCCATGTGTTTCATATAACTCCCTAGTCAAGTCTTGAACATCGGGACCAAGCCAAGGCTCTGGTGTATTTCCTGCACTTTGCCAGCCGACAGCATAATTTTTGACTCCAGCACCTTTTGCAATTAAATCCGCCGTTTCCTGAAGCTGTTTTGGATATGGGTCTCCTAATTGAAGAATCTTCTCTGGTAAACTATGAGCTGAAACAATTAACACTGACTTTTCTCTTTCTTCCTGAGGAAATCCTTCAAAAGTAGATTTCACACGGTCTACCCAATATTGAATAAACTTTGGCTCATCATACCAGCTTTCCACTGAATGGATAACAGGACCGCCCAGCTTTTCTGCTTCTTCTTTTGCTCTGCCATTGTATGACTTGACGCTAAATGTTGAAAAGTGTGGAGCAAGTACAATACTGACAGCTTCTTCAATGCCATCCTCATTCATTTGTTTAACGGCATATTCAATAAACGGTTCAATATGCTTTAAGCCGAGATACATTTGAAACTCATACTCTTCCTGATTTTCATTTAAAAATGTCTCTAGGCTTTTTCCCTGATCCAATGTAATTTTTGCTAATGGAGAAATTCCGCCGATTGCTTCATACCTGTTTCGTAAATCCTCTAGCATTTCTGGAGAAGGCTTTCTCCCTCTGCGAATATGAGTATAATAGCGTTCTATATCTTCTTCTTTATATGGAGTGCCATACGCCATTACAAGCAGGCCCATTTTCTTCCTTGTCATCTAATCACCTCTAGTAGATCTGTTACTACTCTAGTTGCCCAGCTTAGAAGCAGAATATTCATGTACAAATGCCGTTAATTTCTTTAATGTTTCAGGTTTAACTTCAGGGAATACGCCATGTCCAAGGTTAAAGATATAGCCCGGCTTTTCCATTCCTTGATCCAAAATCGCTTTCGCTCTTTCCTCGATTACTTCCCATGGAGCTAATAAAAGGGCGGGGTCTAGGTTACCTTGAACTGCTTTTGTAATTCCTCTCTCCCTTGCCTCTTTAATAGGAAGTCTCCAATCAAGGCCAACTACATCTAATGGCAGGTCATGCCATTCCATTGCAAGGTGGCTTGCTCCAACACCAAACATAATAAGAGGAACATTTTCCTCTCTTAGGCTTGAGAAGATTTTATTCATCGTTGGCTTTATGAAAACACGGTAATCAGCTACATTTAAAGCACCTACCCATGAATCAAAAATTTGAATCGCCTTCGCTCCTGCTTTAATTTGGGATTTTACATATGTAATTGTCATTTCACTAAGCTTATCCATTAAGGCAAACCATGCTTCAGGTTCTGCATACATGAAAGCCTTTGTTTTATTGTAATTTTTCGAAGGGCCGCCTTCGATCATATAACTTGCAAGTGTAAATGGTGCACCAGCAAAGCCAATAAGAGGAACAGTCAATTGCTCCTGTGTAAGAATTTTGATCGTTTCTAAAACATAAGGCACATCTTCCTCTGGATTAATTTCACCAAGCTTTTCAACATCGGCTGTTGATCGGATAGGATTTGAAATGACCGGACCTACACCAGATTTAATTTCAACTTCCACTCCAAGTGCAGGAAGCGGTGACATAATATCCTTATAAAGTATGGCTGCATCATTGTTATATTGATCAACAGGTAATTTTGTCACATAAGCACATAGCTCAGGCTGATGTGTAATTTCAAATAGAGAATATTTTTCCTTTATTGCTCGGTATTCTGGCTGTGAACGGCCTGCCTGACGCATATACCAAACTGGCACATGATCCGTTTTCTCACCCTTTGCTGCTCTTAAAAATGTATCATTAAATATTCTTTCCATCTAAAATAAACCCCTTTCAAAGACTATCTGCATTTCATTGTAATATATATATAGGAATATTTAAAATTCCAGCAACTTTTGCCCATCCTTACTGTATCCCTTTCCACTACAGTTGTATAGTTTATAAGAAGAAATGTCGAAAATTTGACGAATTTACAGAGATAACGAGGCACAATAATAAGATTAACCTAATCATAGAGGTGAGATATAAATGAATATCTTTATGACAAGCGGTACCTACGATTTCCTAAAGAGAATTAAAGATAAGCACCCCAAGGAAACAATACTCCTCCTGCAGAATAATGAGGGGGCATTATTGGTCCATGAAACGGCGAATAAAACCGTGTTTAGTGTTCCTAGATCTTATGAGGTTCTGAAATCCGAAGGTATTTTGGAGAATTCCGGATTTTTAATATTACATCATATACCTGTCATGGATGATGACAAACCAGTATTTGAATTTCGATTTAAATCTGAAAAAACCTCCTTAAATGAAAATCCTGGCTTCATTGCTTTACGGGTGTTACGGCCACTTAAATCAAATACTTATATCATTTTTACTTTATGGAGGAGCGAAAAAGCCTATATGGGTTGGGAAACTTCCCCTTCCTATCAATCATTCTTTCAAGGAGCAAAATCATCTACAGCTCAACCTCAAATCTTTATGGGTGCATCCTATATTTCGAAGTTTTATATTCCCACTGAGGAAGATAGAATATAATCCGTTCTAAACTATAAAACAGACCCTTCCAATTTAAAAAATATGGAAGAGTCTGTTTTTACTTACGATTTATTCGATTAACGCCATTTTTTCTTAAAAACTCATATATAATAAGTCCCATAAGGACCCAAGCTAAGCCTAGAGCATAGCCCGAAACTACATCCGATGGGTAATGAACTTGTAAGACGATACGGCTAACTCCTAGCATGATTATCATCAAAATTGCAAGGAACATCACTAGCCATTTTCCGGCTCGTGACTGGATATTACTAACGAGGAAGTAAGCAATCAATACATACAAAACAACCCCCATCATCGCATGTCCACTTGGAAAGCTAAAACTTTTTACATGAACGATGTGCTCAATCTCCGGACGTGGGCGTGCAGTAGTATCTTTAACATAATCGTTTAGCAAAGCCCCAGTTGCGATTGTTAAGGTGAACACAGCCATACCGACATAGTCCCTTTTTTTCATCCATAATAGTAATATAACTGCAAGTGCTATTAATCCAATTCCCTTTGAGGAACCTATCAAATTAAGGGCTTTGAAAAACGGATAAGAGTTTTCCTTAAATAGACTTAACAAAAACGAATTCACATTTTGATCGAAACGTAATGGCTCTCCGCTTCTTACCGCTAAGGCAAAATAAATGAAAATACAAGCGGAAATGACTATCAATACATATGTAACAAGCGACTTTCTGAATTCCAAATTTACCTTTCCCTCTTTCTGCTAACCTTTTTTACACACGTCCCTTATTTTAGCAAAAACATTCACTCCTATTCAACAACAGTGTTATAATATTCAAAATACATATAAGAGGAGAGTGGCTATGCTTAATAAATTATTTGCCAAACTAGAAACTTATTATGAAGAAATGGTTTCAATAAGACGCTATTTACACCAGCATCCTGAGCTTTCCTTTAAGGAAGTGAAAACAGCAAATTATATTAAATCCTACTATGAAAAATTAGGAATTGAAGTCCGAGGCAATGTCGGCGGAAATGGTGTTGTTGCTAAGATTTATGGAAGCAAACCGGGAAAAACAGTCGCTTTAAGAGCCGACTTTGATGCCCTTCCGATTCAAGATGAAAAGGATGTGCCGTACAAATCTCTTGTACCAGGTGTTATGCATGCTTGCGGACACGATGGCCATACTGCTACATTGCTCGTTCTCGCCAAATCACTTCATGAAATGCGGGAAGAGCTCCAAGGTACATATGTGATGATCCATCAGCATGCTGAGGAATTTGCACCAGGCGGGGCTATTTCTATGATTGAAGATGGGTGTTTAGAAGGTGTCGATGTCATATTTGGCACACATTTATGGGCTTCAGAGTCAACTGGTACCATTCAATATCGAGTTGGTCCAGTAATGGCAGCAGCAGATCGTTTTGAAATTACGATTCAGGGAAAAGGCGGTCATGGAGCACAGCCGCATAGAACGAAGGATGCAATTGTTACGGCTTCTCAGCTAGTCGTGAACTTGCAGCAAATTGTCAGCAGAAAAGTCAATCCCATTGATTCTGCTGTTGTAACGGTCGGCTACTTTATTGCAGAAAATGCCTTTAATGTCATTGCTGATAAAGTAAAACTTGGCGGGACCGTTCGTACTTTTAATGAAGAAGTCCGTACCAATATTGAAAAAGAAATTGAACGGATTGTAAAAGGAACATGCTACACAGCGGATAGCACATACGATTACTTGTATGCAAGAGGATACCCGGCTGTTGTTAATCACAAAGACGAAACAGAATTCCTTATCAATTGCGCACTAAATATTGAAGAAGTAACTGAAGTGGTAGAAACAGAACCGCAAATGGGCGGAGAAGACTTTGCTTATTATCTTCAGCATGTAAAAGGAACATTCTTCTTCACCGGTGCGAAGCCAGAAAATACAGATGAAAATTATCCACATCACCATCCTAAATTTGATATCGATGAAAAAGCAATGCTACTCGCGGCCAAAACACTTGGCTCTGCTGCATTAAATTGTCATACTATAAAAAATGAAGACAGCGGTGCAGAGGTCTTAAACTAAAAACAAAAACAGCCTCAAAGCTAATAAAGCTTTGGGGCTGTTTTCAATACTCGCATCCGATACGCATTTTTCGCTGTTTCACCAAGATGCTCCATTAAGTTATTGTTCGCAAAAGCACCTACAGCCGCTCCAATGCCTGGAACTAGCTGAAGCATTTTGACAAAATCGATGTAATCCCGATATTCCTGCTGAAATTCTCTCCAGTCCATTTCAGCAATCTCAGCTTTTCTCGCATCCCATTCTTCAACAATCCCAAAAGTAGCCCTTCTCTTTTCATCGCTTGAAAAAGCCAGCTTGAACACATGAAGCAGGAATAACCGTTCTTCATATTCATCTGTATCAAACCCGTAGATGGCTGCGGCTTCAAAGAGAAATTTCATTTTTATTGTTAAAAGTAGCGGAAAGTCAGCTAAACCAAGAATAAAACCTCCAGCTCCAGTCCCTGCACCCTCGATAATTGCTGTTTTTTTATAGGACGAAAATTTTTCAGAAAACTGTTTATCCATTTCCTTTAAAGAATGGCCTGTGAATTGTTTTTTTCTCGTTGTTAAATTTGAGCCGACAAGTGTTGCCTTTACCATCTTTTTAATACTGTCTGTCAGGATTTGATGAGCCTTTTCCGGGATTAGGCTATTCACCTTTGTTTGTGCTTTTTTTGATAAGCGATTTAACATCCCAGATTTTTTTAATAGTTTTTGTTTCCACTCTTCTATCTCTTTATATGCTTGCAATTCATATTCATTCATAAGCTACCCATCCTTTTCTTTCCTTCTATTAAATACGGTAAGGAGAATGAATGGTTTCAGTTTTTTTCAAAAGAAAGTATAACTTTTCTCGAGTTTGAGAACTGTCTAGCTCCAGCGCCTACCCCCTCGAGGTCACAAGCCAATCCTCCCAGAAAGGTAAAGTACACCTTTCCGAGAGGCTCGTCTTGTGCTTGTCGGGGGTGAACAAGGCGCTTGCGCTTTTCTCATGACTTCAGTCTCTTTGTTATATATACATTTGTAAATAAGTAAGCAAATCCTATTCCGGCTATTAGAGTAATGATAGCTGCCATCACATCGCCTTTTAATAAAATCGCTATGGCTAATAAAATAGTTTGTAAATATAAAACCATTAAAAGCAGTCGCTTAAAGGCTTTTTCTTTCATCTCCTCCCTGATCGGATAAAGCATGATCCAAAGTTTATTTTGATAATGGTTCCAAAGAGGAAGTAATTGAAAACCTGTTAAATAAATAAAAAGCAGCGCAATGAAGGCTTGACCTAATCCAAAGGAAATAAAATAAAAAACACCAATACAAATGAGAGTTAATCGGACATATAATCCGAAGTAATCACCTGCCCGCAGAAAGGTCCTTACATAAAGATGGCTAAAAGTATCCTGTTGTGCAAAGGATAGTCTGCTGAACACCCAATCAAGCCATTTACGCCTCTTAACATGATCCCTTAGCTTCGGAACATCGGTAAATAAATTGGCTAGCCGATAAAAAGAAGTCATTCTTCTCTCTTCCATCTCGATTAGATACTCCCATTTCAAACCTTTATCCCTTGTATTTCTCTGATAGAAGAATAATAATCCCATTAATAACACGACCTCTGGAATCAGAAAAATAATCTTGGCATTCGAAAAGAGAAAGAAAAGGAAAACCGTATTGATCGCATATCTTACAAACGAGTCAATGATATGAACTTTTGTTTCAACAAAATACTGAACCTTCCAGCGGATAATGACATTCAGCACTTTTATTATTAAAATCACGAATAAAAAAGGCATAAACTTATCAAAGTTCCCGTCATTCACCCTTGCGTACATTGGTATAAAAACACCAAGACCAAGAAAAATAAGATATGCATGTACGGCATAGCTCACTGTGATTGAGCGGAAGAAATAGCGTGAGAGCTTGCTTTCTAACGGAAGCAGAAATATTTTGTCTGCCTCAGATAGAAATGTACTAATCGGACTGTAAGTTAACAGTAATCCAATCACAACAGCCATAATGGCCGCTGCCGGAAATTGCTCAGGAATTGTTTTTAACCACTCCTGGTAATAATAAGCCGCCGTTCCAAGTAAAAAAATCAAGACAATAACTATGTGACCATTAAGTATATATCGTGAATAACGAGAAAACTCCTTCATTCTTTGATTGAACCGCTCTCTCCACAGCTTTTTCTCATCAAACATAATTTTCTTCCTTTGTAAGCGCAATATAAATATCATCTAATGTAGCTTCCGGCATAGAGAACTGCTCCCTTAGTTCATTTAATGTACCTTTTGCCCGAATCTTTCCCTCATGTAATATGACAAAGCGGTCACAATATCTTTCCGCAGTTGCCAAAATATGAGTGGACATTAATATTCCCGCACCGTTTTCTTTCATTTTCTTCATTAAATCAAGAAGGGATTGAATACCAAGCGGATCAAGCCCGACAAAAGGTTCATCGACAATATAAAGGTCCGGCTGAACTAAAAAAGCACACATGATCATCACCTTTTGTTTCATTCCTTTTGAAAAGTGAGCAGGAAACCACTTAAGCCTTTTTTCCATGCGGAATTCCTTAAGAAGCTTGTCCGCCCTTTCCATATAATCCTCGCGTTTCAACCCATAGGCCATCGCTGTTATTTTCAGATGTTCTTCTAAAGTCAATTCATCATATAATATCGGTGTTTCTGGCACAAAGGTAAACTGCTTTCGGTATGCTTCCTTATCTTGATGAAATCTATTTCCATTTATTGTGATTGATCCGCTATGCGGCTCCATTAACCCGATCACATGCTTAATCGTTGTACTTTTTCCGGCACCATTTAAACCAATTAAACCAACAAGTTCTTTTTCATATACCTCAAAAGATATATCTTTTAACACGGGATTTTTCGTGTATCCGCCCGTCACATTTTCAATTTGCAAAAGAGCCATGTTAAAAACGTCCTTCCCTATTTACTATCCCCATTGTAAAAAACACTTGCTCCAATTGTCCAATTTGCTCATCCATTTTATTAAAAAATCTTTTCTAAAACATGTATATGAAAATCCCATGCGGGTATTCTAATTTATGAAGGGGAAACAAGCTATTTGATAACTTAAAGAATTATCAAATTTTGAAATGAGGTGTCTGTCGCAGACAATGAACATTTCAATATAGGCTAAGCTTCAAACGTTTAAAAATAAGGGGATGGTTACATTGGGCAATGTTCTAATTAACCAAGAAGATCAAAGCGAATAACAACACTACACTTAAAAAATGAGGTGTTTGTTAAAGACAATATCCAGCTTTATACGTTTTAGCAAAAACTTATAAAGAATTGGGGATGGTCAGCTTGAACAATGATCGCATCTCTCTAAAAGTAAACACAATCATTCAATAAATGAGGTGTTTATCAAAGGGAATGACCTGAATTAGAAACGTATTTAATAGAAGCAATCCCCTTCATGAAGGCGGGATCCCTTAGCGGATCCTGCCTTTTATCCGTTTATTAATTATGGTATTATAGGTAAAATATGAATAATCATGGGAGAAGGAGTGTTTTTAAGTGAGCAATTGTATTTTCTGCAAAATTGTGAATGGAGAGATTCCCTCAGCAAAGGTGTTTGAAAATGAGCATGTATTAGCCTTTCTTGATATTAGCCAGGTAACAAAAGGGCATACATTAGTAATACCAAAAATACATAATGAAAATATTTTTGATATGAATGCTGAAACAGCGAGAACGCTTTTTGAAGCAGTTCCGCAAATTGCAAATGCAATTAAAGAGGATTGCGAACCTTTAGGTATGAATATTTTGCAGAATAACGGCAAGGACGCTGGGCAGGAAGTATTCCATTTCCATATGCACCTAATCCCACGTTATGGCAAAGGAGATGGCTTTGGCGCTGTCTGGAAAACACATAATTCTGAATATAGCCCAGAGGCTTTACAAGAAATAGCAAAAGGAATTAATAGTAGAATCGGAACGAAATAAAAAAGAGTATAATTATCCACGAACTTAAAGGGTCTCTTCCAACATTTTGGAAGGCCCTTTTTATATTTTTTCAACTGTCACATTTTTATATTTTTTTCGGAAAGTTCCTAATTCCTTCTGTACAAATGATTTTTTTTTGTTACCATAAGATTATCTTTTTAACTCATTACAGCGTTAAGGCAAATTGTCGACTTAACTTATTCTTTTTGGAGGGACTACTATGAAAAGGGCATTTAATTTTAATGCGGGACCAGCTGCTCTACCGATATCAGTTTTACAAGAAGCAGAGAAGAATTGGCTTAATTATAACGGCAGTGGCATGGCTGTTATGGAATTAAGTCACAGAAGCAAAGAATATGAAGCGATTCATCAAAAAGCACAAGATTTATTAAGAAGCATCCTATCGATTCCAGACAGTTTTGAAGTTCTGTTCCTTCAAGGCGGAGCAAGTCTGCAATTTTCAATGGTTCCAATGAATTTGATTACAGAAGGAAAGGTAGGAAATTATGTTTTAACTGGTGTTTTTGCTGACAAAGCATTACAGGAAGCCGAAAAAATTGGGCAAACTCATGTGGCTGCCTCAAGTAAGAATGAAAATTATCGTTTCATACCTACTGGTCATGACATTGAGCTTTCAAAGGAAGCAGCTTATCTTCATATTACAAGCAATAATACGATTTATGGCACTCAGTGGAGTCAATTTCCTTCCAATAAGGAAGTTCCTTTAATTGCTGATATGTCTAGTGATATTTTAAGTAAAGCAATCAATATTGAGGATTTCGATCTTATATATGCCGGGGCACAAAAAAACATGGGACCATCCGGAGTTACAGTTGTGATTATGAATAAAGAACTCCTCTCCCATTCAAATAGTTCACTGCCAACCATGCTTAATTACAATACTTTCGCAAAAAATAATTCTCTTTACAACACACCTCCAACCTTAGCCATCTATTTGTTAAAGCTTGTCCTTGAGTGGGTCCAGCAAGAGGGCGGATTGCCAGTCATCGAGAAGAGAAACGAAGAGAAAGCGAAAATCCTTTACGATTGTATAGACGAAAGTGAAGGATTCTATATTGGACACGCTGAGAGAGACTGCAGATCCAAGATGAATGTTACCTTTAATTTAAAAGATGAGGAAGCTTCAAAAAGTTTCCTCCTGCAAGCTAAAGAAGCTGGCTTCATTGGCTTGAACGGACACCGTTCTGTTGGAGGCTGCCGTGCGTCGATTTATAACGCTATCCCAGTTGAACATGTTGAGCAGCTTGCGAAGTTTATGAAAACATTTAAAAATAATTATTAACTGAAAAATTACTCTTTAATATAAATCAATGTATGGTATAATAAGTGCAAGTTTCTTGCTGCAGGCAACGAGTGCACTGCAGAAGAAACAAATATTAATAGCTTAGTATAGCAGAGGAGAAGATGAGAAATGAATACGAAAAATCTTGTAGCCCTAGCCCTTTTAGTTGGGATGGGGACAGTATTGCATGCAGTTGTTCCGGGATTCTTTTTTGGAATGAAGCCAGATATGATGTTAACAATGATGTTTATTGGAATTATTCTTTTTCCAAATAAAAAGAGTGTGTTGCTTCTTAGTTTAGTAACAGGAATTATAGCTGGTTTAACAACTACATTCCCTGGTGGCCTAATTCCAAATATCATTGATAAACCGATTACTGCATTTGTATTCTTAGGATTATTCTTAGCTTTAAAGAAATTCCAAAAGTCCATTGTTAGTGCTGCCATTCTTACAGCGGTGTGTACGATTGTATCTGGGATTGTATTCTTATCGTCAGCTTTATTTATCGTCGGTTTGCCTGGACCATTCACTGCTTTATTCGCAGCAGTTGTTTTGCCAACAGCTGCAGTTAATACGATCGTAATGGTTGTTCTATATCCAGTGGCGCTTTCAATTGTGAAGAGAACAAAACTAAATGATTCAACAGTCGTTGTTACAAAATAATGGCGCAGATGGTAAGCTTATTGATTAATAACGTGAAACAAAAACCCGCTTCATTAATGAACTGCACCCCAATTGTTAGACACCATCTAACAATTGGAGGTGCAGTTTTTCTATGGCCAAATTTACTACAGAAGATAAATTAAAAGCAGTTCAACGCTATTTAAATGGAAGTGAGAGTTCATCTGAAATAGCTAAATCTTTAGGGACCGATCATAAAGCAATCCTAAAATGGGTCAAACAATACGAATATAATGGTGTTGAAGCTTTTATTAAGCCTTGTAAAAATTACACACAACAGTTTAAACTAGACGTATTAAATTACATGATTGAACATGGTACGTCCTTAAATGAAACGGCAGCGATATTTAGGATTCCTGCCCCTTCAACAATTATTGCTTGGAGAAAACTATTTGAAACACAAGGATTTGATGCCCTTCAATCAAAGAAAAAGGGGCGTTTATCCATGAAAAAGGAATCCAATCAACAACCTAAACCAGAACCGGTCAAAGGCTCTACTGAAGCACTTGAAGCACGTATTAAACAACTGGAAATGGAAAACGAGTATTTAAAAAAGTTGAATGCCTTAGTTCAAAACAAGGAAAAATCACCAAACAAGACAAAGCGCAAGTAATCTATGAATTAAGGCATAAATATCCGGTGAAAGCACTCGTGGAACTCGCTGGTATTCCACGCAGCACGTATTATGATCTAGTGAAGCGAATGGGTCAACCAGATCCAGATGCCGATTTGAAAGTGGAAATCAAAGCGATTTATGAAGAACACGAAGGTCGTTATGGGTACCGTCGTATTCGTGATGAGCTAGTGAACCGTGGGCAAAAAGTGAATCATAAGAAGGTTCAACGTATCATGAAAGAGTTAGGTTTAAAGTGCTTAGTGCGAATGAAAAAATATAAATCATATAAAGGTACGGTTGGTAAAATTGCGCCTAATATATTAGACCGCAATTTTACCGCAGATGCCCCAAATGAAAAATGGGTAACAGACATTACGGAATTTAAATTATTTGGTGAAAAACTCTATTTATCGCCTGTTTTAGACTTGTTTAATGGAGAAATAATTACATATACAATTGGTTCTAGACCAACGTATTCACTAGTTTCAGATATGTTGGAGAAAGCTTTAGTGCGCTTGCCAGAGGACCACCAGCTACTGATGCATTCAGATCAAGGCTGGCATTATCAAATGAAGAAATATCGGCATGCGCTTGAGTCCAGGGGCATTGTACAAAGTATGTCTCGTAAAGGAAACTGTTATGACAACTCGGTGATGGAGAACTTCTTTGGTATTATGAAGTCGGAATTCCTCTACTTAAAGGAATTTGAAAGTGTAGAACATTTTAAATTAGAATTAGAAAAATATATCAATTACTATAATACGAAACGGATGAAGGCAAAATTAAAAATGAGTCCGGTGCAATACCGAACTCATTTTACTCAAGCTGCCTGATGAAATAACCGTGTCTAACTTTTTGGGGTCACTTCATAATAAGCGGGTTTTTACTTTATTGCAAACTATACATAAAGGCACCCAGTAACATTAAAACAATCCCTCCGGCTCCTAAAGCAGCTGCTCTTTTTTTCAATATATATTTAGGCGGGTAAAAACCTGGCTTTCTCATAGCTAGCATGAAATATACGCCACCGGTAATCAGAACGGCCCCAATTGTAATAAATCCTGTTGTTATCCCTGACATGCGGACCCCCTCACTTTCTTATAGCAAGCATATAATCTCTTTTCTTTATCTTTATGCTACAATCCCTGCTCGTATGTAAAAGGAAGTAATGATTGGTTCATACTAAAATAAAAATGGCTTTCATTATTCTTTGTCGATATGTTTAAATCCGTAGTAAAATTGGTATTAATGGGAAAGTGAGTCGAAGTGTCCGAAAAAACAGGGGAATAAGCAATTCTATGAGGTGATAAAATGAAAGCAAAATCATTACTTATCGGTTTTTTTATTGGCGGTTCTGCTTCAGGAATTAGTACTTTATTAACAGCACCAAATTCCGGAAAAGAAACGAGACAAAATTTAATAGAAAATGTAAAAAATATACAGAAACAAATGGCTGAACTGAAAAGTCAGATCATTGATTTAAAGGATACGGCTGTAAGAGCCAGTAAAGAAGGTAAAGTCATCATTGCTGAATTTTCATCAGATGTGATAACGATGGTTGATGAATGGAAGCGAGATATCCAATCCAACCAGCAAATCCTTCATAAGGAAATTCATGTGATTGAAGAGGCTATTTCAGATCTAGAAAATAGTTTAGATCTCAAAAATTATAAAAAATAATCATTTCAAAAAAAATCCTTTTTTATTTTAATAAAAAGAAGGATTTTTTCATTTTAAGCCGAAAATAAATATATTAATAAAGTGACATTGCCCAACCTTCATTTTTTAAGTTTGTCCTTAGTTTCGAAAAAATTTTTTCAAGAAATCATTAGTTGTTTCATTACCTTGAAGAAAAATAGCTATAAGAAGTAATTTCTAAAAATTTAGTAAATTTTTTTCTTTATTAATTTTTACTTTATTGGCATAATGAATATAGAGAACTAGAAAAGTAGGTGAATAGTTTTATGACAGAAAAAATGTATTCAATGAAGGAAGCGATGATTTTCAGCCAAAGAGTTGCTCAACTTAGTAAAGCCTTATGGAAATCCATCGAAAAAGATTGGCAGCAATGGATTAAGCCCTTTGATTTAAACATCAATGAGCACCATATATTATGGATTGCCTATCACTTAAAAGGGGCATCTATTTCTGATGTGGCTAAGTTTGGGGTAATGCATGTATCAACAGCATTTAACTTCTCCAAAAAGCTTGAAGAGCGCGGTTTACTAAAATTTTCAAAAAAGGAAAGCGACAAAAGAAATACGTATATCCAGATTACTGAAGAAGGCGAAAATGTTTTATTGCAATTAATGGAGACATACGACCCAGATCAATATGCAGTGTTCTCAGGAGCAAGACCTTTAAGAGAGCTTTATGGAAAGTTTCCAGAAATCATTGAAATTATGGCTATAGTGAGAAATATATATGGAGAGGACTTTATGGAGATTTTTGAAAAATCATTTAATAATATTGAAAATGATTTCATAGAGGAAGATGGAAAGCTGCTGAAAAATGAAAGCACTCTTCAGGAATCAGTATAATCTTTAAGGATATTTCACAAATTCGGACATCAGAGAAGAAAATAAACCTTGTGCTAAACATGCTTGGACAACTTCCTTAGGTTCAAGATTCTTATGTAAGCCATATTTAAATTTATTGTAAAGCGGATGAAAGTAGACAAACCCTTCCGCTTTTTGTTCTTCTAATTCCATGCTCAATTCTTCACAAAGTCTGAAGAAATCTTTAACTTCCCTTTCAGTTAACGACTTTTCAACAATTAATTTAAAAAATTCCAAATTTCTATTTTCAATTACCTTTAATAAAAGCTTCTGGTGATATTCTAACTTATTCATTCTTTTCATTACCTCATTTATATCCATTACTTCCCTATTCCCCCTGACTGTGTTTTATACCGCTATCGCACGCAGTCTAGACCAACTGCCTCTAGTTTTTAATCATCTATTATTTAAACATAAACCGTACCACAATTCGACAAAATCCATGTTTTTTTCCTATTGATTTTTTTAAACATTAAGCGTAAAGTATCTTAGTAAGTTTGAAGAAAAAGATTTTAGAAGAATCTTTTCCTGCAAAGATTTCTATTTTAATTTCAATATTCCTTCAAGAACTATTTTCTCCTTATGGAGGTATGATACCATGAATTCATGGAAGACGATTAACTTTTCTAGACAGTATGGCTCACAAAGACTTTTCATTTTGTCTTCATTAACTATGTTACTGACATTTATTTTTGTATATGTGCCTGCGCAGTTTTTATTTAAGGCACATTCATACCATGACAATTATTTTTACTTATTAATTCTTGGTCTCTTGCTTATTTACCCGCTTCATAAACTTTTTCACTTTTTACCATTAGCACACCACGTAAATAAAGTAAAAAAGGAATTATCATTAAAATATGGCTTTTTACCTTTCATTCAAATAAAGGTTTTTGAACCGATTTCAAAATGGCAATTTATTTTTGCGCTTTTTGCACCTTTTATCGTAATTAATAGTATTTTGATTTTTGCTTGTTATATGTACCCTCATTATTTACATTATTTTACCATCATTCTAGCTTATCATGTTGGACTATGTCTCTCCGATTTTATTTGTGTAAAGAATGTGCTTTTCGCACCGAATTGTTCATATATTGAAGAGAATGATGATGGAATTGAAATATTGCTGCACAAAAAATGATAACAAAATTGTGTAATAGATAAAAAGGTATCCGATAATGGATGCCTTTTTCAGGAATTTGATAAAACCAAGTTTTCACTAGTCTTAAAGACTATCTTTTTTCCGGATTTTTTGTTATTGTAAATAACATACAATCGGATTTAGGCTGTCTGAAATGCTATTTACGCGAATAGCCCAGACCCTACCTTTTTTCTTCATAAATGTAAAGGAGGGAATCTTCGGTGATCTCCATTTTTTTTATTATTTTTGCCGTCTTTATCCTATTTAATATTAACAAAATGACCAACTCGCTTTGTCTCCAGAAGGAAATCCCTGAGGAGCGACAGCCTACAGTGTTTAGAACGATTAATATTTTAATTACAATTCTTCTCATATCATCATTTGTAGAGATTCTTTATGCTTAAATGATGCAGAAAACCGGCGGGAATATACTCCCCGCCGGTTTTTCATTTTAGGATGGATGATTCTTTATGTCATTCATTAAAGCCAAGATGCTCCAATGATGATTAATAGGATAAATAAAACAACGATTAAGGCAAATCCGCCTCCGAATCCGTGTCCAGCTCCTTTTGACATATTGCATCCTCCTTTCCCGCAAGCAAAACAGTTATCTTAGAACCAAGAAGCGCCAACAATTATTAATAAGATGAAAAGCACTACTATTAGTGCAAATCCACCACCGAAACCAGCACCCATGAGACACCCTCCTTTCATGTTGCTAAAATATACTATTCAACGAACACCTTATTCGATTAGGCACTTGTCATCATAATCCGAAAATAATTGGGTTAAATCTTTAGTGCTTTGAAAAAGTGTCTTTGTAGTATATGACTTCACCTAAATTAGGGATAGACAGCTACCTAGACAGGTGAGAAAATCCAAATGAATTTTTTAACTTCCATAGGTTATTGTTTTTGTTCTACAATTCATTTGTGGTATAGTAGGTTTTATGAAATTAGTAATTGAAATAAATTTTCCTAGGAGTGTCTAACATGAAGAAATGGATTATTTCCCTCACATTAACAGCTGGGGTCTTAGGCTTAACTGCTTGCAATGGTAATAATAATGCGAGTGATTCAGATGTAGTAGTGCAAACAAAAGCTGGTGACATTACAAAGGACGAGCTTTATGACGCAATGAAAGAAAAAACTGGCGAGGCAGTTCTTCGTGAACTTGTCTATGAAAAGGTCCTATCAAAAAATTACAATGTATCTGATGAGGAACTAAATGAAAAAATTGACGAGCTTAAAGAGCAGCTCGGTCCCAATTTCGAAATGGCCCTTCTTCAATATGGCTATAAAGATGAAGATGAGCTAAAGGACACCTTTAGAACTGGCTTAATGCAGGAAAAGGCGGCAATTAAAGATATTAAGGTGACTGAAGAGGAAGTAAAGGAATACTACGAAAATTACAAGCCTCAAATTAAGGCTAGACATATTCTTGTAGAAGATGAGAAAACAGCTAATGAAGTAAAGAAAAAGCTTGATGAAGGTGCTAAGTTTGAGGATTTAGCGAAGGAATATTCTACAGACACTGGCTCAGCAGCAAATGGCGGAGATCTTGGGTGGTTTGGACCGGGAAGAATGGTTCCGGAATTTGAAAATGCATCATATGCGTTAGAAGTTAATGAAATTAGTGCACCTGTAAAATCACAGCATGGATACCATATTATCCAAGTAACAGAGAAAAAAGATAAAAAATCTTTTGATGAAATGAAAGAGAAAATGGAATATGAAATAAAGGTTTCTCAGCTTGATGCGGATAAAATTCAGAAAGCAATGGAACGTGAATTGAAGGATGCAAACGTGAAGGTAAACGATAAGGATTTAAAGAACATTTTAGAAAATTCTGAAGCTGCTCAGCAATAATTAACAAATATTGACCCCAAACAGCATGTATAGTAAATAACTATATGCACTGTAAGGGGTCTATACTTTTTTGTGCCTGTCTAACCTAATGACTGCTGACTAGTTCTTCTTTTCTCTCTTTCCTTTTCAATCCTCTCAATATAAACCCTGCCTTCAAGCTCAATGCTTTCATTTTCTGCCTTTCGTTCTTCTCTTCCTGCCTTAATCGCCATATAGGCACTAAGGAGAATTCCAACGGCAATAAAATATACCCAAAATGGAATGATCATGACAATCAACACCCTTCTATTTGTCTAGCTTCAGCGATAATCATCGCAGGAACAATTGTCCTTTGATTGTTCCGAAGGCGCTTACGCTTTTTTATTGAATGGTTGTCCCACTCTCTTATAAAATATTTATGTCTTTAATAATAGAATTATGAATGAACAGTAAAAAATCGTCCTGCCAAATGGGAAGGACGATTTTTTTATTATTTATGGAAAACAGGCTTATAGAATGATCTATTATCAAGTGCAAAAACTCTTTCAGTAAATTCACCTGGTTTTACCCGTTCTAAAGCACGGTCGAGCATGTTCATTTTTGCATCTAGATTGTCAATATAATGCAGAATTTCTGCCTCTTTTATGAGCGGAGGTTTCGGGCTTCCCCATTCTGCCTTCCCGTGATGAGAAAGGACCAAATGCTGCAGAATGAGTACTTCCTCTCCTGTTATTGATAGCTCATCAGCTGCTTTGCCAATTTCAGTGACCATAATCGTTATGTGGCCAAGTAAATTGCCTTCTATCGTATAAACGGTAGAAATTGGACCTGATAGCTCAATGACCTTCCCTAAGTCATGAAGAATAATTCCTGAATATAAGAGATCTTTATCCAGACTAGGATAAAGGCCTGCTATTGCCTTTGCCAAATCAAGCATAGAAACTACATGATAGGCTAGACCTGAAACAAATTCATGATGATTTTTCGTTGCTGCCGGATATTCCAAAAATGCCTGCTGGTGCTTTTTTAATAAATGACGCGTAATTCTCTGCAGATTTGGATTTTGCATTTCAAAAATGTATTGAGTAATTTTACTAATCATTTCATCCGTACTTAATGGAGCTGTTTCAAGAAAATCAGCCAGTTTAACAGAATCACTTGCGGATGCTGGGCGTATTTGTTTAATTCTGAGCTGATTGCGCCCCCGATAGTTTAGTATATCTCCTGAAACTTTAACAATCGTTTCCGGTACATAGATCTTTTCATCACCGTCAGACACATCCCAAAGCTTAGCTTCTATTTCTCCGCTCTGATCTTGAAAAATAAGGGTTAAAAAAGGTTTTCCATTACTCGCAATTCCTTTTGTTGCATTTTTTATCAGTAAAAAAAGTTCGATATGTTCACCAACATCATAATAAACAATTCCTTTTGGCATAGGTGGTCCGATGCTCCTTTCTTTCTATTAAAATAGTATATCATAGACAATAAATGTCTAACAGAAATCAATAGAGAACCCATTGATTCCCTTTAATTTAGTGGCGTTCTCATCTCTTTACCTACTTCAACGACCTGATCGTCTAAGAAATAGGTCAATAAATGCTGATGGCAAGTAAAAAACAGAACCTGCCGTCCTTTTAATCTCTTAAGCAAATGAATAACTTTCCTTGTTCGGTGTTGGTCAAAATTGACGAAGCTGTCATCAATAATAATCGGAAAAGGGAACTTTCCATAAATGGTCACAGCTAAAGCCAGCCTTAATGACACGTAAACCTGTTCAGCTGTCGCCTGGCTTAGCTCATTGGCTTCAAATAATTGCTGATCCTTCCTCTGTAAAAGAAATCCGCTTCCCTCTTGTTTTGGAAATATTTTTATATATTTACCATCTGTTAAATATTCCAAGTACTCCTCTGCCTTTTCCAGCATTCTTGGAAGCCGCTCGTTTTTAAAGCGTTCAATCGTATGATTTAACATATCCTTTGCCGCCGCAAACTTCACCCATTCACGTGCCCCCATGTCTAATTCTGAATGCTTTTGTTTATAGAGATGCAGTAACTCAGCATGAGTACCGCCTTCTTCTAACAATTGGATTTCATATTTTACCTTAGCCATGTCGCTTTGCAATAAAGGTATTTTTTCTTCTAGCATTTTATGCTGTGTTGCATAGCTATATAATCGCTCATCTAAATCGGCAATTTCCTGAAACAATTCCATTTCCTGTTCATTTAACGTGGCAATCTTTAACTGCCTCTGCAAATGAAGCAATTGTTCCTCAAGCATCCGTTTTCTTTCATCCATTTTACCAGCTTCCCGGAAAGACTTTTCATCTGATACAAATGCCTGCTGATATAGCTCTCCCTTTGACCGATTAAAATGATCCCATTGGAGCTGATATTTCTGCCTTTCTTCCTTTAGCTCAATTAGCTTTGCCTTTCTTCCTTCATGAGCCAAATTCTTTTCCATTTCTTCCTTTAAGCGATTTCTTAACGTATAAGCCCTTTCTTGAATACTGGAATAAGACATACCTAAGAATTCATTACTTAGATGCTCAATAGCCTCAACTATATCATTCTTTTTTCCCGTAACTAAATGTTGCCTATCAATAGCCTTTTTCTTTTCACGATAAAGCTTTTTTAGCTGTTCTATTAGCTCAAAGGCCTCAGATAAATAAGCAAGAGCAATTTCTCCAGGTAATAAAAGGCCTTCTCCAAGTTCGATTATTTCCCTTTCAGCCTTAACCATTTCATTTTCCCAAGTTTCATAATCCATTAATACCCTTTCATATTGGGCATTTCTTTCTGTCCATTGGATTTTGAAATGAGTCAGCTGTTCCAAAAGATTCTTATCTCTACCAAAGACATTGTCCGCATTAGCCGATTTCTTATTAAATAAATAAATTGAAAAAATAATTCCAAAGGCACCAAGCAAAATCATTGGTAATTTTGATTCTAATATCCCCCAAGCAATCAAGACGGAAAAAAGTATCGAAAATATTATGAATTGAGTCCTTTCTTGAACTCTTTTTCTCCGCATCTTGTCTTTAAGAGCTTTTCTTTCTGTTTCAGACTGAAGCTGTTTTTCATTATTCTTTATTTTATCTTCGATTTCCTCAAGCAATTGCTTTTCACTATTAAATCTTTCATCAAGTTCATGCTTTTTCAAGTCCAGCCGCCGATATTTTTCCTGGCCGCTTTTGACTTTTTCCTTCATAAAGACACTTGTATTAATGGAGAATAACTCTTCATCTTCTATAGTCAAATGAAGCTTTTCTCTTAAACTTAATTCCTCTTCCCTTAGCTGTGTACATCTGTCTTGCAGTTCCTTTTCTTCCTGTTCAAGCCTTTCATATAATGACAGGCTTTCAACAGCTGAATTTATTTTCTGTTCCTCACCCAGCATATTGAAATCAGGTGCGTTATTTTTAATTTCATCTTCTAAAATTTTCAGACGATTAGTATGGCTGGATATTTGCCCTTCCAAAGGCTTCATCAGTTCTTCAAGTCGATCTAATTTTGAAAGACCATCGATAGGAAATGGAATATCCATATAGTTGTTTAATTCTTCGATTATTGATACTTCCTCTAGCTTGAGCGGCTGAATCTGTCTCCAGGCTTCTAATTTTAGTTTCAACGAATGCAGCTGGGCTAATTCAGCTTGTGTTTCTGTCAGATCTATTTCTAAACGGTCTTTTTCACTCTGCAGCTTCCAGTATTGCTCATTTTGCTGTTCAGCCTTTTTTAATTCATTGCGCAGATGCTTTAGCTCTTTTAGCTTTTCATTTAAGTATGGTTTTTTGCCATTTGGTTTAAAGCGGCTATCCATTTCCTTTTGCAGTGTGTTTTCAGTACGAATAAGCTGATCTGTTCCTAAAGCCCCAGCTGAGAATAAGTATTTTCCAAGATCCTCCCCCTTCATCCTATGTACATTTTGAATACCATGAATATTAAATGAAAAAATCGATTGAAATAAGGTTTTATCAACACGATGGAGAAGGTCCCTAAGGAGTTCTTCTCCTCCTTTTGTACCATCCTCAAGCATCACAATTACATTACCCGAGGCTTTTCCTATAACCCTTTCTATGACTACGATCCCTTTTTCGGCGAAGTCAACCGTCATTCTCCCACCGTATTTAGCGCCCTCTTTCGGTTCATATCTAGGCTCTGATTGAAGCCTCGTTGGAAATCCAAATAAAAGACTATGAATAAATGACATAATTGTTGACTTGCCAGCCTCATTTTCTCCGAATAGAACCTGAAACTCATGCAAATTTGTCATTTTCATATCTGAAAATTTCCCAAACCCATAAATATGGATATCCTTAATCTTCATACTATCACCTCCTAATGCTTATACAATAAATTAACTAATAGTCTCTCAGCCTCTTTGGCAATCTCCCTTTTCTCCTCCTCTGATATTTGTTTTAGAAGTCTTCTAGCATCCGGATGATTATATAATGTGGAAATACTGCTATCTAAGACGTCATACTGTTCTGCAGTCATGAAAAGCTCCGCGTAAAACTCTGATTCCTTTGCCAAATGCTCACGATTCCAATCGATTTTTTCGTTAATTGTTAGACTAGAAATCCAAACAAACGCTTCTTCCTCCCCTTCATCCTCCTGCAAAGCATCTAATAAGTCTCCTTCCGTGATACTCTTCATATCCTGTTCTGGCAGATTGACAAAATCTAAGGTCATCGACACAATGATTCCTTTATTTTCTAGCCTTATTTCCTGAATCAGACTTTTGCAAATATCATATATCACTTGAAATGATGAAGCCTTTGAGACATCAACATTCACTTCCTCCCAAAGGACTGCTGAAGTTTCGATAAACTGCAGCTCAGCCTCAGTCTCTGTCAATTGAACTAAATAACATCCCTTCCACCCTGTCTCCTTCCGGTTCCTGCCTTGAATATTTCCCGAGTAAATAACTGGCGGATATGTATGGAGGGTTTGGCGTTTATGAATATGGCCAAGAGCCCAATAGTCAAAGTCCTTATGGAGTAAATCCTTGAGAGAAAAGGGAGCATATTTATCGTGTTCGTTATTTCCTTCCAAATGCCCATGGAGGATCCCAATATGAAAATCCGCTCCCTGTTTCTTTTTATAATGACTAATCATTCTATCGTACACATGCCTTCTTGGGTAACTGAATCCATAAAGATGAACAGATACTTCATCCTTTACAAATCTTAATGCCTCTACCTCATGTGAGAAAACATGAACATTATTCGGCATATTTAGATGTGTCCAGTTTCCATCCAAATGATCATGATTTCCATGAACAACATAGATAGGGATATTTTTTTCTGCTAGGCGCTCCATTTCTTTACGAAATTTTATCTGGGCACGAATACTGCGATTCTCTCCATCAAATAAATCACCTGCAATAATGACAAAATCCACTTGATGAATTAAAGCATTGTCAACAACTGTCTTTAAAGCATCAAAGGTGCTGTCTTGAAGTCTGCTAAATATTTTCTGGGGCAAGTTCATTAACCCGACCATCGGGCTATCCAAATGCAAATCTGCAGCATGGATAAATGTCACCTTTTTCATGTGAAAACCTCTCGATCTTTTTCCCCTAATTTTACCCTATTTCAAATACGAATGCACGTTCTTATAGGCCGAAATTTTATAATAAGCAAATAGACTATTGTTTGATTTAATTTCTCCACTATTAAATAGATTTTAGTACATAGACTACTATCTCTAGTAGGCATTTTACTTATAAGGACAAACATACTTTTTGTTTAAAATGGATGTTTGTCCATTTCCTGCTTCATTGGAATGAATATAAATATAGCAAATAGGACACGCAAAGACATTTGTCCTAATAGACTTTAGGGAGAGAAGTGACATGACTTTCGAGATTGGAATGACTATAATTGTTTTTATTGTCACAATGCTAGTCATTTTTTGGAGACCTAAAGGGTTAAATGAAGCATGGCCAGCTTCTGTTGGAGCCCTAATTATATTACTGACCGGGATTGTAACTAAGGCAAACATTCTTGATATTATAGATAAAATTGGCGGCGCCTCGATTACGATTATGGCAACCATTGTCATGGCTGTCATATTAGAAAGCTTCGGGTTTTTCCACTGGGCAGCTGCCCGGCTTGCTAATTTATCAAAAGGTTCAGGCTACCGTCTATATTGGTATATTCAATTACTGTGTTTTTTAATGACTCTATTATTTAACAATGATGGAAGCATCCTAATTACCACTCCGTTATTAATCATCCTTCTAAGAAATCTTCGGTTAAAACCGCAACAAATGATCCCCTATCTGTTGAGTGGAGCTCTAATTGCAACTGCTTCTAGTGCACCAATTGGTGTTAGTAATATTGTCAATTTAATAGCTTTAAAAATAATTGACATGTCGCTTTATATGCATACTGCCATGATGTTTGTTCCAGCGACATTAGGATTGTTATTTATGGCCTGGATTATGTTTTTAGTAGTAAAGAAGAAGTTACCGAAAGTGTTGCCGTCCACCAAGGATGAAATTGATGAGGTCTTTTTCTCCAAGCATTTTCATCCGCTAAAAAAATCACTATCCGTTGAAACGAAACGAAAAAGAACAAAATTAATGTTAAAGGTGTTACTATTTGTTTTCGTGATGCGCTGCTTACTCTTCGTTGCTTCCTATTTTGCTATCCCAATTGAATTTGTCGCCGTGCTTGGATCGCTCAGCTTGCTGATTTGGAGATGGTATCATTTAGGAACAAACCCTGTAGATATCATAAAGAAAACACCTTGGCATATTCTCATCTTTGCTTTTTCCATGTATGTAATCATTTACGGACTTCATAATGTAGGATTGACAAAATTGCTCGTACAGACTTTTGAGCCGATAGTAAATAGAGGATTGTTTCAAGCGAGCTTTATAATGGGCGGTCTAGTTTCCATCCTTTCCAACATATTTAATAACCATCCTGCATTAATGATCGGAACTATAACGCTAACTGAAATGGGACTTGATGCGATTACATTAAAGACAATTTATTTAGCAAATATCATCGGCAGCGATATGGGATCATTATTACTGCCTATCGGGACACTTGCTTCCCTTATTTGGATGCATATATTGAGGAAATACAAGATTAAGATCAAGTGGAAGGACTATTTAAGTGTATCTATCATTGTGATTCCAATATCAACAATCGTTACTTTGTTCCTTCTCTATTATTGGGTGCAGATGGTATTTGCATAAACAAAAAGCTCTGCTTTGTGCAGAGCCTTTTGCTATCTATTCGTTTTTCGTAAGCTGCAAGGCCTTTTTAATATCCTTAAAGGAGTTTGATTTACCGTACATGAGAACTCCTCCTTTATATACCTTGGCACCAAATATGGCCAATATGACAATCGTGATGATTAATATCGCAATGCCTAATAACGGCTCCCACACTGGTAATGTTAGCATTCCTACACGCATAAACATAAGCATCGGCGTGAAAAATGGAATAAAAGAGGCAATCGTCATAAAAGACGTATCCGGCTGGCCTAGTCCAAACATGGATATCATAAAGCCTGCCACAACAAGCAAAGTCATGGGCATAATCATTTGTTGGACATCTTCAATCCTACTGACAAGCGATCCAAGAAATGCAGCTAATGTTGCATATAATAAGTATCCTAGTAAAAAGAATACGAGAGCGTAAATAATAGTAGAAGTCGGAATATCACTAAACCCGAAAAATTCGAAAAAACCGCCTTGCATGCTTTCCATATTTCTCTTTACAAAATAAATACCAACAGCTAGGATAATTCCCATTTGCGTTAAACTAAGCAAGGCAATTCCAATAATCTTTGCAAACATTTGCTTAACAGGTGCTACGCTAGAAATAAGAATTTCCATTACACGTGAGGACTTTTCTGTAGCAACCTCCATGGCAATCATATTCGCGTATAAAATAACAGCGAAATAAATGATAAACAGCAGGACATAGACGAGCCCTCTTGCCTGATTTAATTCTTCTTCCGTTTTTGCATTTTCTTCAAGTGCGAATTTACTAAAAGAAACTGGCTCATAAAGCTTGCTTAATTGCTCCTGTGATAAATTTATTTTTGAAGCAGCAAGCCCTGTCTTGATCTGCTGCAAGTAGTGCTGAAGTTCAGATGGAAGTGAAGAATCAGCAATGCTTCTTGCTTTATAGGCCGCTTCCGGTAATCCTTCTTGATTATTGGATAGGATGAGCAATCCTTTATATTCATCCAACTTCACTGCGTTTTCCGCATCTTTTTCACTGCCGTTAAAGGCTTCCAGTTGAATATCACTGTTGTTCGCTTTCATTTGTTCCTTTAAAGGATTGATAAGTAATCCCGTTTCGTCTATGACTGCTATCCTTTCTTCCGACCCTTCCCCTTTATTGAAAAAGTCTATAATTCTAGTCATATTTGTTAATCCAGCAACAATTAGCATTGTGATAAGTGTGGTTATAATGAAGGATTTTGTTTTGAGCTTGGAAAAGTATGTATGCCCAAGAATGATCCAGAAATTACTCATAGGAAGCACCTACCTTCTCAATAAAAATATCATTTAATGAAGGTTCTTCTAGGACAAATTTTCGAATAAATCCTTTTCCAACGATCTCTTTCAAGACTCCCTCTGCAATGTCTTCACCTTCAATTTGCAAATGGATCCCTTCAGCCGTTTGCCGAACCCTTGAAACTCCAGGATAATTCTTTAAATACTCAACGCTGAAGTCAGCATGAATAACTAAATTCTTTTTCCCGAATGAACGTTTGATTTCTTTTAGAGCACCTTTTACAACGGGCTTCCCTCTATGCATGATGCATAAATGCTCACACATTTCCTCCACATGCTCCATGCGATGGGAAGAGAAAACAATCGTAGTGCCTTTATTCTTCAATTCAATAACAGCTTCCTTAAGCAGTTCCACATTCACTGGATCTAATCCGCTAAAGGGTTCATCGAGAATTAATAATTTCGGTTTATGTATGACAGCTGTAATGAATTGGATTTTTTGCTGGTTTCCCTTTGAAAGCTCCTCCACTTTTTTATCTGCATATTCAGGTACTTTAAACCGATTCAGCCAGTAGTCAAGCTCCTTCAATATTTCTTGTTTGTGCATACCTCTTAATCTCGCTAAATAAACAATTTGGTCCTTAACCTTTAGCTTCGGATATAGCCCTCTTTCCTCAGGCAGGTACCCGACAAGCGGACTAGTAGAATAATCAATCGGTTTTCCGTCCCATGTGATATTCCCTTCACTTGTATCAATCAAGCCTAGAATCATCCGAAAAGTTGTCGTCTTTCCCGCTCCATTCGCTCCAAGAAAGCCAAACATTTCTTTTTCGGGAATTGTTATTGAGAGGTCATCCACAGCTGTAAAATTCCCAAAGCGCTTTGTTACATGTTCTAATTTTAATCCCATTTCATCATCCTCCTATCCTCCTACTTATACGAATTAAATGGAAAAAAGGTTCAAATAGTAAAAAAATTTTTCATTATTAATCTCAATAACAAAGCTTTGCATAAATCTGAAAATTATGGAAAAATAATAGTATTAGGAACGAGGAGGATTTTTAATGAAAACATATAAGTTAACTGTTTTTGAAAAAAGTGGAGAAAAGCTTTTAGATGAGGCCTTTCAAGCAGGTGATGATACAGAGGCAAAAGGTAAAGGTGAGCAAATACTAAAGGAAAAAGGCTTCGATGAAAAAACATATCGCTGCACTACTCCTTCTGGGAAACTCATTTTATTTCATTCTTAAATGAATTTTTTAGCGAAAGCAAAAAAGCCCTAGAAGCGAAACTTTTTTGCTTTCCCCTATATTATTTCCCAATAAATACTGGTTTTCTTTTTCCGATAAATGCCCCAATGCCCTCTTTGTGATCTTCAGTTTGCCTCATTTTATATTGGCCCGCTTTTTCAAGCTCGAGAACCTTATTTAGTTCTGGGAGATTTTTTTCAACAAATATTTTTTTCGTTTCAATCATGGCTTTTATTGGGCTTCTGAGCCAAGTATTTATTTTTTTGTCGAGAGTATTGGTTATCTCTTCTTCAGTTACCTCATGGATAAGACCTAGCTTATAAGCCTCATCAGCAGCTAATGGCTTCCCTTCCCAAATCAGGTGCTTTGCTTTATCTTCTCCAAGTCGCTTTTCTAAGAAATAATGGGCTGCTCCATCAGGAATTAAAGCTATTCCTATAAAATTCATTGCCAGCTTACTAGACTTCTCAGCTATGATGTAATCAGTCGCTAAAGCAAGGCTAAGACCAAGACCTGCAGCCGCACCCGAAATCGCACTAATCGTTAATTTTGACATGCCATAAAGCTCTTTTACGACTGTGCCAATGCTGTCCATTACTAAAGGAAATGCACTATCATCAGTTGATGAAAGCATCGTTTTAATGTCTCCTCCTGAACAGAAAGCCCTTCCTTTTCCTGTCAAAACAACAATATCAACCTCATCAAGACTATTAACTTTATTTAATATCGTTGCTAGATCCTTAAGCATTTCTACACTTAACGCATTAAGTGAATCTGGTCTGTTAAGCTCAATTGTTGCCACGCGTCCACTTATTGTCAAATTTACTGTTTCAGTTCCAAAGTCTATAGTCAAGATAACCCCTCCTCATTGTTTAAATCTAATTATAATGGCTTTAATTATATTTAAAAACTAAAATGAACGATTATTCATAATATTTTTATATTAGTTCTTTTTTAATATCCAAAATGAGAAACGACCGTAATAAAATTACGGCCGCATTTTTTACCTATTTATTTGTCTCAGTCAGATCTTTTTGTACCTGATCTCTTAGTGCCATCTTCAGAAACTTCCCAACGGAGGTTTTTGGAATTTCTTTCAAAAATAATATTTCATCTGGAAGCCACCATTTGGCAAATTGCGGCTTTAAAAATTCCAATAGCTCTTGTTTGTCAGTTTTTCCTTGATAGGCCTCTTTCAGTACAACACAGGCAACTGGCCGCTCCTGCCATTCTTCGTGCGGTACAGCTACCACCGCTGCCTCAAAAACAGCCTCATGTGCCATTAAGGCATTTTCAATATCAACAGAGGAAATCCATTCTCCTCCGCTCTTAATCAAATCCTTCGTTCGGTCAACAATTTTCATAAAGCCTTCTTCATCAATGGTGACCACATCCCCTGTGTAGAGCCATCCATCACGGAACGCCTCAGACGTTCGTTCGTCCTTATAATATTCTGAGGCAATCCACGGTCCGCGAATAGCAAGCTCCCCCATTTCCTTCCCATCCCAGGCTGCCTCTCCATCCTTACCAACAATTTTCATTTCGAGTCCTGGAACGAGTATGCCCTGTTTCGCTTTCAAGTCTAGACGCTCCTCATAGGAAAGCTCTTCCTGGTAGCTTTTTAAGGTAGAAATTACGACTAATGGACTCGTTTCAGTCATCCCATAGGCATGCATGAAAGGAATATTGTGCTTCTGTTCAAAGGCTTTGATCATCCCTTTCGGTGCTGCTGAACCGCCACATAGGACTGAGCGCAATGAACTCATGTCATACTTGTTTTCATCAAGCTCCTTTAATAGTCCCAGCCAAATCGTTGGAACCCCTGCTGTAATGGTCACTTTTTCCTCCTGAATGAGCTCAGCTAAAAGCTTTGGAGTAAAATACGGACCAGGCATAACTAAGTTTGTTCCAAACCAAACTGCAGCAAACGGCAATCCCCATGCATTTACATGGAACATCGGAACGACCGGCATAGCAATATCTTTCTCACTAACCCCCGCACTGTCTGCCATTCCTAATGCCATACTGTGAAGGACGATTCCGCGATGAGAATAAATGACACCTTTTGGATTCCCCGTTGTGGCGGATGTATAGCACATGCCTGCTGGATCATTTTCATCTAGATCATCTGGATAATCATAGTCTCCCGTAGCCTTTTCAAGTAACTTCTCATAATGGTAAACAGGAGATAGAGATGTTTCAGGGAGCTCTTCATCATCTGTCATGATGATAAATGCTTTCACAGTTGGCAACTTGTCCTTTACTGCTTCAATCAATGGGAGGATATCTGAGTCAATAAATAAAACTTTATCTTCTGCATGATTAATAATAAAAACAATATGCTGCGGAGAAAGGCGAATGTTAATTGTATGGAGAACGGCCCCACTGCATGGAATCGCAAAATACGCCTCTAAATGGCGGTGGTGATTCCAGGCTAGAGTCCCTACTTTATCTCCTCTTTCTACACCAAGCTTTTGAAGACTCTCAGCAAGCCTTCTTGTACGGTCAGCAATATCCTTATATGTAAACCGCTGAATCCCGCTCGCTGTTCTTGATACAACCTGTTTCTTTGGAAAAAACCTTTCCGCTCTCTTGATCATTTGCGTCATTGTTAAAGGTGTTTGCATCATCATAATAAATCTCCCCCTTATTAAAAGCGCTTACATCCATTCAAAGAAGTGTATGATCTTTTGTACCTAAAACATTCTATTTAATTTAGAAAAACCCTTCTATTTTTCTGAATTATCAAAAATATTAAAATTTAAAAACCCCTTGCTTTTTTAAGCAAGGGATTCTTGTGTATCAAATAATTCACTTAATAATCTCAACTTCTCATTTGTGTATTTCTCGAAGCTTTCATTGTATGTTTTTGGGTCCTTCGGATTGGCAAATTGTGTGATCTTTCCTGTGGTCGGATGGACAAATTTACTAGCTGCGCCACAACCCAGACCAATGATCGTCTGCTTCTCTTCCATGATCATAATATTATAGATACTGTCCTGACCAGGAAGTGAGTAGCCAACATTCTCAAGATTTCCAAGGATGTTTTTTTGTCTATATAAATAATATGGTGTATAGTTATGCTCTTTTGTCCAATTCTCAGCCATGTCCATCATCTTCTCAATTTCTTTTCGATCTGCTACCTTGTATTTTTCCTTATTTTTCGTCATTTCGGAGGCACGTTTGAAAGATAGAGTATGGACAGTTAATGATTCAGGCATGAGCTTTTCTGTTTCACTTAGTGTGTGTGAAAATTCCGGCACCCCTTCACCTGGGAGCCCGATAATTAAATCCATATTGATATTATTCATGCCCATGTGACGAGCCAAATGGAATTTATCGATTGTTTCTTCCACCGTATGATGTCTGCCAATCGCTTTTAATGTTTCCTGGATATATGATTGTGGATTAATGCTGATTCGATCTATTTTCCACTTTTTCAACACCTCGAGCTTTTCAGGTGTTATCGTGTCTGGTCTTCCAGCCTCAACCGTAATCTCACGGATCTTTTCCACATCAGGGAAGGAGGTGTACATTTCTTCATAAAGCATATCCATCTCTTCAGCGGTAATACTTGTCGGAGTGCCTCCACCGTAGTAAACAGTCGTGATTTTCACGTTGTTTTCTTTCAGCCATTCCCCAACCTTCCTCATTTCATAGTGAAGACCTCCTAAGAATGAATCAACAGAGCCTTGCCGTCCATTAATGGCATAAGCTGGGAAGGTACAATAAGCACACTTAGTTGGGCAGAATGGAATTCCGATATAAATGCTGACCTCATTTTGAAGCTCGTAAAGATCAGGAACAACAGCTAACTGCCTGTCAACAATTTGCTGCATAAGCTGGATCTTTTCGTCTGTAATTAAGTAATCCTCCTTAAGTTGCTGATGTGCCGCGGCCCTAGGAGTTTTCTCCTGCATATGGCGGTGCAGAAGCTTTGTTGGCCGGATCCCGGTTAGGAACCCCCACTTTTGGGTAATCCCCGTCCAATCCTGCAGAACTTTTAGGTAAACATGGGAAATCGCAATCCTTATTTGTTTATATCGCTCTTTCTCTGTCCCAGATGCAATGAACTCGGTTTCAAAGGCTGCGGTTTTCTCTATGCCCTCCTGATCTGTAAGTTCCGCCTTAACAAAAATAGATTCTTTTACTTGCAGATTAATAGCGATCTTTAAATCCATATCACTATGAGAATTCATGGACACTTGGCATTCCTCAAAAAATAAATTCGCAATAAGTTGAAGCGGACGCTGAAACCGCTCATCTTGTAATCCTGTAACTAAAATTTGCAATGCAATCACCTTTTTATCAATATAGTGAAACTACCATCAAAATAGATTTGATGGCAGTTATAATGTTTCTCATCTTTTGAGCTTATTTAAGTGTACAAAAATGGTTATACGAGGTCAATATATACCGGATTACATGAAACCGACAAAGATTCATTTTTTTTACAATAAAAAAGAAAAAAAGTCGATCAATAAGAACGACTTTTCTTCAAATAATCATTTCAATAAATTCATTTTCTTTAAAAATTCAATCGGATGTTGCTTTCTGAAATGCTCCTTTACCATATAACTAACCCCGTGCTGGTTATTCGGACGAGTGACCCAATCTGCCGCTTTTTTGACTTCTATAGGCGCATTGCCCATGGCAACACCGAGCCCAGCAGCCTCAATCATACCGAGATCATCGATGCCGTCCCCAATTACAACCATTTCACTGCGGGCAATATCTAAATGATCTCCTAAATACAACAACCCATTAAGCTTAGAAACTCCAGCCGGCATAATATCGATACGGAGGTGGTTCAGCTGGAGAATATCAATTTCTGAAAACATACCTTTTATAGCTGCCGCGGCATCCTTGCAATCTGTTTCTTCCTCAAAATAAACTTCAATTTTTGGAGGATTGACAGGGTCATCAAGAATAGTTTCGCTTAAGGAATCGACAAATTGCTGTGAATAAAAAATCGGATCACCAGATGAAAAAACGGTCTTAGCCAACATATTATGATTCAGCTTCGATTTATTGGCAAGCGAATATTTTTCATGCACTAATCGAATCTGACAGGAAAACCCCTCAAGCAGCCTCACAATTTCATACGTTACATCCTCTGCAATTCGCCTGACAAAAATGGGCTTATCCCTTGAACTGGCAATATAAGCTCCACTGTGTGCAACAATTGATGAATCTAATTTTAATGCCTTTGCCACTTTTTTCGCAGATGGAAAGCTTCTTGCCGTTACTAACGTGACGTAAATACCTTTTTGCTGCACATAGTCAATCGCTTCTTTTGTAGATTTATGAAGTCTTCCATTTGATTGAAGAAGAGTGCCATCAATATTTAACGCTAACAGCCTGTAAATCATCATATTTCCCCCTTACGCGAGAGTAAAATTGTCCTATTACACTTTTATGAAAGGATAAAAAGGAATAGAACAATCCCTGCGAAAACTTCATTCATTATAAAAATTACCAAAATAAACAATGTATAAATAGTAATTATCCAATTAAAAATATGACTGTAACATTTAATTACACCAAAGGAGATGATTTACATGGCAAGAAGCAACAATTCAAATCAGCTATTAGTACCAGGAGTTTCTCAGGCAATTGAGCAAATGAAGTACGAAATTGCAACAGAATTCGGTGTAAACCTTGGCCCAGAAACATCTTCAAGAGCAAATGGTTCAGTTGGTGGAGAAATTACTAAGCGCCTCGTTCAAATGGCCGAGCAGCAGCTTGGTGGAAGATTTTAAAGAAGAATAAACATAGGTTCATGACGAAAACCGCTCCTGCACAGAGAAGCGGTTTTCAAATTTATAGTTATATTAGCCAAGTGGTCCATAAAGCTCTTCAAGTGGCTTCATGATTACCTTATTTAGTTCTGCAATAATCATGCTCATTCGCTGTTCCGCTTCCATTAACTTAGATATTTTCACATTTTGCTGGACAAGTGCTACAGTTTGTTGAGCCTGCTGTACCTCAGCTTCGGAAATATCCTGACCCATCATTTGTTTTTGCTGCAGCTGCATTTGAATGTTGCGAAAGTTGTCAAACATTGATTTGGCAGACGGATCAGCATTTACCTCGTCATAAGCCTGCTTTAAATTTCTATATTCACTACTTTGTCTTACTGCTTTCTCAAGTTCATATGCGGAATCATATAAATTAACTGCCAATATTAAAACTCCTTTCCATTTTGGGCAATCACTTCACTATAACAAAATATGCCATTCAAAGCGAGAAGTGTTTGAAAGCAATAGTTGCCCCGGTGCCCGACTACTAATAATACTATTAGAGAACAATGGCAATAATTCCTTGAAATAACCCGATCATTCCTCCAAGCAAAGCCCCAAGAAAAGTAATCATTTTTAATTCGCTATTTATAATCGATAGAACCATTTCTTCAAGTCTCTCAACAGAGAATGCTTCCACTTGATCCCGTATAATTTCTTGTAATCGCAGTCTCTCCATTAACACATCTACACGGCTCGAAAGCCATTCTCCAAAAAGCTCTACACCCCTTGGAACAATGGTTTCAATAATCCCCACACGGTATGGTTCACTTAATTTTGAAATTGGGGATTTGAGGATTTGTTCTAGCCTGATGATTTTTCTGATATTTTCCCGCATAAATGAAAGGATATCTGCTTTATTAAACTGTTCTTCTAATTTTTCACCTTCCCAATTAAGCACTTTTTCCCATTCTTTTTGTACAAGGGTTGTAATCATATCAGCTGTTCCTTCATTCTTGAGGAATTTAATAATTTCTGGCTGGATTTTATCGGCAATATTGATGTTTCCCATAAACATTTGCATCATGCCACCAAGGACCCCGCTGCGTTCCTTTAAGAAATCATCGGCCATCCTTTGAATCCGCATATTTCCCTCTATGCTTGAAAAATAATCAACCCCCTTTTGTAAAATAAACTTACTTATATTCGGGATTTTCTCATTAACCTTTTCAAGCAAATTTTCTGGAATAATTTCTTTTAATGGCTGATTTCGATACTTCCTCATTAAATCTTCATATTTTCTCTCAATCACATCATCCAAATGACGTTCTGTTTTCGCCTGGACATCCTTTATTCCTAATGTATCGAGTAATTCTGCAGGTGTTTTCTCTGTATTCAAAAAGGTTTCCAGTTCCCGTTGAACAACACCTGTCATCTCCTTATGAAAATTTTCGTTTAAAAATTTCCTTTGAATACTTTCGGGAGTTAAAAGATGGTTAACGACCATTTTTCCCATTTGTTCTGCAAGCTCATCTCTGCGCTTTGGGATTAAACCAGGAGTAAACGGAACCCGCCACCTCCCAATATATAGAGTTTTATAAGGCCTAAAGAGCATTTTTATTGCAAGGTAATTAGTAAACCCTCCAATAATAGCTCCAATCGTAATCATTAATAAGATTGTCAATACGATTTGCATACGAATAACATCTACCTTCCATCTGGACTTGCGCACAATTTTAACCTTTTTTACATACGATACTTTATCAGCTTTTGCCTATTTTTTCATTATTAATGCCTAAAAATTTTTTTCAAAAATGAGGAATGATCATGCCATTATCATTATTACCTATTACGATTGTTCCGACCAAATCGTTTCAAAAAAAGAACCATTCCATAAAAATAAGCCGTTCCCTCATTCATTATTGGGGAATGGATGAAGCAAAAATATTTGATGTTGCAGTGGGAAGCAATCGAATTCCTGTAAATATAGAGAGTGCTTCCATCACAAAAGATGAAATCATCATGAGTGAAGATTTGTTCCGAGAGCTGATGCTGCCTATACAGAGTACGCAATTTATTGCACAGTTTTCTCAAAATAAAAACACCCTTACTATTGGTCCAGTAATTGGCTTATTAACTGAAATAAACTTATCAGATGAAAAGGAACCAAATTTTCGCTCTATCCACAATTTTTGCATGGAAATGCACGAGGTAATATCAGAAAAAGGCGGCTTTTTCTATGTTTTTTCATTAACGGATTATTCTAATGGGAACATAAGCGGCTATTATCTTGTAAATGAAAGCTGGTATAAATCTCCTGTCCCTCTCCCAGACGTTATCTATAATCGTATCCATTCCCGTAGGCTTGAAGCAAGCATATTTTTCAAAAAATTTAAGACAGCTATTGTTTCTCGCAATATTCCAATATTTAATGATCATTTCCTCTCTAAAGACAAGGTCAATGATTTATTCATCTCTGAAGAGTATTTACATCCTTTTCTTCCCGAAACATTACTAGCAACGGAGCAATCATTGGAAGAATTAATGATGAAATACGACTCAATTTATATAAAGCCCATCCATGGAAGCCAAGGAAGAAATATTATAAGGGTTTCAAAAAAAATGAATTCTCTCCAAGTAGAAATATCTACTTCCATGGGACGGGAACAGGCAAATTCGTTTCATACGTTTAGCCAGTTTTTCAAATGGGTTCAGCCATTTCTTGAAAAGAGAACCTATATTGTGCAACAAGGGATCCCCCTAATTAAATACAAAAATAACCAGCTGGATTTTCGAGTTCTTTGTCACCGGAGCTTACAAAATTCCTGGAAGGCAACCTCGGCAGTAGCTAGAATATCAGCACAACAGCAGTTTGTTTCGAATATTGCAAGAGGCGGAGAAATGATGAAGCCCATTCACGTACTAACCAAATTATCGGATCGGAAAACAGCCATCCAGCAGCTTGCACTTATGAAGGAGCTTGCAGTGGAAACTTCGTCTATTATAGGCCATCATTCCGATGGCTTAATGGGAGAGCTTGGAGTAGATATCGGGGTGGATGAAAGCGGAAAGCTTTGGATTATTGAAGTAAATGCCAAGCCATCCAAAAACCTCGGAGAAAATGAAAATAAAATACGTCCCTCAACAAAGGCTTTAATCGAATACTGCACCTTCTTAACTTTTTCGAAGTAAAAATGATCAATTCCTAGAATATTCATTTACAAATTAATTATATATGTCTAACTTCAAGGAGGTATTAAAAAATGCTGTCATTTGGGTTAATGACGTTACAAACGTCTAATGAAAAACATTATTTTAATGAAATCGCCAAAAGAGCACACGAGCTGGAAATGGCGTGCTATCGATTTGTACCCTCTAATATTAATCCTATTTCAGAAAAAGTGAGTGGAGATTATTTCAATCCCGATACAAATGAATGGGAAGCTTGTGAATTTCCTCTCCCTAAAGTACTTTATGACCGGTGTTTCTACAAAGAGGATCCTCATTCCAAACGATGCAAAGCAATAGTTAAGTGGCTAAAAACAAAAAAAGATATATTATTTTTAGGCTATGGCCTGCCAAATAAATTGGAATTATACGATGCACTTGAAAATTCAAAGTTGTCACCCTACTTGCTGAAATCAAGCCAAGTAAAATCAGGTCAACATGTCATTCAGCACCTTTTTCCGAATAAGCCTCTCATGATGAAACCAGTTAATGGCTCTCAAGGCAGAGGGATTTACTATTTAGAAAAGAAAAATAATGAATTCATTATTCAAACAGATAAACAAAACAAAACGATCACACGCCTGTTCCCTTATGAAGAGAAGGTGATTTCATTAATCGATTATCTCATCAAAGAAAGAGGATATCTAATCCAGGAATATAAAAAGCTTACTAATAATATGAATCAGCCGTTTGACATAAGAGTACTACTTCAAAAAAACGGAAATGGTGTATGGCAGGAAATTGCTAAAGGGATAAGGACTGGCAAGGAAAAGGGGATCATTTCGAATATTAATGCAGGAGGATTGATTTCTTCATATGAGGATTGGCTGGCTTCACATCCTTCTTCTGAAAGAGATTACGTAAATAATGAAATAAATGAAGTTCTGAGATCTCTTCCACAAATATTAGAACAGCATTTTCCCCCGCTTTTTGAATTAGGCGTGGATATTGGAGTAAGTGAAAATTTTGCCATTTGGATACTCGATATCAACTCCAAGCCAGGACGAAAGGTTGCCTTAACGATTAATCCTTCTTTGGAGGATCATTTATATACTTCACCACTTATTTACGGTAAAAGATTAGATTTAGAAAGGAGACAAATCGATGAGAAAACAATATCAGGTGGAAATTCTTCATGATACCTCCCATCAAGTCTATATCCCATTTGAAGCGGCTTCAAAAACCAAACTATTAAAAATTGCTTTTGGATCAAAGTCCATTGAAACGAAAATAGATAATCAGCCAAATGGCAAGGAAATGATTAGCCTTAGCGAGGATATTGCCGAGCAGCTGAATTTCCCGGATTTAAAGGTTCCTCTTCATATTTTCATTGATGATGAAACGCTTTTTATTGGACCACTCGTTGGTATTTTCACATCAGGCTTCATACCTTTTCCGATTCGGCCAATCGGTGAACGCAGCCTTTTCTTTGCCAAATTACTTTCTGTTAAAAAGTCTGTTGGAGCAATGCCCTTTGTGTTCGGGGAGCAGCATATTGATTGGGACCAGGGATTAATAAGCGGATTATTCTACCACGATAATGGATGGAAGACATTTAAAGTTCCCTTTCCTAACGTGATTTATGATCGGCTGCCGAATCGAAAAAGCGAAAGATTAGCGGAGCAGAATAACATAAAAGTAAGGCTGCAATCAGAATATTTAATCCCATGGTATAATCCCGGATTTTTTAATAAATTAGATATTTTTGACCGGCTTATTCAAGATGACACGATTGCAAAATTCCTGCCGGAAACTCATCCTTTTGTTTCATTTTCAGAAATTGAAAGAATGCTTGGCGAATTCGGGCATGTGTATATAAAGCCGGTAAACGGGAGTCTTGGTTTAGGAATCCATCAAATTTTATAAGATAAGTCTAATGGATATTATTATTGCAGATTCCGGAGCCTAGAGGGTAAAAATAAGCTGCTGAAGTATAATAGCTTGGAAAGATTAATGAATCATGTTTTTGGTGGTAAAAAACTAAATCGAATGCTCGTTCAGCAAGGAATTCATTTACTGCGGAAAGATCAGCGGCCAATCGATTTTAGGATTCACACTAATAAAAATAATCATGGAGACTGGGTTGTTACGGCTATTGCAGCAAAAGTAGCGGGAGCTGGAAGTGTAACTACACATGTAAAGAGCGGCGGGGTTATCCAAACAATGGCCGAGGTTTTTCCATCTATAGAGGAGCAAAGGCTGGCAGAAACAAAATTATCAAATGCAGCTCTGTTATTAAGCAAAGCCTTGGAAGAAAATATGGAAGGTATTATTGGTGAAATTGGCTTTGACCTCGGGCTCGATCGTCAAGGAAATGTATGGCTATTCGAAGCAAACTCAAAGCCAGGCAGATCCATTTTCAGGCATCCGGAGTTGAAGGAATTTGATTATCTGACGAGAAAGCTTTCCTTATCCTTTGCCGTATTTTTAGCCGAAAGGGCTATCATGAGTCCCGAGGAAGTTTTTAGATGAGCATTTTTTATGATCTTGAACTTAAAGATTGGTTTACTCTTTCTAATAAACAATCAATAACACTAGGCAGTAATAAACATCCAGTTACTATGATTTGTTCCGCGCCCGCACGGAGCCTCCCCCTTCATATTTCACCGCAAAAGGAAATTCCCTTAATTGGAATTTTAACAGGGAGAAAAAAAGATAATAAAGTGACTGGAAATGGCAGATTATTCAAAGAGCTTCAGAAGGAAATCATGAAAAACGGTGGGATATCCATCGTTTTTACCCCTCAAAATATAAACGACCATTCAATAAAAGGATATATGTATCTTCCGATTAAAGATAAATGGTACTCAATCAAATGCCCCCTGCCCCATGTTGTTTACAATCGGGTTCCTTTTCGAATATTAGAAAAATCGGACTCCTTTTTTGAAGCTTATCAATTTTTCAAGAGCAAGAACATTCCCTTTTTCAATACATGTTTTCTTGATAAACATGAATTTTATCAAGTTTTTTCCGAGGATCCCTATTTCCAAAAGTTAATGCCTGAAACAATTAAAATCCATGAAAAATTACCATTAGAGAACTTTTTTAAAAAGCACAATCAATTATATTTAAAGCCATCATTAGGTTCAAAAGGAAAGGGCATTTATCTTGCTTCATTAAATAAGGATTCTACCATTAATTTGCTAGGGCATGAGGAATTGCTTCAGTATGAAGATTTTCATACATTTTGGATGAATTGGAACTCGGTTCTCTTAAAAAAGTCTTATATCGCCCAAAATGCTGTCGAGCCATTGTTGTATAATGGAAAACGGTTTGACTTTCGGATTCTGGTCCATTATGTAAATAATCAATATAAAGTAACGGGCGTAGGCATCCGGCAATCGAGAGAACAAAATGTTACAACCCACGTTCCAAAAGGCGGGATTATTCTGCCCTATAAACAATTGCAATCAAAAGAACATGATCAGTTTATTACAGAAGTCTCCCAGCGTGCAGGAAAGCTATTATCAAAGGAAATCGGTTTTTTTGGCGAATTTTCAATTGATGCAGGAATTTCTGCAGACGGCCGGTATGTGGTATACGAAATTAATTCTAAGCCAATGCGGTTTGATGAACAGGAAATTGAAAGGAAACGATTGCAAACCTTGACCTGTTTATTTCTTGATTTAGCAGGATTTTAATTCAGCAGTCCACATTATACGGATCCCTATGTGGACTGCTATTACTTATCTCTTAGTTGGTCCGGCAAACGAGCGGAACTGTTCCTTTAACTTTTGGCGGGATTTATCATTCCTTAATAAGTATGCTGCGCCAAAAGCTAAAGTGGTTAAAGCCCATTTATTTCTATTCATTTAAGCAACTCCTTTTTCAATTAATAATTGTACATACTTCTTCTTCCCTCCAATTGAAGGAATTACACTGGTTTTTCATGTCATGTGAATTATTTTATTGGGTTGTTTGAGAAAAAGGTGTAAGATGAAAACAAAGGGGGCGGTGATATGTTAACGCATTTTCAATACAAGCCTTTATACGAAAACAAACAATTGCCTGGATGGAAATTTTCCTTTTATTTTAACAAGCAGAAATTTAATGGGATTTATCATCAAAATGGTAAAATTGAATGGACCTCAATCACACCAAATGGAGAAGATGAGATAAAATTAATGGAACAAATTCATGAATTAATGCTTTTCCATGTTTATGATCAGTGATTAGTATGTTTTCTAAACTTCTTTGGAATGATAAGTCTTATCATATGCAAAGGAGGCAAACTGCCATGCCTGATAAAAAAAATGTAAAAGACGATTCTCATAATGAAGGAAGAGACAAAGTTTATTTAGACATTGACCGAATGATCAATGAAGGAATGTCGGGCGGATCAGTACATATGAGAGAAGAAACAACTAATATTGAGGAAGCAAGAGATCTTTTTGAAGAGGATCCGCCATATACAGCCCAATAACTTAAAATTTGTATAATAAATAGCACTTTCGCAAAATGAAAGTGCTATTTTCTCGTGTGAAAATTATTCTTTTATTAAGGCTATCTCTTGATTTCCGCATGATAAGCATTTCAATAAATGCGGGCATTCCTTGTTGATGTAATCAGTTGGATAGCCATTTTCCAATTTCATGAGATCTATAGGCATGTATGCACTATAATCATCGTAATAATCCATAATCCTGCCTTGGTCGTATACAATATTACCGCATGATGAGCATTTTGTCTTTATTTCTTGGAACCCATTACAGATTGGACAAATCGCCATTTATATGCCCCCGCTCCATTCTTAATTATGTCATACACTCTCCATAATCATATCGTTCGTCATTCCCTTAATAGTTATGACAAAACCGGTAGGAAACAATTCCCACTACAAAAAAAGAATAAGCGATTAGAAAAACACCATAATATAGAGTAAACACAGACACACAACAACTTTCCACTAACCGATGGGTTAAACCAGTTAGAGGTAACAAGTTTATCTTGTGTCGGTGCAAATCCGGCTAACCCAACCATACTAACAAAATTCTATGAGGAGATGAACCAATTATGAACAACAACACAAGAAGCAATTCCTCAAACCAATTACTAGTACCAGGAGTAGCACAAGCACTTGACCAAATGAAGTATGAAATTGCTACTGAATTTGGTGTAAGCTTAGGTGCTGACACTACATCTCGTGCCAACGGATCTGTTGGAGGAGAAATTACAAAACGCCTAGTTCAAATGGCTGAACAACAACTTGGCGGTTATCAAAAATAATAACTTGTAAAACACAATTTAATAAGAGATGGCTTGAGCCCCCTTCTATAAGGGGGCTTTTCCATTGGTTTAGCTATACCATCTTTGAAGGATCCACCCACAAATCGAATTGTTCACTTGTAACATGCCTAGTCTTCAGGGCCGCTTCTTTTAAAGTACTATTTTCATTAAATGCAAGCTTTGCAATCTCAGCTGCCTTTTCATAGCCAATATGAGGGTTAAGAGCAGTGACAAGCATTAATGATCTATTAACATGATCCGCAATAATATCTTCATTTGCTTCCAAGCCAACTAAACATTTTTCATTAAATGAGTCCATTCCATCTGATAAAAGGCGAACACTTTGGATAAGGTTGAAAATAATGACTGGCTTAAAGACATTTAATTCGAAATTCCCTTGGCTTGCGGCAAAACCAATTGTTGCATCATTGCCAAATACCTGACACGCAATCATTGTTAGTGCTTCGCTTTGTGTCGGGTTTACCTTTCCTGGCATAATGGAGCTTCCTGGTTCATTAGCAGGGATGGAAAGCTCCCCAATACCACTTCTAGGTCCACTGGCGAGCCATCTGACATCATTGGCTATTTTCATGAGATCTGCAGCCAGTGCCTTTAAAGACCCATGCATATAAACAATTTCATCATGACTTGTCAAGGCATGAAATTTATTGTCAGAAGAACGGAAAGCATGCCCCGTTCCTTTCGAAATTTCTTGTGTAACCTCTTCCCCAAAGGATTTATCTGCATTTATACCTGTACCTACTGCTGTTCCGCCAATGGCTAGATCTAGTAAATGATCCATTGCTTCCGAAATCATCCGCTCGCTTTTTTCAAGCATAGCACGCCACCCGCTTATTTCCTGACCTAATGTCAATGGGGTAGCATCCTGCAAATGGGTCCTTCCAATTTTTACAATTGCATGAAAAGCCTCTTCCTTTTGACGGACGGATTTCTTCAATGCTTGAAGTGAGGGAATCAGCTTTTCGGCTATTTCAATATATGCTGATACATGCATCGCTGTTGGGAACGTATCGTTCGAGCTCTGGGACATATTCACATCGTCATTAGGATGCACCTTTGTATTTGAGTCTCCTTTGGCCTTCAGCATTTCATTTGCTCTTCTTGCCACGACTTCGTTTACGTTCATATTGGATTGGGTACCGCTTCCTGTCTGCCAGACTACTAGCGGAAAATGATCATCAAATTTCCCTTCAAGAATTTCCGCGGTTGCCTGAACAATCGCTTCCTTTTTTTCATCTGATAATTTTCCAAGTCTATTGTTTACAATAGCTGCCGCATTTTTAATTTTGGCAAAGGCATAAATGACCTCCATCGGCATTTTTTCAATGCCGATACGAAAGTTTTCCCGGCTTCTTTGTGTCTGCGCTCCCCAATATTTATCTGCCGGAACGTTTACTTCTCCAAGCGTATCATTTTCGATCCGATAATTTTCCATGAAACCCCTCCTTCGTTGTTTTTAATCATTCCTTCCCTTATATTCTATTCCCTATTTTTGGAGTTTTATGGGTATAAAAAAACTGCTTTGCATAAGCAAGCAGTTTTAGTGTTTAACAACTGTATAACCGATAAAATAACCAAGGACCATAATACTGGCAATAACTAATGTAATTGAAAGCTGTTCCATTTTAAATTCCCCCTGATTCTATTGATATGTTAAAAATATCATAGAAAAAGGACGGTTTTACGAAAAGATAGGAACATTCCGTGACAGCAAGGTGACATATTTATGAACTTTTTCTCACCTTTATACAAATCCACTTTTCACAACTTATTCCACAAAAACAGCCGTTCCATAAGCTATAATTTCTGATGCATTCTGCATGACTGCTGACGATTGGAGACGCATGCCAATAATCGCATTTGCTCCTTTTGACTTGGCATCCTCCACCATTCTGCCGATAGCCTTTTGTCTTGCTTCTTCCATCATTTCAGTGTATTCACTTATTTCTCCGCCGACAATTGTGCGTAATCCAGCCATGATATCCTTACCGATATGCTTAGATTGAATGCAGCCTCCTCTGACAAACCCTTTTATTTCTTTAATTTCCTTCCCCGGAACAGACTCAATAGTTACGATAATCATTACGTTTTTCCTCCTCTTTTTCTTTCTGTCTCTCTATGATTAATATAATAAAAATAAGCACAAACAGAACAGCGTATAAGACATAAAGCAATATCGCTATTTTAATGTTAATAAACAGCATAACCAATCCAAGTATTTGGCTAACGACTGTTAACAGCAGAAACAGCTGCTTCAGTTTTCCCACGAATCTTCATCCCTTTTAATGAATCTTTTTCTTCTTTCTCCACAGCTTCCTAACAAATAGTAAATAAACAAGTGTAGGAACAGGCGCCTGGATTAAGCCGAGGATTCCCCATAGCCAATAGTTATGTCCATGTTTCCTTGCATTTGTGAATAGAAAAGTACTTTGACTGATTAAAATGACGGCAACAACAATAAGTAACGGTAAAGAAACTTCCTCATTCATGTTTCTTTCACCTGTTTAACAAACTGAATTGAAACGAATGCAAGGATAAACATAACAGCAATCCCTTGAATCGCGAAGAAGACAATTGGAACCCGGTACAAAGCAAATAAAATGCCGGTTAAAATAATTAGTGCAAGAATGGCGAAAAGTGAAGCATCGAAAATAAGCTTCTTTTTCATATTTTTCTTCTCTTCGACAATCAAATTCTCAAACCATTCTATATTTGGCGTTTGAATAGGTGTACCTTGATCAATTGAGTTAAGACCGTGCTCAATTTCCCTCATGACTAATAATAAGTCTTCATCTAGATCTTCTCTCATGTCTCTCTCTTTCTTCATTTATTCTCAACTCCTTCCTGACAGCCATAATTCCATTATGAACTCTAGACTTTATCGTCCCAGGGGATAGCTTCATCCACTCCCCAATCTCATCATAGGTATAGCCATAATAATGCCTTAAAATAATCGGAATCCTTACATCCTCCGCCAATTTGCCTAAAGCGGATATCGTATCATTCCATTCTTCATTCCTCGATTCCAGATGCCATTTTAGCTTTCTGTATTGTTCTTCATCCATCATGAATGCTTTTTCCCTTTTCTTTCTCCGCTGCTGATCGATATATAAATTTGTTGCAATTGAAATAAGCCAAGAGGAAAACTTGGATTTAAATTGGTATAAATGAATTTTCTCTATACATTTTGCCATTGTTTCCTGTGCTAGCTCTTCAGCTATATCTGGATTCATTGTAACTTTAATTAAATACTTAACTAAGAAGGGGTAATTATTTTGAAAAAGCGTGGCTAGAGCGCGTTTATTGCCGGACTTCGCGCTTTGTATGAGCTCTTTCTCCTCCATTTGACTAAGTTCCTCCCCTTCGTATCGTCCCGCCTTCATTACATTTCTTAGACTCATTATAAATTAGACGCTTGATAATAAATAATCGTTCACATATATTATAAATTTTTTTCATAAAAAAACATGGAAAAAGTAAAAAAACTTGGCTAAAAATGCCAAGTTTCTTTTAATCATCTTTTTTCCCTTTATTTTTCTTCCGCTTCTTCTCCCACTTTTTCTTTTCCTTTTCTATTTTCTTTTCCCACTTTTCTTTATTTTTCAAGAAGCCTTTATCAAACTTATTGAAATTTTCTTCTTGCTTTTTCTTTTCGATAAAGGAGGAAATATGCGGGACACCGAAAGAAATGGCTTCTTTATTTTGTAAAGCCTTAGACATGATCGTTTTAAAAATCGGCGCAGTTCCTTCTCCGCTCGTTGTTGTTAAATAGTGTTCCTTGTCAGTCCGATCATAGCCTACCCAAACAGCGCCAACAAGCTGAGGAGTATAACCAACGAACCATTGATCCTTTATCCCGTTTACCCCTTCAATGGGAACCTGTGTTGAGCCGGTTTTACCGGCTACCTCTCTCCCCGGAATCTGCGCTGCTTTTCCGGAACCTTGCTCTACAACACCAAGCAGCATGGTTGTGATTTTATCAGTTACCTCTTTAGTTGTTACCTTTGTTCTTTTATCATCCCAATTTGCAATAGTGTTTCCATTTTGGTCAACAATTTTTACAATCGTATGCGCGTCAGCCTTTTCCCCACCGTTTGCAAAAACAGTGTACGCTTCAGCCATATTCAAAGGAGATACTCCTTTATTTGTTCCTCCAAGTGCTAGTGCAAGGTTTTTGTTGATTGCTTCTTCCGGAATTCCAAACCTTTTTGCTGCGTCAATTCCCTTATCAATGCCGATTTCATTGAGAAGCCATACTGCAGGAATATTTAAAGAATCCTTCACAGCTTCATACATAGGTACTTGCCCACGAAATTTGAAATTATAATTATTTGGCTTGTAATCACCAAACTGCATTTTTTCATCCTGTAATTCATCTTTAATATCCCAGCCATTTTCAAGTGCAGGCGTGTAAGGGACAAGTGGTTTCATCGTTGAACCTGGCTGGCCTACGGGATGAATCGCCCTGTTATGTCCAAGGAGTGTGTGCTCGCCCCTGCCGCCAACTAGAGCACGAACACCCCCACTTTTTGGATCAATAAGAATAGCCCCGCTTTGAACCATTTGATCCCCTTTACTTACTGGAAACATGGAATCGTCACGATACGTCTCTTCAACAGTCGCCTGCATGAATGGGTCAAGTTCAGTATAGATCTGATAGCCGCCAGTTAATAACTCATCAAGAGTAAAACCGTATTTCTTCATCCCTTCCTCTAGAACAAAGTCAACATAATACGGATATTTCCCCTTGAATGGATCACCGCCTTTATCGTCAAAAACTAATTTTTCATTTTTCGCTTCTATCCATTGGTTTTCTGAAATAAAGCCATTGGTTTTCATTTGTGCGAGTACAATGTTTCTGCGATCAAGTGCTGCCTTTTCATTTTTGTAAGGGTTAATCACAGAAGGAGCTTTGATTAAGCCGGCTAATAAAGCTGCTTCACTGATCGTTAAATCTTTGACATCCTTACCGAAATACTTCATTGCTGCTCTCTTAATCCCCCATGCACCTTCACCAAAATAAATCTCATTCAAATACATCTGCAAAATTTCATCTTTGGTAAACTGTTTCTCAATTTCCCTCGCTAGAAAGTATTCTTCGATTTTTCGCTTATATGTTTTTTCTGATGATAGCAATGCATTTTTTGTCAGTTGCTGAGTAATTGTACTGCCACCCTCGACAATTTCCCCTGCCTTCATGTTTCGGAAAAATGCTCTTCCAATACTCGTAAAATCAACACCATTATGTTGATAAAAACGGTGATCCTCAATGGCAATAACCGCATTCTTCATATGATCTGGTATTTCCTTTATTGATACTCCTTCTACTTTATTAGCAGATATTTTGCTTGCAATCTCTCCGTTCACATCATAAATAACAGTAGACTGTGCAAGTCCGTCTTCTAGCGAACTAATATTTGCCCCGTTTGCGTAGTAATAAAAAAAGCCCAAAAATGCTAATACTGCAGTTGATGCAGATAGAATAGCAATTTGAGTCATATGCTTCTGCTTCCAAAATTTCAGGAACTTGATATAAACAGATTGTTTTTCCCTCATAATTCCTCCATAGTTGGTCAAAGATGTCTAAAATTATAATGATTCTATAAAGAAATTCGGCAGACTATTCATTTTTATGGGGGTTACAAACTGTTTTTTTCGTGTACCAGCTCGGCAAATCGTTCTTTGGAGGAGGATTCATCAAAGCTGCTATAAATACGAAAATGGTCTTCGTCAATGATGCGAAAATGCTGACTAATAATATTTTGCTGAAGCAAAATGCCATTTTCGTTCCCTAGCTCTCTCCACCAAATCTTTCCGCCCAACGTTTTTTCTTTTCGATAGTCAATCCCTTCTCTTGCAATCGTCTCGAGAACCTCCAAGGGCTCGTTTCCAAATAAAAAGCGGACTGTTTCCGTTTCCCTAAATAGGGCACAAACAGCAACAACTATCGACCAGCCTGCTTCGACTCGCCCTTTTTCTATTTGAACAAGGGTTTTTTTAGAGACACCAATAATCTCCGCCATTTTATCCTGTGTATATCCTGCTTCCGTTCGGATAAGACGCAATTTCTCAGATACTTTAAAAATTACTTCTTCGCGATTCAATGTATGCTTCATCCCTTTAATTTAGTGTATTTTTACACTGCTTCTTCAATTATAAAAGATTGCGTAAAAAAATGACAATAAATTAAACTGCGAGCCTATTGATATTTTGTGGAAATCGTTTGCTTTTCTCCTATTTTGACAAAGAATGAGTAGTCTTGAAGAACTGTTTTTTAATTCGTTTAAATTCGACAAAGGATATTCATATAAAAAGTAGAAATTTATATAACTATGGAAAAAGATTTATATTCATGAAGAATGGAGAGACAAATGTTAACAAGATCAAGTAAGAAGGTTGTTGAGCAATTGCACAGGGAAAAGAAAAATATGTTAAGTGAATGGGGAAAGAAAATAGTCGTTTCTTCTGAAGATCCGTTTAAAGATCGAATGAAGGAAAATGGCGAGGTAATGTTTTATCTTCTGACCCAATGCTTTTCATACTCAGAGGAGGAATTGGTAAAGACGATACGCAAGTTTGCAATTTCCATTGCGGATCAACGGTTAAAAGCCGGTATTAATATAGGCGAGTTTGTTTATAACGTAAATCTTGGACGTTCCATTTTCCAAGAAAAACTAAAATTTATGGACCTTGATTCTGAAGAACTAAACGAATACTATCAAAAGGTTCAATATTGTTTTGATCAATTCTTATTTTTCTCTGTTACTTATTATAGTGATGCAAAAAACCAGATTATCGAAGAAAAAACTCAATTTATTGATACAAGCCATAAAGACCGACTTACATTGCTAGGACAAATGACTTCTAGCTTCATCCACGAGTTTCGAAATCCACTTACCTCTGTTCAAGGCTTCATTCAATTATTAAAAGCTGAAAATCCAAACTTGAAATATTTAGATATTATTTCGATAGAATTAGAACAATTAAATTTTCGCATTTCTCAGTTTCTCTTACTATCCAAGAAAGAATTGATTGGAAAAGAGAAAGTGAATTTTTCACTTAATGAAATAATTGATGAAGTATTAGTTTTCTTGTATCCAAGTATTTTGGACGGCAAAGTAAAAATTGATAAATATATGCCAGACCATATTTACCTCTTGGGCTATTCGGATGAGATCCGGCAAGTACTAATCAATATTATTTTTAATGCAATTGATGTTTTGCATACGTATACGCAAGAACCATTAATAAAAATTACAAGCCATATTCAAGATGATTCATATATTAGGCTAGAAATTGCCAATAATGGGCCAAAGATTCCACATCATCTTGTCCAGTCCATCTTTGAACCATTTGTAACGACCAAATCTCTCGGCACTGGGCTCGGATTATTTGTTTGCAAAGAAATTATTGAAAAGCATAAAGGTAAATTAGAATGTGAAACAAAAGGAGAATTAACGGTATTTAGTATGATCCTTCCAATCTCTGACAAAAACCAAGGCTGATTCTTTAAGAGTCGGCCATTTTTTATTATTAATAGACGATATTTCAATCCGCTTGGAAAATTCTAATGTACTTCTATCATTTTTCCATATAAAATTGGTAATTATCTCTAATTTTTTTTAAAAGGGAGGGTATAAGATGTTTGTGCTAAAGGTTGATCAAGATATCGAATTGCAGCTTTTTCAATTGCACCATTCAGAAGAACTTTATCATTTAGTCGATACGAATAGAGAGCATTTAAGAGAATGGCTGCCTTGGGTTGATAACATGACTTCACCAATCCAATATCATGGGATTATTCCAATGTGGCTAAAAGCTTTTGCTGATAATAATGGACTTAATACTGGGATTCGTTATAAAGGGCAGCTTGTCGGTTCAGTTGGTTTTCACCAAATTGATTGGAATAATAAACAAACGAGTATGGGCTACTACCTTGCAAAAGGCTTTGAAGGAAAAGGGATTATGACTAGAACGGTTCAGGCGCTAGTCAATTTCGCGTTTCTGGACCTAAATTTAAATAGGCTGGAAATCCGCTGCGGGATAGGCAATAAGAAGAGCCGTGCGATTCCAGAAAGATTGGGGTTTATTCAAGAAGGAATTGTTCGTGACGCAGAATTTTTATACGATCATTATCATGATCTAGTAATCTATGGAATGCTTGCACGTGATTGGAAATAAAGGAAGTAGTTTAGCTTTTGTGGAAATTGTAAACTGATAGGGAGCGCAAAACATACACTATAGGTCTAATTTTCTACTTTAGTAGAACAATAACTATTGTTAGCATTTCTTGTCGGACATATGGTCCGTCATTCGGGGCAAAACAAGGGAATTCCTTATGTTTACGGACACAGGTGCCTCTATTTTATGAAAAAGCAGTAAATTATCCGTGTTTTTTAGTAAATAACTTACCCAGTGTCCGCTTAGTTTTTAATTAGGCCATTTTCATGAAAATAACGGATTCAATGTCCACATTATTTGTAGGCGTAAAAAAGTAACGCTCATAGTCTCTAAGCGTTACTTTTTGTTAATTTGTATAGGTTTCGTAAAGTTTTAATTCTACTCCACAAAACTTATTTTTTACTTTCCTTCACTCTCAGCAGTCTTAAACCGTTTAATGTCACAATCAATGTTGCACCCATATCCGCGAAAATCGCAATCCATAATGTTAGCCATCCCGGAACAACGAGCAGCAAGGCGATGAGCTTTATGCCAATGGAGAAAGTGATATTTTGCTTAATAATTTGTAACGCTTTGCGGCTTAATTTAATTGTAAAAGGCAGCTTGGATAAATCATCGCTCATTAATGCGATATCAGCGGTTTCAAGTGCGGTATCTGTACCCGCTCCCCCCATTGCAATGCCAACATTTGCAGCTGCAAGTGCAGGAGCATCGTTTACGCCATCCCCTATCATTGCTACTTTTTCATATGTGTCTCGAAGCTGTTTTATATAGGCTAATTTTTCTTCAGGAAGCAGTTCTGCTGCAATGCTTGAGACACCTATATTTTCACCGACAGCCCTTGCTGTGCCGTAATTGTCGCCTGTGAGCATAATCGTTTCTTCAATCCCTAATTCATGAAGTTTCCGTATAACACTCCTGCTGCTTTCCCTTACCCCATCAGAAATGGCTGCAATTCCAATAATTTTATCCTCTGTTCCTAATAAAACAACTGTCTTGCCCTCACCTTCCAATCTGGTAAGTTCAGGGGAAATGGCGTCCATTTCACGATGGCCTTCAAATAACTTAGGGCTGCCAAGTAAATAAGTAGCTTGATCAATCCGTCCCTTTATTCCTTTACCTGTTATGGAGGTAAAATCCGTCACTTCCACTTCTTTAAAAGGAAGCTTCTCCTGTTCAGCCCTATTTATAATTGCTTTTGCCAACGGGTGCTGGGACCCATTTTCTAATGCCGCGGCAATCCTTAATAGCTGTTTAACATTCATGCCATGATAAACGAGAAGATCTGTTATTGCAGGAATGCCTTTCGTAAGTGTTCCTGTTTTGTCAAAGGCAATGGCTCTTAAAGCCCCAGTCTCTTCTAGATGAATACCGCCTTTAATGAGGACACCATTTCTTGCAGCATTCCCAATGGCTGTGACTATCGACACTGGCGTTGAAATAACAAGAGCACAAGGACAGCCTACAACTAGTACAGCTAAGCCTTGATAAATCCAAGTATCCCAATTTCCATGTAAGAAAACCGGAGGAATAATGGCAACCAAGAAAGCAATTAGAATTATTACTGGAGTATAATACTTTGCAAATCTATCAACAAACGCTTGGGAAGGCGCGCGTTCTGCCTGTGCCTCTTCTACAAGATGAATTATTTTTGCGATTGTCGTGTCTTCCATTTTCTTCGTAACCGTAATTTCCAGTAGGCCTTCAACGTTCAACGTACCAGCAAAAACATCATCTCCTGATGATTTATTAACTGGAATCGATTCCCCTGTGATAGGTGCCTGATTGACAGTTGAAGCACCGGAGAGAACTTTACCATCCATTGCAATTTTTTGCCCTGGTTTTACTATCATAATATCTCCGATGACAATTTCTTCAACTGGAATGGTCATATCTTTGCCGTTTCGCCTTATATGAGCTTCCTTCGGCGCAATATTCATTAATGATTGGATAGAGGCCCTTGCTTTATCCATCGAATAGGCCTCGAGCACCTCACTGATGGCAAAAAGAATCACGACTGTTGCCCCTTCTCCCCATTCTCCAATAAGGGCTGCACCAATAATAGCAATCGTCATCAGAGTTCGCATATCAAACTGCAATTTGAAAAGATTTTTTAACCCTGTTTTAAAAAGGCCGTAGCCTCCTATGACGATCGATAAGCCATAAGCGATTACCGAAAGAATATATCCTTCCCCGTAATAAAATTGAATCATCCATCCAGCTATTAATAAAGCGCAGGAAACAAGGACATTCCAATTCTTTTTATAAAAGGGTACTTTTGTGAATTCGATTTTTTCATTTTCAGGTTTGAGTTTTATTCCTTCAAAGGCTCCAGCCTTTTCAAGCTCTTCTAAAGTGGTTGCCCCATAAACCGTGAGCTTTGAAGCTCCAAAATTAACACTGGCATCTATCACACCATCCAGGTGCTTAACGTTCTTTTCGAACTTTTGAGCGCAGCTAATTCAAGAAAAGCCTTGTACTCGATAGACAGTCTTATCCGTTTCTTTCGCCATTGCCTGGTTCACGTAAAGCCACCTCCTTATGATGGATAAATGCGATTTCGATGAGTTGGCGGACATGCTCGTCATCAAGTGAATAATAAACAAGCTTACCCTCTTTCTTAAACTTTGCTAGTCCAAGCTTCTTCAGTGTTCGTAAATGATGTGATGCGGATGCAATTGAGCAGCCTGCAATATTGGCAACATCGCAAACACATAAAGGTTCCTCTAGAACTAAGGAATAAGCAATTTTTAGACGGGTAACATCAGCAAGAGCTTTGAAAATTTTTGTTACATCTGTTGTATTCTGATCCATTAACTTGCTTTTTAACCGATTTACCTTTTCTTCATCAACGCATGTAATTTCACAAACATCATTTATGATCTTCATTTTCACACCATCATTCAAATGTTTATTTGAATATTAGTTTATGCTATCCTTTCATTTTCTGTCAAAGGAATTATGACAAAAATGTTTGTTTATAGAGTTGAAATGGTATTAATTAAAATAAAAAAAGATCATTTCGGGAAAAGTAAACTTCACAGGAGGTGAACGCTCCTTACAACCTTTGTGAGGACTTTAATGATGATACTTAATCTTTTCCTGCTATTTTTATTAATTGCCTTAACTGCTTTTTTTGTTGCATCTGAATTTGCCATGGTAAAGGTTCGTTCATCCCGTATTGACCAACTAATTGCAGAGGGCAATCCGAAAGCAAACGCTGCAAAAAAAGTAACCGCCAATCTCGATGAATACTTATCTGCATGTCAGCTTGGAATTACCATAACCGCCTTAGGCCTCGGCTGGCTTGGTGAGCCAACTATCGCAAAAATGTTAGAACCCATCTTTGAGCAGCTTAATTTACAGCCTTCCCTTAATAAGGTTCTTTCGTTTGTCATCGCCTTTTCAGTTGTCACCTTCTTACATGTAGTTATAGGAGAGCTGGCACCAAAAACAGTTGCCATTCAAAAAGCTGAAGCCGTTACTCTATCTTTCGCCCAGCCTTTAATTTGGTTTTACAAAATTTTATTCCCTTTTATTTGGACCCTTAATCACTCGGCAAGATTTGTAACTAGCCTGTTTGGTTTAAAGCCTGTTTCTGAGCATGAAATTGCCCACTCTGAAGAAGAATTGCGGATTATCCTTTCTGAAAGCCTGAAGAGCGGTGAAATCAACCAGTCAGAATATAAATACGTAAATAATATTTTCGAATTTGACAATCGCATCGCAAAGGAGATTATGGTCCCTCGAACTGAAATCGTCAGCTTAGATGAGAATGCTACGCTTTCTGAAGTCCTTGATGTCATCATGAATGAAAGGTATACAAGGTATCCGATCACGGGTGGAGACAAAGATACCATTCTTGGACATATTAACGTGAAAGAAATATTAACCGACTGTATTCGAAAAAAATGCAAAGAGGAAAATACAGTAGTGCAGTATATAAAGCCTGTAATAAAAGTTATTGAAACCATCCCTATTCATGATCTGCTGTTGAAAATGCAAAAGGAACGAATTCATATGGCCATATTATTTGATGAATATGGCGGAACTGCTGGTTTAGTTACGGCAGAGGATATTTTAGAGGAAATAGTTGGTGAAATTCGTGATGAGTTTGATGCTGATGAACTTCCTTTCGTGCAAAAGCTGGATAAAGACCATTATATATTAGATGCAAAGCTGCTCATTTCTGAAACGAATGATTTATTAGGTACGACTCTTGATGAAGATGAGGTCGATACTCTTGGCGGCTGGATACTCACACAAAAATTCGATTTAGAACAGGGAGAGGCCCTTGAACATGATGGATACCAATTTATTATTAAAGAAATTGAAGGCCACCATATACTCTATATTGAAGTGAAAAAAGCTAATGCTGACTGATGAATAGACCATTAGGAACAACAATGTTATTCCTAATATCGGTCTGTTCCTTTCTGTTCGTTTTTTATTTTCCGAAAATTCGAATACATATTTCTTTAGAATGCCCAATAAATTAATGTAACAAATAATTATTAAACTGTTACGTTTGACTGTATGGTTTTATCTAGCATATAATAAATTTAGGGAGTTACACTTATTTTTAGAAACTCTGACTTTATTTAATTGTAATGGGGTGATACGATGGGGCAGTTTATCGTATTGGTGAAATAGCAAAAATTGCAAATATTTCTAAACGAACTATAGATTATTATACAAACATTGGGCTTATCCAGGCTCAACGCACTAAGTCTAATTACCGTATGTATTCAGAAGAAGTTCTATCCGACCTTCATTTTATTGAAGAATGTAAAACTATGCATTTACCGTTAGATGAGATTAAGAGAAAACTAGAATTAAAATCAAAAACGGTCATGCATACAAGAGATGTTGAGAGGCAAATTGATGCGGTTACGCAGCAAATAAAGCAGCTTCATAATGAAATTGCTGTTCTGTTGCCACTGATCAATTGCTTGGATGAAGATCAAAAGGGTGACCTCTCAAAAAAGCTGAATACAGAAGGCACAACATTAATTAAATCTCTTGTAAGCCTGACAAGTTAACCCTATTTTCTAATATTTCAGGAGGTGACTCCTTACCCGAAAGATTCGGGCTAAGGGAATTTATTTGGACATATTAAACTTGGTTATTATAGCCATTTTAATTGCTTTGACGGCATTTTTTGTTGCTTCAGAATTTGCCATCGTAAAGATAAGAAGTTCAAGGATTGATCAGTTAATTGAAGAAGGAAATAAAGGTGCAATTCCAGCTAAGAAAGTGATTAGTAATTTGGATGAGTATTTATCAGCTTGCCAATTAGGGATAACCATTACAGCTCTTGGAATCGGTTGGCTCGGAGAACCGACCATTGCACATATGCTACACCCTATTTTTGAAAAACTGAACGTACCAAGTTCTGCATCACATATTATTTCAATCGGAATTGCCTTCGGAATTATTACCTTCTTGCACGTTGTTGTAGGAGAATTGGCGCCAAAAACCCTTGCGATTCAAAAAGCTGAAAAGGTTACATTGTTAACCGCACGACCATTAATTTTATTCTACAAGTTAATGTATCCTTTCATTTGGGCTTTAAATGGATCTGCTCAATTATTAACGCGACTATTTGGATTAAAGCCAGTTTCTGAACACGAATTAGCCCATTCAGAAGAAGAACTTCGCATCATTTTATCTGAAAGCTATGAAAGCGGCGAAATCAACCAATCTGAGTTTAAGTATGTAAATAAAATCTTTGATTTTGACGACCGTATTGCAAAAGAAATCATGGTTCCACGAACTGAAATCGTTTCATTCTCGAAGGATGATACGCTTGAAAGCTTTTTACAAACGGTTTATGAAGAGAAATTTACACGCTATCCAATAATCGATGGGGATAAAGACCATATTATCGGATTAGTGAATATTAAAGAAGTTATGACGGATCTCATTAAGAACAGACAGGTCACTTCCAATAAGCTTGAATCTTATACACGCCCAATTATTCGCGTAATTGATACGATTCCAATCCATGATCTTCTTCTTAAAATGCAGAAGGAAAGAATTCATATGGCTATTCTGATGGATGAATATGGCGGAACTTCCGGTCTGGTGACAGTAGAAGATATTATCGAGGAAATTGTCGGTGATATCCGTGATGAATTTGATATGGATGAAGTGCCAGAGGTTCGTAAAATCAATGAAGAACACTATATCATTGATTCCAAAATGCTTGTAAGTGAAGTTAGTGACTTGCTTAATGTAGATATCAATGACGAGGATGTTGATACAATCGGCGGTTGGATTTTAACAGAGAATTACGAAGCTAAGCAAGGCGATGTTATTGAATTAGATTCCTATGCCTTTAAGATTATCGACATGGAAGATCATCATATTAAGTATATTGAAGTCATGAAGCGTAATGAAAATGAAAAGACTCAACCCCTTCCCTTGAGGGGAACCCAAGTAGTCTAACAAATAAAAAGGTCAGATTCCAATCATTCAAGTGGATTCTGACCTTTTCTTATTATCCTTTCGGAAAGTAAATTGTAAATTTCGTACCTTTCCCTTTTTCGCTGCTCACTTCTATTCTGCCATGATGCAGCTGAACAAGCTGTTTGACAATGGATAAGCCGATGCCGAATTCTCCGAACGACTCTCCCGTTCTAGATACATCAGCTTTATAAAATCGATGCCAAATGGACTCTATTTCTTCGGGATCAATTCCAATGCCAGTATCCTCGATTTCAATAATCGTTTCCTTTTTTTCTGCTAATCCTTTAAGGATAATTTGGCCGCTTTCAGTGAACTGGTTACTATTTTTGACAATATTTATGAGGATTTGGATGAGTCTGTCATAATCGGCAATGACCGTAATACCTGCCTCACATATGACCAATATGTGATTGTTTTTTTCAAGAGCCTGCATTTGAAGCTGCTCTTTCACTACTTCAAGCACTTCGGATAAATTTATTTCAACCGAATCTAGCTTCAGCTGGTTAGAGCGGATTTTTTCGTAGTCAAGATTTTCGTTCACTAGCCGAATCAGTCTTTTCGCTTCACGGTCAATTAATACCATGCCTCTTTCTATATCATCTTCAGGAATTAACTGATTCTTTATCCCTTCAGCAAGCCCGCTAATCGTTGTTAATGGGGTCCGCATTTCATGAGAAACGTCCGCTATAAATTTTCTCCGTCTATTTTCAAGCCGCTCTATTTCTTCATGGGATTCCTTTATTTTTCCGGCCATTTCATTGAAATCTCTTGCCAGCTGGCCAATCTCATCGATGGATGATTCCGGAACGTGAACATCATAATTTCCAGCTGATATCATCGAAGTCGCATTACGGATTTCCTTAATCCGTCTAATCAAGCTTTTCGAAAATACAAGACTAATAAGAATGGAAGCTGATAAAGAGATGACGATTGTATACAATAAGAATTTATTTAATTGGGCAATCATATTCATCGTCCCAGTTATGGGCGACAATAATAGAATTCCCCCGCCTAAACGATCTCCCTGCATAAAGGGAACAGCAACAAGTGATACTTCCTGACCAAATCGTTTAATATCATGCTTAACAGATACTTTATTTCCCTTTGATATTTCCGTCCACTCTTTTTCAGTCAATTGTATTAATGGGGTGCTTTGCAGCTTCGGATAGATAACTTTTCCTTCATAATTAAACAGAATATATTTAATATGTCTAGTATTAAGAAGCTGGCTGTACTCGGCTAAAAATTGTTCATTCCCCTCAAGCCTTAACGTTAAATCTGTTAGGATTTGATCGCCATATGCCTCTAGCTCCTCCACTTTATTCTGGAAAATATACCTTTCAACAAACTGTGAAAAGGACAAACTCAAAATGAGGAAAGCCAAAATGAGGATGCTAATATGACTAATTAATAGCTGATAAAAAAATCTAATCCTCATTCGGGACTACCGTTTCATCAAATTTATAGCCAATTCCCCATACCGTTTGAATAAATGGCTGCTCAGGAGTTCCGATCTTCTTCCTTAACCGTTTAATGTGGACGTCCACCGTTCGTTCATCTCCATAAAACTGATAACCCCATACACGATCTAATAACTGCTCACGTGAAAAAACCTGCTTCGGATTTTTTACAAAATAATAAAGCAAATCAAATTCCTTTGGTGTCAAATTTAGGAGTGGCTGCCCGTTAAAATAAACTTCGCGTGAATCCTTACTAATTTTAAAATATTGGCTAGTAATGACATTGCTTTCCTCTTTTTCCATAACATCAGATTGATAACGTCTTGTTACAGCCTTAATCCTCGCCATCAGTGCGAGCGGGCTGAAAGGCTTCGTCACGTAATCATCCGCTCCCATTTCAAGACCCAGAACCTGATCGGAATCGCTGTCCTTGGCTGTCAGCATAATAATTGGCACTTGGCTCAGTTCACGAATTTTTCGGCAAAGTGTCACACCATCCATAATCGGAAGCATCCAATCGACAATAATTAAATCCCATTTCCCTTTATTAAACCGCTCAAAACCTTCTTGTCCATTATGAACAAAAAAACCCTCATACCCTTCTTTCATAAAAAACATCTCCAGCATGGAACAAACACTTTCATTATCTTCAACAACGAGTATTTTCATCAAAAATGCACCTTCCCAAGTAAATACCTTTTCTTAAATGTAATCGAACCCTCCCCTATTTTACAATAAATTTCACTTATCCCTAAGTTTTTATTAGGCGGACCAATTTTTTCCACATTTCTTTACTTATTTCGGACATACTATTTACGGAGCAAAAAAATAAAAAGGAGAATGCAAAATGGTAAGTAGAGATTTACTTAAAAAATGGGTGTTTGGGATAATTGTTTTTGGATTCATCCTAGCCCAATCAACTATAATTACATATGCTGAAAACGGCAGGCATCATGAGATTAAGCGAGATCACCACCATCATTTTATTAATGAAGGAGATCTTAACCGCCTTTTGGATCAAGGTTATTCAAAAGACGAGATTCTTAGAGCCGCTCATATCGCTAAATATTCGAATAAAAAAGTTGATGACGTCCTAAATGTTTACAAGAAAAATGATTCCTCTTGGGAGAAAACTGCAGAGCATTATGGGCTTGATTTAAAGAAGCTTAAAGAACAATACCAAGAGCATAAGGAAAAATACTTACAGGAACATAAGAACGAAGTAATCGAAAACGTTGCTGAATATTCCGGAAAAACAGAAGATGAAATTAATTCCTGGGTAGACAAAGGGATTTCATTACGATTTATTGTAGTAGGTGCAGCCATCGCAAAGGTAAGCAATAAGGATTTATCTGAGTTGATCAAGCTTAAACAGGAAGGATTATCCTTTAAGGATATGAAGGATAGCCTTAATATCGATAAAGAAAAAGTCCGTGCGGAAAAGAAAGCTTTAATGAAGAAAATAAAAGAAGATATTAAGGATTAGCTAAATATGCACAAGGCTGCCTAAGTGATAGGCAGCCTTCTATTTTTACTTAAATCACCCTATGGCTTCTCCATCATTGTGATAGAATAAATTCTCATTCAGGTGCATATTTTCTTACATAGTGGCAGGAGTTTCTTGAATCTTAGCAGAAACTTTAGCTAACTGAGGCTTCTTCGAAATGACTAATTGGAATTCACCTTTAGAAGTATGGACAGTCAGATGTAAGCTTGTGTCTTCATCAAATTGGAAAACTGCCTCACTCTGAACGGATTGTGGAGCCATTCCTAATTCTATTCCTCTATTAGACATATTCACTAGGAATATTCCATTATGAAGATTCAGGAACTCACTGACAGATGCTTGAGCAAGTTCGCAAACTTCTGCCAATTCCTCTTCGGCGTAAATGGATGCGATATGTAAGAACACTTCTTCACTAGCAGCAAGTGCCGTTAACAGTGGTACCTCACCTTGAATTTCCTGCATGACAAGCCAGTCTGTTTCGATTTCTCCATTTACGGGACTTACTTCAATATAAACTTGATCGTCAATAAACCGAATCATATTTTTAACAAATAATGAAATATAGTCAATATAATCATCTTTTTCGTTTTCAGATGAATGTAAAAGACTTTTGACCATTGCATCAATGTCACCGTTTTTAATTGCTTCAAAACGTTCATCTGATAAGGTATATAACTTTTTATATTCATTTAATGAATTAGAGAACTCGTCAATCGTCATAAAGTTGTTGTCCACAATAGCTTGTGCTAAAAGCAAATGGTTGTTTTTCTGTGCAGCAAGCATTTGCTCGACCTGCTCGTTCGTTAAAAATCCAAGGTCAACTGCAATTTCCCCAAATCGCTTGTCCTGTTTTTTCTGGCTGTCATGAATTTCTTCCACTTGTGCAGATGTAAGAAAACCTTTATCGACTGCAATCACACCTAATTTTACATGGATCGATTTTTGCTGTTCTAGCGCATGCTTGAGCTGTTCAGTTGTTAGCAGCCCATTATTTAATAAATAATGTCCAAAGTATTGACTAAACATGAGCATTGTCCTCCCTTTCTTCCTTTATCGCTTTTTCAATAATGGATGTTATTGCTTCAAGAGTAATCGGCTTTTGAATAAAATCATCTGCACCACATTCGAGTGCTTTTTTCAAATGAGATTGAGTGCCTGCTGAGGATGCCATTATTACTTTCATTGCCGGATGATTCCTTTTTATTTCTTCTAAAGCTTCAATGCCATCTTTTTCAGGCATAACAATATCCATAAAAATGAGATCAGGCTTAAAGGAATTGGCCTTTTCAACAGCCTCTAGCCCATTTTGAGCCTCTTCAATATTTTTGCATTGGCAAACCCCTAAAATATTTCTAAGTTTTTTTCTAATTAAGGCAGAATCATCGCAAATTAACACTTTTAAATGATTTTCCATTGTGTCTCACTCCTGATTTAAAGATATAGGATAAAAGTTCTACAATATACAACAATATCCCTTCATTAAATAGAAAATATATTACTTAATCCCTGTTTTTCATGTAACATTTTCGACATTTTTTAATCCATGCTTACTTAAATAAAGTAAAAAAATGTTATAATTAATAAAAATGGAAATTTCATGATTCAGCTGTAGGAATTATTTAAATTGGGGGAAAATATATGATCGATTCGACAGAAAATGTGGCCGCGGCACAGTTGCATAAGGGCTTATCTAAAACAAAATTAGTAAAAATTATCTTTTTTATTTGTTTTGGCTCTTTATTAATGGGGGTAGGAATCGAAGAATTTCTCGTTCCGAACAAAATTTTGGATGGAGGAATTACCGGTATTTCCATCATGCTTTCACATATCACCGGGATGAATTTAGGCGTATTTATCTTCATTTTGAATATCCCCTTTTTCTATATAGGTTATAAACAGATTGGTAAAACCTTCGCATTATCCACCCTGTTGGGAATTACTATTCTCTCTGTTTCAACCGCTCTTCTTCACGATGTTCCCGTATTTACTAAGGATCCTCTTCTTGCAACTGTATTTGGAGGGATTATTTTAGGAGCCGGAGTCGGAATCGTTATACGCTATGGTGGCTCTCTTGATGGGACCGAAATATTAGCAATTATTGTAAATAAGAAGTTCCCTTTCTCTGTAGGAGAAATTGTTATGTTCTTTAATCTTTTTATTTTCACATCAGCGGGTTTTGTATTTGGTTGGAATCGAGCGATGTATTCCGTTCTCGCCTATTTTATCGCATATAAAACGATTGACATCGTTATTCAAGGATTAGACGAATCGAAATCAGTTTGGATCATATCAGAAAACCACAAGATTGTCGGGGATGCTATTCTTGCAAGGCTTGGTCGTGGTGTCACATATTTGAACGGGGAAGGGGCATATACAGGTGACGATAAGAAAGTCATTTTTTGTGTCATTACACGCCTCGAAGAAGCTAAATTAAAAACGATTGTGGAAGAAATTGATCCACATGCCTTTTTGGCTATTGCCAATATCACCGAGGTGCGTGGCGGACGGTTTAAGAAGAAGGCTATTCATTAAGAGAAAAAGGTGCCCTATCGGCACCTCATTATTTTTGATAGAGATTATTAAACATCCGTTTCATGAAATAATCATCCTCACATTTTTCACGGATAAAGGGGATCTTTTTTCCCTTTTTTATTTTCGTATCCTTTATAGTCCATTCACTATTGGTGCGTTCCAAATGAATCGCGATATTTTGACTTTCCAAATCCTTATAAAAAATATACGCTTCATTAGGGTTTCCGTGGAAAAAATAGATTCTTTTTTCCCCAGTTGACTCCCCGCTCATATGCCCCTTTATACTCTCCAATTGAACATCTCTTTTACCAGCAATTACACTATATTTCATCAAGTCAATAAAATTTATATACATACTTTGATCAATTATCTCATCATATTTATGGCCATAGCTCGAAAAAATATCCTCCATTACCGCTTCATTAAAGGCTTTATTCCTCATATCTTTTTTCTGAGCACAGTCCAGTTCCTGTTTTTCGTAATTTAATGCTAACACTGGCACTGCTCTGACTGAAAAAAGCATCATCATGGATAGGCCAATAAGAATAGCATATTTTTTCATTTCCTCACCTCTCCAGTATTCTTCCAGTAAGCGACATAAATATTCGCAATTCTGGAAAAAGCACAGTTTCAAACTAGCCATTATGGGAGGTATATTTTGAAAAAACGAAATAATAGGCACAAAGGAACAACGACAAGTCACAACCTGTCGTTGTTTCAAGTTATTATAAATACTTTCGGTGAATCCCTTTCCCATCATACGTAAACAGCATATTCTTGCCTTCAACGATTGTTTCCATATGGACACTTCTGCCCCAAAGCTGGTGGACATAAGGCAGGACCTTTTCTAAATATTTTAGATCTAGCTCTATTCCTTCAAACCAATGCTTTAAATAAAGCTCGCCATTTTTTAAATAATCACCATCATTGACGGTTAAATATGGGAAGCCGCCGTTTACACGCATGCTTACAAGCTGATCACGAACATGCTCCCATTGCTTGTCAACGACTTTATAATCTTTTCCTTGCTTCTGGAATAGATACATATCCTCTCTCGTCACTAAATCTTTAGTCAAGTAATTGCGGAGGAATGAAATGTCAGACTCAATTTCACGGACCTCGAACATTTTCTCCCTTCCAGAACCAGGCTTTACCCCACGTTTTTTCATCTTGTCTGTCGGATTATCATATCTCTCCTCAATATCCTCAAAAATTTTCAATCCTAAATAATATGGGTTAATGCTTGTGCGTGATGGCTGAACAACGCCTGCATTTAATTTCGCAAACTCTAATGCCTCAGAGCTAGTTAAATCCATTTCTCTAAGAATACGCTGATGCCAGTACGATGCCCAGCCTTCATTCATGATTTTTGTTTCGAGCTGTGGCCAGAAGTAGAGCATCTCTTCTCGCATCATCGTTAATATATCACGCTGCCAGTCGGTAAGCTCACGGCTATAGCTTTCAATGAATAGCAATAAGTCCTTTTCAGGCTGTGGCGGGATTTTCTTTTTCTTCTTTATCTTATCAGGTTTCCGATTATTTCTTTCATCAAGATTCCATAAATCATCGTACGGGGAGGTGGCAATAGGTTCTTCTTCTTCGTATTCGGCATCATCTAAATTCCAGGGGAGCTTCGGTCTCATTAAGGAAGGATCAATATGTTCTTCAATGGCTAGAACAGCATCTAAGAAGGTTTCCACTGCCTTTTTGCCGTGCATAATTTCATATTGTCTGATCCGTTCTGCTGTAGCTGCCATGCTTTCAACCATATCGCGCTTTGTATTTTGAAAACGAATATTGTTTTTGAAAAAGTCACAATGTGCCAGCACATGGGCAACGATTAATTTATTCTGAATTAATGAGTTGGAATCGAGCAAAAAGGCGTAGCATGGATCTGAATTAATAACAAGCTCATAAATTTTAGATAGCCCAAGATCATAATGAAGCTTCATTTTGAAAAACTGCTTGCCAAAGCTCCAGTGTGAAAAACGCGTTGGCATACCATAGGCTCCGAAAGTATAAATAATATCAGCGGGACATATTTCATAACGCATCGGATAATAATCTAAGCCAAAACCTTTGGCGATTTCTGTTATTTCTTCTATGGCGTTATACAGCTGCTTACGATCCTCTTCCAACATTTGTAATTCCCCCTTTTTGTTCTTATCACAATCTATGAAAAAATAGGCGGAATGATGAATTGGAGTTGGAACAAAAAAAGCGGAAGAGCATAATCTCCCGCTTTTTCTCACTTAATCATCGCTGTCATCATCATCGTCATCATCATCGTCTTTGTCATTGTGATCATCATCGCGATCATCATCATCATCGTCATCGTCATCGTCATTATCATCATCGCGATCGTCATCATACTCGACATCTAATACCTTCCCAGATACAGCATTAATCTTTACCTCAGCTTCACCCTTATTAGTTTTTAGTTCAACTTCATAAATAAGTTGATCGTCATCCTCATCACGATCAATGTCTTTGACCTTGCCACTAACTTCCTTTTCGGAAATCTCTATTGCTTTTTGAAAAGGAATAGAACCTTTTTGACTAGATTTTGCTGTTTTCTCAGAATCATCGTCATCATGATCATCATCGTCTAGATCTTCTTTTACTGATAGAACATCACCTGATATGGCATCAATGCGGATTTCAACATCTTTATGACCATTCTCAATTTCCACTTCAAAATAACGCTTCCCAAACTTGTTTTCTAATTCAACACTTTCTACATTTCCCTCTGCCTTTGTTAAAGCAATCTTAATAGCCTCGTCATGTGTAATCATTTTCTGATTCGTGTTTTGCAGCTCTGCTTTGGGATAATCATTTTTTGCTGCACCTGCCGCAACGGCTCCTCCTAAAATCACTGCTGCTGAAACGGCTCCAATAATAAATTTATGCTTCATCATTATTCCTCCTTGTTCTTTCGTACATCTACAATATAGCCCTTCAATATTAGAGGAATAGAATAGGAAGATTAGAAATTGATGAGAATCATGTGAGTCTATTCTAATCATCCCATGTAATAGATATGACTTCACCTGTTATCGCGTGAATTTGGATGGTTGCTTCCCGATCATCTGAAGTATCAATTTCAACGAGATAATAATGTAAATTGTCATCCGTTTCTAAATCAACATCACTTATTTGACCCTTTACTTGCTTTGAAGCAATTTGAACAGCCTCTTCCTCTGTAATGATCACGGTTGCTTTATTTTCCGCCTTGTGAAAAAGGATTTCTCCTGTTTGTGCATCTACTTTTAAGATGTGTTTCTTTCCTTTCCCCTGAACGATAACTTTATATTGGCTTTTACCCTGCTCATTTAATTTAATAAATTGAACGAGCTCACCAGGATACTCTAATAGAATTTTCTCCTTAATTTCATTTTCAGTTAGGGACTCTGCTGGCTGAGGGATAATTTCTGTTTGTTCAGGATCCAAAGTATCGGATGCGCCGTTAGAATTTCCTTTTTTAGTAAAAGAAATAACCTCCCCTTTTTCAGCATCCAGCTTGAGCTCATAGTTCATCTCATCTCTATCCATTTCAATGACATAGTGATTATTCTTTAGGACTATCTCTGTTACCTGTCCATTGTATCTTTCCTCTACGAGAGATTTAGCATCGCTTTTGGATAGAGTTTCTGCAGATGGGTTCAATACAGGACCTAAAGCTTTAATAACAATCAAAAGTATAACTATTGCTGCAACGCTCATCATTATCAATAGAAAATGTTTGTTTTTCATAAGTATAAACACCTCACCTTCTATACTCCTTCCATTTTCCTATATGAAAATGAGAAAAAGATGAGAAAAAGAAATTTTTTATTTATTAATTGTTAAAGTCACTGTTGTTCCAGCTTTTTCTTTGCTTTCAAGCGTTACTCGTACATCTATTGCCTCGGCAATTTCCTTTGCGAGGGAAAGTCCTAGGCCTGAACCACCACTTTTACGGCTCCTCGCTTGATCAACACGGTAGAAACGATCAAATATTTTTGGCAATGCTTCTTCAGGAATTCCGATCCCGCGATCAATTATTTTAATATAGGCTTCGTTCTTTTCTACGCCAACAGAAGTGGTAATGATGTCATCACTATATTTACGGGCGTTATCTAAAAATATAAACAGCAACTGCTTTAGTTTTTGCTCATCTGTTGTAACAAAGGTAGAAGTCAATTGTTCCACTTCAATTACAACATCACGATTATAAGCATTTTGAAATCCTTTTACCGTTTGTTTCAATACATCTAATAAATTTAAATTTGTTAGCTTGAGATCCCACTGTTCATTATGCTTTGCGAGCAATAACAATTGCTCGGTCATTTCCCTCATACGAATGGACTCTGAAAGGATCGCCTCAATGGATTCATTAAAGATCTCAGGCTCCCGCAAGCCTCTTCTTTTCAAAAGGCTTGCATAGCTTTCAATAACCGTTAAAGGTGTCTTAAGCTCATGTGAAGCATTGGAAACGAACTGCTTCTGTTTTTCAAAATTTGTCTCAAGCAAATCAATCATATGATTAAACGTCTCTCCCATTTGATAAAGCTCATCCTTTGATTCTTCTTCTAATGGCAGCCGTTTGAATTGACCGCTTTCCTTAATTTCGCTCATCGTTTTAATCATACTTGTTACTGGATTAATTAAGAGATTGCTTAGCAGCCTGCTCGAAATAAATACAGGAATTAATGCCAGCAACGTAACTATGAATAATACAAGCCTAAGGGTTTGGAGATTCTCAATCGATTTTTCCAAGCTCTTAGTTATTTGCAGATTTGCGATGTTTCCATCTGGGAGAATGATCGGCATAGAATGAAAAGCATAAATGCGCTTATTTTTATTAATTTTCTTGCTAATCTCACCTGAATAATATTCTACTTTCTGTTTGCTCAATTCTTTTTCATTTAAGGTTGTAACAGCTGAAGACTTCTTTGTGTCTGGCCTAACGATTCGAATCATGCCTTCCACTGGAAGATAAGATCTGAGAAGTTCTTTCTCTGGAATCGTTTCGAGATATTTATTAAACGTCATGGATGTCATTTTCATTTCTTCTCTGGCTGTTTCAAGTTCACTATTAATGAGTAAATTGTTAAATAGAAAATAAATCGAAATATTCATTAATATTAACAGGATTGTAAACAAGACTGCAGTATTAAGGTTAATCTTATTTCTCAGCTTCATTTTATTACCTTTAGAACGTAGCCAACACCGCGGATCGTATGAATTAATGGCTCTTTTTCCGGAGAATCAATTTTTTTCCTTAAATAACGGATATATACATCCACTACATTTGTATCGCCAAAAAAGTCATACCCCCATACGGCTTCTAAAATTTGGTCACGGTTTAATACCTGCATTTTGTTTTTTAACAAATAAGCAAGAAGATCAAATTCTCTAGGAGTTAATTCGATGAAATCTTCTCCTCTTAAAACTTCTCGTGTTTTTTCATTTAATCTTAAATCCGCTAATGTAAGCCAGTCGGTTTCCTCCTTTTTTTCAGCTGCTTTATGCCTTAATGCGACACGAACCCTTGCTAGCAATTCTTCTATTTGGAAAGGTTTCGTTATATAATCATTTGCACCTAAATCAAGCCCTGAAACTTTATCTTCAACCGAGTCTTTTGCTGTTAATAACAAAACAGGTGTATGGCTGTCATTTATTCGAATTCGCCGCAAAATTTCAATTCCGCTCAATCCGGGAAGCATGACATCTAATAATATTAAATCCCATTTATTTGATCGGTATTCCTCGAGACCTTTTATCCCGTCCATTGCTTTTGTTACTTTATAACCTTCAAATTCGAGCTCCAGTTCAAGCAGCCTCGCTATTTTCTCTTCATCCTCAATAACTAATATTGCTTCTTTATTCAATTGAGTCTCCCCTTTTTCAATAACCATTTATTTATCAAGGTTAACAAAAACCTGCAAGTAATTCATTATCATCATGAATAAATAGGAAAAAAGAAGGGATAAGGAGCTAGTATGCCCTCTTATCCCTTCTGCTCGTCTACTGTAAGTTGTAAAAGCCTATTGTTTTTTAAGCTATGTGAAATATTGACTGTTACTTTTTTGAGCTGATTATTTTCTTTCACCTCAAAAATAAAGGAGTCCATGACATCTGTTTCTGAGAGCTTCTTCCTGCCGGCATATTGATAATCAACAACCTCTTCACCAGGGTAATCCTCTTTAACAACTGCAGTAGCAATTCGTCCATACTTTTCATAATCATTTTGAGCAAATGCTAAGTTGTGAGCGTTCAAAAATAAACTGACAGTAAACATCATACAGAAAAGCTTTTTCATCACTTGTCCTCCTGCACTTAAATCAATTTTTCCTATTGTTTGTGTTTTTTCATTATTTATGTGGCCAGATTAGAAATTAATTTACAGTTCCTTAATGATTCTTTTGTATGCAGGAAAAAGTTGAAAACCCTATAAAATCAAGATGTCCAACATTTACAGTGTAATTTTTAATTACATAAACATAAGCTAAAGTCAACTCCTTAAGATGAAGGAGATGGACAAATGAATAAATTAGATTATGACCGAGCGTTATATTATACACATCGCTCTGAATGGGATAATTTGTTAATATTGATGGTTAGAACGGAAGATCACTTTCTTTCTAAAAAGATCGAATACTTTCTTCATGCGTACAACTTTGAAAAAGACTATTCCGTTATCGAGAAACATCTATATTCTTTACTTCGATACATCGACCATGCTAATGCCTATTCTGCTTTTGAATTGCAAAACGAGGTTTACCAGTTACCATAAGAATTCCACCACCATCAAAAAAACACGGTTTCAAACCGTGTTTTTTTACTACTTCTATTTATGCTGAATATAGTGCTTTTATTAAATCGTATGATTGAACAGTTATCCTTTACCTATTAACCCTTCATTTGGACATACATATTCGTATACATTTTTAGCTCATTCATTAATTGATCAACGAGTTTCGCTGGCTCTTCATGTAGCCAATCGTTATCATAGTCAAAGCAGTGCGGATCTAAAACTAACTGACGAGGGATCACATTTGCATATACTCCTCTGCCAACAATTCTCATATTGCTTAGGGCATTTATTCCGCCCTTTCCGCCTCCTGCTGCTACAAGTAATGCGACAGGTTTATTAGCAAACTGTTCACTTCCAAGGAAATCAAGCGCATTTTTAAGCGCCCCACTCATTCCACTATGGTACTCAGGTGACGCCAAAATAATGCCATCAGATGCTGACAGATTTTCTCGCAATGCTTTAACGGCAGGAATTTGATGCTGTGACTCCTCTCCGTTATATAAAGGCAGCTCGCATTTACTTAAATCAATAAGGTCAGCGCCGTATTTTTTCGCAATATATCTTGAGGCAATCCCTGTTCTTCCTTTTTTTCTTGGGCTGCCATTTATAATCGTCAATTTCAAATGGATCTCTCCTTTTTACGTCATTTTTCGCTATCGTTTATATTCATTCAACTATAGGGGAGAGATTGTACTTTTTCATCAGCGGTAAGATTTATTTTTTCTGCCATTACTTATGAAGAAAACAATATAGACTCCAACTTTAGTCACAACTACAAACCCATTTGGCTATTGATGGGCTGATAAATTTCTTAAGACAGCATTATTTGAATATACCATTTCTTACTGCATAGAGAGCAGCTTGAGTTCTATCGGCAAGTTCAAGCTTAGATAGAAGATTAGATACATGAGTCTTAACTGTTTTTTCCGTAATGAAAAGTTCAGCAGCAATTTCCTTATTGCTTTTTCCCTTTGCAATTTCCTGCAGGACTTCGATTTCTCTTTTTGTCAGCTCATCAACAGCTCTTTTTTCGGAATGACTTTTTCCTGATAAATGAGATAATAGATGAGTGGTTGCTTTTGGATGCAGCTGATTTTCACCGCTCATTAATTGAAAAATGGCTTTGACAAGCTCATCTGGTTCTATATCTTTTAATTGATAACCAGAAGCACCAGCTTCAATTGCCGGTATGACATGATCTTGATCGGAAAAGCTTGTTAACATCATGACCTTAATTTCTGGATATTGTTTTTTTATTTCACGAGTTGCCTCAATTCCGTTTAAAACAGGCATCTCTAAATCCATTAACACAATATCTGGACAAAGTTTTGCTGCTAAGTCAATTGCCTCTTTTCCATTCTTAGCCTCGCCAACGATATCAATTTCCGCCTGTGTTTTAAGAAAAAAAACGAGTCCTCGCCTGACAACATGGTGATCATCGGCGATAAGAACACGTATGGCCATTTTCTTCCCCCCTATATTGGTATAGACACTTCAATTCTAGTCCCATTTTCTTCAGAGCTTGTCAGCTTGAATTCCCCATTTAATGATTCAGTACGATCTCTCATGCTCTTTAAGCCAAGGGATGGAATATTTCTTAAATCCCCATCATAATAAAAACCGCAGCCATAATCGGAAATAACCATATTTGCTCGCTTTTGTTCCACGGATAAGATTAATTCCACCTTGGGCTGACCGGAATGCTTTTTACAATTGGCGAGTGCCTCCTGACCAATCCTCCAAAGAGCCTCTTCCACCTTTCCTGGCAGAGAAACTACCCCCTTTACTTTAGAGCTTACTTCTAAGTCAAGCATTTCTCCATAGCTTAAAAGGGCGCTTATTATTCCATTTTCCAATCCCCTTGGCCGCAGTTGCCAAATCAATGCTCTCATTTCAATTAATGCTTCCTGTGCTAAATCTTGAATATAGGAGAAGGTCTCTTTTGTATCGGGTTCCATTGTCATCTCTGCCCCTCCCCTTGCCGTTAAGCTTAAAGAGAAAAGGAGCTGATTGACTGAGTCATGCAAATCTCTTGCAAGCCTATTTCTTTCTGCTGTTAAGGCATTTTCCTGCTCCTGTCCTGTAAGCTTAATTCGCTTTAAGGCTGTGCCAATTTGAAATGCAATGGATTCGAGCAAAGCCAGTTCTTCCTTAGAAAAATGGGTCTTATTTGGTGATCCGACATTTAAAATACCGAATTTCTCATCACCTGCCCGAAGAGGAACTGTTGCATGATGCGTTAATTGATTCGTATCCGCAATTTTTTCATTGCGTGCGTCTTCAATTCTTTTGCACTCAATAATATTAATCGCCTTATGCAATCTTCCATCGATATAGCGGTCTATACACCAGCATTCACCCTTACACATCCGCTCATTATGATTGTATGATAACGCTGCGGGCAGCTTTTCTTTTGCTGCAAGCTCGTATTTTCCATCAGGCTCAAATAGAAAGACCCATCCTGTTTCCAAGCCCGTCACATGCAGTAATTTAGCTAGAACCTCGGACAAAATCTTTTTTATTTCTGTTCCTTCATTTAACAATTCAGCAATTTCCTTTAATATCCAAATTTCCGAATAGCGATTCTCCAATGTCACCTTTATTCCTCCCAATGGATGTTCCTGCCATTATTATAATACTTTTATGCGGCCTATTCCTTAGCAATTCGAATGAATATATCTACGACTAAAGTTGTAGTTTCTGTATTAAAATCAAAAAGCACCGAAGAGTTTATCTCCACGGTGCATCTAGATTCATTATATTGCTGCTGAATTTAGCTTCTTGTCAACAATCGCCATGAAATCACTTTTGATTGCTCCAAGCTTTTGCTCGCTTTCTACTGAACTTGCCCCATTGACTCCGAAATAAAACTTCATCTTCGGCTCAGTCCCAGATGGCCTTAAGCAAATCCATGTCCCATCTTCCAAAAGATATTTAATCACATTAGATTTAGGAAGGTTTATGGATGACTCCACTCCATTGCTCTCCCTCCGGACACCTGTTAAATAATCCTCAACAGCTACAGTCTTTATTCCAGCCACTTGAGTTAGAGGATTTGCTCGGAAGGCAGCTAATATTTCCTGAATTAATTGAGCCCCTTCCTTTCCTTTAAGGGTGATTGATTCTAGGCCCTCAAGAAAATAACCATACTGCTCAAATAGAGCTAGTAATCCCTCATATAAAGTCATCCCTTTTTTCTTATAAAAGGCTGCTGCTTCTGCCGCTAATAAAGCAGCCTGAACCGCATCTTTATCTCTTGCAAAGTCTCCGATTAAATAGCCATAGCTCTCCTCATAGCCGAATAGAAACTCATATTCCCCCGTCTCTTCATATTCCTTCATTTTTTCAGCAATAAATTTAAAGCCCGTCAATACATCGACAGTATCTGTATGAAATGAGGAAGCAATTTTTCTGCCAAGTTCAGATGTAACGATCGTTTTCAGGACAACGGCGTTAATAGGAAGAATGTTTTTTTCTTTTTTCTGTGACAAAATATAGTGCATCAGCAGAGCGCCCGTTTGATTTCCAGTTAAAAGAACAAACTCACCAGATTGATTTCTGACTGCTATCCCAAGTCTATCCGCATCAGGGTCAGTAGCAATTAACAGATCGGCTTCCTTCTCTTTTCCAACCTTTATCGCCAATTCAAAGGCCGACTTCTCCTCTGGATTAGGACTTTTAACCGTTGAAAATTCAGGATCTGGCAGTTCCTGTTCTTCTACAACATACACTTGCTTGTAATGTAAAGCCTCTAATGCAGCTCTTACCGGTTTATTTCCGGTTCCATGCAGTGGAGTAAAGACAATCTTAAGATCTGTTTCGCTCCCTAAGGAAGAGTTTTCAGAAATTGAGATTAGCTTTTCTGTATATTGACTGTCAACCTCTTCACCAATTATTTTAATGAGTCCCTGCTCCATTAAACTTGTTTCATCTTCAACATTGATTAAAAGTTCATTTTCAATTTCATTTACCTTGGAAATGACGATATCAGCTAATTTAGGTGGCAGCTGTGATCCGTCAGCTCCATATACTTTATATCCATTATACTCTGGCGGATTATGGCTTGCCGTAATGACAATGCCTGAGAATGCCTGTAAATGACGGACGGCAAAGGATAACTCAGGAGTAGGTCTCAATTCTTTGAATACATATGTTTGAATCCCTCTTGCCGCCAGAGTTTTTGCTGCCTCCATAGCAAATTCCTTAGACATATGACGGGAATCATAGGCAATGACAACCCCTTGTGCTTTAGCCTTTTCTCCATTCTCTTCTATGTAAGCTGCCAGGCCAGCAGATGCTTTCCTGACGGTATATATATTCATCCGATTCGTACCCGCCCCGATTTCTCCTCTCATTCCGCCGGTACCAAACTCTAAGTCTTTATAAAAAGCATCCTCCAGTTTTTTTTCATCCTTTTGCAGGACTGTTAGCTCCGCTTTTAACTTCGGATCTAAATTCTCATCATAAATCCATCTTTCTGCTTTTGCTTTCCAGTTCACACTTTTCCCTCCTAAAATTAAAACACTATCCAATCTACAAATTCTCTTCGATAAAAAGACCTGTTTCCCTTTTAAAATTATTCTTGTTTTTTTGACATAACCATAATAATCAGACAACAAATTTGAGTATTTTTCCTCTTTTTCTTATGATAAAACGAAGGCAACATATATATATATCATGACAAAATTATGACGAAATACAGAAAAAAACATGATATTCTTTTAAAGTAATTTACAAAGCTAAACGAGAAGCTCTATACTTTTCTAAAGTATGTTCAATAGATAAGGAGTACACTATGAATAAGACGAAAGATAATCGTGAGTCCTTCCTGTTTATTTCCTGGGCAGCCTCCGTTATTGCGTTGTTTGGAAGCCTATATTTTTCTGAGATACGCCAATATGAGCCTTGTACATTATGTTGGTATCAAAGAATAGTTATGTATCCATTAGTTATTATATTAGGAATGGCGGTTATTCGAAAGGATTATCGAATCAGCATTTATTCCATGGTCCTGTCTAGTATTGGTGTTTGTATTTCACTATATCATTATTCCATACAAAAGGTGTCTTTTCTTGCTGATCATGCGGCTTCATGCGGGAGAGTCCCATGTACTGGCCAATATATTAATTGGCTTGGATTTATTACAATTCCGTTTCTAGCTTTGACTGCTTTTATCATTATTTTTATATGCAGTTATCTTTTATGGAAAAAAACGAAAGAGGTAAAATAAGATGAAAAAAGTTGTTATATTTCTTGCAGTCATCATTGTTCTTTTTGTAGCTGTCGGTTTTTTAACAAAAATGCAAAATGAAGAGAAGGTTTCCGGTGATAATCCATATGGAAAAGATAAACTTCATCCTGAAACAATAGCTCAGCTTGATGACCCTAATTATCAAAATATAATCCTTCCTGAGGAATTAGAGAAGAAACTTGATAATAAAGAAGATGTGACTGTGTACTTTTTTAGCCCAACATGTTCCCATTGTCAAAGAACAACACCAGTTGTTTCTCCTTTAGCAAAAGATATGAAAGTAGATCTTGTACAATATAATTTGCTCGAGTTTGAAAATGGCTGGGATAAATACTTAATTACTCAAACACCTACCATCGTCCAATATAAAGACGGAAAAGAAGTTAATCGTATTACAGGATATCAAGACGAAGATGTTTTTAAACAATGGTTTAACGAAAACAGCCTGTAAAGTCAATAAAAAACGCCTGCAAACTTTCACATTTGCAGGCGTTTTCATCCTATATTAAAATTTCATTTGCTGCTTTTGAATAAATACTAAGAACTTCATCCTTAATAATTTTACTCCCATTAAATTGACTGAAGGAAAATGGAAAGGTCAAACCAAACTGCTCTAGAGTATGTACATTTTTTACAAATACTCCCTCATATTTATCTTCTAATTGGGGAAGTTCTAGTATGGAAATAATGGTTTGTAAGCTTGCTATAATCTGGTATGCCTCTTTCAATGTTCCAAAGTACTCGGAATGTCTTGTTGTCGTATGTAATACTTGCATACGCTCAAATTCCTTTATTTCTTCATCAGGAAAATAGAGAGGAAAGACTTTTGAATATAAATTTTGGATAAGTTCCTTTATTTTCAGCTCTTGTTCATAAGTCGAAGCAAACACAACTTTCACTTAGATGACCACCTTTTAAACATTGTAACCTGTTCGTAATATATCATTAGAATAGCATATTCAATAAGTTTTTTAGGGTGGTAATTAAACCCAAAAAACTTCCATTTTTACATCCATAAAGGAGAGGTTTATGATTAAAGCCAAAAGATTTGGAGAATGGTATGAATTAACTTTACCCCTTGATTGGGAAGGATTTACTATTGATTATATTCTTAGAAATATTTGGAGAGCACCGAAAAAACAAATTCATTTTATGCGAATGGAAAATCATGTAAAGGTTAACGGTGAGTTGATAAACTGGAATTCCTCATTAAAAAATAATGATAAATTGCAATTACGACTTTTTGTTGATGAGGACTTTGGCGTAGCTCCCTCTTATAAAGATGTAGAAATCCTTTATGAGGATGATCATGTACTTGTTCTTAATAAGCCAGCCCATATGGATACTCACCCTAACGAGGAGAGGCAGACAAATACACTTTCAAATGCAGCTGCTTTTTATTTGCAATCTCAAGGAGAATATCGGAATGTGAGGCATGTTCACCGGCTGGATCGTGATACGACTGGGGCCGTGCTTTTTGCCAAGCATCCTCTTGCAGGCAGTATTCTTGATAGGAAATTAGAGGAAAGAATCATTAAACGGACGTATATGGCACTCGTTCATGGCTTGCTAAAGACTAAGAAAGGAATCATAAAGGAGCCCATTGGACGCGATCGCCACCATGCAACAAGAAGGCGAGTATCCCCAAGCGGACAACAGGCTATTACACATTTTGAATTAATCAAAACGTACCCGAAACAAAACCTGTCACTTGTTAAATGTCAGCTAGAGACGGGGCGTACACATCAAATCCGTGTCCATTTAAGCCATATTGGTCATCCTCTAGCTGGTGACGTATTATATGGAGGAAAACCCATCTTTGACCGTCAAGCCTTACATGCTGCCAAACTTGATTTTCCTCACCCCTTTACGATGGAAAACATCAGCTGCAATGCTCCTTTACCTGGGGAAAAGGACAACAAATCAGTCATGCTGGCAGAGTTGCTGCAAGTGTTGCCCAGTGACCTTACCTAAATGACAAGGGTCGCCTCTAATGCCATTAATTTGGCATTTGAGACGACCCTTCTACTTTTATTTATCTTTATTCAGCGCCTAATTATTTCCGCAATTTGATTAGTCAGTTGTTCTTCTAAAGGCTCGCATAATAAGGCTTAGAAGGAATACGAGCAGCACAGAACCGATTAAGGCTGGAATAATCGGGAAGCCAGCGATATCTGGACCCCAATCACCGAAGATTGCAGACCCTAGCCATGCACCTACAAATCCTGCAATTATATTACCAAAAACACCGCCTGGAATATCTTTGCCGACAATCATCCCAGCAATCCAGCCAATGATTCCTCCTATAATTAATGCCCATAAAAAGCTAAACATAATATCACTCCTTGCTGTTTTGATTGTAGTTTTTCTCCGTTTTTTTCTTTCATTCAAAAAATTATTTTCCACTTTTCGGAAAGCAACTGAAAAGAAATGGTACAAGCTTGAAGCTTATATGTAACGTACCCAAAAATCATCAAAATTACACTTTTTTTACTAGAAAACCAAAAGCGATTGCTCTAAGGCAATCGCTCAATCTATATAAACGGCCTACGCCGGATATTAATACCCGTTTACCCGCACAGCATTTGTCCAAAACTTTTGCTTTTTGCAAAATGATTATAATCCATCCGAAATTTCACATACTAAGGAAACTATAAGAAATATTGAATGATTTTTTTACATTAAAAGAAAAGAATTTATCGACTTTTTTCGACTTAAACCTATCTAATTCACTCATTTTCATATAAAATTATTTTCGTTTGGATGAATTTATTTCTATGGGGGTTATAAACATGGTTTTCAAAAAGAAGGACAAATTCAATACGTTGTTAAGCAATATTGCACTGAACGTAAAAGAGGGTGCAATTTACTTCGCAGATTATAAACTGAACAATGTAAGTGATTTGAAAGTTTTTTCAGAAACGATGAAGGATTATGAGTCAAAAGGGGATACATATGTTCATGAAGTGATCAGGGAATTAAATAATGCCTTTATTACGCCAATTGAGCGGGAGGATATCCTTCACCTAGCTATGAGTTTGGATGATGTAATCGATGGAATTGAACATTGTGCAGCCCTATTCGAAATGTATTCCATTACTCAGGCTGATGATTACATGCTTAAGTTCGTAGATGCAATTAAAAACTCTGCTTTTGAAATTGAAAAGTCAATAGAACTTCTTTCAACGAAAAAATTACTGCAAATTAGAGAACATCTAATCATAATTAAAGATCATGAATCAAAATGTGACGGCGTTCTTCGCCAGTCGATCAAACATCTTTTCTCCGTAGAGAAGGATCCAATCAGAATCATTCAGTATAAAGAGATATACGAAAATATGGAAGATATAGCCGATAGCTGCCAAGCGGTTGCTAACACACTTGAAACCATCATTATGAAAAATGCATAAGGAGCCGTAACATATGGATGGATTATTTATATTAACAGTTTTAATTGTCATCGGAGCCTTAACTTTTGACTTCATAAACGGTTTTCATGATACTGCTAACGCAATTGCTACATCTGTTTCAACAAAAGCCCTTAAACCACGGCATGCGATCATTTTAGCAGCAGTAATGAACTTTGTTGGTGCGATGACTTTTACAGGTGTTGCCAAAACAATTACAAAGGATATCGTTGACCCATTTACATTACAAAATGGATCATTAGTTATTCTGGCTGCACTGATTGCAGGGATTTTCTGGAATTTATTAACATGGTATTATGGTATTCCAAGCAGCTCCTCACATGCCTTAATTGGCTCTATTGCCGGTGCGGCTATTGCTGCTTCAGGGTTTGCTGCTCTTAATTACCAAGGTTTTCTGAAAATTTTGCAGGCGCTTATTTTCTCGCCAATAATCGCATTTGTAGTCGGATTTATTGTTTACAGCATTTTTAAAGTCGTATTTAGAAATAACAATTTAACAAAGACCAATCGGAATTTTCGCTTGTTTCAAATTTTTACTGCTGCATTGCAATCCTATACACACGGGACGAATGATGCACAGAAAGCGATGGGAATAATTACAATGGCACTTATCGCCAATAACTATGTGACGACTACAGACATTCCATTCTGGGTTCAGTTCTCCTGTGCGCTTGCAATGGGGCTTGGGACATCTGTCGGCGGCTGGAAAATCATTAAAACAGTCGGCGGAAAAATCATGAAAATTCGCCCAGTGAATGGCGTGGCAGCCGATTTAACAGGTGCGATGATTATTTTCGGGGCTACATTTATTCATTTGCCAGTAAGTACAACACATGTTATTTCGTCTTCTATTTTAGGAGTCGGTTCAGCTCACCGCCTAAAAGGGGTTAAATGGGGAACAGCACAAAGAATGCTTATCACTTGGGTAATTACTTTGCCTATTTCTGCAACCATCGCAGGTCTTGTTTACCTTCTTTTAAATGCTATTTTTTAATGGATGAAAGATAGGATTTCGAGTTTTGCTGGTTCTAAGGGGATGGTTCAACTTGCTATTCTCTTAAAACCATTCATTTTTCAAAAAATTAGCAGGCATTAATAGCCTGCTGCATTTTAAAAGCTGCCGGGGATGGAATCGATTTTCCAGCCCTTATCGGTTTGGCGAAAAACGATATGAACAGTTTCAGTAACTAAACTATCACCGAGCGGAACTTTTAGATTGTATTCTTTTTCAGAGCCTGCATCCTTTGTGAGAAAAATGGTTGCTCTTTCGTAATCTGCACGTGACCCTCCGTCTGCATTTGGCTGAGCAAGCTTTCCATTATGAAGTACTATGCCTGCTCGTTCCATATATTGATGAATAGCTTCTGCCGAGTATGTGCTTGATAAATATTCGTTCACTTTCTCCTTTGAATCAAGATCACTGCCCATGTAACGGTAATCCATCTCATTCAATAGAAAGCTTTCTATCAGACCCTCTTCAATTTTTCCTCCGCTTGTTACATACCAGTATTTCTTTACTGCCGTTTGAACCATTTCCAGCAACATTTGTTCTTCCTGACTTTTTAGTTTCTTGTAGTCCGCCCCCGGTCTAATACTGCTAACTATTTGACCTACCACCGGATCATGAAAAAATTCATTATTCTTTCGAACGCCATACGTAAGAGTTTTTGTTTCAAAGAGCGGAGATAAACCATATTCCTCCAAACTGCTAATCCAATCTTTTTGATGGACTTCCACGGTAAATAATATTTCCGTTTGCCCATTGTCTAAGACCTTATTTACATTAATCATATATTCACTATTATTTCCTTCTTCATCTTTAATGAAAAGACTTGAAGCCAAAGCTTTCGGGATATCCATTGTGATATCCGCATCCCGTAAATAATAAAGTAGCGTCTCACTGTTAAGGTGTGCTAATTTTTCTTTAATCTCCATTTTCAGATTTTTAAATTCATCTCTTGAAGGAAAAGTTATTTTCAAATTCATCCCATTTTCAATAGCTTGAAGTGCTAGCTCAGGGTGACCTTCTCTTAGCCTTGCATCAGCCAGATAATACCAATAATAAGGAGCATTAGGAACATTATTAGCCCTTGTATCATAATAATCGGCTACTTTCGCGAAATAGGCAGGATAGAAGCTTAAATCAGATTGAAATGAATTATTTTCCCACTTAACAAGGTCTGTTTTATATACATCAGCCATCTCTCGATTCCAAACAGCTAATCTTGCCTGTGAGTCCTTTTTATCCTCCGGAATCAGAACCTCTAATTCGTGGTAGTTTAACTGTGCTAATTTCACTAATCCGCCGTGTTGGCCGGGGTCCCATGTGAAAATGTCGAGGATATTTCCTGCCGATACACCGATTTTCCATCCTAATAAAAGTTCTGGCCTTCCGTCACCTGTTATGTCTGCACTGCTAGCCCAGCTAACTTCATATCCAGTCCCTTTAACATCCCTTTCCTTTTTCCATTCGCCTTTCTCTTTCCTTAAAATTAACGCCCCTGATTGGTCTTGTTTTCCAATGGACTGGTAAAGATAAACCACCTCATTTTCTCCGTCTCCATTTAAATCCGCTTGTATGGCAGATTCAATTCCCACTGGCTGACTAGCCGTTGTAAAAACCATTCCGGCAGGTAAGAATTCTTTAGATTTTAATAACAATGTCTTCTCTATTTCACTAGCCGCTTCTGCATATTGAGGTGCTTGTAATAATGTTACTGGCTCCGGAAGAAAGTTGCATCCTCCAAGAAAAAATGAGCTAGCTAAAAGCAAAGCAGAATACCGTAAACGATATTTCCCCATAAATTAACCCCCTATATTTCCTCCTACAAAAAGAATACAATAATAAAGGAATGGAATTCGTTTCAAATAGGTTAACTAATCATTGCATATACATTAAGAAGCTTAAAAAGCTAGCCTATTGATGAGGCAAGGATATAGTGGCTGTTGTCCCTTCGCCAACCTTACTATTTAGCTCCAGATTTCCGCCATGGGCTTGAATAATTTCATAACAAATAGCAAGCCCCAACCCTGTACCGGCCCCGCGATACTTACCTTTATAAAATTTCTTCGTTATGGCAGGCAGGTCATCAGGTGGTATTCCTTTCCCTGTGTCAGCTATTTCAATGATTGTTATTCCTTCTTTCCGTTCAACACGAACGGTAATTCTTCCATTTTGAGGTGTAAATTTAAGAGCATTATCCAAGATGTTAATCAATACTTGCTTCATCCTGTTTCGATCAAGTTTAACGATTAAGGCTTCAGGCATTCTGATTACCTCTAAATTTACCTTCTGCCTCTCTGCCCGTGGGTGCAGCTGCCCTGCAACTTCCCTTATTAATTTTGATAAATCGATATTAGCTAAAAGAAATTCTACTTTACCAGTTGATAAACTAGATAAATCAAGCAAATCCCCTAGCATTAAATTTAGCCGGTCACTTTCACTTGAAATGATTTCTAGCCCTTCTTTAAACATCTGATCTTCAGAAAGCGAATGTAAAGTAACAGCCCATCCTTTTACAGAGGTTAATGGTGTTCTTAATTCATGTGAAACGGATGCGATAAATTCATTCTTCAGCTTTTCGTGCTTTTCAACCTCTCTAGCCATAAAGTTTAATGTGTCAGCCAGCTTGCCGATTTCATCATCTTTTTTCTTCGGAATTCTTGTAGCAAAGAAACCAGCAGCCATTTGTTCTGCAGCCAATGTGATCGTGCTAATTGGTTTTGTAATGGAGGCTGCCAGGAAATAGCTAATACATGTTACGAGCAAAATAACAATGATTCCGATTCCAGCTAACATCATAGAATTTTGAATAAAAACAGAATATAGATTGTCTATAGATGAAATGAACCTGACCGCTCCAATTGGCTCATTTCCCACTAAAATTGGCTGTGTTACTGCTAACAGCTGTTCACCCCCGTTATCGCCCACCCAATAGCCAGTTGTTCCATTTAGACCCGATTTAACATCTTCAAGTGCTGCCAGATTTAATTTTCCCTGGTCATGAGTATTTGCCAGAACGGTGCCATCAGAATCAATGATTTGCACCTGCGCACCGATGTTAAAGTGATATTGACTAAGAAGCTGCTCCGCCTGATTAGACAAGTTTCCAGACTCAAAATATTGCTCATAAAAGGTCGAAAACATGGATCCTTGATCTCTGAGAGCCTGTTTGACTCCACCCATGTAATAAGTGTAAAGGGCAGATAGAATAATAGTCTCATAGAGAACAACTGTAAAGATGATTAATATTAGATAACTCCATACTAGCCGCTTCTTAATCCCTTTCTTCATCCCAGCTTCTCGCCTTCCTCAAAGCAATACCCAAATCCCCAAATCGTTTTCAAATATAATGGATTTGAAGGATCATCTTCAATTTTTTCTCTAAGCCTTCTAATATGCACATCAACTGTTTTAGGGTCTCCAAAATAATTTAATCCCCATACCTCATCAAGGAATTCATCTCTTGTAATGGGTTCATTTAACTTTTCAAAGAAATATTTCATTATTTGAAATTCACGGGGAGTTAACTTTAGCAGCTGTCCAGATTTATAGACTCTTTGTGTTTTAATATCAATTACGTAGGGGCCTGCCTCTAACTTTGAAGCCTTGGCCGTCTGAGGTATCATTTCTGTTCTTCTTAACACAGTCCTTATTCTTGCTACGAGCTCAAGCGGATTAAAAGGCTTCACAATATAATCATCTGCCCCAAGCTCAAGACCCATAATTTTATCCATATCCTGCCCTCGTGCTGAGAGGATAATGATTGGCAGCTGGGGGGTCTTTTCCCTTATCGCAGTGCATATCTCAAATCCATCCATGTCAGGAAGCATGAGATCAAGAATAACTAACGATGGCTTATACTCTTCAACTAACTTTAAGGCAAGATTTCCTTCACCAGCCTCCATTACCTCAAAATTAGATCTTTGTAGATTAAAAGCAATTAATTTACGTATAGATAGCTCATCTTCAACAATTAATATTTTTCCGTTTGTCGTCATCCTTTTTTCACCCTATATAAATAATTTTCAATCGCCCATCTAAATTAGTCGTTAGAAAAGGCAAATTGTCACATCTTACCATTATATTTTCTTCCAAATAAAAATTCCCTAAAAACCTTTCCATTTCCTCTTTTATTTGAAAATTCTTCCTGTAGAATAGAGATATAATTCTTATATAGGGGGACAGCTTTATGCCTGATTGGTCATATCACCCTTTGTTTAAGCCATGGCTTTCCCGGCTATCCGGTTCGGCCGGAAGAGAATTCATTCACAGGGGAATGGGTGTGATTGCTAGTTTACCAGGCGGAAAATACCTGATCGAATTTCTTGGACATATGCAGCCATCTCCTACAATAGGCAAAAGGTTATTTAACTGCACATTTTCAAGCCCAATTGGTTTAAGTGGAAAAATAGACCCGTTATTGACTGGAACAAGAGCATTTTCTCATCTTGGCTTTGGTTTCATTGAGGTAGGTCCTGTCAGTGTGAATCCTAATGAGTCTAAAGAGACAGCTAGATTTGATGTGCAAACAGGGACCATTCTTTTTCCAAAGCCTCTTGAATCAATAGGGATCAACCAAACAGTGCAAAGGTTAAAGAATCTAAAGCCTGCCATTCCTTTATTTATTAGATTAAATACCAATACGCTTAAAAGTATGGATGAAATAGAAAAACTTTCAAAGCCATTAGAGTCCTTTGCTGATGCATATGTGATTGATAATCTTACATTGCTAAACTCCAATCAGTTTATAGAGATGATTGCAAATGAAAGCAAGAAACCGATTATTCTTGCCATTCCACACAATAATATAGGTACCTCTATTATTCACATTCAATCACTCATAAGCTCTAATCTAATTCATGGATTATTAATTGAGGAAGCGAATGATGCCCCACTTCATGAGAGACAGACAATGAAGATAGCAGATGCTTTAAAGCTTCTACAGGAAAAGGAAATTGTGGGGATTCCTATTATTATTTCAGGGGGAGTATATGAGCCTGAAGACGCTATTCTGCTTCATGATTTTGGAGCAGATCTAATCATGCTAACAGATGGCTATGTCTCATCTGGCCCAGGCCTTCCTAAAAGAATTAACGAAGCACTTGCTGATTCTATAGGAATAGATGAAGAAATAGATATCATACAAGGCTGGAAATGGTATTGGCTATTTGGGTTAATTATTTTCTGCGGGGGACTTCTTGCTCTCATCTTTAGCATGACCCGTGTCATTCTCCCATATGATGAAGCATTTATCCAAATGACTAAAGAGGAATTACTTGCCTTAAATCCAAACATCCTTAAATTTATGGCTCATGATCGGATGACCCTTGCTGGAACAATGATTTCTGGGTCAATTCTTTATATGCAGCTCGCAAAAAACGGAGTGCGTTTAGGAGTTCATTGGGCGAGGAAGGCCATTAATATTGCTGCCATTTCAGGATTTTTAGGAATACTTTTATTTATCGGATATGGATACTTTGATTGGCTGCATGGTTTATTTTGGCTCATCCTGCTTCCATTTTTCATATGGGGAGTTTATCAAACAAAAGGAGCCGTTCATTCTCCCGTTTCAAAAAACCGCAGAAATACTTTGAATTGGAAAAAATCACTTTGGGGGCAGCTTTGCTTCGTCATCTTGGGATTTTCATTTGTCATTGGCGGAGTCGTCATCTCAACTATTGGGATAACAAGTATTTTTGTCCCGACAGATATTGGGTTTATCTGTATCCCTCCTGAGATTCTTAATGAAATAAATAACCGGCTAATTCCAGTCATTGCCCATGATCGGGCCGGATTTGGGAGTGCCTTATTTAGTGTCGGGCTGCTTGTACTCATGATGGGCCTTTGGGGCTATCATGAAGGGGCTAAATGGGTATGGTACTCCTTTTTATTTGGGGGCCTGCCAGCCTTTTCAGCCGGTATCTTAACTCATTTATTTATTGGCTATACGACCTTTATTCACCTTCTTCCAGCATACTTTGCCTTACTTCTTTATATTGCTGGGCTTATTTTATCAAAGGGGTTTTTATTTGATAGTGAAAATCTGCAAAATGAAAAAAAACGGCAAATGCCTTCATAGGCACCTGCCGATTTTTTTTATGCTTCTGCTTCAATTTTCTTATCCATATTGTTATATACACTTGAATCAATTTCACCAGTCATTCGGCTCGTTAGAAGTCCTGATGTCATAGAGCCACTTACATTAAGTGCGGTACGCCCCATATCGATTAGCGGCTCGATTGATATCAAGAGACCGGCTAAGGCAACTGGTAAATTCAAAGCGGATAAAACTAAGATAGCTGCAAAGGTTGCACCGCCGCCAACTCCAGCAACACCGAAAGAGCTAATTGCCACAACAGCAATAACCGTAGCGATGAATGATGGTGACAATGGATTAATTCCTACTGTTGGTGCAATCATAATTGCGAGCATGGCCGGATAAATACCAGCGCAACCATTTTGGCCGATAGAAAGCCCAAAGGATCCAGAGAAGTTGGCAATTCCATCAGGGACTCCAAGAGACTTCTGTGTTTGAATATTTAATGGCAAGGCACCGGCACTTGAACGTGAAGTAAAGGCAAAGGTTAGTACCGGGAACGCCTTTTTCACATACGTAATCGGATTAAGTCCAGCAAATGTCAGCAACAATAAATGAATTAGGAACATAACGAGCAATGCGACATAGGACGCGAGCACAAACTTGCCGAGCTTTAATATCGCATCGAAATCACTTAATGCTACGGTCTTTGTCATAATGGCAAGGACGCCATATGGAGTTAAGCGTAAAATTATCGTCACAACACGCATGATTACTGCGTAAAATGCATCTACAATTTTCGAGAATAATTCAGCTTGTTCAGGCGCCTTTCTTCTAACACCTAAAAAGGCAAACCCAAGAAATGCTGCAAAGATAACAACTGAAATCGTTGATGTTGGACGTGCACCTGTTAAATCCAAGAATGGGTTAGCTGGAAGTAATTCCAAAATCTGCTGTGGGAATGTCTTACCCTGCATTTCAAGATTTCTTTGCTCTATCATTTCACCCCGGGCTACTTCAGCATCACCTTGAGTAATTTGAACAGACTCCAAATTAAAGCCTAAAGTTGTAGCAATACCTACACCGGCTGATACAGCTGTTGTTGCAATTAGCAAGCCAATAATAAGAGTACTAATCTTACCAATATTATTGCTTAATTTCAGCTTCGTAAAGGCAGTTAATATCGAAATAAACACAAGTGGCATAACAATCATTTGCAGAAACTTTACATAACCTCCGCCAACAATGTTAATCCATGCTGTTGATTCAGCAACTACCTCTGAAGTGGGGCCATAAATAAGCTGTAAGGCAAAACCAAACACAATCCCTAATCCTAATGCAGTAAAAACACGTTTTGAAAATGATATATGTTTTTTCTGCATATAGAACAGGCCAATAATAATTAATAACATAATGGCAATATTTACGATAACAAGCCCTGTTGTCATTTTATTTCCTCCTAAAATAATAAACTTAAACATTGATAAAAATATATATCATGTAATCCTATGAGTCAAGTAGGAATTCGATAATCTTTTTATAATTATATTCTTGCCGATTTTTAAATGCATAATACTTTTTTTATTTCGGGGTTTATTTTACAATTAAAAGGATATATTCTTTTTATAATATTAAAAATTTATTATTGAATGGGATGGTGTAATGATGGCAGATAGCAAAAAGGATAAAAACGAAAAAAAGGATGTTAATATTGGTTCGAAAGTATCCCTAAACGGTCTTGTTACTGCTGTTTTTGACAACATGGTACATGTTCAGATCGGTGCTAAAATTGTTACTGTCCATATGAAAGACTTATATTCTGGTCTTAATCAAACGTTATTGAAAAATTAATATAGTCCCTACTGTCAATAAGCAGGAGGAGCAGCAATTTATTTGCTGCTCCTCCTGCTTATTTTTGTCTAATTAATGATTAGTAAGTGCTTTTGTTTTCTCTGTGCATTTCTCCATTGCCGAGAGGACAGCGGCACGAAATCCCTTTTTCTCAAGCTCGGCTACTGCCTCAATGGTTGCTCCTCCAGGGGTACAAACCTCATCCTTAAGCTCCCCCGGATGTTTTCCCGTTTCAAGAATCATTTTCGCAGCTCCTAATACAGCTTGGGCTGCTAATTTATAGGACTGCTCTCTTGATAATCCGTTTTTGACTCCTCCATCTGCTAATGCCTCAATAAACATATACACATAGGCAGGTGACGATGCGCTAATAGCTGGAATTGAATCCATTAAGCTCTCATGGACGACTTCAGCCCGTCCGAAGCACGAATAAATGCTAAGAACTTCTTCCAATTCCTCTTTCGTCACAAATTTGTTTGCACAAAGGACACTCATCCCCTCTCCAATTAAAGAAGGTGTATTCGGCATGGACCGTATCGCTTTTACCTTCCGGGGAAATGATTTCTCAAGGAATTGCAGGCTGATACCTGCAGCAATTGTAATAATGAGCGAATCAGGCTTAATGGAATCTTTAATTTCCTCAATAATAGACTGGTGTAGATTTGGCTTAATTGCGAGGAAAAGTACATCAGCATGCTTGGCAACTTTTTTATTATCTGTTGTTACCTGGATAGAGAACCTTTCCATCACTTTCCTGACTGTCTCCTTTGAAGCCGCACTTGCCATCATATTCGCAGCTGGAACTTTATCCGCATGAAGGATTCCGCCTATCATCGCCTGCGCCATTTTTCCAGCACCTATGAACCCAATCTTTCTATTCAAATTAACACATCCCGACTATTTACATAATAATAATGACTACTCTTCATCAAAGGGGTCAAGGACATCCGCGTTAAGGATTTCTATAAAATGCTTAAGAATTCTTGCTGTTAAACCCCAGATGACTCTGTCTTCATAATAATAAAAACACTCTTCCATTTTTCTCGTTTGCCAATCATAATTTTTTCCGCCGACAATTTGGTTAAATGGGAAATCTTTTTCAGGCTCGACTCGAAAGCGGATTTGAAAGGTTTCGGGTTCTGTTTTCTTTAAGTAGGATAGCGGTACAGTGAAGGTCTCCTCCACTTCACTTCGGTTAAGCTTCATCATTTCCGGATTTCCAATGTGTCCAACGTAAGGATAGATAATCGTTCCAAACGGAGAAATCATATAGTCTAACGGAAAAACATGATGAATATGATCCTCTTTTATCCCTAACTCTTCTGAAGTCTCCCTTATTGCCGTATGCTTTTCATCGCGATCTGTCCTATCGACCCTTCCTCCCGGAAAGCATACTTCACCCGGCTGTCTTCTTAATTGCAGAGAACGAACCTCGAATAAAAGATGAATATCATCTTCCATTTGAATAAGAGGAATTAATATGGCATATTTAGAAAATTTCTCACTTCCTAGAATAGAAGGTGTACGATTTTTAAGCTTATTTATTATTTTCTGAAGATCCATATTCTACACCTCCATAATTTGTTGAACACCTATTATTTTTCTCTTTTTGTTAAATAATCTAATATTCCCATTGATCCAACAGTCAAATCAAGCTGAATAATTTCAGAAATATCTCCATTTAAAACTATTTTATTATTGGATAAAAATTGATGTACCTCATCCAATAACAGAAGAAAAATGGCTTTCTGCTTCGCATCAAATGATGCAGTCGGGTTTTCTGCCCATACTTTTTCCCCAGCAGCCATAAATATAGGAAGCCAATATTCAATTTGCTTGTAAACCTCATCAGGATTAGCTGTCATTCCGTAATGGCCAAAGTAAATTCTCTCGACATGAAGGGATGAAATTTTTTTCATGGAATGAAGCATGGTTTCAGGATCAAATTGATTCGGTGAGGTGGACGGAAGAAATAACTCAACCCCCTGATCGAAAACTTGAGGATAATAAACTCCGATTGTATCGCCAGTAAATATCCCATTACTTAATGAATCATGTATAGAAAAATGATGGTTAGCATGACCTGGTGTATCCATAAATGTCAGCATACGTTCTTTTCCGATTTTTATCTTTTCCCCGTCCTCTTTGATTACCAAACGATCCTCTGGCACTGGCAAAATGGGATCAAAGAGCTCATTAAATTTATCACCATAAACGGCCTTCGCTCCTTGAATCAGTCTAGAGGGATCAGCAAGATGACGTTTGCCGCGAGGATGAACAATTACTTTAGCATTCGGGCAATGATTAAGCAATAAACCAACACCGCCGGCATGATCAAGATGTATATGTGTGACAATTATATTTTTTACTTCTGTTAACTCTATACCTAATTCTTCTAAACCTTTCAGCACATATGGAATAGAGGGACTCGCGCTCGTTTCAATAATCGTTACATCGTCATCATGAAGAACATAGGAACCTGTTCTTCTTTCTTTTCCGATATCGAATGCATCGATAAGAGATACATTATATCCTAAATTTGTTGTACTCATTTCACCAAACCCCTTTCGAAAGTATATTTACTATTTTATAACGAATTCTTCAAAATTTAGCAAAAATCCTCTTTCCGTTTTTTCAGGGTTAATAAAAAGCCCTCTCAAAGAGAGAAGGGCTTCGAAATATTGCTTAATAGTTAGCTTTTAATGCAGAGAAATCGACAGGACCTTCCTCCGCTAAATGGCAGGCCACTTGATGATTCTCCCCAGGAATGGCATGCAGGGCTGGTTCCATTGTTGCACAGCGATCAAAAGCATATGGGCAGCGTGTGTGAAAACGGCATCCGGCTGGTGGATCTATCGGTGATGGTACATCTCCTTTGAGAATGACCCGTTCTTTTTTCTGTAATACATTCGTACTAGGAATTGCAGATAATAATGCCTTTGTATAAGGATGCTGCGGATTATTAAATAAGGATTTTTTATCTGCGATTTCCACAATCTTGCCTAAGTACATAACAATGATTCGATCTGAAATATGGCGTACTACACCAAGATCATGGGAGATAAATAAATAGGTTAGCTTGAAATCCCTTTGCAATTCCTTTAGTAGGTTTAATACCTGTGCTTGAATAGACACGTCAAGTGCTGAAACGGCTTCATCACAAATTATCAGCTTTGGATTTACAGAAAGCGCACGGGCAATGCCAATTCGCTGACGCTGTCCTCCACTGAATTCATGTGGGTAGCGGTCAATCTGGTGAGCTCCAATTCCTACTGTTTCAAGTAACTCAGTAATTTTTTGTCTTCTTTCTCTAGGCGGTACAACATTTTGGATCTCCAGTGCTTCTTCTAAAATCTGACTTACTGTTTGACGTGGATTTAATGAAGCATACGGATCTTGGAATATGATTTGCAAATCTTTTCGTTTTTTTCTCATTTGTGATTTGCTTAATGCAAGTAAATTCTCGCCTTGGAAATACACTTCACCAGAATAAGGATTATCCAATCGAAGGATCGCTCTGCCAGTTGTCGATTTGCCGCAGCCGGACTCTCCAACTATGCTGACCGTTTCTCCTTCATATATATTAAAGCTAATGTCATCAACTGCTTTAACGTGGTTAACAGTTCTACCTAGAATACCGCCTTTAATTGGGAAATACTGCTTAAGCTCCTTCACTTCTAATAATGCTTGCTTACTCATGGCTAGCTGCAACCCCCTCTTGTTTCTCCCATTTATCTGTATAAATCCAGCAGCGAACCTTATCACCATCTGGAGTATCTCTTAGCTCCGGCAGCTCGGAATGACAAACTTCTCTTGCATGCGGGCACCGAGGAGCAAATCGGCAGCCAAGCGGTAATTTAAATGGACTTGGGACTTGACCATGAATAACAGAAAGATCTCCCTCTACATCTTCATCATGTTTAGGAACTGAGTTTAATAAACCGATCGTATATGGATGCTTAGGGTCTGTGAATATGGATTCTACATCTGCATATTCTACAACCTTTCCACAATACATAACCGCTACCTTATCACACATTTCTGCTACTACTCCAAGATCATGAGTAATAATCATAAGTGATGTGCCAAGTTCGTCCTGGAGCTTTTTTATCAGTTCAAGAATTTGAGCCTGGATCGTAACATCCAGTGCAGTAGTCGGCTCATCAGCAATTAATAATTCTGGATTACATGCCAATGCAATCGCTATCATAACCCGTTGGCGCATACCCCCTGAAAGCTCAAACGGATATTGCTTAGCACGTTTTTCGGGTGAAGGGATACCTACCAAACTCAGCATATCAATTGCTTTTATCCATGCGTCCCTGCGGTTTAGCTTCTGATGAATGCGAATGGATTCCGCAATCTGTTCCCCACATGTTAATGTCGGATTCAAAGATGTCATTGGCTCTTGGAAAATCATCGAAATATTATTACCACGGATATCCATCATCTGCTTTTTCGATTTTTCTAATAGATTTTCGCCCTTGAAATAGACTTCCCCGCCAACAATTTTCCCAATTGGCTCTTGGAGAAGACGAAGAATCGAAAGGGAAGTAATACTTTTACCTGAGCCGGACTCACCAACAATTCCAAGCGTTTTCCCTCTTTCTATTGAAAAATCAACACCATCTACTGCTTTTACTTCTCCTTCATCTGTAAAGAAGGACGTTCGCAATCCTTTTACCTCAAGAATTTTTTCAGTTTTTTGTATTGTCATTTGTCTCACCAGCCTTAGTTCAAATCAATCCGTTTGTTAATGAAACGGTATGTAACATCCACAAGTGTATTAACAATTACGAAGAGAACAGCACAAACTAGAATCGTCCCTTGTACCATCGGGAAATCATGTGCACGAATAGAATCGATGATCAAGCGTCCTAAACCATTAATGGCAAAAACCGTTTCTGTTATAACTGCTCCCCCTAGTAAACCTCCAAATTGCAGGCCGACAACCGTAACAACAGGAACTAAAGCATTACGCAGAGCATGTTTGTAAATAACTAACCGATCGCTAACACCTTTTGCATAGGCTGTGCGAATATAATCCTGATCAATAACTTCAAGCATACTTGAACGAGTCATTCGGGCAATAATCGCTGCACCAACAGTTCCTAACGTAATAACCGGCAAAATCATATGTTCAAAAGAACCCCAACCGACAACAGGAAGCCAACCTAGATTGACAGCAAAGAAATAAATTAACATAATTCCGAGTAAAAAATTCGGCATTGAGAAGCCGAAAAGTGCTACAAGCATGAGAGAAATATCAGCGAGTGATCCTTTCCTTGTAGCGGAAACGATTCCCGCAATTAGCCCCCCTAAAACAGCCAGTACCGTACCAAAAACGGCAAGCTGAACAGTAATCCAAAACCGTGAATCGAATATTTCATTGGATACAGCACGATTCGTCCGGATAGATGTTCCTAGATCACCTTGAACAGCATTGGAAACATAACGGAAATATTGTTCATATAAAGGATCGTTCAAACCTAAATTCTCTCGCATCTGTTCGACCTGCTCAGGATTAGCGTTCTCTCCAGCCATGATTTGAGCAGGATCTCCTGGAATTAAGTGCATCATTAAAAATACTGCTAGAGTAACCCCGATCATGACAGGGATTGTCTGGATTAATCTTCGAAGAATATATATAAACATGTTCGCTCACCTTCTCTCACATTATTTCTTGGATTTTGGATCAAGTGCATCACGTAATCCATCACCAAATAAGTTAAAGCCTACTACAACTAGTAAAATAGCTAATCCCGGAATTAAAGTAACATGTGGAGCCTGTGCTAAATAAGAACGGCCCTGTGAAAGCATAAAGCCCCACTCGGGAGTTGGCGGCTTTGTCCCCATTCCAAGGAAAGACAGTGAACTAGCAGTAATGATCGCTGACGCAATATAAAGTGTAGCTTGTACAATAATTGGAGAAAGAATATTGGGAAGAATGTGTTTAAAGATAATTCTAAAATCACTCGAACCCATCGCCCTTATAGCATCGATGTACTCTAGCTTTTTTACACTTAAAGTAGATCCTCGAACAATCCGCGCAAATGTTGGAACTGCAAAGAATGCAACGGCAATAATCACATTTGTCGTACTTGCGCCAAGCACACTTATGATGGCTAGAGCTAACAAAATACCAGGGAAAGCTAGTAAAATATCGCATATTCTCATAATGAATGAATCGATCCATCTGCCGTAATATCCAGATACAACTCCTAATAGAATTCCGGCAAACGCACCGAGGGCAGTTGATAAAATTCCAATAGTTAATGAAATTCTTGCCCCAAATAAAATACGGCTTAATATATCACGTCCCTTGTCGTCCGTGCCTAGCCAATGCTCAGATGAAGGCGCTTGCAATTTTTTGCTCAATGCCATTTCCGCCGGATCATACGGTGCAAGCAGAGGTGCAAAAATAGCCATAAATGTAATGGCAATGACAATAAAGGCACCGCACATGGCCGCCTTGTTTTTCGCAAGTTTCTTATAAAAGGCTTTTGCTCGAGCAGCCTTTGGATTGTACTCTTTAACAGGAATGGCCGGAGCAGTTGGTTGAAGCTGTGGCTGTTGATTCATATCCTAATGTTCATCCTTTCATTAGTAGATTAAAGATTAAAAAAATTCAAAACACACAACGAATATAATATATAAATTTTAATGATATGACAATGCTTTTTAATTAGCAGAATATGTATATCCTATAATCAAAATGCTATTTTACCACCACTTTCTCCTATTATGTGGAAAAACATAGAATTACAGAGATATGATTACATTTTTATGACAATATTAACATATAAATTAAATTTTACCAAAATAAATCTTGTAAATTACTAATTTTTCTACTATTATAAAAATTGTACGACTAAATAAGGGGGTCATTTTGTTGACGAAAAAGAACAATCTTTTGCTCATGTTAGCGCTTGCATTTATTCTAGTGCTGTCTGCATGCAGCGGAAAAAGCAACACTACCACTGAGGAAACTCCTGCAAAGGAAGGCGAAACACCTAAGACAGAAGAGCCAGCAACTGGTGGCAAAGACTTCATCTATGTTACAGGATCAGATGCACCAACTTTAGATCCTCATGGAGTGAATGATACCGCATCTAATACTGCAACAACCCAACTTTATGAGCGCTTGACTGATTATGCACCAGATGGATCTGTTGTTCCTTTACTTGCTACTGAATATAATGCTGTAGATGATACAACTTGGGAATTCAAACTTCGTGAGGGAGTTAAATTCCATGACGGTTCAGATTTCACAGCTGAAGCTGTTAAATTGAGTTTTGAGAGAATTATCGATCCAGAATTTGCTTCACCAAAAGCAGTTATTCTTAACATGATTTCAGAAATTAAGGTTATTGACGATTATACAGTTCAAATCATTACAGAGAAGCCTTTTGCTCCGCTGCCAGCTCACTTAGCACATAACGCTGGTTCAATCATCGCTCCTTCTGCTCTTCAAGAAGAAAAGGATGGCGGTAAGAAAGTGGATGAAAATCCAATCGGTACAGGTCCTTTCAAATTCGAATCATGGAACCGTGGTGCTGAAATTAAATTTGTTAAAAACGATGACTATTGGGGAGAAAAACCTTCCATTGAAACTGTTTCTATCAAAGTTGTACCAGAGCAAGCTACACGCGTAGCAATGATTGAGACAGGCGAAGCTCATCTTATGCTAGTTGGTGCTTCTGATGTTGCTCGTGTTGAGGCAATGGACGGCATTTCAATCGACCGTGTTCGTGGTACACGTATGGACTACGTAAGTTTCAACTTGAATAAAGCTCCATATGACAACGTTAAAGTTCGTCAAGCGATTGCAATGGCTATTAACAAAGATGATGTTGTAAACGGAATCCTAGATGGTCAAGGAGTTCCAGCTGTTGGTCCATTAGCTCCTACAGTTGTTGGTAACTCCCAAGAGTTACAGCCGCTTCCATATGATGTAGAGGCTGCTAAGAAATTACTTGCAGAAGCAGGATTTGCAGATGGTTTCAAAACAACAATCTATGTAAACGAAGGAAGTAAAGAGCGTGCTGATATCGCTGAACTTGTTCAAGCTCAATTAGCTGAAATTAATATCGAAGTAGAAATCCAAGTTATTGAGTGGGGGACATTCCTTGAGAAAACAGCTGCTGGCGAGCATGAATTATTCGTTCTAGGCTGGACTACAGTAACAGGTGATGCTGACTACGGCTTATACGCATTATTCCATTCTGCTAATCATGGATCAGTTGGTAACCGTTCATTCTACACAAATCCTAAAGTGGATGAGTTACTAGATAAAGGACGTACAAGCACAAATCAAGATGATCGTAACCAAGCATACAAAGAAGTTTCTGAAATTCTTGTAGAAGAAGCACCAATGGTATACCTGCATCATCCTGACTTTGTTCACGCTACAAACGGAGTTGAATCTGGTTTATTCGTAAACTTCAGTGGAACTCCATTCTTTAAAGATATTAAATTAAAGTAATATCATAATAGCACAACCCCATTTCTATTTTGAAATGGGGTTGTACTATTATGATAGAGTAAGAGAGGCGAATCGATCCTCTCTCCATTAGACGTACATTTTATCTTCTTCCTTCTTGAAAAAGCTCTTCATTGCGTGAAATACATCCACTTTTTGTTTTAGAATATAGTACCGGAAATCATCATGTTTGATGTTTTTATAGGCGGACATGAGGGTTGAGTGGCGGTTATACTGATTAACTTCTCCATAGCCAAACATATTGGATACCTTCATCAATTCCTCAACAAGCTTTACACAGCGGGCATTGTCTGAGGTTAAGTTGTCACCATCGGAAAAGTGAAATGGGTAAATATTAAACCTGCGGGGATTATATTTTGCCTCAATAAGCTCAAGTGCTTTTCGATAGGCAGAGGAGCAGATCGTACCGCCGCTTTCACCTTTTGAAAAGAAATCTTCCTCCGATACAACTTTAGCTTCCGTATGGTGGGCAATAAATTCAATTTCTACAGTCTCATATTTTGTCCTTAAAAATCTTGTCATCCAGAAGAAGAAGCTTCTAGCCATATACTTTTCCCATATTCCCATTGAGCCGCTCGTATCCATCATTGCTAATACGACTGCCTTGGAGTCAGGTTTTATAACCTCATTCCAAGTCTTGAATTTTAAATCCTCTTGATAAATAGGGTGAAAGCTAGGCTTCCCGGTCATGGCATTTCGTTTAAATGCTGTCATCATCGTTCGTTTCTTATCGATATTTCCCATCAAACCGGTTTTTCTAATATCATTAAATTCAATGTTTTCAACAAGAATCTCCTCTTGTTCTTTCCTTTTTAAATTGGGTAGCTCTAATTGCTTAAAAAGCGCTTCTTCAATTTCCATTAACGAAACTTCTGCTTCAAAATAATCTTCACCAGGCTGATCGCCTGCTCCCTGCCCTTTCCCAGGTCCTTTTTGATTGCTTGATCCATCACGGGCCACCACATCACCAACGCGGCTATCTCCATCTCCTTGGCCAACATGTTTGTTTTTATCATAATTATAGCGAATTTTATATTCGTCTAATGAACGAATCGGGATTTTGACAACTTCCCGACCATTCGACATGACTATACTCTCTTCTGTTATTAGATCAGGTAAATTATTTCGGATGGCATCCTGAACTTTTTCCTGATGGCGCTGCTGGTCATCATGGCCTTTGCGATGGAGGGACCAATCTTCTTGAGAAATCACAAACTGATGGTTATTCATTTCGGTCACATTAAGCCCTCCTTTTATCAATTTCGCCTGGGCGAAATTGCACCCAGATTTTTATCGAGCTTACTCGATAATTTCCTCTAAAAAATCTGAGGCATCCGCCGGAGGCTTAACTTCAATCAACTGGAGCTTGAACCCCCGCTGAATTTGATACAATTTTGCATTCGACATTCAATTTAGGAGTGGAATACTTCTGATGAATGAAGTTAAATTTTCGCGCACAATTCTAACTAAACAACATACAATATCGAGAGTGTCAACAGAATGGTGTCTAGCATAAGAAAAGCGGAAGCGCCTTCGGAACAATTAAAGGACAATTGTTCCTGCGATGAATATTCACAGAAGCTTTCCTTTGTGCTCACCCCCGACAAGCATAAGACAGGCTAACGGGAAAGTTGTTTTTTGACTTTCTTGGCGGACTGACTTATGACCTCGAGGGGGTAGGCGCTGGAGCTAGACATTGAACTTGGTTATTGATTATCTAACCAACCTTACATATCACAAATCCAATTGACAATAGGCTTCTTAGCCTTCTTTCTACTATTGGACAACTTATGGCTAAGAATGTTTATTACTTTATCCTATGCAAGAACTCGAAATAATTTACAAATAATTTCGATAATAGGGTGGTTTCCCTTTCCATAAGGACAAGCTTTCTTTTATACTAATTAAATACATATAGTGATTTAGGCAGAAATAAACTTAAGTAACCATTAATAGATCGAGGTGACATAATGAGCGAGTTCCTATGCTGTGACCGATGCGGCGAGCTTTCCATGTATGATTCTACAATCTATATTGATAACAAACCCGTTTGCCCTGCCTGCAGCGATTTAGTCGTTTATTTAACAGATTCACGATTGGTTGAAAAGAAATAAGCGAATGGAATAATGGTAGAAAAAGGACTGACAGATTCGCTGTCAGTCCTTTTCTTGCCTAAACTTTATAGTTATGATAATACATCCTACCTATTTAAAAGACTGCCTACATACCTCAGTAATTCATTCGCAGAAGTCGAATTGTAGCCATGCTCATCTATTAAGCGCGCCACGACTTCATTTACCTTTTTAAGTTGCTGTTCATCCGGTGTTTTGGAAGAGGTTGTAATTTTCACAACATCTTTTAAATCAGCAAATAGTTTCTTTTGAATCGCTTCACGGAGCCTGTCATGAGAGTTATAATCAAATCTCTTTCCTTTACGGGCATAAGCTGAAATTCGAATAAGAATCTCTTCCCGGAACGCTTTTTTTGCATTTTCCGAAATGCCAATTTGCTCCTCAATAGAACGCATGAGCTTCTCGTCTGGATTAATTTCCTCGCCTGTCAAAGGATCGCGAAGCTTCGATTTATTGCAATAGGCCTCCACATTATCCAGGTAGTTATCCATAAGGGTTTTCGCAGATTCTTCATATGAATACACAAATGCCTTTTGTACTTCCTTTTTCGCGATTTCATCATATTCTTTACGTGCAAGTGATATGAAATTTAAATATCGCTCCCTAAGCTCTTGTGTTATCGATGGGTGCTGATCCAGTCCTTCTTTTAGCGATCTTAAAACATCCAGCGCATTGATGGAGGAGATCTCCTTACGAATAATCGTTGAAGAAATGCGATTGATCACATAACGCGGATCGATTCCGCTCATGCCTTCATCCTGGTATTCCTTTTTCAGCTCATCTACATCAGCCCGATTATAGCCTTCAACACTTTCCCCGTCATAAAGACGCATTTTCTTAACTAAATCGATATCGCCTTTCTTCGGTTCCTTTAAGCGTGTTAAGATCGTAAACATCGCGGCCACCCGTAATGTATGAGGGGCAATATGAACATCATACACATCACTTTCGCGAATCATTTTGTCATATATCTTCTCCTCTTCCGTTACCTTTAAATTATACGGAATCGGCATGACAATAATCCTTGAATGAAGGGCTTCATTTTTCTTATTGGAGATGAAGGAACGGTACTCTGTTTCGTTTGTATGTGCGACAATTAGCTCATCAGCTGAAATAAGCGCAAACCTTCCCGCTTTAAAATTTCCTTCCTGTGTTAAGGATAATAAATGCCAAAGAAACTTTTCATCACATTTCAGCATCTCCTGGAACTCCATCATTCCTCGGTTTGCTTTGTTCAGCTCTCCATCAAATCGGTATGCCCTCGGATCAGATTCAGAGCCGTATTCAGCAATGGTTGAGAAATCTATGCTTCCAGTTAAATCGGCAATATCCTGAGATTTCGGGTCGGATGGACTAAATGTGCCAATTCCCACTCTTCGGTCTTCAGAGAAAAGGATTCTTTCTACAAGCACATCCTCAATTCTTCCGTTATATTCCTGTTCCAGACGCATCATATTCAGCGGAGATAAATTTCCTTCTATTCTTATCCCATATTCCTCAAGGAAATCCTGTCTGAGATGATGTGGGATTAGATGTAAGGGGTCTTCATGCATTGGGCAGCCTTTTATCGCATAGACTGCTCCCCTATCTTGATGGGAATAGGCCTCCAAGCCTCTTTTAAGCATGGTGACCAATGTGGATTTCCCTCCACTAACAGGCCCCATTAATAAGAGAATTCTTTTTCGAACATCCAGCCTTTTGGCAGCCGGATGAAAATATTCTTCTACAAGTCTTTCAAGTGCTTCCTCTAAACCAAATAGTTGATTACTGAAAAAGCGATATCGTTTCTGCCCTTTCACGTCCTCAATACCCGAATCTTTGATCATATTATATACCCGGGAATGTGCCGACTGGGCAACCCATGGCTTCTCTTTAATAATTTCTAAATACTCTCCAAAAGTCCCTTCCCATTTAAGCTTTTCCTCTTCATGTCGATACATCTCAATTTTTTTTAGAATATCCATAAGGACCTCCCCTTGTCGCATTTTCAGAGACGATTAATATACTCTATGCGAGCCTGTAAATGAACATGCTAACTTAGGGAATAGATTCGGTTGTCCTTTTTTAAAATCAGGCATTTATAAAATGAAGAATATTAAGATGCAGATTGCGCTGTTTCTCCATTTATTTCTGAATAATCTATTAGGATTTCATGAAAACTTCATTAATACAAAAGTGTTAAAAATATTCCACAGATTTTATTTCACACTTTCATTTTATTGGGCTATAATAAGCATATATGTTGATTGAAATAACAAAAGAGGATAAGGGGGATTTCATACATATGGGTACGGTTATCATTCTCGGTGTTATGGTTGCTTTCCTTGCTGCTATTTTCACATCTGGTTACGAAGATAAGCCAGGAACAGGTAATAAATAAAAAAGGCTGCCAAGTGCAGCTTTTTTTATTTGAGGTTTAGTTCTAATTTTTCAACAAATTCCTTCATATACATTCTCGATTGCTTCTCCAGCATATTGGCCATTTGGCTTGTCCAAGTATCATTTCTTTTTCCATCTGTTCTTTTAAAATAATACTCAGAAATGATTCCATTATACATTTCCAGCCCGTTACGAATTTCTTCTTTATCTTGATGGTATTCATTTTCATGGTAAACCGATTGGAGTGGAAGTCTTGGTTTCTTATCCGTATTTTGCGCAGGGAATCCCACTGCTAGTCCGAATAAAGGAATCACCCGTTTTGGTGTCTTTAGCAGATTGCATACATCTTCGAGATTGTTGCGGATACCGCCAATATAACAAATCCCAAGCCCCATAGATTCCGCAGCAATGACTGCATTCTGAGCAGCTAATGCCGTATCAATTAAGGCAACCATAAACTTTTCAGTGCTTTCAATGGATGGATGAACATCCTTATTTTCCATTTCTCCTACTAGCTCATGTCGTGATAAATCAGCGCAAAAAACAAAGAAATGTCCGTTATTCGCAACATAATTTTGATCTCCTGCAATCTGGGCCAATTTATTTTTCTTCTCCTGATCTGTAATGCCAATAATTGAATAAGCTTGAATAAAGCTTGATGTTGAAGCAGACTGTGCACATCTTACAATAGTCTCAATCTGTTCTCTTGTTAATGGCTTGTCCTCGAACTTCCTGACAGACCGATGATTAAGAAGAAGCTCTATACTTTGATTCATTTACAACCATCCTTTCCATGCCTCAATTACATTGTAACCAACTTGGTTAATTTCACCAAAAAAAAAGACCTGAGCATAATCAGGTCTTTTCCCTACTCTAAATGTACATAATCTTGCTGTCGCAATGCTTCATATATAAGGATGGCTGCAGTGTTGGATAAATTCAAGGAACGGACATTAGTATTCATCGGTATTCGTAAAGCTCGGTCCTTATTATTCTCGATAACATCCTTAGGGAGTCCAGTTGTTTCTTTTCCAAAAATAAAATAATAATCCTTAACCTTGTTACTATAGTCAAATGAAGAGTGGGGCTTCGATCCAAACTTTGTTAGAAAAAAATATTCCCCGCCTGCCGTTTTTTTAAAAAAATCATCCAGTGAATCATAATAAATAATATTAACGTATTGCCAATAGTCCAACCCAGCCCGTTTCAACATCTTATCATCAGTAGAAAAGCCAAGAGGACGAATTAAATGCAATGTCGTATCCGTTGCAGCACAAGTACGCGCGATATTTCCTGTATTTGCTGGGATTTCTGGTTGATATAAAACTACATGCAATGCCACGTATTTCACCTCATTAGAAAAGCGCAAGCACCTCGCTCACCCCCGACAAGCATAAGACAGGCCGGCGAGAAGGTTGTACTTTAACCTTCTTGGTGGACCGGCTTTTGACCTCGAGGGGGTAGGTGCTGGAGCTAGACAGTTCTTAAAATATAAAAATACACATTATATTATATCACTGATTTACTCCCTCTACATACAATCATTGATCATCGACTATCGTAAAAAATTTATATTTAATATTCGGTGTGTATGCAGTTGAATCCTCATATGCCCAATATCGCATTCGGCTGTTTGTTGTATGGGCATTAACCAATGGCATTCCGTTTGCATCCTTAGCAGTTACAATCGTTGTATGATCAAATCTTCCGTCCCCTTGGAAATCGTAGCAAATGACGTCACCCAGCATTAATTCCTCAGGACTAGTAACCTCTTTTGCCCGAAGTCCTATAGATGCACGAGGCAAGTGTATCCTCATTGAATTTGCGACAGACCAGCTATAGCTCCAATTCTTATTCATCATCCACCAGCCTGCGCCCCTATTCGGATACCCTCGCATGGGGCCGCCGCCAGCATGCAAGCATTGCGATATATAATTCGTACAATTAACCTCGAATGTTTCATAGGCTGGATTATAGCTATTCCACCATCTTTCTGCATATTGGACAGCTCTTAATCGATTATACTCGTAAACAATTCTCTCTTCGGAATCTTCTTTTTCAATCTTTAGTTCCGTATCCTCTTTAGGTTCTGCATAACGATTAATTTCATGATCCTCAATTAATATTCCCTTATAAAATTCAGCTCTTCTTTCCTCAATTTGCTCTTCTAAGAAGAGCATATCCTTGTGCTTCACTAAATATTTAAAGTGGACATTATATTGAACGGAGCTCTTTTCTTCTTGACCATGATCAACGGATATGATGTTCCCAATTGACTTTGCTTTAATTATTTCACCTGAACGCTTAGCAAGCCCCTCTTTCTTAAGTTCTATTTTTGGGCAGAAATGAGTTGAGCTCCTATTTTTTTGAGAAACACATTGCTGCACCCTTTTTTCTAAAAGCTCTTGAAGCTGCTCTCTCACTGGGCAACCACTCCTTTCATAAATATATATATGAAAGAAGATTAATGATTTTCACCATATAAAAAATGAGGCAGGCTTTTAGCCGACCTCATTTTACTCGAAAAAAGCTTAATCCGAGATTGATCTCACTTAATACTTCTTCATCTTTTTCCTTTTGTAGAGCCTTTTCTAATGCAAGGCGAGCCGTTTCTCCGCCAATTTTTCCAATTGCCCATGCGGCAGTGCCGCGGATAACAGGGCGTGAATCTGAATTCAACACCTCAATGAGTTCATCAACAGCGGTTTCGTCCTTAAAATGTGCTAAGGCGAAAATGGCATTACGCTGAATAGGCTTTTTCCCTCTCCAAGATCCTGATAGAGGTCCAAACTTTTCTTTGAAATCCCGGTTGCTTATTTGCAGCAACGGTTTTAATAGCGGTTTAACAGTTTCAGGATCTGGCTTCATTTCTTCATGGAAATAATAGTTCTTCCCCTTGTTTTCCGGACAAGCGGTTTGGCATGAATCACAGCCATATAGACGATTTCCTAATTTCTCCCTGAATTCCTCTGGAAGAAATCCCTTTGTCTGTGTGAGAAAAGCAATACATCTTTGTGCATTTAGCTGTCCCCCTTGCACTAAAGCTCCAGTAGGGCATGCTTCGATACATTTATTGCACGTGCCGCAACGATCCTCCATCGGCTGATCAGGCTCAAATGGAATCGATGTAATCATTTCTCCTAAATACACGTAAGAACCGAATTCCGGAGTAATAATAGAACAGTTTTTCCCGCTCCAGCCAATTCCCGCTCGTTCCGCAACTGCTCTGTCCACTAATTCTCCTGTGTCAACCATAGACTTGCATTTGGCATCAGGAACTAACCCCTTAATAAATTCCTCCAATAGCTGCAGCCTATCCCGTAAAATATAATGGTAATCTTCTCCCCAGGATGCACGGCAAAATATCCCGCGTCTTTCTCCTTTTTTACTTACAACTCTCTCGCTCATTTTAGAAGGGTAAGCAAGGGCTATGGAGATAATGGAGCGAGGCTCATCCATCAGCAGTGCAGGGTTAACCCTTTTCTCAATATCCTTTTCTTCAAATCCTGATTGATATTGAAGCTCCTGCTGACGAATAAGCCGATTTTTCATTTCATCAAATGTATTTGCTGTTGTGAAGCCAATTTTATCAATTCCGATTTTTTTACTGTATTCAATGATTTCTTGTTTTAATCTAGCCGAATTCACCTTGACCCCCCTCCTTTCGAGATTTTTCTATATGAAGGTCCAAATATTATTTAAATCATCGCTTCCTATGATAAACTATTTTTAAATAATTTGGGAGGTGGAATGGTTGGAAATTCATGTTTCGTCTGAGCTTTGCGAACTAATACCAGACATTAAAATCGGAGTTATTCGCTATCAGAATATTGAGGTAGGTGAATCTCCGCAAATGGTTAAAGGACGACTGCAGCTGTTTCAAGAATCCATTTACTTCGAATTAGAGGATAAAAATGTAACAGATTTAGATGGGATCAAAGAATGGAGACAGATTTTTAAAGCAGTAGGGAAAGATCCTAACCGTTACCGTCATTCGGCTGAAGCCCTATACCGCAGGGTCAAAAAGCAAAACTATTTACAGCCTGTGAACAGTGCTACTGATATTAATAACTTCTTTTCTTTGCATTATCAAGTTCCAATTGGTGTCTATGATATGGACAAGCTGAATGGGAATGTGACGATGAGGCTTGGAAAAGAAGGTGAGGAATATGTTGGACTAAATGGAAGACCCAATTCACTTCACCGTTTAATTGTAACGTGTGATGATATCGGGGCCTTTGGCAGCCCTTTTGTAGATTCAGAAAGAAGCGCTATAACTGAAAAAACAAAAAACGCTATACATATTGTTTATTTACGCCCTTCATTAAATAAGGAAGAAGCGAATAAAATGGTCACATCGCTTATGAATATGTTTATCCAAATTCATGGCGGTCAAGGAATTGTAAATATCATTGGGTGCTAAAATGGTGGCACCTTTTTTTGAGCATTAAAAAACGCAATACCTCGTTCTTTTTTGAAACGAAACACTGCGTTGATATGTATGGAGCGGGTGATGGGAATCGAACCCACGACAACAGCTTGGAAGGCTGTAGTTTTACCACTAAACTACACCCGCATTTATTATTGTATAAGGAAGTATATTTACTTTACGTTTCATCATGCCTCTTCCTCTGCAAGCTTACTCAAGGATGTGAATCCGTCGAGGCAACTCGTAGCTTATTCAGGAGGCGTTGCTCGTGGCTGTAGTTTTACCACTAAACTACACCCGCATTTTTCTATAATAAAAAAACAGGATTCCCTGTAAATTTGATTACAATTAATTAACAACTCCTTAATAATACAACCCTATTTAGGTAACGTCAAGTTTTTTTCGACAAATTTCTCTATTTTTCATTGTTTAGAAATTCTTTAGAATTGTTTATTAACACAACCAATGGAGAGTCTTCCTTGTAAATATTTCTGGATAGGTATCTGTTTTTTTTGTTAACCTGTCCAAATAAACCATTTTACTGGACAGGCTTTTCACTTTTTTCGAAAAACAGTCCTAATATTCATGGGAGGACCTTCTTAAGGCTTCCAAAAAAAAATTCAGATTGATCTTTCTAAAAATCTTACCATCTGTGTGACAAAAAACAATTCTGTTTTTACATTGATATGTTATCCTAGGTATATACTACTTTTGGAGGTATCGAGATATGGCAATTACTTTAGAAAACCCTAAAAATGCCAAAAGTGACAAACCACAATTTTCAAGGACAAACCCATTTTTAGCAAAGGTTCTAAAAAATATTAATTTAAATGGAACAGGCTCAAGTAAGGAAACAAGACATATTGAGTTATCATTAAAAGGTTCTGGCCTTTCGTATGTTCCAGGAGATGCGCTTGGTATTGTCCCTGAAAATGATCCAGAGCTTGTATCGTCCCTTCTAAAGGAAATGGGATGGGATGAAGAAGAAATTGTAACTGTTGGGAAACAAGGAGAGTCGCTGCCATTGATGGAAGCGTTGACAACCTATCTTGAAATTACTCTCCTGACGAAAAAGGTTTTACAGCAGGCAGCAGCATTTACAGAAAATGAAGAGCTGCAAAGGCTTATATTGATTGAAAATGCAGATCAGCTTAAAGAATATTGTTATGGTCGCGATTTATTAGATATGTTGCGTGACTTTGGCCCTTGGAAGGCATCTGCTCAAGAAATCGTCTCCTTATTGAGGAAAATGACGCCGCGTCTCTATTCTATTGCTAGCAGCATTACAGCAAATCCAGATGAAGTTCATCTAACAATCGGTGCTGTTCGCTATACTGCTCACGGACGTGAACGAAAAGGTGTTTGTTCTGTCCAATGTGCTGAACGTGTTCAGGAAGGAGATTTACTTCCAGTCTTTGTTCAACCAAATAAACACTTTTATTTACCAGAGTCTCAAGAGAAAGATATCATTATGGTTGGGCCTGGGACAGGCATTGCTCCATTCCGTTCATTTATTCAAGAATGGGCAGTAAATAAAGCTCCTGGCCGTACATGGCTCTTTTTCGGAGATCAGCATGCAGCAACGGATTTCCTTTATCAAGACGAATTAGAAAATTATCAGCACGACGGGGTGTTGACGAAACTCGATACTGCCTTCTCTCGTGATTCAGCTCAAAAAGTGTATGTGCAGCACAAAATGCTAGAAAATAGTAAAGAATTGTTCCAATGGATTAATAATGGAGCTTATTTCTACGTTTGTGGGGATAAGGAACGTATGGCGAAAGACGTCAACGAAGCGCTTGTTACTGTTATTGAAAAAGAAGGCGCGATGACTCGCGATGAAGCCGAAGCTTATCTGAAGGATATGCAGAAGCAAGGTCGTTATCAACGTGATGTATATTAATTGAAACACATTCTATAATAATAAAAAGTGCCCCACCGTTCCAAACCAAACAGAGGGGTGCTTTTTATTTAATTTATGGTCATTTCCTAATAGAGATGGTTAGTCTAGTTATACCTATTTCTTTGCTAATTTTTCACGGTCAGCGGCTTCAGGTGCTTGTTCCATCCATCCTTGATCAATCATAATTTGAGCACCATCCTCTACATATAAGGCAACGTCCATTAGAAGCTTTGCATACATTCCCCCAATATCACGCCTTCCATTAAGAGACGCTCCGTTTGCATATGTCCTTATCTTCATGGAAAACATATCTATTTTATGCCATAGCATCAATTTTTCTGAAAATGGTGAAGAGGTAGAAGTGCTTACTAAATCATCTAATAATGATGGAGATGGTAAATTCTCTTGATGTATTTGTTGTGAACAAATTTCTATATGTTTATTGGTGAGTTCCTTTCCTCTAAGAAGGAATCCTTGAATTTTTTCGGTTTTAGCTACTTGACTAAAACCGATTAATAACCCCTTACTTGTTACATTGTTTTCAATATTATCATAAATATGTGCAATCTCTAGAGCGTGCAGCGGCCTAACATTTCCAAAAAAACCATTTAGATATTTTTTTCGTTTGACAAAATCAACCTTTTGGGGAATTGGAATGAAGGGTGGTTTTACTAAGAATCCCTTGTCCTCTAAAGTATCATTGATATCTGTGATCAGCTTTATCGTGGAATTAAGGGTAGTAATAAAGAATTCTCTTATATCTTTTCTTATCATTAAAGGAATGGCTATTGAATAAATGCTCATCCCTGCTTTACATGTATATTTCAAATAATGTAGGTAGAACTCATCGGAAAATAATCTTGGTGCACCCAAGTTCACATCTTCCTCTGTAAATCCGATGGGAATAGGGAAGTTTTCTTTGATAAAAATTTCTCTAATCTTTTCTACGATCGTTTCGCTTAAATTTAAAGCCGTTTCTAAAACCTGTTTAATATCTTCATCTTCAATGTGTTTAAGATAATAACTAATAACACACTTGGCCATAGTATTTCCTGTATACGTTGCCCACAGTTTACCTATTTCAGTTGAGGTTAATGTTTCATTATAATTAGCAATTTTATCATCCATATAAGCAACCTCCTGTGAATTTGATAAGGAATAATATTCCCATTACGAGCAAATATATGAGTGAACATCCCTCCAAAAAGGTGTTAGCAAGAATCCAGCTAACACCTTTTTTACCCTTCTTCATTTGTATCTTCAAGCTGTATCTTATTGTATTTATCAGTTTTCCTTTTTTAAGAAATCATAAATACACATTCATAGAATACAGTGTAAAGAAACATGATTAAAGGAGGCTATCTATGCAAATACATGTAGTTCAACAGGGTGAAAACCTGTGGCTGATATCGCAGAGATACGGAGTCAACATGAATCAAATTGCATCAGCCAATCAGTTAGATAATCCAAATATTTTAGTATTTGGTCAAGCACTGGTCATCCCTGCCCCTTATCAAACCTACGTTGTTCAGCCGGGAGATACTCTTACGGCGATTGCAAGACGGTACGGAACGACCATTGAGGCAATTACCGAGGCTAATCAAATTATAGACCCTTCAGTGATTTATATCGGGCAAGTTTTAAGCATTCCAGTCATTTTCCATACAGTAAAGCAAGGGGAAACGCTTTGGCTAATTGCAAGAAATTATGGAACAACTGTAGATGCAATAGCTCAATTGAACCAGATCTCCAACCCTTCCCTGATCTATCCAGGCCTTGTACTAAGAATCCCCGAAAGATCGCGGCCAGTTATTGAAGTTAATGCTTATACAACCAAAGCATCGGAATCTGGGCGCCAGGAAGTTCTGAATTTAGGAAGATATTTCACATACCTTACTCCCTTTACTTATGCAATGAAGGAAGACGGAACCATTACAACAAGGAATGAGGAAGCCGTCCTAGAAGCAGCACGTGCAAAACATGTTGTGCCATTATTAGTCCTCACTAACTTCTCAGGAAATAAATTCGATTCTGATCTTGCCGCAGCCATCCTTCGCAATCCAACTCTTCAGGAAACCTTAATCACCAATATTCTTAATACGATCAGGGAAAAAGGCTATATAGGCTTGAATTTGGACTTAGAATATGTTTACCCTGAGGACCGAGAAAACTATAATGCATTTTTGCGCCGTGTGGTGGCAAGATTGCGTCCTCTTGGATTATCTGTTTCAACTGCTCTTGCACCGAAGATCAGCGCTGACCAAAAAGGGCTCCTCTATGAAGCACACGATTATAAAGCCCAAGGAGAAATAGTCGACTTTATTGTATTGATGACCTATGAGTGGGGATGGGCTGGCGGAAGACCATGGGCTATTGCTCCGATCAATGAAGTCCGGCGGGTATTAGATTATGCCGTCACTGTTATCCCACCTAATAAAATTCTAATGGGTTATCCACTTTACGGAAGAGATTGGAAAATCCCATGGGCACAGGGTACCTTTGCCAAAACTGTCAGTCCACAAGAAGCTATCCGCCTTGCTGCTAAATACGGAGTTGCGATCCAATACAATCAAACGTACCAATCTCCGTTTTTTCGATACACAGATGAAAACGGGCAGCAGCACGAGGTTTGGTTTGAGGACGCACGCAGTGCACAGGCTAAATTTGATACAGTGAAAATCTACGGACTAAGGGGTGTCAGCTACTGGGTTTTAGGTAGTCCATTCCCGCAAAATTGGCTGATGCAGGAATGGAATTTTAGGGCGAGGAAATTGATATGATTTTTATATTAACTAATTTGATAAAATCTGTACCAATGAATCCAAAAGGGTTCGAAAATAAGAATTCCACCCTTCTTAACAAACAGACATCGTTTATAGCCACATCTGTAAAAAAGGTGATAAAATCGTACCACATGTTTTGATTTCTGATGACGGCGGACTCTGTTTCCGTTATTTGTGAAAATCCCCCCTCTTTGGTCAGCTAGCGGACTGTCGTTCCTTTATTTGATGAAAAACCCTTCATTATCCCCTTATTTTTATCAAATAAGGAATTCTGTGTCCTATTAAACTGCTAATAATAAGTATTTAAGTAAATAGAGGTTACTGTGTCCTCTAAAAATCCATCATCACTCAAAGTGAACAATTAATGTAACACTTTTCTTCTGCTTTAAGTGTAAACCCCATTAAAGATGCCCAGAGAATTACAAATCTCTGAGCGTTTTTTTGTGTTAAATTCATTAGCATTTTTACTGCCATTTACATTACTCTCATTTTGCTCAGGATGAAACTAGGTTGTTTTTCCAAAAAAAATACCCATAATGGCTGTTTTCACAACATTCATGGGCATTCGATCATATTTATATTTATTTTGGAATTAAATAACAAGTCCTCCATCAATACTCAATATTTCTCCTGTAATAAATCCTGCTTCGTCTGATGCAAGAAAGGTATAGCCATTTGCTATGTCAGCGGGTTCAGCCATCTTATTTAATGGGGATTTAGCTTTCATCATTTCGACTACTTTATGAGGCAGGCTCCTAATCATATCGGTTTCCACAAATCCTGGAGCAATTGCATTTACACGAATTCCGTATTTCCCTAGTTCTTTTGCCCAGGTTTTTGTCATACCATTTACTCCCCATTTGGCTGCTGCATAATTCGTTTGTCCGAAGTTTCCATAGATTCCAACAACAGAAGATGCATTAATAATAACGCCTGCTCTTTGATCTTTCATTATTTTTGCAGCACACTGACCAATATTAAATACTCCCTTTAAGTTCACATCAATAACTTGATCCCACTGTTCTTCAGACATGTTAATAAGTTGAGAATCCTGGACAATCCCTGCATTATTAATTACAATTTCTATTCGCTCATAATGCAATAATGCCTGCTTGAATAAATAGTTAACCTCATTCCGTTTCGTAACATCGGTTACAACCCATATGGCCTCTCCGCCTATTTCTCTAATTTCTTCCGTCCTGCTTATGAGATCCTGTTCATTTAAATCCGCTAAAACTAATTTTGCGCCTTCTTCTGCAAATTTTTTAGCCGTTGCTACGCCAATCCCTTTTCCTGCACCCGTTATGACTGCCACTTTCCCAGCTAATCTCATATTATTTTTCCTTTCAAAAAGAAATTCTCAGTATTTGCTTCAGGAACAAAAATTTTATTTTAATGCCTAAATAATTTTTAAGTCCCGGTTGGAGGAATATCTTCAACTTTATCATTAGAATAATTATCTTGAATTGTTGAGATAACCTTTTTAGTAGAATCGCTTATTTCGCTTTCAAAATATGGTTCATATGCTTCTAAAGGAGCTTTCTTACCAAAGTAAACAGCAATTAAAACTCCAACGAAAGCAAACCCTAATGCAACAATAAATGGATTAGTTGCTCCTAATATTTTTGCGATGATATAAACACCAGATCCAATTAAAATATTTGCATAAGCTCCAGCACTGTTCATCCGTTTCCAATACAAGCCTAAATATACGACAAAAAAGAAGGCTGCACCAAATCCGCCATATACATACGTGAATCCCATTGCAAGTAAAACTGGTGGTTTTATAGCACTTAATACTGCAAGGATACCAAGTCCAATTACTGTATATCTTAAGTGCTTTTTAGAAGTAACCTCAGACGTTTTGGATGTAAAAATATTTTTATAAATATCATAATAAAGCGATGTGCCACAATGTAATAGCATAGAGTTAGCAGTTGAAACTGCTGCAGCACATAATGCCACTAAAGTAAGCGCTCCAATTAAAGGATGCGCATATTGAGTGATAACTAACGGCATTATATAGTCTGTTGTTTGTCCCGCTGGCATACTAGGGATTAATGCTTTTGCACCAAGTCCAATAATAATTAGCGGAACAAAAATAGCAATTAATAATCCAACTGAAATCATCATTTGAAGTATGGCTACTTTTATACTTTTAGGTGCCAGCATTCTTGCAACCCAGTGAGGTGACACCGCAGCACCAAGTGAGTTAGATATGAAAATCGAGAAAAGAGCACCCAAACCGAAAGTCCCTACTGGTGAAAGTAAAACCCCTTTGGATAAATTTTCTCCTCCCACAATAGTTGGAGCAGTGGTCGTTGCAAGTGTGTTATAAATATTTGCAAATCCTCCTGTAGCTATTAGAACGGCTACTGCTCCTAAAATAACTCCTAAGACGATTAAGATGGTATTAACTGTATCCGTGACTGCAACCGACCAGAAACCTCCTATACTTGTAAAAAGTAGAAAGGCTAAAAATGCAAAAATGGCAATTTCATATTTCACACCCGTAATTGTAGAAAAGACAATACCGAATCCAACTACTTGCAGATGTGTGAAAATAAAATATCCAACAAGCATTAGAGCAGCGACAAGTGTACGCAAATGGCTGTTTTTCTTTAAGGGCTCATATCTTAGATGAATAAATTCAGGAAATGTTTTAGCAGGAGTTTCTGGTCTTCTAACCTTATAGGCTACGATTGGGATTAAAGCTGTACCGAAAAACCATCCTGCTACCCATCCAATAATAGCTGCTACACCAGAGCTATATAAATAACCGGGAACGCCCATTACAGAAGCAACACTTACCCAAGTCGCAACTGTTGTTCCAACTCCAATAAATAAACCCATTCTATGTCCGCCAGTTGTAAAATCTGACATAGATTCTACATTCTTCAAACTTTTCAAACATGTCCACACAATAAATAGTAAATAAAATGCAAAGACTGCAATATACCACATGGCTTATCCCTCCTATTTATATAATTTTCCTGAACTTCCCCACCGCTTGACTTTCGATTTTTCAACTTTATAACAAAGTATCGTTCCAATTATTAATGAAAACGCAATAGTTAGACCCCATATAGAAAGTGCAACAGCCATTTGGTTACCGCTCCTTTACAAGTTTTGTTGTTTTATTTTGATATTTAGCATTAAACAATTCAAACGAGTATAAATTTTCGGAAAATACAGGAGTCACCTTTTTATCTTCAGCCTCAGATACGAGCTTTACAACTAAATCGTTGAAAGGAGTCAAGATGCTAAAGGCTTTTCCTTTATCAGAAACGTAGCCATTAATATAATTAATTTCCGTCTTTACTTTTCTATCTAAATCTTGCAGCATGCTTGCTTTTAAATTCCTATGGGGGGACCAAACTTCATGGTAAAAATCCATCTTCTCCTCAACCTTTTGACCATCTTTCAGTTCTAAAAATTCCATATCCTTTCCTTGCATTTTAGCTAATTGAATACCTTGTGCATGAGCTACTTTTATCGTTTCGTCAGCAATAAAAGCTAAACTTGTCATGGCAATTTTATTATCTAACACTTCTCCAAAAGTACAGCCCAGTGCTGCAGACATTCCACTAAAAGTTGCATTCATGAGCAGCTTAGACCATTTCATACCAAGAATATTTGTGGAGATTTCGCAATAGCCAATATGTTCTAAAACTGATTTTATTATTGAGAGCCTTGGGGTAACCTCCCCAGTCAATTCTCCTATATCAAAAGCATATTTTCTTACCGTTTCCCACTCTGTAGTTAATTCAGATTCACCAGGGCCTTTCCATGTTGCCCCAAATCCGACTACCCCGCCTACCGTCCTTTCAGCTCCTACAATTGAGGATACATAATCTTCAGGAATACCATTCTGCAGAGTACAAACAATACTATTTTCATGAAGGTAAGGGAGTAATTGTTTTAATGATTCATAGTTATACACCTGCTTTGTTAGTAAAAATACTAGATCATATGTCTTATTTATATTATTTGGTGTTAAAGCGTTTACACTGATGGTTTTATTAATGAATCCAGATAGTGTAGCACCCAATTGATTCAGCATGTTTACATGATTTATATTAATATCTATTAAATCTACTTTTTCACCACCTTCTGTCATTAATGCTCCTATGATGGTACCTAGAGAGCCGGCGCCCATTATTGCGATATTCATATACTAAATCACCTATTTCTTGTTTTTATTTTTCTAAAAAACCTAATATAAATATTAAACCTGAAAACCTTCTATTGTTGTCAATAGATTAGCTCTTTTCAACTTATTTATCCCTAATATTTCTCTAGCTTCATCTGGTGTTGCAACCTCTCTTCCTAAAGTGTTCGATAGTTCAACAATTCTCTTCACAAATTGAGTGTTTGCAGTGGCAAGTTCTCCTTTTCGGAAATATACGCTATCTTCCATCCCTACTCGTACATGACCGCCTAACAAAATACTCATTGTGTTAATAGTTAACTGCTCTTTACTTGCTCCTATTGCCGACCAAGTTGAACCTTCCGGGATACTATCGATTAAGAACATTAAGTTCTTTGGAGTTGCAGGCATCCCGCCTTGCACACCTAAAACAAATTGAAAATGAAATGGTTCTTCTAATAGTCCTTTTTTTGCAATTCTTAAAGCATTGTGGATCATTCCAACATCAAAGATCTCTATTTCCGGCTTTATTTGGCGTTCTATTGTAACCTCTGCCAATCTCTCCAAAAATAAAGGTGTATTATGAAATACATCTTGACCAAAATTCATCGTTCCAGCATCAAATGTTGCCATTTCGGGATTTAATTCACAAACTTTTAATCTTGTTTCATCATCATTCCCTAAGCCTCCAGCAGTTGTTAAATTTAGTATAATATCGCATTTATCCTGAACGCGATCAATCACTTCTTTATAAGTGTTTAAATCCAAAGTATTATTTCCTTTCTTATCCCTAACATGGATATGTGCTATAGCTGCACCCTCTTTCCAGGATTCATAAACTGAATCGGCAATTTCTTTTGGTGATAATGGTACGTAGGGAGTATGCTCTCTTGTCGTTTGAGCCCCTGTTGGAGCTACAGTAATGATTAACTTTTCCATTGTTTTCCCTCACATTCTATTGATTTATATTCAGTTGTTTTTTAATGCAATTTTTGTGCCAACTGTTAAATCGGGAATACAACGGGGTTTATCTTAATCAAGATAGCAAAGTGATGAAAAAAATACTCAGATTTTATGACTAATCTGAGTATTTTACATTATAATCGTTTTTTAATGAGTAAAAAAAGAATCGAATCGATTCCTCTTTTACTCACCTAATGGAATGCCTAGCTTTTTTGCTTTTTTTACGACAGATGATTGGCTGATTTTTAAGGCAGCAGCTATTTTTCTTGTACTTCCATACTTTTTTAATGCACTTTGAATTGTCTGCCTCTCTACTTTTTCCAAAATTTCTTTTAAGCTAATCTCTGTATTTGATGTTCCTTCAAATTCGATATTCAAGATTTTTTTTGCTAAACCAACATCAATACTTTTGTATTTTTCTGAGATAATAACCATTCGCTCTATAACATTTTGCAATTCTCTAATATTTCCTGGCCATTTATACGTTTGAAACACATCATAAACCTCATCATCAAGACTCACTTTTTTTCCATACTTAGTATTGTAATGGTACAAAAAATGTTTTGTTAGAACTTCAATATCTCCAATCCGATCTCTTAGAGAGGGTATATGAATAGGAAATACATTTAATCTATAAAATAAATCTTCCCTAAACTTTCCCTGTTTTACTAGGAGAGATAAGTCACAATTAGTTGATGCAATAATTCGAACGTCAAATTTAATCGATTTTGTACCTCCTACCCTCGTAACCTCCTTTTCTTGGATTATTCTGAGAAGTTTTGATTGTAATTCAAGTGGCATTTCCCCAATTTCATCTAAAAGCAGCGTCCCTTTGTCGGCTAATTCAAACATTCCAACTTTTCCTCTACTTGATGCTCCTGTAAATGCCCCAGCTTCATATCCAAACAATTCGGCTTCTAAAAGACTGGCAGGAATTGCTGCACAATTAACTTTTATAAAAGGTTTTCCTTTTCTATTACTATTCGAATAAATTTCATTCCCTACTACTTCCTTCCCAACTCCAGTTTCACCTGTTATAAGTACCGTTACATCTAAATTTGCTACCTGATGAATCATTTGAATTACAGGTTGAATTTCCTCACTAGTTCCTATGAAGCTCTTAGATATTTGTAAATTTCTTAGATGTTCGATCTCGTTCTGTGAAGCATTCAGCTTATCTTGCATTTCCAATAAATCCGACATATCTCTATTAATAACAACTACTTTTTCTACGTTTCCTTCATTATTTAAAATAGGGGATCCGGAAATTAACACCTTTACTCCGGTGCGAATTTCAGCCATTGCATTAATTGGTTTTTTAGTTTTTAGAATATCAGGTGTAATTGCATTTTTAAATAATCCTGCTTTCATAAGTTCACTCACATACTTATTTAAGACCAGCTCTGGTGCTAATCCAGTTATTCTGCTATAAGCCTTATTCACATATATAGTTTTTCCTTCACCATCGGTAATATAAATTCCATCATATAACTCATCACATATTTTTTTATAATAGTGAATTTCATGTACATTTTTTCCCACAGAATTGAGACCACCTTTAAAAACTTCAAACGAATTATATTCTTTATATTCCCTATATTCCTACTATAACAACTATTCGTTAGTTTTTGTTTATTAATTCCAATTTAATTTTTATTCATGTTTATTAAGGGTAGATTGAAAAAACGCTCCTTACATAATGTAAGAAACGTTTTTCTCATAATAATTCTATACCCTTCCTTTCAAAAGTCGGAGGTCATAATATACTTTATAATACAATACTTACAATAATTGCAGATAAAACACTAACTAGTGTTGCACCATACAATAGTTTCAAGCCAAACCGAGCTACTGTATTTCCCTTTTCCTCATTTAAACTTTTTACTGCTCCTGAAATGATTCCGATAGAGGAGAAGTTTGCAAATGAGACAAGGAAGACCGAGATAATTCCAAGTGTTCGCGGGGTAAAGCTATCCTGCATTTTTGCTAAATCCATCATAGCTACAAATTCATTTGTCACAAGCTTTGTCGCCATAATACCTCCTGCTTGAACAGCTTCATATAATGGAACTCCCATAATTAAAGCAAAAGGTGCAAAGATATATCCCATGATCTCCTGGAACGAAATACCGAAAATTAAATCAAAAACGCCATTAATTCCTGCAATTAATGCAACAAAACCAATTAACATGGCAGCAACTATAATCGCTACTTTAAACCCATCAATTATATATTCACCTATCATTTCAAAAAAGCTTTGTTTTTCCTCTTGAATAATAAGAATATCTTCGCTGGATTTCACAGTATACGGATTAATTACGGATGCAATAATAAATCCTCCAAATAAGTTGAGTGCCAATGCCGTAACCACATATTTTGGTTCAATCATAGTCATATAAGCTCCGACAATGGACATTGAAACGGTTGACATCGCTGAAGCACACAATGTATATAAGCGATTAGCCGGCAGTTGGCCAAGTTGCTTTTTAACCGTAATAAATACTTCGGATTGACCAACCATTGCCGATGCAACGGCATTATACGACTCTAACCTTCCCATACCATTTACCTTACTTAACAACAAACCAATTCCTTTCATAATAAAAGGAAGTATTTTTAAATACTGGAGTATACCAATTAATACCGAAATAAATACGATTGGAAGCAGAACGATTAGGAAAAAAGGCATTTCCCCTTCATTTGCAAGGCCTCCAAAAACAAATGATATTCCACTGTTCGCATAATCTAATAATGTATTAAATACGTCTGAAAAAACTTTAATTAATACAAATCCAAATTTTGTATTTAACAATAACACCGCTAATAAAACTTGGATTACAATCATCAGAATAATTGGTTTAATTTTTATATCTTTCCGATTAGTACTTAATAAATAAGCAAGTCCCAAAACAACAAGCAGTCCAAACAAAGCTATTATGTATTTCATTAAATCCTCCGATGTGTAGTTATTTCTAGAAGTTTATTCTTTAAGATTTTAAAAAAACTATTCCTAAGCACTTTATCTCCTCAAGTAAGATAAAATACAAATGCCCAAACTCATACAGTTTATATTCATTTTCATCCTCCCCATAACTAAACTTGCTTATTCTTGCTACATAGAAAATCGCCAAAAAACACAAAAAGGACAATGATCATATGATCAGTCCCTTTTGGATTTCGATTTATGACATCCCAGGAGGAATATACAAATTTAAAAACATAAATATAGATAAATTTCCTACGTCAACAAGCATATGAGAATAGACACTTACTGTAGACTATTAGTACTATAACGTGTGAGTGACCAGATGATTCCCATTTCAACTAAACTAATATACATCTGTTACGAACGATTTGCAATGGAAAAAACTCCCCACATGAGCGGCTTCTTCATCTATGCTTCCTTTAAGTTAGTAAGGAAAGTTATCCTCTATTATTGTTTTAGTATTGTTCTCCCAGTCTTCTCTTATCATTGCATATCCAACAGAATCAAATAATTGTCCGCTTTGTCTCCAGGATCTACGGTTATAAGATTCTTTTACAAATCCGCTATTAAAGAACGTTTTTCTCATCGCAAAATTATCATATCTGGTATGACCTTCGATTCTAATAATATGAGTGTAATTATTGAATACATAAGTACATAACCAATTAAGGACATGGTTTCCTATTCCTTTCCCTCTAACCTTTTCTTTTAATCGCAAATCGAATAAACATATGGGGTCTTCTAAATCAAAAATTCTTATTAAACCAATTTTTGTATGATTATCCATGATCCAAAATGTTTGGTTCCCATTTTTGTTATAATTTCCGTTGGCTAAATTTTCTCTTATAGACTCCTCAGTAGGATTCTCCTGTCCATGAAAACTCCATGTTTCTGATGTTAAAAATACTACTAAATCATCAGCCATTTTATTTTCAAACTCTAAATATGTATACATCGTTATCCCCCTTGAATGGCTGCCTTTAAATAATTAAATCCACTCATTCGATATTCCAGAAGATTTAAAGCGGTAAATAGTATGTCATTCTCTCGTACACTCTTGTCATTCAGTGGTAAAAACTATGCCAAGGATGGTACATTTCAGTGCTCTTAATTATTCAGGAGTTTTGGCCTTCTGCTAAATCCTTTATTTTTATTTTTGCCATTGAGGCAAATTCTACTGATGCATCATAATACATTTGTCCATTCTGCAGCAATGAAAAGTCCCCAATCTCAATCTCAAGAACGGAATGATTTCCATTGTTAACGATTTTATAATGATATGCCACTTCTCCAACTGAAGGTTTAACAATCCAATTTGTAACGTTTAAGGCTATAATCAATTCTTTGTTTTCTTCTGCCTTAATAATTTGTGTTATAGACTTCCCTCCATTAGGGAGTTCCCAAACAACCTCACTCCCCAAAGTCATATCCTCTTGCGGATAATCCTCTGGCAGTTCATCCCACTGTGAAACGTATTTCGGATTAATAAGTACCTCCCAAATTTTTTCTGAGCTAGCTTGAATTTTAATTTTATCCTTTACAATTAACCTTTTAGTCATTTTTCATATTTCCTTCCCTTTTAAGATATTTGTAAAAATGATTTCAGAACTTATTAAGAAACTTTACTTATTTAATGAATCAATTTTCGAGTATGTCATAGATATCCTCAATTAGAATGTTTATCGCCCTCTTAAATGATTCAGCATCCGGGCTTGATATATCAATAAATACGGAATGTATGTCAGGAACAGGTATCCTAGTATTTTCAATTGTAAAGGTGGTTGCTGGTTTGTAAAAGAAAGATGGATATACTAAAATACTTTTTTTTGCATATAGCAGCTGATTATATATCATGATTTGATAGATATCTGCATTTTTGAATACACCGTACGCTTTGTTTTTCGCATCCAGCACTGCTTCAGCAGATGGTTGATAATCTCTTTCTTCATCTTCTGGATTAAATTTATATAAAATATCCGGTTGATATACATTACTACTCAAAATGGATCCATTTAAATATTCCGTACCTAATAACTTTGGTTCTTTCCAAATCGAAAAATTCCTTTCTTCCGTTACTTCCAGAAGAATCTTTCGAATAAATTGTTCGAAGAGTAAATCAAAGTTAATGAGAAAACTCTCACCACCAACGTTTCCTCTTGCTCCATCGTAAAATAATGAGTCAATAATCATAGCCGCCTCAGAAGCGACTTTTTTATATCGGATATTTTTCGAATTAAAATGGATTTTGCTTAGAAATTCACTGGCATTTTCAGTAATAGGATTTACGTTATCATAATAACCAAGTAATTCAATAGCTTCCGAACTGTTTTGACCAGATCGGGAAATAATTTGTAGAGCACCTATTATTAATCGATTGATATCTACATTCAACGATAATGTGTATACTTTCGTTTGGACAGGATCATTTCTTAATTTCATCATATTTTTATAAGTAGATACGTAATCGACATTCCCTTTGAAAAATTTAGATTGTTTTTCTACCGGAAAATAATCTTGTAAAATTCCAATCGAAATATTTTCCCGTAATTTCCGTAAAAAGGAATTAACAATATTTTGGCTTTGAGTGCTTTCATTGATATCTAACAATTCATCGTCCTGAACATCGCTATAACTATATACATAATTATATAGTCTTAAAATATGATCTAAGTGGATTTCTTTATATTTTGGTTCTATATGGATCAATCTTCGTGGTGTTTTTATATAACCTGTAAGTGATTTACTAAGTGTAATAATAGAAGAATCTTTTTGCTCCTGACTCCATTTAATGCCTTTCTTTTCAAGGAAATGTGTAAAGAATTTTATTTCATCTGGAAATACGTAAATTAAATGTTGTCCATCCGCATTAGTGATTTTTTCCACAAGACATCATTCCTTAAAGTTCATTTCCAAATTCCTCGGAGAAGGCTTCCACAAACTCATCTATCTCAAGTAATCCTACACCTAGTTGTTCACCGAGGATTGTAACTAGGGCATTTCGATTGGACAATGTATATTCTCTCAATGTTGGAAGTATAACAAAGTTAAATTGGAGGTGAAGGGTTTCGTCTGTCCATACAAATTTATCACCCGTTTTCACGGAATCAGATAAAAAATAAGAATGCCCAAGTAATAATTCTTCTCTTCCTAATGCATTTAAGATCCTAGTGTTGATCGTTTTTAAAATATCGCCTAAATCAAAAGATCCATACCCAGCTACGGATGAAAGCAATTCATAATTCGGCTGCATTTCTAGAAAAGCAAAGCGCCTCCTAATGGCTAAATCAAGAAATGCAATATTTCGATCACTTGTGTTCATTGAACAAGCAATATATATATTGTTAGGGATCGAAAAAGTTTCAACTCCATCAATTGCCTTTGCTAAATCAACGGAATATCCACGATCTAAAGTTAGTATGGTTTCACCAAAGATTTGTGCAATATTCCCTCGGTTTAATTCATCAATAATAAATAAATAGGTATGTTCTTCATCATTCTTTGCTTTTTCTACAAAACTTAAGAATTTTCCCTTTTTTGATATGACAGAAGAGGACTCAATGGTATCCCCGCCAATAAATTCTTCATAGGAGTAGTTTGCATGAAACTGAATCATTTCAGTATGGTCAAACTTCTTTCGTAAGTTGTTTAAAAACCTTGACTTTCCAACTCCAGGTACACCTGTAAGGACGATTTGTTTTGTCTGTAACAAGGTTTGGTAAATTTGTTCGTCAGTTGGGTTATCTCCAGACATTTGAATATATTTCTCCACTTGCTCTTTATCTACGGAAATGGCTTGAATCGGATCAACCGTTGCGCTAGCAAAAATCTCTGGCTCTGCTCCAGTTTTAAATGTAAATTCATCTCGAATGTCTGACGCAGTGATTATTGTTGAAGATGGAGTGATGGAATCACTTAAAACATCATCTTCAAATAACCATAGAAAATCTTTTTTCGTGATTTTGAACATACTTCTGATTGCTTTACTAACAACCCGAGTAAATTCCTTCTCATCTGGGTTTACATTTTTGAAGTCAAAATCAATGAAACGAAAGACCCAACAAGCAAAATGTTTTAAGGAAATTTTTTGCCCTTTAAGATAGTTTTCGTTGATAATTTCCTTGTATTTTCTTGAGAGTGTCAGTAGCTTATTGTTATCAACAAAAAGCTGAACATTTATATTTTTCTTTTCAACGGTATCTTTAATCCTTCCTACCAACCCAGTAAAGTCAGTGCCAGCTTGGTAGAAATCACTTGAAGATATTTCATCGGCTTTAAAGGAGTTAGAAAACAAAACAGATCTCTTTTTACTAGTTTCCTCTTTCCCCTGTAAGCCGCCTAATTGCCAGATAACCCCTAATATTTCCGTTTTTTGTTCGGGACTTACATTTGAAAATGTTACTGGCCTTCTTAAAGAAATACCAAGATGTTTTGCTATTAAAAATGCTGGCAGCATAGAATCGTTATCAATATTTAAATTTTTAAAGTACTCGATTGACTGAAGCACATCATCTTTTGAAATATAAAACTTTGACATTTTGCTCCTCCTACATACATTTTCTTTAATAGGAATTATATATTTTATTTTCTCATAACAAGTGATGATTATCTAAAATGATCATTGTTTACTTTGCTATAACAATGTTAAATTGATTAATTTAAAAACTGTAAACGAGTCCCTGTTTCATACAATATGAGACAAAAATAAGCCACCCAGACAGGTGACTTAAACAATTCCTAATAATTCATCTGCATTGATTTGTCCAAGATCATTAACTTCAGATTCAATTTTTCCATTTAAAATATCAAGGATTTGATTTGCTAATATATATGAAAGCTTTGGTGGAACTGCATTCCCAATTACTTTATATTTACCGGATATATTGTTTGCACTAAAAACGAAATCATCTGGAAAAGATTGAATTCTAGCTATTTCTCTTACGGTAAATCTTCTATCTTCTGTCGGATGAATGATTCCACAATTTTCAGGGGTAGCTGCGGCTGTAATGGTTCCACAAATTTCATTTCTGCTATACCTTCTATAAAAATTAGGGGATTTATACTTCTTAATATTGTCTCTAATTCGTTTCATTCTTTCAGGCAGTTTGTCATAAGGGATATCCTTCCAAGAACCGCCTTCATTAATATAAGGGATAATCTCCTGAGACTGAGGTGAAAACTTCCAATGTTCATTATTTGGCAAATTAGGGTCAAGATTATCTAGTACGGAACCAAGAGTAAGGTTATCTGATTTCAACGGTTTTGGAAATACAAATCTTTTGTTTATATCTTTTCTTATTCCTACAATAATAACTCGATACCTATTCTGTGGTACTCCGTAGTCACTAGCTTTTAGTAATTTATAATTAACATTATATCCAGATTCATCCATAATTCTTTCAATTTCATCAATTAACTTACTTCCATCATCATTTTTTATCGAAAGAATTCCTCTTACATTTTCAAACAACACAATTTTTGGTTGTCTTTTTTTTATAATTCGAATACATTCATGAAACAAAGTTCCCCGTTCATCAGCAACTCCCTTTCGGTTCCCCGCGCTAGAGAATGGCTGACAAGGAAATCCCCCTATTAAAATATCACACTCTGGTATTTCATCTTCATGTATCTCTCTAATATCCTTTTGAATGATTTCTCCAATGTTTTCTCTATAAGTAGCTACAGCATCATTATCTATATCATTAGCAAAAACAATGTCATACCCAGCTTGTTTAAAGCCTAGATCCATTCCTCCACAACCACTAAATAAGGAGACAAGTTTTAACATCTTATGCACCTCTTCTATTCTTTATTTCATTTTACTAGAGTTCCCCCAATAACACAATAGTTTATCGAACACTAGTTCCTATGCAGTCGATATACCTTTTGAATAATGATTTTCCATCATTTTTTTCTAAATCTAGGGGATATTACTTTTTAGTATATTAAACAGGAGGTCGTTCAAATGGAAGATAAAACACACATTCAATTAACTGCTGCTGAAATGTCTAGCCTCTGGACCCAATATCTGAATGACACACTAGCAGTCTGTGTGAATACATATTTTCTTGAAAAGGTGGAGGATCAGGAAATACGCCCTGTTATTGAATGGACATTGAATACAGCGAAAGAAAACATTTCAATTATGAGGGACATCTTTGAAAAGGAAAAGTTCCCAATACCTATGGGATTTACGGATCAGGATGTTAATTCTAAAGCTCCGAGACTATTTTCAGATACTTTTGTATTAATATATTTACGAAATATGTCCTATATTGCAATGGCATCGAACAGTGCCGCAATAGGATTGGCAACCCGGGCGGATGTAGTTAATTTTCATAAAAGGGTGTTAAATGCAGGCGTTGTGTTGCAAGATAAAACGAGAGATTTAATGTTAAAACAAGGCACTTACATAAGACCACCAACTATATCGACACCTGATAAAGTAGGTTTTGTAGACGATCAGCAATTTTTAGCCGGATTTTTTGGCAAAAAAAGAGCTCTTACGTCTGTGGAGGTAACTCATTTGTTTTTAAATATACAAACGAATGCTATTGGAAAAGTTCTAATGATGGGATTTGCACAAACATCCAAAAATGAAGATGTAAAACAATTTTTAACAAGAGGGAAAAGAATTGCCCAAAAACACATTGAGATATTTAATAAATTTTTAACAAATGAGGACTTGCCTGCTCCAATGGGCTGGGATACTGCTGTTTCTGATTGCACAACAAATATTTTTTCTGATAAACTCATTATGTTTCATGTGTCGGCAATGATTGCGGTAGGCATTGGGAATTACGGTATAGCCATGGCAGCAAGTCCAAGAAGAGATTTAGGTTTAAAATATGCTTCTCTAATCCCAGAAATTTCACTATATGCTGAAGACGCAGCCAATATTATGATAAAACGTGGCTGGATGGAAGAACCTCCACAGACAGATGACCGGGATGGCTTGGTAAAGGGACAATAGCAGGAATTAATTAGCAGTTCTAATCACATGCTGCTTTCGTACTAGAGGAAGGAAAAATAGAATTCTGAATTCTTCCTTCCCCTTTTTGATTAACAGCATTTATCTAGTATAGTTAAACGCACACCCAATGTAACACAGCCTGTAACAAGCCTTTTTTACTTGAATACTTGAAGTTAACAAACAATTAAACAGTTGCTCTTTTCAATAGCGCATATGAGAGCATCATATATAATAAAGTTGGAAGAATGAGCCAATATGCAATTTGAACAGCAGTAAACTGTACGAACCATTGAAAAATATCCATCCAAACACCATAATAAGTCACAAAAAGTGCGGCAACACTTGAAATTAATAATAAAGAAATTATCGCTATAACGAGGCCTTTTGCACCAAAGCGACGAGCTGTGCTGGATATTAGTAATCCGATACAAAATAAATTAATAAGCAGGATAATATATACTATCAATTGTTCCAAAAGTGTCCCATCATTCAAATAGGGAAAGTGAAAGAAATGGACCCTTTCTCCCCACCCATTTGTTGCATTTTCTATTGCCGCTAGGAGAACTAACATTATTCCATACAATATATTTACAGCGACACCCATAACGACAGTGCCGAAAAAGTAATCCGTTCTTCTAATTGACATTCCGATTGCATAAGGATATGTTTGCACAACAATAATGATCCCCATGACTAGCATATAGAAAAAAATGTACGAGACTCCTCCAGTATACATTTTTTCATCACTTGAAATAAGCAGGCTGACGATAAAATTTAAAAGGAATACTGAAAAGAGAATAATATTCGGAATAAAAAACCACGCCCATTTATCTCTAGAGTGCATCTTTACCACACTTTGAATATTCATTGGGCAATCGCTCCTTCATGAGTAGATTTTCCTTTTGTCATATGAACAACCAATTGCTGTAAGGAAACTGTCGATATTTCAAGTCCGCTAGCTTCTGCTTGAATGCAATCCATACTGTTCTTATTTTGCATAACTGTAGCAGAAAGCAATCCGCCAAAAGGCTCTCGATGGATGACTTCCTTGTTTTTCACAAACGCTTCTACTCTCGCTGCTTGCCCAGTCACCGTATAGGCAATACCTCGTAAATTTTCCGCTTCATCATTTATGATTAATCGACCTTTGTCAATAACTAAAATATGTTCAAGTAAATTACTTACCTCGTCAATTAAATGAGTTGATAATATGACGGTACGAGGATATTCCGAGTAATCCTCCATCAATTTGTCATAAAATATTCCTCTTGAAACTGCATCAAGTCCTAAATATGGTTCATCAAATATCGTTATCGGTGCTCGACTAGCAAGGCCGATGACAACCCCAACTGCTGAGTGCATCCCCCTTGATAGTTTTTTTGGCTTTCTTATTAAAGGGAGATTGAAATCTTTAACTAAGGAGTAGGCAAACTCCTCATCCCAATTTGGAAATAGGGATTTTGAAACTTTTAAAATATCATGAACGCTGAAATTATCCGGATACTTTTGACTTTCTTTAATAAAACATATTTGACTTAATACTCTCCTGTTTTCCTCAGGGGTTTCACCAAATACTTTTATTTCACCTTTCGTAGGAAACTCTTGAGCAGTTAACAATTTCATTAGAGTTGTTTTGCCAGCACCATTTCTTCCAAGTAATCCGTAAATTTTATTTTCCTCAATCGTAAATGTTATATCATCGAGCGCCTTAAATTCTCTATATGACTTAGCAAGTTGTTTAACCTCAACTATCCTTTTCATTCCTAATCATCCCCTTTCCAACCATATCTGTCAGCTGATCTGCCGTAATGCCTAACTTCTTCGCTTCATGGATCATCGTGATGATATACTGTTCAAAAAACTGTTCTTTTCGTTTGTTAATGACCTTTTCACGTGCTCCCTCTGCAACAAACATCCCAATCCCCCGCTTTTTATATAAAATACCTTCATCCACTAATAAATTAACACCTTTCGCTGCAGTTGCAGGATTAATTTTGTAAAATGCGGCAAACTGATTTGTCGATGGAACCTGTGATTCTTCCGCCAACCCACCTTCAATAATGTCATCCTCAATCCGTTCCATAATTTGCAGAAATATAGGCCGACCATCGTCAATTAACTGTTTCATATCCTCACCACCACATTGGTTAGTTACTTATGTAATTAACCATATAACAAATAAAGTATAGAGTCAATAGGGGTTTTTATAAAAGTGTGAATTTTATAAAAAGGTTTCAAAACCATAAAAAATGACCCATCCATTATTGGACAGGTCATTCATAGATCCAAACCATTTTATTCTAACAATCTATTCCTCATCACTCCCCCTATACCGCCTATATGGCAGAGGATTCCATGTTCGGTATTCAATATCCACTTTGCGCAAAGCAGCAGGAATATCTTCTAATATCCTGTTCGCTACTTCTAGTTCGCGCTCAGCTTCTGATTTATCCTGATACAAAAATTCATCTGACGCTTTTTCCATTGCTCTATCTACTTTTTCTTTCAAGTTTTCTACAACCATTTCTTGTTGACGATATATCGATTCTCTAGCTTCCGAAACCCACTCCGGCTGGACGGAACGAAGGTGATCTGTTACATAACTGAATTCTTCAAAGATCTCCTTATACACTCGGTCCGCATTTTCACGTATATCCTTAATGGCTGCTTCTAAATCTTCTATCGTTAGTTCATCCACCACTAAAGGTCGCTTGCGTTTGGAACCACCAATTCCCTTAGAATGCAGATAATAAGGAAAAATAGACTTTATCGTTTTTCCAACAGGTGCAATTGCAAGCCCTTCCTCATCGACACCTTTAGGCTGTACACCTTGCATGGCAATACGGGCAGATTCCGGTCTTACAATTTCCTTCGGTGGTAAAACGCCATACCGCAGCAACTCACGGATCCCTGTTCCAGAAATATTGATTCGATAGCGATCATCGTGTGGACATGTTTGTTCTGTTGCTGGGTTATCACAGCGCGTGCAATAAAACACCTCATGAAATAACCGAATATCAATCCCTAGCTCCTCTTTCGTAAACTTATCAAAAATCGTGTGACTTGCATATTTATCATAATAATCACCAACACCCGCATGATCTCGACCAATTAAAGCATGGGTACAGCCGTAATTTTTCATAATGAGTGCATGGAGAACAGCTTCACGAGGACCCGCAAAAATATAGGTCACACGCAATGGTGAAAGAATGGTTCTCTCCTTTGGATAATAAGTATCAAGCACAGCCTGATAGGATAACATACGGAATTCATGTCTCGTATATTCACGCTTTGCCATCTCAACTAATGGCTGTACAAATAATCCATCCATTTCCTCAAGTGCATTGCGATGAATATATTCGTGACCGCGATGTAATGGATTTGCACCTGTAATAAAGCCAGCAACCGATTTAAATTTTTTCTCTTCATAAAAGAGTTTCCATGTATCTTTCGGTTCGATCCGTATTTTTTCAAATGGCCCCCAATGGACACGGCGAAGTAACTGAATCGGTCCGCCTAATGCAGTATCCCCCATTCTTCGATAAATAGAATCAACACCAGGATGACTGCGGTCAGTCGTACCAAAGAGTTGCTGAGCGCGGAAGTTTCGGTCATATTCGAAAATATCTTCTAATTTTAATATAGCTACCGGTTCCTTCGATTCATCCACTAATGCGACCTCATCTCCTACAGATAGAGATTGAATCACATGCTTATTTCTGTCACCAACAGGTGCGAAGCTCAGCGGCACAGGCCAAACAAGTCCATTTGCTAGGCGCCCTTCTATTAATACTGATTTATAGTCCGCTTCATTCATAAACCCTTCATTAGGAGATAGCACACCTGTAGCAATCATTTCGAGCGTTATGACAGCCTCTAAATCGACCATTATAAATGGAAGCTGATTTGCCCGTTCCAGTGCTCGGTCTCGTTCTTCTCCAGTTAAAACACGATTAACTAATTTTCCCCCATGTGGCAGTTGTGGATATTTTGTTGCTTTTTCTTCGACACTTGTTTCTTTGTTCATTACCAATCCATCTCAACCCCCTAAACAATCTGCTTTTCCTACTTTTACTTTCTCCCCATGTCTATTCAATTAAGTGTTTTTTAATGTACATTCATTCGGCATTTTTATAGCCTGTATGCGCTCGTACAGCAACTTCAGCATAGCGTTTATAATCATTTTCTTTCGAGAAAATAGTTCCAAGATAACCACCGAGAAAGCCTAATGGCACACTAACAAGTGCAGGATTATCGAATGGAAAAATTGGATTCCCTACAAATAGAGCGGCCCCTTCAACTGGTGAGAACACGCTGGGACTTATTGATACTAACACTAATGCTGAGATCAACCCGGAAAAAACTCCCCAAACTGCACCTGATGTATTAAAGCGCTTCCAATATACTGTATATAAAATTACTGGTAAATTCGCACTTGCGGCGATACAAAATGCTAAAGAAACTAGGAAGGCTACGTTTAAGTATTGAGCACCTAATGATAATAGAATAGATACAACAGAAACACCTAATGCTGCATAGCGTGCAGCTAGCATCTGCTCTTTCTCTGTTATCTTTCCTTTTTTTATAATTTGTCCATAAATATCATGGGCAAATGCAGATGCTCCTGATAGCACGAGACCAGCGACCACCGCTAAGATTGTCGCAAATGCAACCGCTGAAATGAAAGCAAATAAGATGTTCCCGCCGATTGCCTCAGCTAGTAGAGGTGCCGCCATATTTCCGCCTTTATTTGCCGCAAGAATTTCACTTTCACCAACATAAATGGCAGCCCCGAAGCCAAGGAATAATGTTAAAATATAAAAAATTCCAATTGTCCAAGTTGCTGTAATAACCGAGGTTCTGGCAGTTTTTGCATCTTTTACCGTGAAAAAGCGCATCAGAATGTGTGGAAGTCCAGCTGTTCCAAGCACTAAGGCAAGCATTAATGAAAGCGTTCCTAAAGGATTTTTATATTTGATTCCTGGATTTAAATAATCTGCACCATGACTAGTTGCCGTTTTTACTTCTGTAAACATGGCCCCTATATTAAAGTTAAATTTCATTAATACCATGAAGGAGATAATAACCATTCCTGCCATCAGAAGTACAGCCTTTGTAATCTGTACCCAACTCGTAGCGATCATGCCACCGAATAAGACGTAAATCGTCATCATAACACCAACAATTAACACCGCTATCCAATAAGGGATCTCGAACAAAAGCTGTATAAGTGCACCAGCACCAACAAGTTGTGCAATCATGTAGAAAAGAACGATGGTAATCGTACTAAGAGCAGCCGCCCCTCTTACTTTTTTTGCATCAAAGCGAGAATTAATCATATCCGCTAACGTATATTTACCGAGGTTACGCAAAGGCTCTGCAACTAACAACAATACAACTAAATAAGCAATCAAAAATCCGATACTATAGAAAAATCCGTCAAACCCTTGCAAAGCAATCATTCCTGCAATACCAAGGAAGGATGCAGCCGATAAATAATCACCAGCTATTGCTAATCCATTCTGCCATCCTGTTAATCCCCCACCTGCCGTATAAAAATCTCCAGTGGATTTTGTTTGTTTTGCTGCAATATAGGTGATAACTAACGTAAGAATAACGATTGCGAGAAAAAGAACAACTACAATCGGATCCATCTGCCATTCCCCCTTAGTTTAACTGCTCATAAATGATTTGTTCGGCTTCTTTATCAAAGGAACCTGCTTTTTTTACATAGATTGCACTTAATACCCAAACCATGACAAACTGAGAAACCGCAAAAATCCATGTCCAAGAAATATCTCCAATTGCTGGGGTATTTAAAAATGTTGTGTAAGAGGTGAAAATTGGCAATAAAAAGTAAAAAATCATAAAAAACACGGTCATCGGTACTAAAAATTTATTCTTTTTGCTCAAAAATTGTTTAAACTGTTGACTGCTTTCAACCTTTACATAATCTACACTTTTCTCAGTAATTAATTCCCTTTGAGCCAAAATCAACCATCCCCTTCCTCCAATTTATAGATAATTATATATATTTGGAATATTATATAAATAGAAAATGGATGAACGGTTGAAAACACAGGGTGAATGGTTATGTATGACTGGTGAATGGTTGTAAATCCTGGCGTATTGAACTTATCCTTTAAAGATTTCAAAAATGGTTTTACTCGCAGAACGACTTACAGGGATTTTTGTTCGATTTTTATCTTTTAGAGTTAAATTGCTTGTTCCGTTAAACCATGGGGTTATTTCTAAAACGTGATTTAGATTTACTAAATAACTGCGATGTGCTCGGAAAAATAAATGACCTGCCAACTGATCCTCTAAATCTTGTAAAGTCATCCGACTCATAATGACCTTATCTTCGGTATGAATCTCTAAAAATCGTTTATTTGGGACAGCGTAGTAAATGGAATCAGGTGAGACAACAACCATACGTTCTCCGTCATCAATTAACATCTTTGATACAATAGTTTGTACCTTTTTTTCAGTTGCTTCACTACTATTCTTTCGGTTCATCATACTTTTGCGAATGCGGTTCATTGTCCTTCGAAATCTCGTCTCGTCATATGGTTTTAATAAGTAGTCAACCGCTTCTACTTCAAAAGCATCCATTGCATACTCATCATATGCAGTAGTGAACACAAATAAAGGAATCCTGGCTGTCTCCTGTTTCAAAATAAATCGGGCTGCCTCGATTCCTGTTAAACCTGGCATCTCTACGTCAAGAAAAATAACATCCGGCCGATGTTCAGAATATAACTCAATTAATTGTTCACCCGTCTCCGCGTGTGGAGTAAGGATCACTCCCTTCTCTTCTTTCAATAAATAGAGCAATTCCTTTCTTGCCATCATTTCATCTTCAGCTATCATCGCATGAATATTCATCCCATCACCTGCTCCTCTTCAAATTGATTTGAAATTGGAATCGAAAACTTCACTTCACTTCCCCCTTGGGACAAATTTCGAATATGCAATCTCGCCGAATCTCCTAATAAATGGACTAATCGTTGGTTCACATTATAAATACCTGTCCCACCATTATTATGACTTACTAATGGTTGCAGACTTACTATCGGTAAAATATGTTTAGGAAAACCGCTGCCGTTATCCCGAACTTGAACGGCAAGCCTCCCATTCTCTTTTTCTATTATAATTTCAATCTTTGCACCATCTGTTACATTCTTTAAACCATGTTGAACCGAATTTTCAATCAATGGCTGAATGCTCGATGGCGGAATATAAATATTTGAAAGATCAGCTGGCTTTATAAAATCAATTTGTAATCTTCCTTTAAATCGTTCTTGAATAATAGAAGTATAGGCTTCAGCATGGTCACACTCTTTTTCAAGTTCAACCAATGATTTCGATACTAAACGTAAATTAAACCTCATATAACTTGCTAATTGCAGTGTTAAGAGACGAGCCTTCAATGGATTTTCCCGAAACAAACCAGCAATTAATTGAAGAGTATTAAACAAAAAGTGCGGATTGATTTGTGCTTGTAAATTCCTTAACTCTGCATCTCGGATATGTGCCTTTAGTTTTTCCGCCCCAAGCATGTTCAATTGGTCTGAAATAAATTGTCCTAGCCCTTGTGCCATCATCATTTCAACAGGAGAAATATGCTCTGCTTTACGGAAATAGAAAGCAATAAGATACGTTACATGATCATCTTCTATTATTGGAATGAAAATAGCTGCCTCTAGGCTGCAATTTTTATGAGTACACATTAAATCTGATTTCACGTGTGTAACCTGAATTTTTTTCAAATTAATCGACTTTTGTGCTGGATGTGCCGTAATTGAATCACCAAAAAGATGATGCTCTTCACCCAATCCTTTATGGGCTAAGACCTCCTTTTGATCTGTAATGGAAACTGCAGCAAGCCTCAGGCGACTATATAATAATTTTGCTAAGCCATTCGCAACGTCAATAGGAGAGTCTTTTTTTAAAAAAGGAAGTGCCTCTTTAGCAATGGTTAATGCTTGTTTCGATGCTAGCGCTGCCTCATTTTCTTGTTCTCGTAAAACAATTCCGATCATCGCTGTAAAAATTGCAATCGCTGTACTATTCGATAATACAAGTGGTAAGCCAATCGTATTGACAAGTGTAATCATATCTAGCCGATCTGTGTACATAATGAGTAATAATTGCATATGTAAAACTGGAGGAAAAACCCCAATAAATAGGGCCTTCAATGGAGAGATAACACGTTCGTTGGAAAAAAACCTTGCTGTTAACCCTGCCAGTAAACCTGAAATAGGATTGACAAGGCTATTCGCCACTCCCCCAACACCACCAACAAATAGCAGATGGATTCCAGTAATAACCCCTGCCCAAAAACCAAGTGTCGGCCCACCTAATAAACCGGCAATCACAATCGCAACAAGGCTTAAGCTAACAATTAAGTGATGATCCTCTACTGGAAAAATAACTAACTGATGACTGATGACTCCATCCTCATGTATGACAATCCCAGTAACCGTACTTGCTATTCCAAATAAGCCAAACACCAATGCATGAACGATCGACATCTTCACACTATAATTGCGGTACACCAATGACCTGAAACCAGGGGTCCGTGTCATCACAAATGCAATAATAAGAAGTAGTCCCAAACGTTCAAACAAAATAATCGTTAAGCTTTCCATTTCTTTTCTCCCCTTAAGGCAATGCCGGTCTGCGATTGAATATAAAAATTGTTAAATTCTGTTATTGAATCGGATTGCTTGCTTGAAAGAATGGTTCCCAAATATGCACCTAGAAAGCCCATTGGAATTGTTATAATACCTGGATTATATAGCGAAAACACAGCCTCTGCTTTAATCCATCCATCATTTGGATTCATAATGTAAGGACCTAAAACAACGAATAATAAAGAAGCAACTAGACCAGTAAACATACCCGTAATGGCTCCCACTTGAGTAAAGCGCTTCCAATAAATAGTTAATAAAAGAACCGGGAAAATACTTGATGCGGCAACAATAAAAGTCATCGAAACGAGAAATGTTACATTAATGGTCTCCAAATGTAACGCAAATAAGGTGGAAATCAATCCGATTCCTAAGGCCGACCATCGTGCTGCCCTCAATTGCTCCTTTTCTGTTGATTTCCCTTTTTTCAAGATATGATGGAAAATATCATGGGAAAAAGCAGTTGTGGCGGAAATAACAAGTCCTGCAACCACTGCAACGATGGTTGTAAAAGCAATCGCTGAAACAAATGCCAACAAGAAGTCACCACCAACCGCCTTAGCAAGTAATGGTGCTGCTAAATTTCCAGTAGGGTCAAGTACCATTAGCGAATCATATCCTAAGAATGCGACAGTCCCAAGGCCTAAAACGAGTGTCATTAAATAAAAAATTCCAATAATCCATGTTGCGCTTATTAGTGACCTGCGAACCTCAAATGTATTACTTACCGTAAATAGTCGTATTAGAATATGAGGTAATCCAGCAGTCCCAAGCACTAAAGCAAGTTGCAGCGAAAGGAATTCCAATGGATTATCAAATAAATTTCCAGGAAGGAAGAAGTTCTCTCTTAAAGGCGTACCTGTTTTTACTTCTTCAATTAACTTCGCAACATCCCAATTAAAATGAGAAAAAACGATAAGTGTGAGAAGAAATGTTCCTGACATAAGAAGAACGGTTTTCACAATCTGTACCCAAGAAGTCGCTATCATCCCGCCTACAACGACATAGATCGTCATTAATCCCCCAATCACAATGACTGAAATAGAATAATCGATATCTAGCAGTAATCGAAGTAGAAATCCTGAAGCAACAAGTTGAGGAATCATGTATAGTATGGAAATGATAAATGTACAAAAGGCCATAATTAATCTCATCTTCTCACTTGGAAATCGGGAACAAATTACATCTCCAAGGGAGTATTTTCCTAGGCGATGTATAGGTTCAGCAACTAAAAATAATACAACAAGATAAGATACTAAAAAGCCAATGGAATATAAAAAACCATCATAGCCACGAATTGCAACCATCCCAACTATACCGAGAAAGGAGGCTGCACTAATGAAATCACCAGCTATAGCCATTCCATTTTGAAAACCTGTTAACGACCCTGAAGCAATGTAAAACCGATTAGTTGTTTTACTTCGCTTAGCTGCCCAATATGTAATAATCAATGTACAAACAATGATATAAATAAGGAATAAAAAATAAGTAGGATTCAAATCGATTCCTCCTTATCGATGCCTTCCATTTGTCGTTCAATTTTTTTAGCTGTTATATGATAAAGCCAACAGAAAAACCATGTCATCGGAATTTGTAAAAATGCATACAGCCATGCCCAAGAAATATTATAAATAAAGCTAGGCTGAGTCATCACATTAGGAATAAAAGTAAGAGATAAAGGAAGCAAAAAATAAAACAGCAATGCAACAGCCAAAGCAGGCCCCATCAACTGCTTTCTCTTACGAATTAAATGTAAAATTCGCTCCTCCATTTATCTTCCTCCTGTTTTCTGAAAAATCAGTAAAATGATTCAATTCAAATGATACATGAAGGACTTAGGCTTGTAAAGTTGATACTGAAACACTGTCAGACTAAAAGCGCATGTTCGTTTTTCAATACATGAGCTTTTCCTTCTTTTTAATTTACCTTTTAAGTGCAGCCGATAAACCATATCAATTATAGGTAACGTATATTACATATATTTCTTTTACTAGGACATCTTTTTATCCCTGAATATTTCATAGATAAAATTCATATGCGCACACCCCCAATTTTTTACTTGTTTCTAAGCATTTAATGTATAAAAGATACCATAAGTTTTGAGTACTTATTTTTCCTAAATTGTTTATATCCCCAGAAAATAGTATAGAACCCTAAAATAGACACAAAAATGCCCGGTAACATCAATAAAATCAATGCTTCCGAGCCAATGATCGTTAAAGACTGTTGTTTAGTGCAAAATATAAGTGAATAGTTATGAAAGGAAAAGTACATAACACACTCTACATGGGTTTGATAGAAAGATGATATTTTTACATTATACTACGTACAAAATTGACTTAATATTCTGTTTTACTTATTTATGATTTATGTTATATTAACCTTAATAAAATATAGAAAGGAAAATAGCCATGCTTGGTGTAAAGAGAAATAAGGTTAAATTTAGAATAAACATGTTGCTATTGGGAGGGTTCGCCTTAATAGAATTTCCAGGGATTTTCTTTATCAACAGAATCGAACCGGTTATATTTGGAATGCCATTTATCTATAGTTTTGTACTCATAGTATGGGTATACATGTGTATTACACTTTTCTATGCGTACAAAAAAAACTGGGGAGAAAAGGATAACAAATAACTCCTCAGCCTTTATTATTTTTCATTGTACATGCTAGCATTAAACTTGTAACCAACTCCCCTAATATTGACAATATACTTAGGATTAGAAGGATCTTTTTCAATTTTCTTTCTCAAATTGCTAATGTACACCATGATGGTTCTCGAATCCGAATCAAGTCCCCCCATCTTCCACACCATCTGAAATAACTGTTCCGTACTATAAATACGTTTTGGATTTTTAATGAGTATGGCTAATATCTCAAATTCCTTTGATGACAACGTTACCAATTCTTCATTTACATATACCTCATGGCTATCCAGGTTAACACTTATTCCAGGATATTTAATTATTGTAGGCGTATAATCTGTTTGCTGAGCCAGACGGTTTCTTCTCAAATGAGCCTTTATTCTAGCCACTAGTTCATACGGTAAAAACGGCTTAGTGATATAATCGTCTCCCCCAACTGATAAGGCAAGAACCTTGTCCATCTCCTGGGATTTACAGCTAACAAAGAGAATCGGAGCATTTGTAACTTTCCTAATTTCCAAACATAACTCTATTCCGTCAATATCAGGTAGCATGATATCTAGGAGAATTAAATCAGGTGGTTCAGTTTTAATCTTGGTTAATGCATGTTTAGCATCCTGTGCAGTAAGTACCTGGAATTGTTCTTCTATTAAATATGATTTTATTAGTTCCAGAATTTCTACTTCATCATCAACGATAAGGATTTTTTCTCTTGCCATGTTTATCTCCACACATGTCATTAAATTTATTTAAGATAATTATAACATATATTACTAGTATTGCATTAACTTCGTCAAACTATTAAAAATACTCAAAATATTAAAATTTTACTTCTTTCAAAGCGAATATATTCAACAGAAAAGGAATGTCATTTTTATCAGGAAATTCAGGGATGCGTAGGACGCATTTACCAGTTGTATTAGGAGGAGAAGAGATTAGTAAATGTTTTAATGTAAGTATTATACAGCTGCTCGCTTATCGAATGAATTAATTGAAGACCAAGATAAAAAAGTACAAAAACTCCCCTAGATAAACAGTTTTTTATTTTTTACCTGTCTATCTTAAGGGGAGTATGTTACTGTTAGCTGCGTGTCTAACAATTGGGGCTTTAGCAGGTGATCGTTAAAGTACTAAAGGAGTATATGATAGGTACAAATCACGCTTAGTCATTGTGTTATTTTTCAAATAGATAAAACAACATCTAAAGCTTCGAGAATTTCTATGGCTAGAGCGTGGGCATTTCATAACCAAACATTTATAGCACATATTGTTTTTGGCCAACACGTTCTAGCACAAATCGAACAAATAGTGCGTAAACCCATACAAATTAGCCGTTATTTACAAGACAGCGTTTTGGAAAGCAGTCTATTATGGTAAGAAAGATTGAAGGGAAAACCATCTCTTAATATGAGCAAGTTTTGTGATCATGTCAAAGTTTATGATATGTAGATTGGAATTGAGAAGTAAAAAGTGGATCCTTTGTTGATCTCACTCTCCACCCAAATTGAACCCTTGTGGTATTCAACTATTTCTTTTGATATGGCAAGTCCTAGACCGCTGCCTTCATAATTTTCCTTATTGAATTTGCTTCTGAAAAAGCGGTTAAATATTTTTTCTTTGTCAGTCTCTGGTATTCCAGGACCCGTATCCTTTATTAATATTATAAGGCTATCCGCTGATCTACTTAATTCAACCTTAATTAGTCCCTGTTGGGGTGAGAATTTTATTGCATTAAAGATTAGATTTGAACAAACCTGATCGATTCTTTCAATGTCAACTATAATGGTGGCGTCCAAAAACTCATCCCTCTTATCAAAAGAGACATCAAACCTTCTGTTGTTCTGTAATACATCATAGCGATATTTCTCAATTATATCAATAACAAACTCGTTTATAGAAATTTGAGAAAAGTTAAATGATATTTTTCCAGATTCATACTGGGTAAGCTGGAATAAGTCCTGCACAAGCCTTTGCAGGAAAATCGATTTTTTATATATTAAATCAATATATTTTTCAATTTGATCCTCTTTGTAACGCCCTTCCTTAATTGCTGATGTGTAGCCTACTATGGATGTTATAGGGGTTCTCAATTCATGGGAAATATTTGTAAGCATTGTTCTTCTTGATTTTTCAGCAAGCTCCAAGCTTTGTTCTATCTTCTTTCTCTCTGTGATATCACGTATAATTCCTTCTATCCGGGTAAGTCCTACTTCTTTTTCAAGAATAAAAGTTGTTTTTTGTTCTGTCCATACGTAATTATTTGATTTATGCCCCCATCTTAAGGTAAGGGGCTCTGCAAAAGTTGACAATGGGTCAAATAGTTCATTCAAAAACTCTTTATCATCCGGATGTATGATTTCGAAAAACAAATTAGGGTTTTGATAAAATTCCTCTGGCTTATATCCCATTATTTTTTCACATGAAGGACTTACGTACTCAAAATAAGGGTATGGCATTAATTTATAAATATATATCATATCTTGTGCGTTTTCCGCTAAAACGCGGTACAATTTTTCTCTATCCACAAGCTCTTGTCGAATTTTTTGAAGGTAAATAAGCATAATACAGAAATTTAATAAATTTGCAAGAATAATCTCAGTTGTGTATTCAAGAGATTCGTTTAAAAATTGGGTGTACAGGTATGGATATGATCCTTTATGAATTCCCCAAATAAAAAAAATTGAAATAACAATAAACTTTCCTAAAAAATTAACCTTCCAGAATCTAAACAACATAACTCCTGTAACAATGGCAATAATGTTGAAAAAAGCTGAAGACAATAGAGTGACTGTAACAAATGATAATTCATAATAAACAGCAAGTGCAATCCAAATAATATTTACAATGGTAAATTGAATCCAATAGGATGGGAATTTTTTCCCAATAAAGTAGTATGTCCCCATAAGAAGAAAAAGGCTGTTAAGTAAATCGCACATCTGCTTAAAACCAATGATGGGAATATGAAATGGCTCGGATACTAAGAAAATATTACTTATTAGTCCAAGGGCATACATGATCCAGCTCAGGCCCCAGAAATGAATATACTTTTCATGGTTCCTTGAAAAAATATAAAAATAGAGTAAAGAGATTGTTGATACAAATATAATTAGTATAAATAGTAATATGTAACTCTGTGAAAAATATATCATTTTATTAGGTCACCTCCCATACCAGAGGTATCTTATTCATTGTATCAAAAAATTTAAACCTGTAATACACATTTTGGATTTTTTCGAATTTTTAGGTTATTTTATTAAATTTTAAGATTATTTTAAGGGTTTTTTAACAATAGATCGTTATTATTGTATTTAGATTTAAATAATTCGGAAAATTCAATTAGTAGAGGGGGATTACAATGAGAACCAAGAAATTTACTCTGGTTATTTTTACACTAGCGTTGGTACTTATAGCGCTTACTGCCTGCGGTAGTGGCGGCGGAAAACAAACTGGCGGCAGTGGTGATGTTTCTACTAAGCCTATCGTTTTAAGACTTGCATCTGATGCCCCGCTAGAACACATTGCTACTGGTCTAAACAATGAACTTGCTGAAATCGTTAAGGAAAGAACTGAGGGAAGAGTTGAAATTAAATACTTCCCAGCAAGCCAGTTAGGTGGATATGAAACCGTTTACGAAGAAATCATAAGAGGTACTATCGATGCTGCACAAATAACGATTCCAGATGCTTTAGACGCAAGGCTTGGAGCTGCTTATGTTCCATACTACGCTAAGAGCTTTGATGAAGCAAAAATCCTTTACGCTCCAGATTCTTATCTTGCTAAAGAAATGGGCAAATTAACAGATGAAAACGATGTTAGATTCCTTGGATTTGTGCTTGAAGGATTTATTGGTCAAGCTTTTGTAACAGAACCAACTGACATGTTTACTCCAGGGGTAAACAAAGGGGTTAAAACCAGAAGTCCTGGCATGGTTACTTTCCGAATACCACAGGAAGATCTTGGTTTCATTCCGATTACCGTTCCGTACGCAGAGGTGCCTACAGCTATTCAAACAAAAGTTGTTGATGGTTGGGTAGGTGGAACACCAAATATCAACTATGCATGGGTTGGTGAAGTAATCAATTACATGTATGTAAACTATTTGCATGCAGAAGCAACAAGCTATGTTATGAGTGAAAAAACTCTTGAAAAGCTTTCCCCTGAAGATGCTGAAATTGTTGTGGCAGCATTCAACGAACAAAGTGAAAAAAGCTTTACTTTAGCACAAGAAAATGAAGAAAACTACAAGAAAAAATTAGCTGATGATTATGGCGTTGAAGTTATTGAATTCACTGATGAACAAATAGACACTTATGCAGATTTTGTTAGAGAAACTACTTGGCCTAAGCTTGAAGAGCAATTGACTAAAGAATTAATGGATGGTATGAGAGCTGAAGTTGAAAAACTTAAATAAAACTAGCAATCTAACAAACTAACAAATGTTTTTAACACATGGGGAAGGGAAACCCTTCCCTTATTTCCTTTTATTTTGTTTACAACATTAGAGAAAGGAGAATTGCAAATGCATTCCCTTGAAAACAGGTTAGAAAAATCATTCGTTTGGTCAGCTTTAGTCAAGTTTTTAAGGTTTGGTTTAATTGTCAGCAATATACTTGTAACATTAATTACTTTTGCTGCTGTTGTAGCTCGTGCCCTTGACTTTAATTTACTAGGCTACGAAGAAATACTAATTATTTGTGCCTTCTGGCTTTATATGTTTGGAAGCGCTTACGGGTCTTATGAAAAAAGCCATATTAAAGCGGATATCATCGTTATTATGATGAAAGAGAGTTTTTTAAAAGATTTGATTTCACTAATACGTGATACTTTGAGTGTTTGTCTAGGTATAGTATTTTTTCTTTGGGCCATACAATTATTCCAATGGAATCTCGATAATGGACAGCTAACTACAGTTTGGCGTATTCCGGTAATAGTTGGTCAATCTTCACTTTTGTTCGGTTTAGGTGTAGGCACCTTTTTCCATATAGTTTATTTGTATGATGGAATAAAAAGATTCTATTTAAAATGGATAAAGAAGATTCAATTCAATGATAAAAATGATTAAAGGAAGGAGGTATAATTAAATGCTTTCTTTAGTAGCCATTCTTGTTTTAATAGTCATTCTATTACTTGGAGTTGAAATACCGTATGCATTTTTTGCCTCCATCCTAGTAATTGTTGTTTTTGGAGGATATGATTATACCTTCCTATTACCATATGGCTTCAGTAAGGTTAGTTCCCTAATTCTAGTGGCAATTCCACTTTTTATACTTGCAGGTCAGCTTATGGAAAAGAGCGGAATTGGAGAAAGTTTAATTAATTTTGTCACTATGTTTATAGGGCGTATAAAGGGAGGACTTGGAGCAGTAATGGTGATATCATGTGCCCTCTTTGGTTCCATCTCCGGCAGTGGTTTCGCTACCCTTTCAAGTATTGGAACTATTATGCTTCCAAGAATGCAAGCTGCGGGATATCCACGAGGAGTTTCCGCTGCACTTATTTCAAGCGCATCCTTGCTGGGACTTCTTATCCCACCGAGTCTGAACATGATTTTATTTGCATTTATTGGTGGCCAATCTGTATTGGCTACATTCCTTTCTACTATAGGTCCTGGAATCTTACTCATTATATTACTTATTCTAACTAACTGGTGGATGCTAAGAGACTGCAAAACATTGGTATTACCAGAAAAAATGGAAAAACCTGTTTTCGTTAATACCTTAGTAAACAGAACAGGAAAAGCTGTTCCTGCTTTAATTGCACCTTTTATCATTTTAGGTGGCATATACGGCGGTTTCCTTACTCCGACAGAAGCTGCCGCAGTTTCGGTATTATATACAATTCCCATTGGAATCCTTTTCTATAAGGGGCTTGACTGGAAAACATTCAAATCCGCATTAGTAGCTGCCGGAACAACAGCTGGTGTAATTATGATCATGCTATTATCTGTTATGATGCTTTCAAGATTATATATAATGGAAAATGTACCGAATATGATTCTTGATTTAATGATGGCAGCAACAGATAATAGGCTCGTTTTAATTTTCATGCTTAACTTATTCTTGATTATTATAGGAATGCTTATGGACGATACAAGTGCCATCCTTCTTACAACACCGATATTACTACCAGTAGCAATTGCACTTGAAATTCATCCAGTACACTTTGCAGCTATAATGGGTGTTAATCTTGGACTAGGTTGTGTTACTCCTCCAACCGCTCCATTTTTATACCTTGGATCCAGAATAGGCAATGCACCAATCAACGAAATGATGAAACCAACAATGTGGTTGATTCTTTTCGCTTGGCTTCCAACATTGTTCATAACTACTGTTTTTCCAGATATTGCTTTGTTCCTACCTAGACTATTTGGCCTTTTATAAAATTAACACACTGTTCGTATCGTTGGCTTAACAGGAACTAAAGTACTTGTTTATACCTTTTAAATGTACCTCTATTACCTTTGGTTTCAAGTTAGATATCTGAAAGAGTTGAATAAGAAAAGAGTAGGCGCATAAAATTATTATGCGCCTCTTGCAGATTCTAATAGCCTTCCTTATATTGATTGCCTATTCCCATCCTTTCCGTTTATATGCCTAGTTTTCTAATTAATAGACCTTTTATACTTTGATTTAAGATTCTTAATGCTCTCCTTAGTTTCTTTTACTTCCTGTGAAAATTTTGAAACTACTATAAATACAAATGCATTGAAGATTAATGCAAGAAACCCTATTATTCCAACATTTATATCAAAGTTATATGAAATTATAATAAGAACGGCTAATCCAGTAATAATTCCCGCTATAGCGCCCTTTGCATTTGATTCTTCCCAAAAAAGAGCCCCTGCTACCGGAACAAATACTTGTGCTGTACCGCTTAGTGCAATTAATCCAAGCTGAATCATTAAACCTGGAATAAAAGTAAAAGTTAGATATGAAAGGACTGCAAATATCAGAATTCCAACCTTTCCTATATTGAGTAACCTTTTGTCACTCGTATTTCTATTTATATATCTTTTATGTATATCAATTGTGTACATAGCTGAAATCGAATGAATTTGAGAGTTTGCTGTAGACATGGCGGCAGCTGCACCACCAATTAGTATTATATAGGCAAGTATATATGGCATGTAATTTAAAACAACCCTCGGTAATAATGTATCAGAATCAACCAGTTCATCTACAAGAAGGATTCCCGCATTGCCTAAAAGCATAGGAGTCATATTAATGAATGATATAGAAGCAAGCAAGAAAGGGATTAGATAAAAGGTTTTGGCATCTTTTACTGCATATATCCTTATCCAAAGTGGAGGTCCCATTAATGCGCCAATAGGAACAATTACAAACATTGAAATCCATAGCAGCGGACCCATAGGCCCAGGAAGAGTTAAAACTTCAGGCACTTTATCATTTAACTCCGAGAAGAGATTTCCAATTCCATTGAAATAATAAACAATAAATATTCCACCTAACAATACACTAATAATTATTAATATCTGGTAAAAAATATCGGTCCAGGCAACAGCCCTCAGTCCTCCAGTCCAAACATAAATTACTATAACGGAGGTAAATACAAAAGCTCCCATCTGACTTGGTATCAATCCCTTTGAAGCTGTTTCAATAAGATATGCTCCGCCAGAAATCTGTATTTGAAAATAAGGTATTGTAAAAAGCATCATAAGAGTCGTGACTAATATTCCTAAAGCTTTGGATTTATATATATCCATAAAAAAGTCGGTCGCAGTAATATAGTTGTTCTCTTTTCCATAAAACCATATTCTCTTTCCGATCCTCAAAAAAAGTATTCCAAAAAGTATATCCCAACCTATGGTTGTCCAATATACAGGTCCATTGTTGTAATAATATGAAGTAGAACCCAAAAAAGCAAAAGCACTCCACCAGGTGGCCTGAACAGTAAAGAATACAGTCATTGGGGACATGCTCCTGTTCTGAACAAAAAAACCAGATATGGTCGCTTGGTCTTTTTCACCTGCTTTAGCACCAATCCATAAAGGAATAAACATAGAAGCCCCTATAAATAAAATAGCTATAGAACTTTGATCCATTTTTTCTCCCTTATAATTCTTATTTTGTATTATCAGTTTCGAAAATTGTTGACAATATGCAACATTATTACCTATTAGAAAGCTGTATTTTGCAGAGAAAAAGTAAACATTGTTGCAATTGCAAATGCAGAGTATTGCAAACTGACATGGAGCCACATCTATAGGCATACTTCTCTAACCAAGAATCCAGTAGCCACAGGGCTTGGCTATCCATGAAGGCTATCATGACCAAGGCTCTTATCTAAAATTGCAGCTTAATTTATCTTTGCAAAATTCTGCACTTTTATTTTGCTAAGCACAACAGTGGTAAAGGGCTAAGGTGCATTTTCGTTCGATTAGTCTGTAATCCTATCTTAAGGTTTACAGAACTTGCTGGCAATTCAATTCCTTATCTCCTCCAGCTATATTAAATATTTTAAATGAAATTATATAGAGTTAAAATGAAGCTATAAAAATTATAACAAATATGATGTCAATAATTATGGAAATTATGGATACGATTTAAAATAGTCCAATAATTATCTACCTATCAACTAGGTGAATAACTAGACAACTGGCACTATATCAAAAAGGTATATTTTGACCGAAAAGACAGGTATGCATACGGCATAGATATCACTCAATAAAAGGACAATCAATCCAATTCGTAATTGAACGGCTAGGATATGGCAATACATGCTATTAAGAATTACGAATTGAGGATGAACAACTTAGTATGAAGAAAATATGAGGAGATGGTTGTGTATAAAATGTGTAAAATGATTTGAAGTCCTAATCGTTTTCTAACGACTTCTTAGAAATTGAAAAAGCTCATAAATCTCTATTTGAAGAGGGTTATGAGCTTTCTAAAAAATCTTATTTAACTAAAATAACAAAAGATACCGGTGGTCGGGATCGAACCGACACTCCAGAAGGAACACGATTTTGAGTCGTGCGCGTCTGCCAATTCCGCCACACCGGCGTATTAAAATTTCAAGGAAGTGCCGAGGACCGGAATCGAACCGGTACGGTAGTCACCTACCGCAGGATTTTAAGTCCTGTGCGTCTGCCAGTTCCGCCACCCCGGCGTATATAAAAAAATAATTTTGAAGTTGGAGGCGGCAACCGGATTTGAACCGGTGATCAAGGTTTTGCAGACCTATGCCTTACCACTTGGCTATGCCGCCTTAAAATAAAATGGAGCGGAAGACGGGATTCGAACCCGCGACCCCCACCTTGGCAAGGTGGTGTTCTACCACTGAACTACTTCCGCAAATGGCTGGGCTAGCTGGATTCGAACCAACGCATGTCGCAGTCAAAGTGCGATGCCTTACCGCTTGGCTATAGCCCAATAATATAGAGTAATTAATGATATTATATCAAAACCTATGATAAGGGTTCCACTATTTATTAAAATGGGGCGACTGATGGGAATCGAACCCACGAATGTCGGAACCACAATCCGATGCGTTAACCACTTCGCCACAATCGCCATAATTCATAATAGTTTCAATAATTAAATGGGGCGGCTGATGGGAATCGAACCCACGAATGTCGGAACCACAATCCGATGCGTTAACCACTTCGCCACAACCGCCATAATTTATGGCAGGGGTAGTAGGAATCGAACCCACATCAAAGGTTTTGGAGACCTTCGTTTTACCATTAAACTATACCCCTATAAATGGTGGTGGGGGACGGATTCGAACCGCCGAACCCAAAGGGAGCGGATTTACAGTCCGCCGCGTTTAGCCACTTCGCTACCCCACCGTAGTTATTAGAAATTGTCTGTAGTCATAATATGCTCCAAAGTCCTGCGGTCTTTGTCGCAAAAATTTAAAATTACCATTCATTGAAGAACTGCTCCGAAGCTGTAATTTTAAATTTTTGGTGCCGGCCAGAGGACTCGAACCCCCAACCTACTGATTACAAGTCAGTTGCTCTACCAATTGAGCTAGGCCGGCGTATATTATTTTATTTCCTAATTTAAAAACTGCTAAAAATTGTGCTTCAAAGTCTTACAAACTTTGTCGCAGATTTAAAAAGTTTACCATCAAGGGAGTAAAGCTTCGGTGCTGCAAGCTTTTAAAATCCTCTACCAATTGAGCTAGGCCGGCGTATTCTTTTTAAATGGTGGCTCAGGACGGAATCGAACCGCCGACACAAGGATTTTCAGTCCTTTGCTCTACCGACTGAGCTACTGAGCCACAAAATGGCGGTCCGGACGGGACTCGAACCCGCGACCTCCTGCGTGACAGGCAGGCATTCTAACCAACTGAACTACCGGACCAGATTGCGGGGACAGGATTTGAACCTGCGACCTTCGGGTTATGAGCCCGACGAGCTACCGGACTGCTCCACCCCGCGATAATAGTATTTATATGATTTTTACTATGCTCATATAAAGCATAAGGACTGACCCGATCTCAGGATGCTTAATCAAGCAGCAGCTGCATCGGTACAACTCACAGTTGATTCATGGAGTAACGCTCGTTGCTCCACCCCGCGACAATAATATTCCATGCTATAAGTAAACATGGTGGAGGATGACGGGATCGAACCGCCGACCCTCTGCTTGTAAGGCAGATGCTCTCCCAGCTGAGCTAATCCTCCGAAGCACAGGACGTGCAAGTGCATACGTTGCGACAGGATGTCGCGTACTTAGTATGCCAAATGGTGACCCCTACGGGATTCGAACCCGTGTTACCGCCGTGAAAGGGCGGTGTCTTAACCGCTTGACCAAGGGGCCAGATAAGTTTTTAAATGGCGGAGAGCAAGGGATTTGAACCCTTGATACGCGGTTAGCGTATACACGATTTCCAATCGTGCTCCTTCGGCCACTCGGACAGCTCTCCAGATGGCTCCGCAGGTAGGATTCGAACCTACGACCGTTCGGTTAACAGCCGAATGCTCTACCACTGAGCTACTGCGGAATAGTGAATATATTAAAAGCCTAGCGACGTCCTACTCTCACATGGGGACAGCCCCAAACTACCATCGGCGCTGAGAAGCTTAACTTCCGTGTTCGGGATGGGAACGGGTGTGGCCTTCTCGCTATCGCCACTAGACTTTTGTTAAAGACAATATCTATTATATCGTCTTTTTGATTTTTTTCAAGAGAAATTTTCATTCCCTCAAAACTAGATAATGCTGAAGAAGTTATTCGAGTAATCATACTAAATGTGGTTAAGTCCTCGACCGATTAGTATTTGTCAGCTCCACGTGTCGCCACGCTTCCACCTCAAACCTATCAACCTGATCATCTTTCAGGGGTCTTACTAGCTTGACGCTATGGGAAATCTCATCTCGAGGGGGGCTTCATGCTTAGATGCTTTCAGCACTTATCCCGTCCGCACATAGCTACCCAGCTATGCCTTTGGCAAGACAACTGGTACACCAGCGGTGCGTCCATCCCGGTCCTCTCGTACTAAGGACAGCTCCTCTCAAATTTCCTGCGCCCACGACGGATAGGGACCGAACTGTCTCACGACGTTCTGAACCCAGCTCGCGTACCGCTTTAATGGGCGAACAGCCCAACCCTTGGGACCGACTACAGCCCCAGGATGCGATGAGCCGACATCGAGGTGCCAAACCTCCCCGTCGATGTGGACTCTTGGGGGAGATAAGCCTGTTATCCCCGGGGTAGCTTTTATCCGTTGAGCGATGGCCCTTCCATGCGGAACCACCGGATCACTAAGCCCGACTTTCGTCCCTGCTCGACTTGTAGGTCTCGCAGTCAAGCTCCCTTATGCCTTTACACTCTTCGAATGATTTCCAACCATTCTGAGGGAACCTTTGGGCGCCTCCGTTACTCTTTAGGAGGCGACCGCCCCAGTCAAACTGCCCACCTGACACTGTCTCCCGCCCCGATCAGGGGCGCGGGTTAGAATTTCAATACAGCCAGGGTAGTATCCCACCAATGCCTCCACCGAAGCTGGCGCTCCGGCTTCCAAGGCTCCTACCTATCCTGTACAAGCTGTACCGAAATTCAATATCAGGCTACAGTAAAGCTCCACGGGGTCTTTCCGTCCTGTCGCGGGTAACCTGCATCTTCACAGGTACTATAATTTCACCGAGTCTCTCGTTGAGACAGTGCCCAGATCGTTACGCCTTTCGTGCGGGTCAGAACTTACCTGACAAGGAATTTCGCTACCTTAGGACCGTTATAGTTACGGCCGCCGTTTACTGGGGCTTCAATTCAGAGCTTCGCTTGCGCTAACCCCTCCTCTTAACCTTCCAGCACCGGGCAGGCGTCAGCCCCTATACTTCGCCTTGCGGCTTCGCAGAGACCTGTGTTTTTGCTAAACAGTCGCCTGGGCCTATTCACTGCGGCTCATCCGGGCTATTCACCCAAATGAGCACCCCTTCTCCCGAAGTTACGGGGTGATTTTGCCGAGTTCCTTAACGAGAGTTCTCTCGCTCACCTTAGGATTCTCTCCTCGCCTACCTGTGTCGGTTTGCGGTACGGGCACCTTTTCCCTCGCTAGAGGCTTTTCTTGGCAGTGTGGATTCAGGAACTTCGGTACTATATTTCCCTCGCTATCACAGCTCAAGCTTAACGCAAGCGGGATTTGCCTCGCTTGCACTCTAACTGCTTAGACGCGCTATTCCAGCAGCGCGCTTACCCTATCCTCCTGCGTCCCCCCATTGCTCAAACGGTAAAGAGGTGGTACAGGAATATCAACCTGTTGTCCATCGCCTACGCTTTTCAGCCTCGGCTTAGGTCCCGACTAACCCTGAGCGGACGAGCCTTCCTCAGGAAACCTTAGGCATTCGGTGGATGGGATTCTCACCCATCTTTCGCTACTCATACCGGCATTCTCACTTCTAAGCGCTCCACCAGTCCTTACGGTCTAGCTTCAACGCCCTTAGAACGCTCTCCTACCACGGACATCGCAGATGTCCATCCACAGCTTCGGTGATACGTTTAGCCCCGGTACATTTTCGGCGCAGAGTCACTCGACCAGTGAGCTATTACGCACTCTTTAAATGGTGGCTGCTTCTAAGCCAACATCCTGGTTGTCTAAGCAACTCCACATCCTTTTCCACTTAACGTATACTTTGGGACCTTAACTGGTGGTCTGGGCTGTTTCCCTCTTGACTACGGATCTTATCACTCGCAGTCTGACTCCCATGGATAAATCTTTGGCATTCGGAGTTTGTCTGAATTCGGTAACCCGATGAGGGCCCCTAGTCCAAACAGTGCTCTACCTCCAAGATTCTAACAACATGAGGCTAGCCCTAAAGCTATTTCGGAGAGAACCAGCTATCTCCAAGTTCGATTGGAATTTCTCCGCTACCCACACCTCATCCCCGCACTTTTCAACGTGCGTGGGTTCGGTCCTCCATCCAGTGTTACCTGGACTTCAACCTGGACATGGGTAGGTCACCTGGTTTCGGGTCTACGACCACATACTCAATTCGCCCTATTCAGACTCGCTTTCGCTGCGGCTCCGTCTATTCAACTTAACCTTGCATGTAATCGTAACTCGCCGGTTCATTCTACAAAAGGCACGCCATCACCCGTTAAAGGGCTCTGACTACTTGTAGGCACACGGTTTCAGGAACTATTTCACTCCCCTTCCGGGGTGCTTTTCACCTTTCCCTCACGGTACTGGTTCACTATCGGTCACTAGGGAGTATTTAGCCTTGGGAGATGGTCCTCCCTGCTTCCGACGGGATTTCACGTGTCCCGCCGTACTCAGGATCCACTCTGGAGGGAACGAAGTTTCAACTACAGGGCTTTTACCTTCTCTGGCCGGCCTTTCCAGACCTGTTCATTTACCTCGTTCCTTTGTAACTCCGTATAGAGTGTCCTACAACCCCAAGAGGCAAGCCTCTTGGTTTGGGCTAATCCCGTTTCGCTCGCCGCTACTCAGGGAATCGCGTTTGCTTTCTCTTCCTCCGGGTACTTAGATGTTTCAGTTCCCCGGGTCTGCCTTCAATACCCTATGTATTCAGGTAAAGATACTGTTCCATTACGAACAGTGGGTTCCCCCATTCGGAAATCTCCGGATCAAAGCTTACTTACAGCTCCCCGAAGCATATCGGTGTTAGTCCCGTCCTTCATCGGCTCCTAGTGCCAAGGCATTCACCGTGCGCCCTTATTAACTTAACCTGTTCGGCAAATGATAAGCGGCGCATCTCTGCGTCAGCTCTCTCGCTGTGCTCCTCACGTACCAACTGCGTACGTTCCGGTGCTCGCTCGGTCGCTTCCTTGATCTACTGCTTCTCATTTCCCTCACGATTTGTGAATAGATTAATTTCTATTCTCGTGATTGGTTGTTTTTAACTCTATATTAAATAGAGAGAATAACTAAAATGGCGATTACTCGGTTATTGCTTCTTCATAATCATTATCTAGTTTTCAAGGAACAAGGCTACTGATTTCAATCACAACGTGATTTCGCATCGTAGTATTACTTCATGCTGCCTTGCAACGAGCTGAGGGGTTACTTCCTCGAATCTCTGCGGCGCAGGAGCAAATATTGAGAAATTAAAACCATTTTAAAAATGATGATAATTCCCTCAAAACTGAACGAACAAGTAACGTCTTTTATTGAAGTATCGAGTACTTCAATTCATCCTTAGAAAGGAGGTGATCCAGCCGCACCTTCCGATACGGCTACCTTGTTACGACTTCACCCCAATCATCTGTCCCACCTTAGGCGGCTGGCTCCTTACGGTTACCCCACCGACTTCGGGTGTTACAAACTCTCGTGGTGTGACGGGCGGTGTGTACAAGGCCCGGGAACGTATTCACCGCGGCATGCTGATCCGCGATTACTAGCGATTCCGGCTTCATGCAGGCGAGTTGCAGCCTGCAATCCGAACTGAGAATGGTTTTATGGGATTGGCTAAACCTCGCGGTCTTGCAGCCCTTTGTACCATCCATTGTAGCACGTGTGTAGCCCAGGTCATAAGGGGCATGATGATTTGACGTCATCCCCACCTTCCTCCGGTTTGTCACCGGCAGTCACCTTAGAGTGCCCAACTGAATGCTGGCAACTAAGATCAAGGGTTGCGCTCGTTGCGGGACTTAACCCAACATCTCACGACACGAGCTGACGACAACCATGCACCACCTGTCACTCTGTCCCCCGAAGGGGAAAGTCCTATCTCTAGGATTGTCAGAGGATGTCAAGACCTGGTAAGGTTCTTCGCGTTGCTTCGAATTAAACCACATGCTCCACCGCTTGTGCGGGCCCCCGTCAATTCCTTTGAGTTTCAGCCTTGCGGCCGTACTCCCCAGGCGGAGTGCTTAATGCGTTTGCTGCAGCACTAAAGGGCGGAAACCCTCTAACACTTAGCACTCATCGTTTACGGCGTGGACTACCAGGGTATCTAATCCTGTTCGCTCCCCACGCTTTCGCGCCTCAGCGTCAGTTACAGACCAGAGAGTCGCCTTCGCCACTGGTGTTCCTCCACATCTCTACGCATTTCACCGCTACACGTGGAATTCCACTCTCCTCTTCTGCACTCAAGTCCCCCAGTTTCCAATGACCCTCCACGGTTGAGCCGTGGGCTTTCACATCAGACTTAAAGGACCGCCTGCGCGCGCTTTACGCCCAATAATTCCGGACAACGCTTGCCACCTACGTATTACCGCGGCTGCTGGCACGTAGTTAGCCGTGGCTTTCTGGTTAGGTACCGTCAAGGTACCGGCAGTTACTCCGGTACTTGTTCTTCCCTAACAACAGAGTTTTACGATCCGAAAACCTTCATCACTCACGCGGCGTTGCTCCGTCAGACTTTCGTCCATTGCGGAAGATTCCCTACTGCTGCCTCCCGTAGGAGTCTGGGCCGTGTCTCAGTCCCAGTGTGGCCGATCACCCTCTCAGGTCGGCTACGCATCGTTGCCTTGGTGAGCCGTTACCTCACCAACTAGCTAATGCGCCGCGGGCCCATCTGTAAGTGATAGCCGAAGCCATCTTTCAGCTTTCCTACATGAGTAGAAAAGAATTATCCGGTATTAGCTCCGGTTTCCCGAAGTTATCCCAGTCTTACAGGCAGGTTGCCCACGTGTTACTCACCCGTCCGCCGCTAACTTTTGGGAGCAAGCTCCCAAAAGTTCGCTCGACTTGCATGTATTAGGCACGCCGCCAGCGTTCGTCCTGAGCCAGGATCAAACTCTCCAATAAATTGTGAGTTGATTAGCTCATATATGTCTTTTTTCGAGAAAAAGACTAAAAGATTAAACGTTGACGTTTTGTTCGTTCAGTTTTCAAAGAACTATCGGGTTGCTCAGAAGCGACTTTTCTAATATAACATGTGTCGAATTTGATGTCAACACTTTTTTAAAACCTTCATCCGCCAACTGCTCTTCATTTTATTCAATAAATTGCAGCGGCGGATATAAATATAACAAGTATTTAATAAAAGGTCAATAGCTTTTTTGCTTTTTTACAATAACTTTTGACTGAGTTTATAATACCGATGAAAAACACCTTTTCCCTTTGTTTCTATTGTTACAACTTCAATCAAATTTCTATCGATTAGATATTCGATCAGCATTCCTAAATCAACTGAATAATGCTGTAATTCTTTATGGTTCATCATTTCATTTATAGACCAGAACTCTTTTTCCAATAGAACATCCACTAAATGGCTGATGCCGCTTTTTATTTTGGAATGGATCAAAAACTCACTTGCTAAGAAAAGCAGCTCTAGCCTTTTTTCTAAAGGCTCATGACTATTTACCAGCTCTTCATATAATTTTAATATTTCTGGCTCAATTTGTTTAATTTGCTGCCAGACCGTTACCTCAGGGTGAAAGCCTTGCTCTATTAACGCAAGTCTAGCTAGATGATGAAGGGAATGAACTACATGATTATATGTATCCAAGTAATGACCATTTTCAAAAAAAGCCTTCCCATCCATATACCGACGAATTAGTTTGGCAAATTCAATTCCCATTTTCAATTTACGGCCATTGAATGGGAAATCCCTTAGTTCCGTATTGATCTTATGGAAATATTCGTTACGTTCGAAAATCACTTTACCGTTATATAACCAATCAAAAATCTTCTTATTCGATCCGAGTAAAATCCATTCATATAGCTGCTGGTCAGTAATCGTATATAAAGCCGCTTTCTGATCGTTATAAGTATAGTGCTTTACGTATACTGGTGACTCTGCTTCCTTAACTAATATTAGCAAAACAACATCAAAGGTGTCTGTAGCTGGAATATTCTTCTGTTGTTTCTTTATCATTAACACTCCGAGAGTATTTGCTTGACTAGCTCGTTCTTGATAAATGGGGCGGAGAATATCTTCCATCCTTATTCCTCCATATTTTTATTAGCTTTATTTTTCATGTTCAAAAAAAAACAATTAATCATTTAATAGGCTTAATGAAGCTTTTATGCATGAATCAAATATATCTTCGACAATTTTTTCAAATAATCCTTCTTTATCAAAAAGAAAAACTGCCTGCATTTTCTATTATTTCATTTTTGTTAATAGGTATTTATCTAGTATCTCTTCTATTGAAAGATACGCTTACTACTTATTATCTTTCATTTGATATGTTATAGTATTTCCGTAGGAGGGACTTAAATGGCTAAATATTCAAGTAAAATCAATAAAATTCGAACATTTGCCCTTGCTTTAATATTTGTCGGTTTTTTAGTCATGTATCTTGGGATCTTTTTCAGAACTTCCCCTCTGCTCATGACCATCTTTATGCTTTTTGGAACCGTCTTTATTATTGCTAGTACAGTAGTATACTTTTGGATTGGGATGCTATCAACAAAAACGGTACAGGTTGTCTGTCCAAATTGCGGCAAACATACAAAAATATTAGGTCGCGTTGATATGTGCATGTATTGTAATGAACCATTAACACTAGATCGTAATCTAGAGGGCAAAGAATTCGATGAAAATTATAATAAAAAATCTCGGTTGTAGCCGAGATTTTTATTTTTACCATTGCCTTGCTACTCAACGAAAATGCCCATAAAAATAAGCTGTCGGTACTTTGACCAGCAGCTTTGTTTTATTAATGCGTCTCTTTAATTGAACAATCTGGGCAGGTTCCGTAAATCTCCATTCGATGATGGCTAATCTTAAAACCTGTAACATGGGATGCTAAATGCTCAACTTCATCAAGACCAGGATAATGAAAGTCAACGATTTTCCCACATTTTTCACAAATAACATGGTAATGATGGGTTGTTACAAAGTCAAAACGGCTTGATGCATCTCCATAAGTTAATTCCTTAACAAGGCCAACCTCACGAAATACTCGTAAATTATTGTAAACTGTTGCCACACTCATATTTGGAAACTTTCCTTCTAAAGCCTTGTAAATATCATCTGCTGTAGGGTGTGACATTGAGTTTATTAAATATTCAAGTATCGCATGACGCTGTGGTGTTATACGAACTCCAGTATCCTTAAGAGTATCCAGCGCTTCTTTTAATTGAATCTGCGCCACCGGCCATGCACCTCTTTTCTAACAAGAATTATTACTTTATAATCTTTATAAATAGTTTACTCATTCAATACTACTTTTGTCAACATTGCAAACTAAAAAACGGGCAGTTAAGGCTTTTTTATTAAAATCTGACCCATACGGAAGTTTTTTATCCCCCCTTCTGGTTACAGTCATTCTTAAATTACTATATGTTTAATAAATATATTTAAAAACATAAAAAATAAAAAAAGCGAATCCGTTATGATTCGCTTCAAAATATATCTGAGGAGGTATGCCCTAATAAAATGATATTCAAATCATTTCAATATGAGTGGACAAAAGCCTTGTTGGCAAAAAATAGGCCATTTTTTATGAAAGATTTTCCCTTATATATTCAAGTGCTTCCTCGACATGCCCCTTAACCTTCACCTTTCTCCATTCCTTTACTAGCTTGCCAGCTTTATCGATGATGAATGTAGAGCGTTCGATTCCCATATATTCTTTTCCGAAAGTTTTCTTAAGCTTCCAAACATCATAAGCTTCCGCAGCCTTATTCTCCTCGTCTGCAAGCAGGATAAATGGCAAATCATATTTTTCAATGAATTTCTCATGGCGGGCAAGTGGATCAGGACTCACACCAAGAATAACTGCATCCAAATCTGCGAAATGACTATGCTTGTCTCGAAAATCACATGCCTGTGTTGTACATCCAGGAGTCATATCCTTTGGATAGAAATATAAGACAATATTTTTTCCTCGAAAATCAGATAGTTTAATCGTTTCCCCATTACTTGCTTCAAGTGCAAAATCAGGAGCTAATTCTCCTATCGAAACGGCCATTGAAATTCCCCCTATATCCTTTTTCCATAAGCCTATCCAATTTTTCCAAGAAAAACAACAAAATCAACTTGACGACCGCTACAATTTCTTTTCCATCTCAAATACTGCTCTAAATACGAAAGCAGCCGGGATCGTATAGCCAATGAGTGCTTCAAGCACTGCTATCATTCTTCCGATGCCAATAGGGGCAATATCTCCATAGCCAACAGAAAATAAGGTTACTGCACTGAAATAAAAACCTGTTTCTAGTTGATTAAGAAAATCACCTTCTAATCCGACCGTTCCTTCCATAAAAACAGTATAGCCATTCGTTTCAAGAAGAATATATATAAGACCAAACCCAATCATGACGGTTACATAAATAAAGGCCAAATACATAAAGTTTTCAAAGCTAACTTTTTTCCCTTTAATTTTGTGTGGCAAAAATAAAGTTCTTATGCTCATGATCATACAGAATACAATTAATACAAGGGATATATAAAAAACCATTTACACGCCCACTTTCCTCTTTGCCTCTCTTAAACTATACGCTTATTGCTAAATCCATATGACTGCTTGTATCCATCGAGAAGTCGCAATTATGAAACGAAACATTCCAACCCCAAAACATGATAAGATATGGTAAGTTAGCACATATACCAAGGAGGATTCACATGCAATTTTCAAATTCAGAACGCATACATAAAGAGGCACTTGAGCATATTGTCGGAGGGGTGAACAGTCCTTCCCGTTCATATAAAGCTGTTGGCGGCGGTGCCCCAGTCGTTATGGAGAGAGGTCAAGGAGCGTATTTTTGGGATGTAGATGGCAATCAATATATTGATTATTTAGCCGCTTATGGTCCCATTATTACAGGTCATGCTCATCCACACGTAACTGAAGCTATTAAGAAGGCTGCTGAGACAGGTGTACTATATGGAACACCAACTCCCCATGAAGTAAAATTTGCGGCAATGCTTAAAGAAGCTATGCCAGCTCTTGAAAAGGTCCGTTTCGTTAATTCTGGAACAGAAGCAGTCATGACAACGATTCGTGTGGCACGTGCCTATACAGGGAGAGACAAGATCATCAAATTCGCCGGCTGCTATCATGGCCACTCTGATCTCGTTCTGGTCGCAGCAGGATCAGGTCCAGCTACACTCGGAACGCCAGATTCAGCTGGTGTCCCTAAGAGTATTGCTCAAGAGGTTATTACGGTTCCGTTTAATGACATCGAACCATTTAAAGAGGCATTAGAAAAATGGGGAAGTGAAATTGCAGCTGTTCTTGTGGAGCCAATTGTCGGGAACTTCGGCATTGTTGAACCAAAGCCAGGTTTCTTAGAACAAATTAACGAATTAACACATGCTGCAGGTGCTCTTGTGATTTATGATGAGGTCATAACCGCTTTCCGATTTATGTATGGCGGGGCTCAGGATTTATTAGGCGTTACTCCTGATTTAACCGCCATGGGAAAAATTATTGGAGGCGGCTTGCCAATTGGTGCATACGGCGGCAAGAAAGAAATCATGGAAAAAGTGGCTCCTTTAGGACCAGCCTATCAAGCAGGAACAATGGCAGGTAATCCGGCATCCATTTTATCAGGAATTGCATGCCTAGAGGTTTTACAGCAAAAGGGTGTATATGAGTATCTCGACAGACTTGGAGCGTTGCTTGAGGAAGGTATTGCAGCAGCTGCAAAGGAATACAATATCCCTATTACAATTAATCGTTTGAAGGGTGCGCTGACAGTCTATTTTACAAATGAAAAAGTCGTCAATTATGTCCAAGCAGAGAACACAGACGGCGAGATGTTTGCGAAATTCTTCAAGCTCATGTTAAATCAAGGAATCAATCTTGCACCATCCAAATATGAAGCTTGGTTCCTAACCATCGCACATACAGAGGAAGATATCGAAGCAACGATTCATGCCGTGCAGAATGCGTTTCAAGCATTAAGGGAAGAATAATTAATATTTTTCATTCATATGATTGTAGGAGCGATTATTTTTCGCTCCTTTTTCTAAATTTAAATAGGACAAACTCTTGTAAAAAATTCACGAAAATGCCCATTGTACTTCTTACTATATCCATGTATAGTACATTAATGTCATCTTAATAAAATCACTTTAGTTGAATTCATTGGATTGTTTGTTAAAATAACACCTTATTCGTTATGATGACTAAGTTAAGGTAAAAAACAGAAGGCATCTTCTGATAGAAAGGAAACAAATAAGTATGAAGCTTGGCGCCCGCATACTAAAAACGGGAATCGCAATTATTCTATCATTATTTTTATCTCAGGTTTTTCAGCTGCCTTCTCCTGTCTTTGCAGCCATTGCGGCGATTTTCGCGATTCAGCCCACCATTTACCGATCCTTCTTATCTATCATTGAACAGGTTCAGGGAAATGCAATTGGGGCTCTTACCGCAGTAGTCTTTGTTCTATTATTCGGCAATGATATGTTCATCATCGGTTTAGCAGCAATCGTTGTGATCACCATTAACCTAAAGCTCAAAATAGAAAATACAATTGGATTAGCTCTCGTAACCATGATTGTTATTATGGAAACACCTAGTGATGAATTTATCCAATTTTCTCTTATACGCTTTTCTACTGTTATGTTAGGTGTTTTCTCAGCTTTTATCGTCAATCTTGTGTTTCTTCCGCCTAAATATGAGAAAAAACTATACTATGGCATTTCAGATATTACAGAGGAAACCACTAAATGGATCCGGCTCACAATTAGGCATGCCTCCGAGCATAAGCTGCTGAAAAATGATATTGGGAAAATGAAGGAAAGTGTTAGAAACCTTGACCATTTATACATAATGTATAAGGAAGAGCGCAACTATTTCAAAAAGGAAACAATTCCAAAATCACGAAGGCTTGTTATTTATCGGCAAATGATTTCAACTGTAAAAAGATCGCTGGATACATTAAGGAAATTACATCGTTTTGAAAATGATCTACAGGAAATGCCTTTGGATTACCAAAATGCGATTCAACAGCAGCTTGACTGTCTAATTCATCATCATGAACATATCATGTTAAAGTTCATTGGAAAAGTACGTCCGAATGTAGTCTTTGAAGAGGGAGACATCTTCCTAAATAGGAAAGAGCTTTTCAACCTCTTTATATCTCAAAAGAAGGAAGCTTCTCTAGAGGATGAAGACACCCTTTCGCACAATATGCAAATAATCTCCGCTATTATTGATTATAATGAGCAGGTCGAGCATCTTGATAAGTTAATTACTAGCTTCCAAACCTATCATAAAAAAGCGAATGAAATGTCGATAGAGAAGTAGAAAAGCAGAAGCGCCTTGTCCACCCCCGACAAGCACAAGACGAGCCTCTCGGAAAGGTGTACTTTACCTTTCTGGGAGGATTGGCTTGTGACCTCGAGGGGGTAGGCGCTGGAGCTAGACAAGTAATAGAAAAGAGCATCCAGCGCGGATGCTCTTTTCTAACTTTCAAGCTGTTGTACTTGAAATAACTTATAATAATTGCCTTGTAATTTCATTAGTTCTTCATGGCTGCCAACTTCAGAAATCTCTCCATGCTCAATCAAGATAATCCGATCTGCATGTGTGATGGTTGAAAGTCTGTGAGCAACAATAAAGGTTGTCCGATCCTTAGCAAGCTCCTCTAATGCTTCCTGTATTAAATGCTCGCTTTCTAAATCCAGTGCCGAAGTGGCTTCGTCCAAAATTAAGATTGGCGGATTTTTGAGAAAGATTCTTGCAATCGCCACACGCTGCTTCTGCCCGCCTGAGAGCTTGACTCCGCGTTCTCCGACCCTCGTATCATAGCCATTTGGCAAATTCATAATAAATTCATGAGCATTGGCAGCCTTCGCAGCTTCGATAACCTCTTCATCAGAAGCCCCTGGCTTTCCTAATAAAATATTTGTTTTGACAGACTCACTAAAGAGGATATTATCCTGAAGAACCATTCCGATTTTATCCCTTAAGGAGCGAACCTTAAATGATCGGATATCTTTTCCGTCTAACAAGATTTTTCCCTCTGTAACATCATAAAATCTTGGGATTAACCCTACTAATGAAGACTTACCTCCCCCGCTCATCCCAACAAGAGCAATGGTCTCACCCTTTTTCACATTCAAAGTAATATTTTTTAGAACAAGCTCTTCCTTTTTATCGTAGGCAAAGCTTACTTGTTCAAAATCAATATCACCTTTCACAGCCTTGCATTCCATTGCATTTGGAGAGTCATCAATATCATACTTTTCATCTATTAATTCAAACACTCTGTCCATAGAGGCAATCGATTGGGTTAATGTTGTGGATGAATTTACAAGTCTTCTGAGTGGATTATATAATCTATCAATGTAAGCAATGAACGCCATCATTGTTCCTGTAGATAAATTCCCTTGAATAACCTGGTAGGCTGAGTAGCCAATGACAAGTAATGGCGCAATATCTGTGATGGTATTAACAACGGCAAATGCCTTTGCATTCCATTTTGTATGATCAATGGCTTTCGTTAGAAAATTTTCATTTTGCTTATCAAACTGAGTTTGTTCATGATCTTCAATGGCAAAGCTTTTTATGACAGCCATTCCCTGAACGCGTTCATGAAGATATCCCTGGACTTCCGCCAATGCTTGCGAACGTGCCCTTGTCAGCTTTCTTAAATTGCCGAAAAAATACCTTACGGAAAACCCATAAAACGGGAATAGAATTAACGAAACAATCGTTAAAGTAAAATCCATTTTCATCATAATTGCTACGGCAATCAGAATCGTTGCGATATCAAGCCATAAATTCATTAATCCAGTAATAACGAATGTTTTTGTTTGTTCAACATCGTTGATCACTCTTGAAATGACCTCGCCAGCTCTCGTATTGGCATAATATTTAAAGCTTAGCTTTTGTATATGTGTGAATAGTCTATCACGAATATCATACAAAATTTTGCTCGCTACCCATTGGGCAAAATACTGCCGGTAATACTCAATCGGTGGACGAATAATGACAAAGACAAAAATCATTATGCCCATTATTTTGATTAAACTGCCTGTCTTATCAGCACTGCTCAAGTCGGTGCTCCCTACAATATCATCAATTACATATTTAATTAGTAATGGAATTAATAGGGGAATCGCAAACTTAATGATTCCAATGATGAGCGTGATGATAATCTGCAGGCGATATGGCTTAACAAAGTGCATATAACGCCGGATGCTGTCCAACTTATTTCCCCCTCTTACCTTTTTAAAACATATGGCTTTTGCTAATGACTTTTTGTTGGAGATCAAACCGCCTTACGCATACCTGCTCTCTCTTGTTTTCGTCCAGAATAAAACCCGGTCGCATGCATACGGCTAGTAAACAACAATAATCGAAAATAAAGCCAAGCATTATAAAAACCTGTTGATTCATCGGTCAACAGGCGTGACATTCGTGCTCTCATCCATTTTTCATTAGCGTCTGTAGGTAAGATATCTTTCATACCAAATATCAATAAAATCGGGTGCAAACGGACCTTTTCTTTGGCGAATCCAATGAATTAATTGATCGACATTGGATTTTAAGATGCGGTCGATAGGCTCAGGATAATTCATTTCCTGCCGATGCCGCTCGTATTCATCCTCATCGAGCAGATTGAAGGTCATGTCTGGAAAAACCTTTATATCTAGGTCATAATCAATATATTTCACTGCTTCCCCATCAAAAATAAAGGGAGAACTAATATTGCAATAATAATAAATTCCATCCTCCCGAATCATTCCAATAACATTAAACCAATATTGTGAATGAAAATAACAAATTGCTGGTTCTCTCGTGATCCATGTTCTTCCGTCCGATTCCGTTACAACAGTCCGGTCATTTCCGCCAATGACCAAATTTTGTGTTCCTTTTAAAACGGTTGTTTCCTCCCAGACGCGATGGATATGCCCATTATGTTTATAGCTATGAATTTGTACTGGTTCTCCTTCTCTGGGTACGGCCATTCATTTTCCCCTTCTTTCGAAAAATCCCGGGCTTTGCAACCTATCCAACTTAGAGAGACAAGGCTTGTCCTCCTATTGTCGGGAGATGAAGGTGAGACAAGAAGATTATTATCATAATGCACATTTATTTTTCAATAATCTAATCCCACTCATGTCTCCAATAAATTTTTTAACTGATTAAAGGCAACAAAGAACGAATACTTTTTTCTACTATTATAACGGTTTATGGCAAAATTTAAAACAAAGAGCCATTGGAAATCTTCAATGGCTGAAAGAAAAACAATATAGGATTAATATTTTGCAGGTCTAATACCCTTTTTTCATGATCTTAAGCTGCGTTATCATTGGCATTGTATTCATCTATGTATATTATTGGCCTATGGTCAAACGGTTACCTTAATATCTTGATACGAGCGAATGACTTCTTCTGTTTGCGTTTCAAAAAGCTGATGTATGTCCTTAAGCTCTTTTCGCAAATTCGCTATTTCAATTTGTATACTTTCAAGCTCAGTCTCTTCCTGGAGAGCATTAAGCTCCTCTTCAATTTCCTCACAGCGCTCGAGTTCACTTTGAAGATATAGAAGTTTTTCCATCGTTTGCATTTGTTCAGATACTAAATGGTTAAAGTTTTTCATAAGTTTGTTTCACCGTCCCATTTATTTTTCTTTGTATGTATTCGCTCACAACCCTATCTTTCCTTTGACTACTTCTGTTGATTGAATGGAAGTTTTGTCGAAAAAGAAGATCTGAAGTGAATCAAAGTACTGCTATACTCCAGCATTATATCCGCATGCCTTATCGAATAGACCTAATAAACTGTCAACATTCAAAAAAAGAAGGCACCCTTTCGAATAAAAGGGCGCCTTCCATATAAATTACTGACTTTGCTGACCGGAGTTTTGTGCTTTGCGAGCCTCAGCTTGTTGGTTTTGTTGTCTAACCTCTTGTGCATTTGTTTCGCTAGCAAACTCTGTACCGAACTGACCCCCGGCACCAGCTGCTCCAGCACCAGCGGATTGAGCGTTTTGTTGTCTAACTTGTTGAATGTTTGTTCCAGCTTGAGATTGGTTTGGTTGTTTTGCCATGATTATCACCTCCACGCTCTTTAATTTAACCAAGCGCAGAAATATTATCCTCGAATTTTAAAAAACTGTAGCGAGGGGAGTTGTCCTCTCAACTGACGGTTTTTAATCATGGCAATTTTTAATTATACGAGTAAGGATATTCCCCCATCTACAATAATTGTCTGGCCGCGAATCATGCTTGATTGATCACTTAATAAGAACATAACTGCATTCACCATATCCTCAATTTCAACCATTCTCCCAGCTGGTGTTTTTTTTCTTGCTTCGGCTAGCAGTTCTTCGCGATTTGGAAAATGTGTAAGTGCCTCTGTATCAACAGCACCGCCTGAAACCGCATTTACAGTAATATTTTTAGAAGCAAGCTCAACAGCTAAATATCTTGTTAAAGCTTCTAAGGCAGCCTTCGAAACGCCGACAGTTGTATAATTTTCCAAATAGCGAATAGAGCCTAACGAGCTAATGCTGACAATTTTGCCCCCTTCGTTTCTTTCCATTAGCTTTGCGGCCTCTTGGGCACAAAATAATAAAGCCTTGCTATTAATATTCATTGTCCAATCCCAGTGAGATTCTTCCAGCTCCATTGCGGGGCGCAGTACGCCTGAAGCGGCATTGTTGACAAATACATCTAACCTGCCATATTCTTGATCAATCTCCTGAAATAATTTTTTTATCTTTTCTACGCCACCGACATTTGCTTTTACAATGAAAGCCTTTCTTCCTAAAGCTTCAATTTCTGCGGCTGTTTCCATTGCCGCTGACTTGCTTCGTGCATAATTAATGACAATATCATAGCCTTCTTTTGCCAATCTAATCGCTGTTGCTTTTCCTATCCCTCTGCTGCTCCCGGTTACTAATGCTACCTTTTGTGCCATATGTCCCAATTCCTTTCTTGATAAATGGCGGAAGTATGAAAAAGTCACTCACAATCCGCCATATTCTTCTAATGCTCATTTTATCTTTTTCATGTATATCTAGCAATTGAGATCAGAACAATAATAAATACGATAAATGAAAGGAAGAGGATTATGTATAACGGCCGAGACATGACTGAATTGTCGATGATGTCCAAAACAGATTGGGAAGATCAAGAGTTAACTTATTTTCACCATTCCTTCCAGCAAATTGTCCCGTATTTAAATGCGGAAGGTCAAACGATTCAAAGAGAAATCATGGAGGAAATTCAAAATCGCGGGGGATTGAAGAATACGAAGAGGTCATGATAGTTGCTGACGGACTTTTTTTACTTTACATTAACTCAAAGTGTCCGTCATAACCCCGATGACGGACTTTTCACAATAAATTTTCACTCAAAGTGTCCGTCATAACCCCGATGACGGACTTTTCACAATAGATTTTCACTCAAAGTGTCCGTTATACCCCCGATGACGGACTTTTCACAATAGATTTTCAATCAAAGTGTCCGTCATAACCCCGATGACGGACTTTTCACAATAAATTTTCACTCAAAGTGTCCGTCATAACCCCGATGACGGACTTTTCACACTATACTTTCACTCTAGATATCCATTATGATGTCGATTCCATAAATTTCTTAAATATTTTCTGGTGAGACACAGAAAAAGCAAACTGTTCCATTTCTTCCGGTGTAACGAGCTTCAGGTCATCGGCTTCATTTTCAAAAGAGAGCAGCTTACCTTTATAAGCATTGATATTCCACGTTAAATGGGAGAATACATGCTCAATTTGTCCGATCATTTCTTTCACTTGAACGTCAGCCTGAAACTGATCTTTCATTACTTCCACTAACTGAATAGTTTCGTGTTCATAGGGCAGCAGAATTTCTACATTAGGGAACTCCCATAAATTCGCTAACAGCCCCTGATCATCCCTTTTATGAATAAGAATTCGACCTTCCCTATCTGTCAGAACAGCTGCTGCAATTCGAACATGTCGATGTTTCTTATTTTTTGTTTTAATAGGAAGCTCAGTATGTGTTCCGGCATGGAATGCGTGGCAATGCTCACGAACTGGACATAATAGACATTTTGGTGATGTAGGGGTACAAATTAAGGCTCCTAGCTCCATCAAAGCTTGATTAAAGTAGGACGGATTTTCGTGAGAGATTAGCTTTCTTACTGCCTCTTCAAAAACTCTCCTTGACGATGCCTTAGCAATATCCTCCCAAATCGATAAAATTCTCGATAAGACCCGCATCACATTTCCATCAACAGCTGGTTCAGGAAGACCGTAAGCGATGCTGAGAATAGCCCCCGCTGTGTAGGGCCCAACCCCTTTTAACGAAGAGATCTCCTTTTGATTATTAGGAACCTTGCCTTCGTATTTTTCCTCAACCTCCTTGACTGCTGATTGAAGATTCCTCGCCCGTGAATAATAGCCTAAGCCTTCCCAAGCCTTCAGCACCTTTTCCTCCTCAGCCTCTGCCAATGCTTTAGTTGTTGGAAACTGCTCGATAAACCGGTTAAAGTAGGGAATGACCGTGTCCACCCGTGTTTGCTGGAGCATAATTTCTGAAACCCAAACTTTATAAGGGTCCCTATCCTTTCTCCAAGGAAGGTCTCTTTGTTCAGCCTGAAACCAGCCTATTAAATCGTGCTGAAAGGCTTTTATATCTATATGATTAAGCTGTTCTAATTGATTTTTGTTCAAGTCTTCTCCTCCAAGATATTGTAAAAAAGTAGTACAATCCTATAAAAGGATTAACAAATGTTATAATGGGAAAAATATATGGAAGTAGTTTAGATTTTCTAGGCACACATTAATAAGAAATTGCATTCTTTGAATTTAACCAGGCTTTTTGTTTCAATTTTAGCAACTCTTATAAATTTAACATGTTTTTGTGGTGAAACAAGCAAAATCATAATAAAATTAACCTTATAATGATTTCTAAAATAAGGAGGTTTTTCCTCTTGGATACTGGCACACATATTGTGATGGGTCTTGCGTTAGCTGGAATTGCTACTCTTGATCCGGTCGTTGCACAAAATTCAGCTACAACAACAAGCGTAATGATTGGGGCCATTGTCGGTTCACAAATCCCCGATATTGATACAGTATTAAAACTTAAAAGCAATGCCGTTTATATTCGCAATCATCGCGGGATTACCCATTCAATTCCTGCTGTTCTCCTTTGGCCTTTAGCACTCATTGCCGTCATCTACCCTTTCTTTCCAGGAGCGAATTTACTCCATCTTTGGATTTGGACGTTTATCGCTGTTTTTCTCCACGTTTTTGTTGATATTTTCAATGCTTATGGTACCCAAGCATTACGTCCATTTTCATCAAAATGGGTCGCATTAGGGATTATTAATACATTTGATCCATATATATTTGGAATTCATATCGTTGGCATTTTAATATGGGCATTTGGTGCGCATCCAGGATATACATTTCTGCCTATTTATGTCATGTTGGTTTTCTATTATGTTTTTCGATTTAGGGCACAAAAGAAAGTATATAATGAGGTAAAAAGAATGATCCCAGATGCAACGGAGATCATTATTGCCCCAACAATGAAATACAACAAATGGCGGATTGCTGTTATGAATAAGCACCAGTTTTTTGTCGGGCGCGCTGAAGATCATGAAGTGAAAATCATTGATCAATTTAACCGTGTCCCTGTGCCGGAGACACCCGTTTTAGAGGCCGCCAAGAAAGATAAAAACCTGTCTGCCTTTTTATCCTTCTCCCCTGTTTACCGTTGGGAGATTGACGAATACGATGATTATTATGAAGTTCGTTTCATCGACCTACGTTATCGCAGCAATGATTATTACCCTTTCGTGGCGGTTGTGCAATTAAATCCAGAATTAGAAATAATCACATCCTATACAGGATGGATTTTCAGTGAAGAGAAGCTTCGTAAAAAATTGGATATTATTCCTAGTTAGCAAAAAATATCTGGCCTGCTTAGCCAGATATTTTTTAATGCATCTTCTTCGGATCCTGTTCCAATAAGTGCTTGTACTTTGGATTCTCGGCAACAAATTCATGCAACTTATCACCATAGTGTTCAATCCATTGACTAACAACCTTTTCCGTCATTTCACTTCCCTGATATTTCCTGCCTGCTTTTGCATAAGTAGTTTCGAAATCGTCCCAAAGCAACTCAACCCATGTTTGGGCAAGGCTTGCTGATAGAAAGTTGTTTTTCTCAAGAAGCTTTGTAAATAATCTCTTTTGATATTCATTCATTTCCATGACCTCTTTTCCAATAAAAGACCATCATACAGATTGAGGAAAAACAAATACTATGATTACGTGATGAGCATTTGCCAACCGCAATGTTTTTCACGCTCTTACATCCCTTGTCAGGAGGCGTTTGAATGGTCCGTAATAAAGCAAGAAACTTCCCAAACCAAAACAAAAATAAATTTGGCGGAGAGCCCCGTGCGAAAGCAGAGTATGCTTCTACAAGGGCAGATGGAACCATTAATACACATCCCCAAGAAAGAATGAGAGCATCTTCAAACCGCGATAGTGATACACCCGAATTTTAACCACTAAGGAGGCTGTATAATGGCTAAACCGCGGAATTTCTTTAACTCAAAAATTAAAGCACCTAATTTCCGTCCAAAACATGCTCATTCACAAATAAACGGAGAGACACAGCTTACTCAAAACCTCGTCATATTAGAAGCGCAAACAAGGAAAAGATCGTAGCGGTACTCTGGAGAAAGAGGAGTTTTCCTCTTTCTCAGCCTTTTTTCAGCATTGAAATCGGTAGCGCCTCTTCCCCTTCACTGCCTTTTAAACGAAATCCCCAGGCAAATACCCCATTCATATAATCGATTTTAAAATAAGCGCCAGGATCCCCTTCAATTTCATATATCTCGCCAGCTTTATAATCATCTGGGTTCAATAAATAGGATTTTGCCATTACTGCCTTTCTTTCAAGTACAGCATACTCATTGACCATTCCCATTTGTTCTGCTTTCCTAGCTTTTTCATTTAGCTTTGAAATTTCCTGCTGCAGTTCGTACTCTGTCATATCGCTATATCTTTTTTCCTGCATTTAATTCACCTTCCTGTCATGCACCTTTTCTATGTCAAAGGACATCCTAATAGTATCCATACTAAAGTATATTGAAAAATGAACAAATAGAAAAGGGATAAGACTACAGCATATGAACCCCAGATTTGATACAATAAGGGTTTAAGGCAAACGGATTGAGGTGTTAAAAGGATGAATTCTATCATCATAACTGGCGCGGGCTCAGGGTTAGGAAAAGAGCTAGCCTTATTATATGGACAAAAAGGCTACCATATTATTTTAGCAGGCAGAAAGATTGAGAAATTAAAACCTGTTGAGGAACAAATCACATCACAAAAAGGAAAAGCAACTTCCCTTCCCGTAGATGTAACTGTACCATCGGAAATAAAGTTATTGATGGCAGACGTCAGCAGCAGGTTCAATCTTTATGGACTTATTAACAACGCGGGATTAGGTATGTTTGGGCCGTTTGAACAATCCACTCCGGAAAAGATTGAACAGATGTTCGAGGTGAATGTTTTTGGAACGATTCATATGACTCAAGCATTTCTTCAAGAAGTTAAAGAAGGCTTCATCATGAACATTATTTCAACGGCTGGTTTAATAGGAAAAACGAATGAAGCAGGATATTGTGCAAGTAAATTTGCAGTCAGAGGACTGACAGAAAGCCTGCAAAAGGAATACGAAGCTTCGAACATACAAGTTAAGGCCGTTTATATGGGCGGAATGGATACCCCTTTCTGGGATCATAGTGACCATATTAAAGACAAGTCCCGTCTGCAATCACCCGCAAAAATCGCTGAAATCATTTGGGAGAACATGGATAAAGACACCATTATTATTGAAAACAATAAACCTTAATACTCTAACCCTGCCTGGATATGTATGGCAGGGTTGTTTATTTAAAGACTATTCTTCTTTCAGCTCAACCATCATTTGCTCAATCAATTCAATAGCAAATCCCTTACGATAGAGCGTCTGTTTCATTTTTTGCTCATATTCAAAATCACTCAAATGGGAAAATTTTCGATGGGCCTTTTCTGCATGAGTACGTAGAGCCGCCATTTCCAGATCTTCACCCTTGTCCATATCTGTTTCAGTAATGGCTGCCTGAATCATTTCCATTGAATAGCCTTTTCTATAAAGCATCCCTTCAAGCTTTTGCTTAATCACCCTAGTTGAGTCTCGAGAATTCTTTTGTACAAATTTTTCACAGAGCATACATGCGGTTTTGAATTCTTTTTCATATGAATATTCCTTCAAAGCTATATCAATCAAATTCTCAGGTATACCCTTTTCCCGCAGCTCTCCACGAATGACTCTTGACCCTTTGTCAGTCGTATTCATTGACGTCCGAACAAAAGCGATGGCATACTCTTTATCATCTAAAAATCGGTACTCATACAATTTATGGATGACTTCCCGAATAATCATTTCATCGACATCTTTTTCGGCTAAATATTGGTGTACTTCTTTTTCCGACCTCATTCTTTTGGATAAAAATTGGATAGCTCTGTTATATGCTTTGCGAATGTCATCCTGATAAGCAATTTCGGATAAAGAAAATTCGTCCAGCTCCATACCTTTTTTCAACTGATGTTTAATAATTACATCCTCATCCACACTAAAGGCATATTTTTCATCCAAAAAAATATTATATCGATCTTTATTTTTTTCCTGTACAGAGATTTTTGTAATAGTAGGCATATTTATCACCTCATCATTAATGTACCATTAATTGAAAAAGGATTTAAGGAATATATAGAGAACAAGTAATTAAAAAGATTAATAAACGGAGGAAAGATTCATGAAGATTGCTTTGACAGGCGGGACAGGCTTTGTTGGCGGAGCTTTGGCAAAGGAATTAGTAAAGAACGGGCATGAAGTTTACATCCTTACAAGAAATGTGGGCCAAAGGTATGCTAGCGAAAATATTACCTATGTTTCTTGGCTTAATGAGGGGGATCGGCCGGAAGAAATGCTAGAAGGAATAGATGCTTTAATTAATCTTGCGGGCGAATCCATTAATAGCGGGAGATGGACTGAAGCCCGAAAGAAGAGAATTTTGGAAAGTCGAATTTCTGCAACAAAGGAAGTGCTTCGAATATTAAAACAGCTGATGAAAAAGCCAGCCTTATTAATTAATGCCAGTGCTATCGGTTATTATGGGACTTCACTGACAAATACTTTTAAAGAGGACTCTTCAGAAAAGGGTTCGGACTTCCTTTCAGCTACTGTACAGCAATGGGAGACTGAAGCACTAAAGGCTCAGGAATTAGGAATTCGTACGGTTTGCTGCCGTTTTGGAATTATTCTCGATGGGACTGATGGCGCTCTTCCGAGAATGGCACTGCCTTATAAACTTTTTGCCGGCGGGACAGTCGGATCGGGTGAACAGTGGGTTTCTTGGATCCACTTAAATGATGTTGTGAATGGCATTATTTTTTGCATTAATAGCACAAATATTGAGGGCCCTGTAAATTTTACCGCACCTAACCCTTTAAGAATGAAGGAATTTGGTCAACTACTTGGGAAGGCGATGCAACGTCCACATTGGATTCCCGCACCAGGATTTGCTTTAAAGGCCTTGTTAGGTGAAATGAGCGGACTCGTGCTTGAAGGACAAAATGTGCTTCCCGCAAAGCTGATATCCAATGGCTATCCTTTCCTATTTAAGCATTTGCATGAAGCTTTAGCAGATATCTACTAAAAGCTAGTATCAAACTTTTCACTTAAGGGAAAAATAAGGATGGTGTGAATTTTACCTTATTTTTTGAAAGGGTGATCGACTTGGATAAAAAAACAAAAGATAAAAAGAAACGATCTTTATCTGCAACACAGGAGGTTCTCTACTCCCGCGAATTCAAAATGGCGGACCGGGCTGGCGGTTATGTGGACAGGCCAAAGCATTAATTCCCAACTATAATTTTGGCAGGATTGTTAACAATAAAGTACGGAAGCAACTTTGGTTTCCGCACTTTATTGTTGAAAGGGGTTTTTGCAATGGGCCGTTCACGCGGACAAAGATCTCGAGACAAAAACAAAGCTTCACTTCCACAAGTGCCAAAAAATATGAAATCTGATGGAATCGATGAGGAATTCTCACAAGAACTTGCCGATCAGGCAGATCTTGAGGCTCAAGCTCGTGCAAATGCTGCGAATCAAAGAGTTAAAGGAAAGCAACGAAGATCGTAATCAGAAAAGCGGAAGCGCGTCGGTCACCCCCGACAAGCACAAGACGAGCCTCCCGGAAAGGTGAGCTCTACCTTTCTGGGAGGATTGGCTTGTGACCTCGAGGTCGACAAAACCGCGACGTCCTGTCGCATTGTCGACACTAGTACGTCCTGTACGTCGGGGGTAGGCGCTGAAGCTAGACAGTTCTCAAACTCGAGAAAAGTTATACTTACTATTAGAAAAGCAGCAAGGATCGGCTCCTTGCTGCTTTCTACTTTTAACCATTAAGCTATTTGCTTTTCAGTTGTATTTCCGCCTTTTCCTAAAAGGTTTTTCACGTATGGGATTGCAATTCTGTCTACGCCCCAGAAATAAGCACCGCTACCTGTGAATAGTAGAATAATGGCAGTAGTATAAAGGATAGGGTTTGTGCTTGTTGTTCCGGCTAATAAGAAGTTAAGGTTCATAAATGCCCCTGCAATAAGTGCTGGAATGGTTGCTGCTCCAAGAATAAGTCCAATTCCTACTAGAAGTTCACCATATGCAACTAGAGTACTGAATAAATCTGCATTAGGTGCTGCAAAGTTTTCTAAAAATGCTGCGTACCAGCCTTGTACTGCCGGGTGATCCCCTCCCGCTTTGGCAATGGCTCCTTGTATAAATCCATCAGCTTTAAAACCGCCTGTTACTTTACCCCATCCAGCTTCTATCCACTGAATTCCTAACCAAATTCTTAACACTGTCCATGCAATTGCTGCTTGCGGAGTTTTCCACCATTTCATAATAATCCTCTCCTAATTTGGATATATTTATTTTGTGAAATAGTTCACATAGTTCGCAAAAAGTTTTTCCATTTACTTTAATGGTAAGCCGGCCAGCTTTATTCTAGAAAGGAAGTGATTTGCTTTGTGAAGTTTTTCACTTTCTTTCTACACTCTTAATATAATCCTTTTTCTATCATTTGCCAAGGGGCTTCACTAATCTTTCACAAATATAAAATCAATTATGACTAAAATTTGAACATATAGTTACCCACAATATTGTGGATATTGTGGGTAACTATTCGAAAGTCCTTTTATAGCAAGGGTTTGGGAAACAGCTTCAGGTTTCACCATTTTTCTGTGGGTAATGTGGATAAAGCTGTGGATCGTTTGTCATTATTGGATTTCAACTGTTAATAAACAGTGAATATGTAATTGCAATATTTTAAGCTCCAAAAGAAAAAAAGCATGAAAATCGAAAGATTTCTCCATGCTTTTCATCCATTCAGACATTTGCTTTCTCCCCTGTCTGTCCATGCAGATGATAATAAAAGCCCTTTTGCTTAAGTAAAGACTCATGTGTCCCCTCTTCAATCAATTCACCTTCATGAAGTACAAAAATTCGATCTGCATTTTGTATTGTATTTAAGCGGTGTGCAATGACAAAGCTCGTTCTTCCCTTCATTAACTCCAGTAGTGCGTCCTGAATTTTCAATTCGGTTATCGTGTCAATACTGCTTGTAGCTTCATCTAAAATGAGAATTAACGGGTTAGCCAGAAAAGCCCTTGCAATGGATAATAACTGCTTTTGCCCCTGACTAATGCCATTTCCGTCTTGATTTAATAATGTGTTGTATTGATTAGGGAGCTTCATTATAAATGAATGGGCATTTGCCATTTTAGCTGCTTTAACCACTTCCTCATCAGTTGCTTCAAGCCTTCCATAGCGAATATTCTCCATAACCGTTCCTTGAAACAAAAAGGAATCCTGTAATACATACCCCATATGCTTTCTTAAGTTTTCTTTTTTTATTTCCGAAATTGGGTGACCATCGATAAGAATACTTCCACTATCCACCTCATAAAAACGGGATAGCAGGTTAATCATCGTTGTTTTTCCAGCACCTGTAGGTCCAACAAACGCGGCGGTCTCACCTGGAAAAACATGAAGATTTATATTTCTTACTGTGTTCCCTTCCTCTTCATACGAAAAGCTTACATCACGAAATTCAACCTCTCCTCTAACATTTGAAATATCCCTTAACCCACTTTCATTTTCCAATTCATCCTCTTCATCAAGTATTTCAAATACCCTTTCTGCCCCAGCAATCGCAGAAAGAAGTGTATTAAACTGGTTCGCTAAATCATTCAATGGACGGGTAAACTGGCGGGCATATTCTGTAAAAATAACAATAGCTCCGATAGATATAAGCCCTTTTAATGCCAAAATTCCGCCTATGCCCGCGATAATTGCAAAGCTAAGATTGTTAAGAAAGTTCATCAGCTTTGGAATAAAACCCGAATACGTCTGTGCCCAATATCCTGCACCCCTTAGCCTCTCTGCCTTTTCTATAAACTCATCCGATACCATCCGTTCCTGTGAAAAAGTTTTAATTATTCTTTGCCCAGATATAGTTTCTTCAATAAAACCATTCAGTTCTCCTAGATTTCTCTGCTGCTCTTTAAATAGCACCCCTGTCCTCTTTGTAATCCACTTCATTCCTAAATACATAAGTGGAACAATAGTTAAGGTCAACAACGTTAGGAGCGGGCTTAGCCAAAGCATAACCGATACTGTGCCAATGAGGGTAAGTATGCTAGAAAAAATCTGAATGACTGAGCTGTTTAATGTTGAGCTGACATTTTCAATATCATTTGTAATTCGGCTCATTAACTCTCCATGCTGCCGTTTATCAAAGAAGGGAATAGGCAGCTTATGCAAATGCTTGAAAAGCTTTGTTCTCATTTCAAAGACTGTGTTTTGCGCAATACCAATCATCCAATAATTTTGAAACCAAAGAGATAGCGAATAAGCAGCATAAATTCCTGCAAGTACAAAAAGAAGTGTAATAAAGCCATCGCTGCTTTTAGTCACAATATATTTATCAATGGCCATTCCAACTAAAAAGGGGCCTAGCAGCCCTAAAAATGAACTAATAAGAACCATTAATAGAACTAAATATAATAAACCTTTATTATAGGAAAGAAATTGCCAGATCCTTTTTAATGTCTGTTTGTAGTTCCTAGTTTTAGCTTTTTGTTTTGTCTGTGTTTTTACTTTTACTTTTTCATTTAAAGTCCGATTTTTCTTATATTGAAACGGTCTTTTCATCTCATTAAGCATAATTTCTTCTCTCCTCTCTCGATTGAGATCGGAATATTTCTCGATATAGCTGTGATTCTTTTAACAGGGATTCATGGGTTCCTTGTGCTAGGAGCTTCCCTTCCTCTAAAAGTAAAATCCGGTCTGCCTCCATTGCTGTACTAATTTTTTGTGTGATGATAAAGGTCGTACATGTATAATTCTTTAAAGCTTCAAGCAATTTTGCCTCTGTTCTCCTATCTAAAGCACTTGTACTATCATCCAGCAGAAGAATTTTAGGCTTCCTGACAAGGGCTCTCGCTATAGAAAGCCTTTGCTTCTGACCTCCTGAAAGATTCACTCCCTTTTGCCCAAGCTTAGCTTGAAACATGCTAGGAAATGATTTTATCGTCTCGTAAATTTGCGCATCTTTTGCTGCTTCAATAATTTCGTCCATTGAAGCATTTTCTTTTCCCCATGCTATATTTTCTTTTACTGTACCGGTAAACAACAGCGCCTCCTGTGGCACAAATCCAATTTTCCTGCGGAGATTTTCCATTTTCATCTCACGGACATTGATGCCATCGATTAAAATCTCCCCGTCATTAACGTCATAAAGCCTTGGAATAAGCTGAAATAGAGAAGTTTTTCCTGAACCGGTTGCCCCTAAGATCGCCACCGTTTGTCCTGGATTAACAGTAAAAGTCATATTTCTAAGGGCTGGTGATTCTGTATCTGGATATTGGAAGGTTACATGCTTAAATTCAACCTTTCCTTCTTTTATATAGAAAGTTGAATCGGCATCCTCTTGATCAGAAAGGTCTACCTTGGCATCTAGAACTTCAACAATCCGATTGGAAGATGCACGAGCACGAGAAAAGGCCATAATAATAAAGGAAAAGATCGAGAAGGCCCCAGTAATTCTAGTTGCATAATTGACAATTGCAACCACTTCTCCTACCTTAACTCCACCGCTATTCACCTGGATGCTTCCAAACCAGAGCACACCTAGAATCGAGATATTCATTATAATCAATAGGACAGGCATCGTGATTTCCATTATTCTCAATGCCTTAATCGTCTGATCCTTTAAATCCTCATTAGCCTGTGTAAAACGTTTAACTTCATGATTCCTTCTAATAAAAGCTTTAATTAGTCTAATTCCTGTTAGCGTTTCTCGCATGACACCATTCACTGAGTCCAATTTTTCCTGGACCGTTTTGAATAGAGCACCTCCAATGCTCATGAGCCACTTTAGAAAAATAAATAAAAAAGGAACAACTATAAGTAAAATAAGTGCCAGCTTCACATTGACGAAAAATGCCATGACAAGCCCGCCAACAATCATCAATGGAGCCCGAAGCATGATTCTCAGACTCATAAATAACGTATTTTGAATTTGGGTAATATCATTCGTCATCCTCGTTATAAGAGATGACGCTGGAAATAGATTAAAGTTGGCGAAGGAAAAGGATTGTACCTTTTCAAATAGGCTTCTGCGAATATCAAATCCAAAGCTCTGACTTGTATGGGCTGCATAAAAGGAATTAAGAACACCTGCCGCTAATGAAATAAGTGAAAATACAAGCATGATGCTTCCCCATTTAATAACAACAGAAAGATCACTTTTTAAAATGCCGTCGTCTATAATTTTAGCCATAAACAGGGGTTGGACAAGTTCGACAGCAAGCTCTGTCAGTGTTAAGGCGAGCGCAGCAGCTACCGCTATCCGATATGGTTTTAAATAGGATAATACTTTTAACATTTATTGCCCTCCAAAGCTGTTTTCGGGTTATATATACAATACTTCGAATCCCTAAATAATAATCACTAATCTTATCATATCCCTTTTTACGGAATATTTAAATAATAATCTTTATGTCCAAAAGCAACAAAAGAATAGTCAAATAATTGTATTTCACAAACATTGTAGATAGTTGTCACAGAATTGTAGAATTTAATTAATAGAAGATATACTCAATATGCGGGTATTTACTTCAATTTTCGGAGGTGTTATTAATTTGGAAGCAATCACAAGGGACTTTTTCTTATTTCTTTCAAAGAACGATCTTCTTAATAAAATCGCTCAAAAAAGAGGAGGAAAGTTTGCACAAGGCAAACTGATTGGCGGGCTGGATTTTCCAAGCTCAATTGAGTTCATCAGAAAGTTAAATAATCAGGGCTTATCAGTAACAGTGGACCATTTAGGAGAATTCGTTAATTCAGTTGAGATCGCAAACGAGCGTACAGAAGAGTGTATTCGCACAATCGAAATGATCAGCAAGGAAAAGCTTGATTCGCAAGTTTCTCTGAAAATGACCTCATTAGGACTTGATATTGACCGTGAGTTAGTTATGTCGAATATGACCAGAATTCTTGATACAGCTGAAAAACATCAAATCATGGTGACGATTGATATGGAAGATGTTCCTCGCTGCCAGGCAACGATTGATATTTTCAAGGAGCTTAAAGAGAAATACTCCTGCATCAGCACGGTTCTTCAAGCTTATTTATACCGTACGGAGCAAGATTTAAAAGACCTCAGTGAATATCAGCCATTCTTACGTCTTGTTAAAGGGGCCTATAAAGAATCTGCCGATGTCGCCTATCCCGAGAAGAAAGATGTGGATGAAAATTATAAAAAACTGATTAAACAAAGCTTATTAAGCGGGAATTACACAGCAATCGCGTCACACGATGATCAAATCATCGAGTATACAAAAATGATTGCTAGAGAGCATAATATTCCGAAGGATCGTTTTGAATTCCAAATGCTTTACGGAATGAGGAACAAAACACAGCTAGATTTAGTGAAGCAAGGCTATAAATTCCGTGTCTATGTACCTTATGGTTTAGATTGGTACGGCTACTTTATGAGAAGATTAGCGGAAAGACCAGCCAATATTGCTTTTGCTTTCAAGGGTATGGTAAAGAACTAAGAAGATTTCATATAACAAAAGGAGAGAAAAAAATGATTCCATATAAACACGAACCGTTTACTGATTTTTCAGTTGAAGAAAATAAACAAGCTTACTTAGAAGCTATAAAACTTGTAGAAGGCTACCTTGGCCAGGATTACCCTCTTGCAATCGGCAATGAAAAAATTACAACCGATAGCAAAATTGTTTCCTATAACCCAGCTAATAAGCAGGAAGTAATCGGAAGTGTTTCGAAAGCAAGCAAAGACCTTGCTGAAAAAGCAATGCAGGCAGCTGTTACTGCATTCGAATCTTGGAAAAAAGTAAAGCCTGAAGTGCGTGCAGACGTATTATTCAAAGCAGCTGCGATTATTCGCCGCCGCAAGCATGAATTCTCTGCCCTTCTGACAAAAGAAGCTGGTAAGCCATGGAATGAAGCTGACGCAGATACAGCTGAAGCAATCGATTTCCTAGAATACTATGCTCGTCAAATGCTGCGAATCAAAGACGGTGTTCCAGTCGAAAGCCGTCCAGGTGAATACAACCGCTATGATTATATTCCGCTAGGGGTAGGCATTATCATCTCACCATGGAACTTCCCGTTTGCAATCATGGCTGGAACAACAGTTGCAGCAATCGTAACTGGAAACACTGTTCTATTAAAACCTGCTTCCACTACACCAATTGTAGCTGCTAAGTTCGTAGAGGTAATGGAAGAAGCTGGACTTCCTGCAGGCGTGCTTAACTTTGTTCCTGGAAGCGGTGCTGAAGTCGGTGATTACTTAGTTGATCATCCGAAGACTCGCTTCATCTCCTTCACGGGCTCTCGTGATGTCGGTCTTCGCATTTTCGAACGTGCATCAAAAATTAACGAGGGTCAAATTTGGATGAAACGCCTAATTGCTGAAATGGGCGGTAAAGATACAATTGTTGTTGATAAAGAAGCTGACCTAGAATTAGCCGCACAATCGATCGTGAAATCAGCTTTCGGCTTCTCTGGCCAAAAATGTTCGGCATGTTCACGTGCAGTTATTGTTGAGGATGTCTATGATCAAGTATTAAATCGCGCAGTTGAATTAACGAACCAATTAACACAAGGCGATCCAGTTGATCCAAGTAATTACATGGCGACAGTTATTGATCAAAGTGCTTACAATAAAATCATGAGCTATATCGAAATTGGTAAGCTAGAAGGAAAGCTTATGACAGGCGGCGAAGGAGACGATTCAAAGGGCTACTTCATTAAACCAACTATATTTGCTGATCTTTCTCCAGATGCCCGCATTATGAAGGAAGAAATCTTCGGACCGGTAGTTGGGTTTACAAAAGCGAAGGACTTCGATGAGGCAATCGAAATTGCTAACAACACAGAGTACGGTTTAACTGGTGCGGTTATTACCAATAATCGTGAAAACATGGAAAAAGCACGTGAAGATTTCCATGTAGGAAACCTATACTTCAACCGAGGCTGCACAGGTGCCATCGTAGGCTACCAGCCATTTGGCGGATTTAATATGTCAGGAACAGACTCTAAAGCAGGCGGTCCTGATTATCTGCTTCTTCATATGCAAGCAAAAACAACATCCGAAATGTTTTAACTTTAATGGAATCAATCGGTATAATTGCCGATTGATTTTTTATTTTCCTATCCCAGGAATAATCTATATACATATAAACCTATTGAAAGTATGATAGAATCTAAGGTTTTTAATTTTTACATACATAATTAATACTTAGAATAGATACGCAGTAAATTTTTTTGGAAAGGAGCAGCCGAATGAATCAGCCATTGGATAAAATATTGACATTAACGGATATTGATGAGATTACGGATTTAATTAGTTCCTATTTGAAAAAGCCGATTGTGATAGAGAATGAGCAATTTTCTTTACTAGCCTACAGCTCTTTTTATATCGAACAATTTGATAAGGCCAATCAGCAAACGATCTTTTCCAAACGCTGGCCCATTTCGATTCTGGAAAAATTCATGGATGAAGGAATAGTAGAACAGCTGAAAACGGAAACTAAACCATTTCGTGTCAAGGAAATTAAAGATATCGGCCTAAATCAGCGTGTTGTTGTTAGCACGAAACATAATAATAAAATACTCGGATTTATTTGGATTCAGGAAATTAATAACCTTCTAACTGAGAATGAACTCCAATTTTTATCGGATGTGTCTTTACATATTGGTAAGCTCCTTTACCAGAAAGTGCAGAAAAAGCTGAAGAAGGATGAAGAAAAAGAGCTGTTTTTCAAAAAAATCATACATGATTCTTACCAATCGGAAAATCAGGTAAAATGGGAGGCAGCAAATAAGAATATTATTATTCCAAATTCCTCTGCTATTGTTGTCTTAACAATCTCTCAAAATGATGAGGATATTTTTGTTGAGCTGACAGAGACTGTTCGGTTGTTTGCCAACGCCCTTAAAAACCCTACCCATCTTTTTTGTGATGGGCTAAAGATTATTGTCGTAATGGGCAGCAACTCGGAAAGTCCTGAACAATTGTCTGAGAGCACTAAAGAATTGACTAATACGGTATTAAGTCAATTTAAAAATCAGCCTATTTATGCGGGGATCGGTCGTCCTTATAATTCCATTCTTAAAATAAACCAAAGCTATAAAGAAGCACTCGAGGTAATCAATACAGCAAAATTCATTGGCTCCTCTCAGCAAATCTTCGAATATAAAAAGCTTGGGGTTTTTCATTATCTTGAAACCATCTCAAGACAAAACGATCAGATGAATTATAGAAACGAAGAACTGCTGATCCTTCAAAGAAAAGATCAGGAAAGCCAAACTGATTTAGTCAACACGTTAGAAGTGTATTTATATAATAATTGCCGGCTCAAGCAAACTTCCGACCAGCTTTTCATCCATATTAATACGCTGAAATATAGAATTAAGCAAATTACTGATTTAACGGGACTGGATCTGGATGATTTTAATTTAAAATGCCAGCTCTATATAGATTTGCAGCTTATGAAAAAAGGGCAATAAATTATTATAAAAAAGATGCCGCTATTATTAAATGGGCATCTTTTTTATCTTCAATTTTCCGGAAGTTTAATATACCCAATTTGTTCAACGATTTCCTGCCCTTGTGGCCCCTTCATCCATTCTAAAAAGGGATCTATTGTTGGCTTCGGATTATCCTTTAATGTGATCGCATAGAGGGATGCAGTAAAGGGATATTTGCTGCTAGATATATTTTCTGGGTTTGGTTCTATGCCATCTATGGCAATCAGCTTAATATCAGGATTGGGATTCATGCCAGTAGCGAAAAAGCGGAATGAGAAGCCAATCGCATTTTTATAATTTCGATAGTCTGCAACCTGTTCCATGATCCCGCCCATTCCACGTGGAACCTCCTCTTTTAACGGCTTCATAATCGGGGTATCCCCCATAATTTTCTCTAATAATGTTTGACTTCCTGAGTTTTCGGGGCGCTGAAAGGCAATTATCCTTTCATTGCGTCCATTCAAATTAGACCAATTCGTTATTTTCCCAGAATAGATTCCTTGAATCTCAGAAACACTTAAGCTCTGAACCTCATTATCTGGATTTACGAAGAACACAAATGCTTCCTTTCCAATTGGGGTCATCACAAGCTCTTTTCCTGCCCTCTTCGCCATTTCTAGCTGAGATTTCGATGGCTCTGCACCAAAATAGATGTCGATTTCACCTGATAGCATTCTTTCATAGGCATAAATTGTGTTTGTAAAGGTGACAATATCTTCAGCATAGTTAAGCTTGTCAATATTTTTATAGGTCGCATTAGCAAAAGCAGAATAAACTGGATAAGCCGCTTCAGCCCCATCTAATATGGGCATTTGATTACGATCACGTATCACAAATGTTGATTCTTCGTTAAGCTTAGGAAGTTTGTGATTAGGATTACTTACAGAATAGGGAGTTAAATCTGTACTAGAGTAGCCTCCTCCATAGTTAAACCCATACGATGGCAATACCGTCTTACTTCGATGCATCTGAATTGTGGCACCTGTGCCAAAGGAAATGATGAGGACCGCAAGAATCGTTATCCACTGCTTTCTTTTAAAAATTGGGCGTTCTTTTCTAAGCAGCAAAGTAAGCATAAAGGCAATTAAAAATGAAATTTCATATGCTAAAGGCGCCCAAATTAATAGACTTCCGACTCCCATAAATGACCCTATTAAAAATATCGGGGCAAATGCAATATGAGAAATACCAAAATAAAACCATATATCAGCACCGTAAAACCCATGACTAATGATCATAAATATTGCCCATAGAACCCCAGTATAAAGGAGCGGCATAAAATAGAGCAACAAGGGTTCCTTTAATTTATCCTGCTGATTTAGCTTCTTTACCGCGATCATACCAAAGATTGCACCGCCAATTATTAGAGGTATTAGGGAAGAAATCATGATATTTTGGATTCCGATACCCAATAGTGCAAGCGGTAAAAATGACAGTCCAAAAGGAATAATACCGAAATATAAAAACAATATCCCTAGCCTTCTAGCCAAAATTGACACATCCCTCCAGAGATTATAGTGTAATTTTACACTTTTTAATTTAATTTCACAATATATTTAATTAATTTTGACAAAAAGAAAACAGATGCCACTATTTAAAATGACATCTGTTTAACAGGACAATGGGGATGGCCCATCCTATAGTAAATCTCTTCTTAATTCTTCTGCAGTTTTTGGGGACAGGTAAACTGGCGCTACTTCAAAAACAGATTTTGCCCCAGCTTGGCCTTCATTATTTAAACGGTAAGCAGCACGTGCATATGCAACTAACACGCTTGAAGTGAATTCCGGATTGCTTTCTAGATTCAGTGAGAATTCAATGATTTGTTTGTTATTTTCCCCTGTCTGTCCGCCACGGATTACGAATCCCCCATGTGGAAGCTTGGAGTGGTTTGCCTGCAGTTCTTCTTCAGTAATAAAATGTACCTCTGTAATATAATCTGCAAAATAATTCGGCATGGTTTTAATCGTTTCTTCTATTTTCGCTTGGTCATAGCCTTCTTCAGCAACTACATAGCAAACTCTCAAGTGCTTTTCAGCAGTGGAAAGCTGCGGATTTTCCCCGCTTCTTACTTTTTCAACAGCCTCTTGGATTGGAACGGTGTATTGGACAGCTCCTTTTACACCTTCAACTCTGCGGACAGCATCCGAATGCCCTTGGCTGACACCTTTCCCCCAGAACGTGTAATTTTCACCGGCTGGTAAAATCGCTTCGGCCATTAAACGATTAATAGAGAACAGACCAGGATCCCATCCAACAGAGATAATACTTGTTTTCCCGCTTTCTTTTGCAGCCTGATCAACTGAATCGAAGTATTCTGGGATTTTCGCGTGAGTGTCATAGCTATCAACCGTATTAAACCATTGTGCAAACTGCGGGCCTTGTTCAGGCAGATCAGTTGCCGAACCACCGCATAAAATCATCACATCAATTTTATCCTTGTAACTTTCAGCTTCGGAGATATGTAATACCTTTACATCATTAACAGAAATACTTTCAGGTGATCTTCTTGTAAAAATACTAACCAATTCCATGTCCGGGCATTGTTCGATAGCCGCTAATACGCCGCGTCCAAGATTCCCATATCCGACAATTCCTACTTTAATTTGACTGCTCATAGTTATTCCCTCCATAGCTGATAAACTTTTATTTTTCATATTACCTTTTATTAGGCAAATATACAACAAAAAAACTTTAGCACAATAAAGTTTTTTTACACTTCAGCTTCTTCCTAAGAAATTTTTATTGTAAATCTATTACTGCTGACAGAGTCTAGTGAATATACTCGCTCATTAAAATCTATTTTCTCATCATTCATGAATAATACAGTCGAGCTTCTTGTCCCATATCCTTCACTTTGGATAAATAATGGAGAAAGCATTCTTTCCAATTCAATAGAAACCCCTGTGTTAGGAAGGAATTCATCTGGAGCGGGGTCTGCATGTTGTAGAAGCTTAAATAGATCAGCTGAAAGATCCTCGTTTTTTCCACCAATTAATTCAGCTAACCCTTCCTTCCCCCTTTTCACCTTTGGCCAATCTGTGTTTAATAAATGATTACTAACCCCATAAACCCCTGGGGGAAGCTTTTTGATTTCATTTTCGATATTTGAGTAATAGAATAAATTTTCATTATCGCCTGCTATTAAATTATAGCCAGGATACATATTGGCGTTCGCCGCGGACTTTTTCATGTATTCAAATGGAGTATCTTTTCCCTGTAAAAATCCAGCTACAAGCTCTCCTCGAGACCGCTTCCCTACAGTTACTTCCTTCGGATTCCGATAATTCGTTAATGCCGCAAATCTGCCGGAAGTTGTAACCCCCATCCAGGTGCCCATCTTTTCTAAATCTCTGCCAGCCAATATATTAGGATGGTCATCCCAATAATGTGCTGGTGCTGTTGGCCGTGCATAAAATTCATCGCGGTTTGCAGCAACAACAAGCCTATATTCAGGGTGGACTTTATAAGCAAATAGAATCAAACACATGTATTTCACCACCTTCATTTATGAGTATGTTCATTTCGATTAACAAAATCTTTTTCAGAAAAGGAAAACTTTAAATTAAATGGTATATACAATATATAATGTCATGTTTGAAAGGAAAACGCGATGAAAATGAATAAATCCTTGCTTTACGCAGGGGTAGCAGTTGTCATTCTGAGTTTAGTTGGAAATTATGCACTTTTTGTATCTAGCCAGCTTCAAAGGCCAATTATGTTAAAGCATTATTACTATGTTCCGTCCAGTAAAGGATATATTATCCATTTACATTATATTGCGAATCGCAGCTATGAGATGGACATCCAATGGCTCACTATTCCTGGAATAGATGGTGAATTTTATTCAAAGGGACCCGGGCATGGTCCTAAGTATCGCCACTATCAAAAAAGGATTTAAGGGAGCTTGTTAAGGAGGGTAAAAATGACTAATATACCTTCTTCCATCAACAAAGTCTTTTGGGGACTAATCCTTGTTCTGATTGATATTAATATCATAATAATCGATATACTGCCCGATATTATTGGCTATTTCATAGCTGTTTCTGGTTTAAACCAGCTACAGGCTTACTCCTCGTATTTTTCAAAAGCAAAAGGACTTGCAATCAGCTTGGCATTGTTATCATTAGTGACAATTTTTCAGAGTCCCCCCATTCCATTAGATGAATTCAGTTTGTCCAACATGTCGCTATTTGTGATGGTTATTTCAATGATACATGGAATTATTCATTTATTCATGGTTTACTATACGATCCTTGGATTAATTGAAATGGCAGAGAATGAAGGATCTATGCTGTTTGCAAAAAGCGCGAAGAAAGGGGTGCGCACTTACGTAATTGGAACCTTTGCTTCTTTGGCAGCTGTTCCGTTTTTTATGAATGTCGATGATTCTGCGGGCTTTTATATTATCGGCTTGAGTGCCATTACTACCATAATAATGGAAATTATCATACTCGTTTTATTAAGGCAGTTTAGAATAAGGTTTTTGACAGTGTAATTAAAAAGTCTGTCTAGTTAGCCTGATTTTCTATGCAGACATCCTTCATTTCTTTTTTTAAACAGCTATTTGCCATTTATTATCCAGACCTATATAATTAGATTAGCTAATATAGCTATTTTAGCTAGTTATGGAGGTGTCTCTTAATGGTTATAAATTCAACTGAGCTACAAAATAATTTTGGAAAGTATTTGATGCTTGCTGCGAAAGAGGACATTATTATTACCCGTAATGGTACCCCCATCGCCAAGCTTACTTCAACGGATTCCAAGAATGAAACAACTGTTATGACAGTACAGGAAAAGCTAAATGAATATAGTTTTGATGGCAAAAAGGCAAGCTTTGAGGAATTTTTGAACCTGACAAAAGAGAGTGAAGAACGATACGAATATATTGATGGTGAAATCTTTTTACTTGCTTCACCAAAAACGGTTCACCAGGTTACGTTAACTGAGCTATTTGTAATTTTTTATAACTGGTTTAAAGGAAAAAAGTGTACTCCACTTGTTGCTCCATATGATATTGAACTCAAACGAAGTCCTGATAATAAAAGCATTGTTCAGCCTGATATGATGGTTATTTGTGACCTTGAGGAGAAGCTTGATGACAATGATTATTATAAAGGAGTTCCTGATCTTGTTGTCGAGATTTTATCGGAAAGTACAAGAAGAAAAGACATGATAAAAAAGCTTGATCTCTATATGTCATGCGGGGTAAAGGAATATTGGATTGTAAATCCTTTAAACAATGAGATTTCGATTTACTTATTTGAAGACAAAAATATAAGTAATAACATGACATTTAAACAAAATGAAGCTGCACACTCATATGTTTTTTCCGGATTATCTGTTGAACTCAATAGTATTTTCCCCAATAAATAAGGGACCTCCCTATATAAAGGGCGGGTACCTTATGATGAAACTAAGCTTTCGAAAGCAGCTGTATCCCCTACATATATTAATATCTGACACTTTTAAAGGCGCCAGTTGAAATTTATAATACCTCTATAATTAACATTTCATTGAAAGAAATTCATGTAGAACTTTAATGGAGGTATACATTCATGAAACCACGACAGCATGGCCTGCTGATGATTATCAGCGGAGCTGCTTTATGGGGAATTTCCGGACCTATGATTCAATGGCTATTCCAACATACAGAATTATCATCTCTCGAATTTTTAGTTGTACGTCTCCTTGCAGCAGGAATTATTATTTTAGGGGCATTAGTTTTAGCTAAGAAAGATATTTTCGGGATTTGGAGACATCCCCGTTATTGGTTGCAGCTAATTATATTTGGTACCCTTGGCATGCTTGGCGCCCAATATGCATTTATCGAGGCAGTTTATATAAGCAACGCGGTTACCGCAACACTATTTCAATTTCTCGGGCCGGTTCTTATTACCATTTATGTCGCCGCACAGTTAAGAAAACTGCCATCAATTATGCAATTACTAGCTATATTTGGTGCTTTAATTGGTGTTTTCTTTCTAGTTACAAACGGTTCGATGGAGAATGTTGTCCTATCTAGAGCAGCAATAATTATGGGCCTCTTAACGGCAATTGGCTTTGCTTTTTATACGCTGCAGCCAAAAGCTTTAATCACTGACTGGGGGACTCTAGTTATTATTGGCTGGGGCATGCTTATTGGAGGAATTGTATTATATCTATTTAGTCCGCAGTTTAGCTTTCGGAAATTTGGGGAAGCCTTAACAGTTTCAACAACAGTAATGCTCATTCTAATCATTATTGTTGGTACTCTTTCCTTTCTTCTATATATCGGGAGCTTAAAATATCTATCTGCAACAGAATCCAGTTTGCTTTCAAGTATTGAGCCTCTCGTTGCCGCCATTGTTTCAATTATTTGGTTAAAGGAGTCATTTGGGGCTTTTCAATTAATGGGGGGCTTATTTATAGTCGCAGCAGTCGTACTCCTTTCACTACCGGAGAAGCAGGTAAAGGAAGGAGTGGCAATGGAGCGTGCATCCTAACACCTATTGTCTGAGATATTCACTAAAGGGAAGTTTCCCTATTAAATTTTAATAGAGTAACTTCCCTTCCTTTTTTTATAAAATCACCTAAATAATCAACGAATGACCTCTTCTTTAATCTTTAGAAAAATTTCCGTTAAATATTGAATTTCCATCCGTTCATTTTTATTATGGCCATCGTATCCAAATGGACCTATATTAATAGCTGAAACGGTAATATCACGAATATCTTGATAGTTAACATAGTGCTTCGTTCCCTAACCAGGGTTATTTTCAATAACGGTTTGAATCTCTTGTTCGTTATCGCTTTTTGCCACACAACTCATATCACAAATATATGGGAAGAAATTCTTTATCACAATTGGATGTGCATATTCTTGCTGAACCGCTTCAACAGCTTTATCCAATGCCTCTAATAAATCAATTTCTCTCTGATCCTTTCGTGTCAATTCTAGACAAGGTGAATGTAGTTATGAATAAAAGAGAATTATAGTCGGACATTTATGTCTTTCGTTCCTTTTACGAATACCAAACATTATATCTCTCAATTCCATCATCTACAGTTCTTGATTTAATAAGTTGGTTAGAGTTTTCTTTAAATTAAGGAAGAGCAGAAATTAATTCATATACCTTATCAGCTATAACTATTTTCATTTGTAAAAGCTATTTTTTCTGAAATAAATATTATTTTTGGATAGCACTCCCCTTAAATACACTTCTCTTAACGGTTCCATTATCCAACCGCTTTTCAATTTTGTTTAAAATCAAAGTGAAAATTAAGACAAGAGCAAGATAATACAAACCTACGACAAGATATGTCTCAAATGGCATATAATTTTCAGCGGATGCATAGAGTGCTCGACTAAACAATTCGGTAACAGCAATATAGGCTACGAGTGAAGAGTCTTTCAAACCAATAATAAATTGATTTCCTAATGCAGGAATCGCCCTTTTGAACGCTTGTGGAAGGATAATACTCCTCATTGTTAATGAGGAAGACATTCCTAATGATCGAGCTGCTTCTGTTTGTCCTTTATCAATTGATTGGATAGCTCCCCTAAAAATCTCTGCCAAATAGGCTCCTGAATGAATCCCCAATGCAATCGCACCCGCCGTAAAATCATTAAGGACAATTACACTGGAAATTCCGTAATACAAGAACATGATTAACACGATTAGAGGTAATCCTCGTATTATAAATATATAAAAATCTGCTAATTTTTTTAGAAGAGTAATATTTGACACTTTAAAAAAGGCAAACACTAATCCAATAACAGTAGCGATTGCCAAGGATATGGCCGTAATAGTTATGGTAGTAATCGAGGCCTGTAAAAAAGCACTACCATGCTTTTGGATAATTGATATAACACTCTCAAAAAAATTCATAGTAAGTTAGCCCCTTTAAAAGTGTAAGCTTAATAACTTTTTAATCGAGTTTACTTCTTTTCCATAATGTTTAATCCAAACCATTTCTTGCTTATTTCTTCGTACGTGCCGTCCTCTATAATTTCATTTATCGCTTGATTAATCTTATCCAGCAGCACTTGATGATCTTTATTTATAGCAACTGCAATATTTTCCTGATTTAGTACCCCGTCAATTGGTTTTATTTTTAAACCTTGCTCTTTGATTGCTGATACCCCGACAATTTTATCGGTAATAACCGCATCAATACGTCCTGGACCTAAATCTTGTAAAGCAAATACTTCACTTGGATACGCTTTCACTTTATCAGTATAGCTTTCTGCCACTTCTTTATGGGTGCTTGCTTGAACGACACCAATAATTTTATCCTTCACGTCATCTTTAGTTTGAATGGTATTGTTTTCTTCGGCTACGAAAATTTGCGCTCCAGAGATATAATATGGAATGGAAAAGTCAACCTGTTTTAAACGTTCTTCCGTGGCTGTCATGCTTCCAATAATGACATCATATTTTTTCCCTTTTAATCCTTGAAGAATTGTTTCCCATGGATTTGTAACCGGATTTGGCTCCAAGCCGATACGTTTTGCAATCTCAGTTCCTATCTCCACATCAAAGCCTACCAGCTTGTCATTTTCTTTGTAATTTAATGGTTTAAGTAATCCACTCATGGCAAAGGTGAGCTTCCCATCATGAACAAGCTTCATATCCTCTTTAGATTCTGTCCCTTTTGTATCAGACCCCGGTTTATCTGCTTGGTTTGAAGTCGAGTTACTTCCGCATCCTCCTAAAATCAATAGAAAGATAATCGAGATGATTGATACTAGAAATAGTTTCTTTTTACTTTTCATTACATTCACTCCTTCATCATTTTGGAAAATTCAGATAACAAAAGTCACAAATCTTCTATTTATAATACTTTCGAAAGAAACGCAATCGTTCGTTCATTTTTAGGCTCAGAAAATAAGGTTACAGGAGAGGCTTCCTCTATGACATAGCCTTCATCCATGAAAACGACTCGATCCCCAACTTCTCTAGCAAAACCCATTTCATGCGTAACAACGACCATCGTCATTCCTTCGTGCGCCAAGTCCTTCATCACTGCTAAAACTTCCCCGACCATTTCAGGGTCTAAGGCTGATGTCGGTTCATCGAATAACATAATTTTCGGTTCCATTGCTAATGCTCTAGCAATGGCAATTCTTTGTTTTTGTCCACCCGACAATGAATCTGGATATGCATCTGCTTTACTTACAAGCCCTACTTTTTCAAGTAATTTAAATGCTTTTTCTTCTGCTTCTTGCTTTTTTCTTTTGCGAACCTTCATAGGAGCTAAAGTGATATTTTCTAAAACGGTTTTATGAGGGAATAAATTAAATTGTTGGAAAACCATGCCGACATCTGCCCGCATCTCATTAATATTCACCTTATGATTGGAAATGTTTATGTCATTTATATAAATATCACCTGATGATATTTCTTCTAAATTATTTATACAGCGGAGGAATGTCGATTTCCCAGAACCAGAGGGACCGATTACTACTACAACTTCCTTTTCCTTAATCTGTATATTAATATCCCTTAAAACCTCTATATCTCCGAATTTTTTCTTTAAATTTTTCACTTTAATCATGTGTTCAACAACCTCCTTTCAACATTATTAAGTAAATACGTTATTAAAAGTGTTAACAGCCAATACGTAAACGGTACTGTCAAATAAGGTTCCCATACTCGGAATCGCCAACGTGCCTTGTCTTTTAAGCGAGTTCTCCCCCATCAATAGGAATATGCTGCCCTGTAATATACTTCGCCTCCGAAGATGCTAAAAATGCATACAATCCTGCAACCTCCTCAGGTTTGGCATGTCTCTTTAAAGGGATTTTTTCATTTACTTGCTCTAATGCTTCTGGACTGTACTCTGCAAGTTGCATCGGTGTGAGGACGTATCCAGGGCAGACTGTATTTACTCGAATCGTCGGAGCTAGTTCTAAAGCCATTGTTCGTGCTAAAAGATTCACACCGGCTTTTGAGGCATTATAATCTGCGTAATATGGATGACCAACTAAACCATTGGTCGAGGCCGTCATTAAAATTACACCATGCCCCTGATTAAGCATTCTTTTTGCTGCTTCTTGTGCAGTGTAAAATATGCCATTGAGATTAACCCCTATCACCTTTTCCCATTGCTCCGGAGTAATGTCAATAAAATTAGATCTTATACTTATTCCTGCATTTGCAATAAGAATATCCACACCTCCTGCCAAATGATCAATTTCAAGAAAAGCATTACGCACACTCTCGTGACAACTTACATCTGCAACTACTCCATGTTTAATTGTTGAATATTCATTTAATACTTTTTCCAATGAATCCTGGTTATTATCAATGATCGTAACAATTGCTTCCTCGTTTGCAAATCGAATGGCAGTAGCTAAACCGATTCCACTGGCACCACCGGTTATAACAACACGTTTATCACGAAGGCTATCTTGATATTTTCCTATGTTCAAAGTTAACCTCTCCCATCTTTCTCATCATGATTAATCGTTCAAAATAGGACCAATAGATTTGAAAGTTCTACTAAGTAAGTCTTCGTTGTTCTTAGACTCCTTTAATACAATGATTTTGTAAGAACTTCTCTAGCCGATCAAGCCCTTCCTTTAATATATCCATCGAATAGGCATACGAAATTCTGAAATAACCTTCTCCAAAAGATGAGAATGCACTGCCTGGTACGACAGCAACGCCACCTTCTGTAAGCAACTGTGTAGCAAAGGTGTATGAATCTGGAAATATCGATGGAATCTTTGGAAAAATATAAAAGGCTCCAGAAGGCTTCATGGTTTCTAGCCCCATTTCTCTCAAGCGGTTATATAAAAAGTCAAGTCTTTTTACATACTCTTTGTTCATTGCATCGGAATCATCACGCCCATAACGCAATGCCTGGATTGCAGCATATTGACTAGTAACAGGGGCACAAGTTACGCTATATAAATGGACTTTTATCATTTGTTCTATTAGGAATGCCGGAGCCATAGTAAAGCCAATTCGCCAGCCTGTCATAGAGTGAGACTTAGATAACCCATGAATAATTATTGTGCGTTCTCGCATTCCTTCCATTGATGCAAAAGAAACATGCTTGCTTCCAAACGTATTTTCACTGTAGATTTCATCTGACACTACGAATAACTCCTGCGTTCTAATCCAATCCGTCAGCGTCCGTATTTCATCCCTAGTAAGGATTACTCCCGTTGGATTAGATGGATAGTTAAATAAAATGGCTTTCGTTTTTGGTGTTACAGCCTTCTTTATTTGATCAAGTGTTGGTTTAAAATCAGTTCCGGATGTATCTATTAAAATTGGTACTGCACCACATAGTTCTATTACCGGAATATAGCCAGGATATACAGGTGCAAATAATATAACTTCATCACCTTCTTCAAGTATTGTCCGGAAGGCTATATCAAGCGCTTCACTTGCTCCAACTGTAATATAAATTTCATCCTCTGCGCGGTAAGACAGGTTATATCGATCGAAGAAAAAAGATTGAACTTCTTGGCGTAGAGATAGTAGTCCAGCGTTATGAGAATAGCCTGTGTAATCAGCCAAAATTGAGGATATAGCCGCTTCTTTTATATGCTGTGGTGTGGGGAAATCTGGTTGTCCAATTGTAAGATTAATTGCATCAGGAAAATTTGCTAACTGATTGGAAAAAGTCCGAATCCCTGAGATTCCCAAATTTAAAACATGTGAATTTAATGTAAGTGCCATTATTTACATCAACCTTTCATCCTTCTGCTTTTTTAAATTCTAGAATGTTCTTTCAGATACTCTTGCCTGCCACCGGTTTATCATCAAATACTTTAAATTACCTTTATAAATCTCTATGAATTTTAATCAAGCATTAACGGCAACCATGTGGATAGTGCTGGTACATACGTGATAACTAGTAAACAGATAATCATAGACAATAAAAATGGCAAAATACCAATAATAATCTTTTCTATCTTTATTCCACTTATACTAGATGCAACAAATAAATTAACACCAAGCGGAGGAGTAATAAACCCAATTGCTAAATTTGATACCAAAATAACACCAAAATGAACAGGATCCACACCTACGGCCGTAACAATTGGTAATAAGATTGGAGATAAGACGATTAAAGCGGAAATTGTATCGATAAACATTCCAACAATAAGTAACAATATATTAATAATCAATAAAATCACAAGCGGATTACTTGATAACTCTGTTATAAAAATAGCGATACTATTCGGAATTTGTTCAAGTGTCATAATATACGCAAAGGAAATAGATAAACCGATAATAATCATCGTTGTTGCGTTAATAACAATTGCTTCTCGTAAACAATCATAAATATCTTTCATTGACAGTTCTTTATGAACAAAGGCTCCAATTATTATTGCATAAACTACAGCGACGACGGCTGCTTCCGTTGGGGAAAATACTCCGCCATATATTCCGC